>NZ_JBYQMJ010000002.1:0-390140 GCF_057834465.1 Streptomyces sp. GL_140
ATCCACATCACGTCGTAGAGGCGCACGCGGAACTGGCGCCGGTCGATCCAGTCGAGGAAGGCGGGAATGTCCTCGTGGAACCCCTTGAGCAGCACCCGGTTGACCGTGACCGGTAGCCCGATGGTGTCGGCCAGATCGATCACGGCCAGGACGTTCTGGAAGGCGTCCAGACCCATGATGTCGGTGTAGGCCTGCCGCTCGAAGGCCTGTACCGACAGCACGAGACCGGACAGGCCCGCAGCGTGGAGCCGGGGGAGCCAATCCAGCAGCTTCAGGCCGTGGCTGACGAGCGTGATTTCATCGATGCCGTCCGCCCGCATCCCGGCGATGAACCGTACGAAGTCGTCGTTCAGCCGTGGTTCGAGTCCGGCCAGGGTGACTTGGGTGATACCGCGTTCGCGCCGGAACTGGCCGACCAAGCGGCGGGTCTGCTCCAGGTCGGCGTCGCTCAGCCCGTTGCGCTCCATGCCCTCGTTATGGCACCACATGGTGCTCTCGCCCGGATAACCGCAGCGCATCGCGCACGTGGCCGTGGTCAGCACCCGCAGGTTCTGGAAGTACGTCTCAGCACGGATTTCCTCGATGGGGATGCCGGGGAAGGCTTCACGGATGTCGTCAACCGTCTGGAGCGGCAGCGAGTGCAGCCGCTCAACCACGACCGGCGAGGGAGCGACTGTGCCGTTGCCCTGTACGGACAGCAGCGGAAGAACGCGGCGCGACTTCATCAGATCGGCCCTGCCTTTCAGACCAAGGGGCTGGATAAGCCATTCATGAGACCCCGGCTCTGCCCGCGGGAGACAACAACCGGATGCAACTTCTTCGCCCGGTCTTATGTCACCGCCCACGCCATCCCCCTCGGGGCTTTTGGAATGCGGAGAGAGGATGGGGCAGGGCACCGCCTCGGCTGATGGTTCGGCCGGCGCGAGGGGCCCCACAAAAGCCGCGCGGTCGTCCGTCGCGGCTCCAGCCGCCGTACCGCGAGAGCACCTTGCAGGTCGTCACGGCAGCCAGACCCAGGGCCGCGGCCACCGCATCGAGGTCCTGGCCACGCGCATCATGGGCGGGCCAGTACACGGTATGGCGCGCAAGGTCCGGTCTGCTTTGCGCGCTGCTGGCCTAAGAAGTCATCTCATTTGGGCTTCGCGGGTAGACTGTCGGCCATGGTGGGGATCGTTGAACGGCTGGTGCCGGACGAGCTGTGGGAGCTGTTCCAGCGGGTGGTGCCGGACGCGCCGTCGCGGCCTCAGGGCGGTGGGCGGCGCCGGCATGGTGACCGTGAAGTACTGGCCGCGATCGTGTTCGTCGCGACGTCGGGTTGTACCTGGCAGCAGCTTCCCAAGGCATCGTTCGGCCCCTCGGGGGCGACAGCCCACCGACGATTCTCCGAGTGGAGCGAGGCCCGGGTGTGGGCCAAGCTCCACCGGCTGGTCCTCGACGAACTCGGCGTCCGCGGTGAACTCGACTGGTCCCGCTGCGCGATCGACTCGGTGAACATGAGGGCCCTGAAAAGGGGGATCTGACAGGTCCGAATCCTGTGGATCGGGGCAAGTTCGGCTCGAAGATCCACTTGATCACCGAGCGGACCGGTCTGCCCCTGTCCGTCGCGATCTCGGGCGCGAACCTGCACGACAGCCAGGCTCTCGAGCCCCTTGTCCGCGGCATACCGCCCATCCGATCCCGCCGCGGACGCCGACGACGCAAGCCCGGCAAGCTCCACGCGGACAAGGGCTACGACTACGCCCACCTGCGACGATGGTTACGCGGACGCGGCATCAGACACCGCATCGCCCGCAGAGGCATCGAGTCCTCACAACGGCTCGGCCGCCACAGATGGGTGGTCGAAAGGACCATGTCCTGGCTCGCCGGCTGCCGACGCCTGCACCGCCGCTACGAACGCAAGGCCGAACACTTCCTCGCCTTCACCAGCATCGCCTGCACCCTCATCTGCTACCGCAGACTGACCAAATGAGATGACTTCTAAAGTCGCGGGCCAGATCCGCAATCGCCCGCAAGACGTTCTTCAGCCGGATCTCCAGTTCCGACGGCAACCGGACCGCCGATGGCCTCCACGGTCACGATGTGCCGGTCCCAGTCATCCAGGCACTCCGCCGCGCTGTCACTTCCCGCCTCCCAGAGGTGGAAGGGGACTTCGCCGATCGCGGCCCAGTCCAGGAGCCGAAGGACTCCCCTCCAGCCGCAGGAGCACTCCGCCCGGTGCTGTCACGTTGTCGGGGGTGTGATCGGCTGAGGGTAGGGAGGGCCGTTGGCGGCCGGTTGCTCAGGCGGCAGCGGGCATGCCGACGGCTCCGGTGATGTGGTTCCAGATGGTGAAGCGGATCATCATTTCGAGGCGGTGGCGGCGGGCGGTCACGCGGTGCCGGTGAGGCCTGAAGTGGGGTGAGATCCCGGTGAACGCGGACAGGAACCGCTGCGCGGAGCCTGGGCTGCGGAATCCTTTCATCGCACGTTCCCGCTGCCTCGCCGGCTGGTGAGAGTTCTCCGCCCGGTTGTTCAACCCCTTGTGCGAGCGGTGCTCGACCGACGGCATCACCTCACGGTGCGCAGCCCCGTACGACCTCAGTTTGTCGGTGACCATCACCCGGGGCACCTGCCCGGTGGTGCTGAGAAGCCGACGGAGGAAACGCCTGGCAGCGGCTCTGCCGCGCCGGTTCTGCACCAGGATGTCCAGGACGTTGCCGTCCTGATCGACGGCCCGCCACAAAAACCTCTGCTCCCCGTTGACCTTGATGAACACCTCGTCCAGGTGCCATTTGTCGCCCGGCTGCGGGCGCCGCCGGCGCAGCGCGTCGGCGTAGGACTGGCCGAAACTTCAGACACCAGCGCCGGATGCTCTCGTAGGAGATCGACGACGCCCCGCTCGAGCATCATCTCCTCCACCTCACGGAAGCTGAGCGGGAAGCGGAAGTACAGCCACACACAGTGCGAGATCACCTCGACCGGGTACCGGCGCTTCGCGTACGACGGCACCACAGACGACACGAATCCCACCCACCCCGGACACGGCCAACCCGAAGATCATCCCAGACGCCCGGACAACGTGACAGTGCCTCGAGTTCCCATGGGCCCACGCCCACGTCAAACGCAGCCTCGCCAACCTCTCCCTCGACCGGCTCGAAGCCGTCGCCCGAAACCGCTCAAACGGCTCCGGTACACCCCCCACGTTCTCAACAGCTTCCCCGCCGGAACCAGCCTCACCCCCGACCTCCCACCATCCTCACCTTGAAAAGCCAAAATCAGCACTCTCTGTGACTCACCCGTTCAGTCGAGAGGGCTCAGACCCGCTCACCTACTTAAAGCAAGGAGGCGAAAGCCGCTAAGCCTACCGGCACAGCGAGCACGCTAACAACACACCGACCAATACACACAACAGGAGCAGAAATGAACAACCCCAAAGAGAACTACTTCAACGAATCCGCGAATCAGGATTACCTGAAGGAGTGGTTAGGCAGCTCCGCCGGACAGAACTTCCTGAACGCATACCTGAACGGCCCCGGCGGGCAGGCATTTCTGAAGGGATACCTAGCCGGTGACGGAAAGGGATTCCTGAAGAACTTCCTGAAGCCTTCGGCGTAACGCCGGCAGGCCTTTCGGAAAGTAAAGAATGTACAGTCAGAGCCATTTCGTGAACCGGCCCTGCCTGGATTCGTAACATATTGAAAAGCCGTACCTCCAACCGATCCCAGAGAGTGCAGACCGTACACACTCCCGCACGAGCGCTCTCCGGTCGGCCGGCACATGGACGCAGGGCCTCCTGGCAGCTCGGGAATGCGCATCTTTCCCGAGTAACGCCAAGAGGCCCTGCTGCCACAGTTCTACGTGCCCAGACCGCCGAATTCAACTCATCCGCCGTGCCGTTCCGCTCGCGCATATGTACGGCAATTCAGCCGATCACCCCGAGAAGGAACACCGCCATTGATCAGCAAATCAAAAGGTTCCCTTTAGCTAAGCCAGAAAAGCAAAACCCCCACCAGACCAGACAACCGGGCCCGCCGAACCACCACCCACAAAAACCCGCAGACCATCACGACCCACACCCCCGGCAACACCACCCGACCCCACCCCGGAACCACACCCGCCCACCAGCCCACGAACAACACCCCTTCAACCCCGCAAACATCCGCGAACCCCCCACCTGGACAAGCGAAGGGCAGCAGCTCGTGAGCCCGGTCCCACCTGCCACTCCGCAGTACCAGTCAACGACTCCTGCCGCAAAGAAGCACCCCCGCCGACAACGACGCACCCCGCAACCGCCCTCCGGAGACAGCCCCGGAGAAGCGGAGCACGCCAGGCATCAGGACCCCCGCCCGCCCCGGAAGACCCCGGGCAACGGGCCCGCCGCACGTGTCTGCGCACCTTCAGCGGGTGAGGCCCCAGCCCACGTCACTGCTCACAACGATGCCCCTCCGCGCACTGACTCCTGGCACGACCAGCCATACAGCACCGGCGCGTCCCTCAGGGCCAGCCACCGAAGAACCCAAGCCGATGCCGGCGTACGGCCCGCCAGCAAAGAGACCGGTGCGGTCGAGCAGCCGGAGACCACTGCCGATCCCCGACTACCCGACCACAGCGCAACGCCGTCCTTACTGCGACGGGGTTCGTAGGCCCCGCCCCAACGGTGAGAAGTGGCTCCGCCAGGCGTTCTACTGCCGGGCCGGTAGGTGGCCCGCGCACAAGCGCAGCCAGCGAGAAAGAGGCCGTCAGGGGCCCGGGGGACATGTCGGCCGCCCGTTCGAGAGGTGGGGCCACTTCTCGCCGTTCGCCCGGGGCCTGGAAACCCCGTTCAAGACAGCCGTCCTTACTGCCGGAGCTCGCAGCGAGGGGTACCAGGCACCACCCGACAGAGAAGGGAAGTAACGCCGGGTACGAGCCCTGGCACATCCCTTCCGCATCGATAAGGTGAAAACAATGTCTGAGAAAGTTGAAAACCCCGACAGCAGTGATCACAGTGGGTTCACCGTCTCACCCGGGCCGCAGGAAGTGAGTCTGACGCCGGGTGCGAAGCCGGGGCGTCCGTGGGTGATCCTGGAAAACACCGGGACGGGCGCGGTTGCTCCGCAGGACGTCTCGGTCAGTCTCCCCGCGGGGCGGGACGTGTACTTCGTTGTCGAGAAGGGCCCCGCACACCTGCTGACCGTGGCGGACGGCTCCTACAACACGACCACTTATCCGGGGGTCCTGTTACCCGACAGCCAGACCCTGACGTTCCACAACATCGACCCGGCACTCCCCCAAGCGGGTGCAGTCTCTGTCATGTGGGTCGAGGTAGCGGCCGGTGGGACTGCTCAGGCGGGCACCACAAGCCTGGCATTCACCGTCGGCGCCCAGCACCCCAACTCCAACCCCATCAACGTCCAGGGCATCAACTAACCCCGCCGTTTCGGTTGGGGGAAGGCGGTGTCGCTGATCAGCAGCGGTTGGGGGGATCGACGCGATTTCGGTGTTTGGGCAGGGATGAGGCCTGGCGCGGCGGTCGGATTCTCCAAGGTCTTTTGGGTCGTGGGCGGACGAGGGGCTGCCGGTCAGCCGCCAGGACGGGGCAGTACAGCGAGGCGGTGGAAGACCATGGCCAATTCGTGTCTCCAGAGCCAGGTCTGCGATATCCGCAAGCGCAGTCGCCAACCGCCCCGGGTGCGGCGGACGGTGACATCCAGCAGCCGGTATCGGAGCTTCTTCGGCTCGGCAGCCGCCAGCTCCCCGTCCAGCAACAGGACCCGCATCCAGGCCAGCAGGCCGATCGCCGCGAGGCTGAGTTCGAGCCAGGCCGAGTTGATCGCGAAGCGGCGGGAGGGGAAGCGGCCGAAACCGGTGATCCTGCCGCACCGGATGTGGTCCTCGACGGTGGCATGGACGGCGGCGGTCCTGACTCCGGCTCCGGGCATCGAGGTCAGGACCAGGTGAAGAGGGTGGGCCTCCAGCAGGCTGCTGATCTGGGCTTCGAGTGCCCGGCGCTGGTCGTGGACCGTGGCGAGCGAGGCGGCCAGGGACGGGACCACGATGTCGAGTGTGCCCGTGCCGGGAACGACGACGGTCTGCTCGTCGAGGGCGTCGAAGACGTCATCGATCAGCCGCTGGGCCATCCGCGGAGCCCTGGGCCGGATGAGCTCGACGAGTCTGCAGCGGCTGGCTTTGCGCAGGGCGGCCGGGCCACCTGGTGTACACCCTCCGCACCACGGACGACACAACGGGCTTCCTCCCGGACGGACAACCCGGAGATCATCCCACCCCACCCGGACAACGTGACAATTCCGCTCGGACTGCCCCTGACCTGCAACGGAACATGATCAACCAACTATGAATCAGCCCCGGGAAGGGCGAGGGGAAGAAGGGGAAGGAAGACATACAAGGGGGCAGGTGTGCGGGCTACGAGGAGACTTCCGCGGGAGCCACCGTTCCCGGACATCCGGAAAAGCTGGCCACGCGAATGGAGTTCGGCACATACCAGACAGCTACAGCAATTTCACGGAAGAACAGTTCCAGGTCAAGGTGAATGAATTTCTGGTGACCGTGGAACGTTAGAACATGCGTTACTGGACGTGAAGATATCGGAAGTAGCGGCGCATTAATCCTGGAAGCGCAATTCCAGCCAGTCGCTATAACGAAAGAAACCATCCACTTCGCGATAGAAGGACTCCGCCCACCCGGAGAATCCCAGCCGCACGTCTGGGATTTTCCGCAAACGAGGAGAATCTACGGAAGTACGCGACGAAAGGCCTCAAGGACGCAAGCAGCCGCCGAGAAGACCGGATCAGCATCCGGCCGATCGCCTCCCCGACACAGAACAAACGACCAGAAATTACGCCGACAGGGTCACGAGACACGAAATAGAAAGGAACCCTACAATGGCACTTGACATCGTATTCGATAAATCGGGCAACAACTTCAACATCCACCTCAACCAGGCGGCTGTCCAGAAACTCCAATCCGCATCCTCTGAATTCAATACCGATCTGGCTGCAGCCGCGCAGCAGTTCCCGGACGTAGAAAGCGTCATCCATGAAATTCAGTGGGACATGCGAGAATTGGCTGCCATGATTGACGCGACAGGACGGGTCAGCATTCAGGGAACCCTACCCAAGGGGCACCTTACCGGATGGACTCCCGACGACAAATACCCAGGGTTTTCCGTGGTTCCGGGTGGTCCGCCGAATGTGACGCTTGTGCCTGCCGGGGCACCCGGACATCCGGGTGTACAGGTGGCTGGACAGGTCCCGCCGCTGGATGTGACGGTGAAGCTTCCGGCGGGTGCGCTTCTCAAGTTCCAGCCGCAGCCCACATATTTGGTTTCGGTGACGAATCCAGTGACCGGCGTAATCACCAACTTTGACGCCACTGTGTCTGGCGACGGGCAGACGCTGACCGCTTCCCAGGTCGATCTGACGCAGGCGGGGCTCGGTGGGAACGGGACGTACGTCTCGCTGTGGGTGGCGGTGACGGCTGATGCGAAGGCGCCGGTGGGGACGACACAGCTGGCCTTCACCATCGGCAATGTGGCCTCCCCGTCCACCCCCGTCAACGTCATGGCCAGCAGCAGCCGGCCCCAGACCCCGGTCATCACCACCCCGAAGAACGGCAGCACCACCGGTGACCGGCCCGACTTCACCGGCACCGTCCCCGCCCCCGTCGACCAGGGCACCTACATCCGCGCCACCGAAGGATCGACGGTCATCGCCGACAACATCCCGATCAAGGCCGACCGGACCTGGATCTTCGACCGCGCCCCCAAAGCCGGACCCTGGACCCCCGGCACCCACACCGTCACCGTCACCGCCGTCCACGGCACCAACATCTCCGCCCCGGCCACGGTGACGTTCACCGTCGTCGACCCCCGGACCCCGGTCATCACCACCCCGAAGAACGGCGGCACCACCGGTGTCCGGCCCGACTTCACCGGCACCGTCCCCGCCCCCGTCGACCAGGGCACCTACATCCGCGCCACCGAAGGATCGACGGTCATCGCCGACAACATCCCGATCAAGGCCGACCGGACCTGGATCTTCGACCGCGCCCCCAAAGCCGGACCCTGGACCCCCGGCACCCACACCGTCACCGTCACCGCCGTCCACGGCACCAACATCTCCGCCCCGGCCACGGTGACGTTCACCGTCGTCGACCCCCGGACCCCGGTCATCACCACCCCGAAGAACGGCGGCACCACCGGTGTCCGGCCCGACTTCACCGGCACCGTCCCCGCCCCCGTCGACCAGGGCACCTACATCCGCGCCACCGAAGGGTCAACGGTCATCGCCGACAACATCCCGATCAAGGCCGACCGGACCTGGATCTTCGACCGCGCCCCCAAAGCCGGACCCTGGACCCCCGGCACCCACACCGTCACCGTCACCGCCGTCCACGGCACCAACATCTCCACCCCAGCCACCGTCACCTTCACCGTCGCTCAGAGCTGATTCATAGTCGTCGTGATCAATTGGCTGTGCAGGTCAGGCCCTGCCCAGGATGTCCAGCAGGCGTGTACAGGTGCGTAGGAGACCTCGCGCAGGCCGGCTGCGACCTCGGCCGGGCCGACCTCGGCGACAGAGGTGACGATGAGTTCGTCGCCGTGGAAACGAGCCCAGACCCGGGTGTCGATCAGCTCCTGCGGGACCGAGTAGCGCACGCCCTCGACGGAGATGGTCGCGTCCCAGCAGACCCGTCGGGTGGTGCCGAACGCGACGGTGAAGGGCTCCTTCGGCAGCCGGTGCAGCCGGGCCCGTTCCTCGAGGAGCATCTCGGCGGGCTTGCGGCGCGTCTCGCGGTGGACGCGGTCGTTGACGTCGTCGCAGAACTGCCGGCATGCCGCCTCCAGCTGCCCGAAGGTCGCGTACTGATCGAGGAGATTGGCGTCGGTGGGCACCAGGTCGGCCTTCGCGATCCGGACGGTGGCCTCCGAACCGCCCTTCGACTCGGGGTCGGCCGGCAGACAGGTACGGATCGTCGTCCCGTAATGCCGACCGACCTCGACGATGTCGGGGTTGCGGACCGCGAAGTTCGCGATGTGGGTGGCGGTGACGGTCTTCTCGTTGTCGGTCAGAGCGTAGGTAGGAACCCCACCGATCCGCCGCAGCGTCGCGTCCAGGCAGGCCACGATCGTGGGCAGCGCCTTGTCGAACACCGGGATCACGACCCGGAACCGCAACCATGACAGCCACACGCACCACAGGGAAGTACGACGTCCGCCGATCTTGGGGCCCTCGCCCCAGTCCCACTGCATCCACAATCCTGGCTCGGCGATCGACGGCCGCGCGGCGGGTGGTTCGTTCCCCGCCGGTGAAGCCCATCGCGGTGATCTGCCGGTGCACGATGTCGGCGCGTACCTTGCCGCGGGAGTTCGTCACCAGTTCCTCGATCTTCGCGAGGTACTCGTCAATCGGCCGGGCCCGGTGCTGCCTCGCGACCGGTCGCTCGCCGGCCTCACGCATCTGCACATACCGGGCCACCGTGTGATGGTCGCACCCGGCCAGCTCGGCCGCAGCGCGGTAACTCCCCGTGAGGTCGTATGCCTCAAGGATTTCCATAATCTCCCTGCTGTTCTTCACACACAGTCCGGGCACGTCGCCCGACCGAATAGACGCGTCAGCCCGCGCGCGACCTCCTCGTGGCCAGCCTCCGTCGCCATGCGGTGCAAGCGCGCGGGCAACGAGCCGAGGGCAGCCGGATCGGCGGGCAGCAGTGCCGTCTTGACCGGGTCCGCCGTCACATAGTCACCGGCCGAAGCAAACGTGCCATGATCGCCGAGCGCAATGAAGAGCGTCGACTCACACACGGGACAGTCGACCTCGTACTCCTCGTAGAACAGGCCCTCCAACCTCCCGGCGCTCCGGACCCGTTCGACCTCGAAGGCCAGGAGACACTGGAGGAGGCACACGAACGACGAACGGTCCTCATGGGAGGTCTGATCGGGAGTGGCATATTCTCACTCGCAGGGATGCCGGCACTCTTCTGGTTCCCGGCTATCGTGTGCATTTTGCGCTTTATGGGCTTCACTTTCGAATCTGTGAGACGGCGTTAGCTTCGATCTTTCACACGCCCAGCAGATTCGGAGGTCTTGATGACGTAGTTGATCTTCGGTCGTAAGCTCGTTGTCGCCTGCCGGTGGGAGCCCAGTCCGGGTACTGCAACCGGCCATCCACGAAGCCCGGGGCTTGACAAGGCGTCGTACGGCTCGCGGTCTCACGGGAGCTCTGCATCAATTGGTTCGTCGAGGTCGTGCGGGATCGTGTGCTGGTGTGTGGCGGCGGTTCGCTCGGGCGACTGAGGGTCAGTTCGTCGAGGCTTTCTCCTCCGTGCTCGTCCCATGCTTGTCAGTGTTTTGCCAGGAGTACAGGGTGATGCCGTCGGTGTAGGCGTAGTACAGGTCGCAGCGGGCGACGACCTTACCGGTCGTCTCCTTGGGGAACCACGTTGCCTCGAGTTTCGGGGCGGGTGCGTTATTGTTCTTGACCGGCTTGCATGCGGGGGGAAGTTTCCCGTCCTTCAGGGTGGCCTTCATCAGCTGCTCGCCGCTGGACGGCTTCATCGCGTAGGTGATCGAGGACGCGGTGTCGGGAACCCAGCTCGGGAATGAGGTACGGGCCTCTTTGGCCTCGGCCCCTGTCTCGAATTGGTACTCCTCATGCGCGGGCCTGTGCAGCGGCCATTCCGCCAAGGCCACCGTCGCAAACGCTCCGGCGACACATGCTCCGACGACTCCCGCGGTGATTAAGGCGACTGTCTTGGCACCCATGTGCGTGTACTTCCTGTCTTTATCGTTCGGACGTAGTTACACGCTAAGCGCCGAGGCGCCGTCGAAGATCAGACCGGCGTACTGGTCCGTGTACCTCTCAAGTCGCACACTCGGATCACCCGTGTAGTCCTGCTGGGCCCGCGCGCCCCAGGTCGCGGTGTGGCGCAGATGCCGCCATTTCGCGTGGGAGAACAGACCGTTCGCCATCGAATTCTGGTGCAGTTGTAGCGCCTTTAGTCGGCAAGTCGACTATCCGCCCACCCGATAAGTGCTCCCGCCGGCTCCTCACCACCACCTGGCAGGTGCCCCGGGTGGTCGTCACCGACAAGCTCCGCTCCTACGGCGCCGCGCCCTGCGTGAGGTGATGCCCTCGGTCGAACACCGCTCCCAACAAGGGGCTCAACGCGCGATGAAAGGATTCTGCAACCCCGGCTCCGCGCAGCGGTTCCTGTCCGCGTTCACCGGAATCTCACCCCACTTCCACCCCGGACGCCACCTCATGACCGCCAGCCGCCACAGCCTGAACAACAGACCGCCGACGGCCTCTCCCTACCCTCAAACGATCACGCCCCCGACAACGTGACAGCACCCTCCAAAACCCCGAGGGGGATGGCGCGGGTGGCGACATATGAGTGGGTGAAGAAGTCGCACCCGGTCGTCTCTCCTGGGCGGAGTCGGGGTCTCTTTCGTAAAGGCAAGGGAGTGAATGGTATGACGAGCAACATTGGCGGGCCGGTTTCCGATGGGCAGGTGCCTGAGTGGGCATCGAAGGGTCCGTCAGCTGGCATGATTTCTCAGGATGCTTCCGCGGCGCAGGGCCCGACGGCTACCGGCGCACAGGACGATGATCCCCCGGCCACGCCGGAGATCGTGACGCCGCGGAACAAGCAGCAGACGGGTGACCGGCCGGACTTCACCGGCAAGGCCCCGGTAGGAACGACCATCCATGCCACTGAAGGCTCCAATGTCATCGCCAATGGTGTTCCGGTGGCCGGGGACGGATCCTGGATCTTCGACGCCGGCGTCCCGTGGGTAACCGCTACCCACACGGTGACCGTTACGGCCATCAACAGCGCCGGCGTCCCGTCGGCTCCCGCCAAGGTGACTTTCACCGTGGTGGACCAGCCGGTCATCGAGACTCCGGCTGAAAATGCGACCACCGCCGCCCCGTACTTCACCGGCAGTGTCCCCTTTCCCGTCGACAAGGGAACCGTCATCCAGGCCACCGAAGGCAAGATCCCGATTGCCAGCAACGTCCAGATCAGCCCGAAGCTGAAATGGAACTTCGTCCGCGATCCCGCGCTCGGCCCCTGGCCGAAGGGTAGTCACACAGTGACCGTGGTCGCTGTCCACGGGAGCCGCATCTCCAAGCCTGCCACGGTCAGCTTCAACGTCCCGGGCTGAAGGCTGCTCCGGTGCTGCCCAACGGGCAGCACCGGAGACGGGGCACTGTCACCCTATTCGGCGGTCTGAACGGTGCTGTCACGTTGTCGGGGGCGTGATCGCCTGAGGGCGTGGCGAGGCGCTGGCGGTCTGTTGTTCAGGCTGTGACGGGCAGGCCGGGCGCACCGGCGATGTGGTTCCAGACGGACGTTGCCATCGGTGTCCACGGCAACCTTCCTGGACATCCTCGTCACCAACCGGCGAGGCCCTGGCCGGTCTTGACCGCGATGTCGGGTGATGCGGCACCGGCCGAGTTGACGTGGCACAGCGGGCGCACGGGCTCGGATGTCACTTGGCCTTCGTGCTACAGGTAGACAGCGCGTGACGACGCTTGTCCTGACTTCGGCCCAGGCTCCGGCTCGCTCTTCGGCGGCGCCGGCAAGTCTTGGAACGGCAGCCACACCCTGTGCTTCGCGTCTGACTCGCAGCATTCGTCGTAGTAGACACCAACCTTGAAATCACTGGGCTTCACCGATTCTGGGAGCGGAGCCTCCATCCGGCAGCTCATGATCAGTCGGCCGTTCGGCGGGAAGTCGGTTCCGTCGCTGTCGTTACGCAGTTCCTCACAGCCGCTGTAGAACGGGCCGGAGGACAGCTCGCACAGGCCAACACCTTCAAGGGGAAGGCATTCGGGGAACTTCGACGGTTTGACGAAGAAGGAGAAGCCGTAGTTGTGACCCACCCACAGACTGTTCGGAGATGGGATTTCAGGGCGGCGGTCGTCGGTGACGGTCATCTGCACCGTCAGCGTCACGTGAACCTCGCCGGGCTTGTCGTACCGGCCCCCGGAACCCTTGACGTCAGTAGAGTAGCCACGCCATGCGTACCCGTAGCGCCAGTCGTCGATCGTGACCGGTGTGAGCCTTGGCGTGACCGGTGTGGGGGCCGACGACGCGCTGGGCGTGGGTACAGGGCCCGACGGCGTCGGGCTCGGAGAGGGAACTTCCTGCGTTGCTGTGGCCGAAGGCTTCGCGTTGGCGGCCTTGCTCCCGAATGGGGCGGCGCACGCGGTGGCAGTGGCGAGTACGGCGACGGCCGCGAGAATGCGGTGGCGCACGATGCCCCCTGGTTGTGAACTTGCGGTTGGCGAAGCGTAGCGAGACTGAGGAGCGCACTCGCCCTCTTCCGCCTATTCGGATGTCCCCGCATGCCAGATCAGCGCTCAGTCTTGGGGCGTCGCAGGCACCCGTCGGATCGGCGTCCTGTTCGGCGGGGACCCGAGGGCGGCCTCGGCGAACGCGGTGCGGTCCAGCAAGGCGGGTTCAGCCACGGCCGCCAGGGCCCGCCGCAGCCGCCCGGCGTCGATGCGGCCACGGTTGAGCGCGTCGTACAGCGCACCGTGCCCGCACGCCCCCTGGGGCCGCCTGCGCTGCGCGATCGCCGAGGCGAACCTGGCCCGTCATCTCGACGGCCTGGGCGGCGGGCCATTGCGCATACTCGACGTTGCCGGCGGCGACGGTGGCGACGCCATGCGCCTCGCCAGCCGCGGGCATGCCGATGACAATTGGCGAACTGCCCATCGTATGGAGCCTCTCCCCCGAGGACGTCCAAGCTGGATGGCGAGCCCTCTGGTGGAGCGTCGGACCGGACGACGAACTCGCAGTGATCCTGGTCCAAGAACGAGACCTGCACGGTTCCCCGTACATCAAGGGATGGATCGGCTGGCGCCTACCGGCGCCGTGTGACGGCGTACTGGTTGCGGTCACGGACGGGATGGAGCGCCGTACAACCGTGACGGGCATAGACGGGTCGACCAATCGTCTGGTTCTCCTCTCATGGGCCCGGTTCCTGCTGACGTCGAGCCGCACCCGCCAGGGCAAGGACGGAGCCTGGGAGAGCAACGCCGTCGTGTACTCCCCCTGGCATGCGTGGTACAGCCACAAAGGCACCTTCCTCACCCGGGTCGACCCCGCTACCGGAAAGGAGAGCAGCTGGGCCAACCCGGTGAGGGACACTGACGGCATCACGGTCCGGTGCAACCGAATGATCCTCACCCGCCGCTTCCACAACCGGCCCGGTGTCGTACTGAACCACGCGGAACTCATCGACGACGCCTGGGCGCCGCTCGCGCTGGATCCTCGCCCCGATCCCCACCGCCCGGCTTCGCCGCCGGATGATCCTGTGGGAGGGCACTGTCAGGTTGGCGAATATGTCGTGGTCGCGCCATGAAATCCTCCGCCACAACGCTCGGTGGAAACCAAGACCTCTCGCCATGGCGGCGCTTCCGGCCCAGTCCACCGGAAGGCTTCCTGTCATGCCCATGAAATGAGCGCTTAACCTGACAATGCCATCTATTCGTTTCCGGAAGGACTATCCACAGACATCAGCCGTGGTGGATCCGGGTTCAGGGGATGTTGTCTACGCAGGTGGCTCCGTTGAGGGTGAAAGTGTTGGGGGGAGCGAAACTACTGGTGTCCGCCCCGTAGGTGTAGATGGCGAATTTAACAGTGCTGCCGGGGTTGATGCCGATGCCATTGCTTTCGGTGACAGTCACATCCCTGCCTTTCCTCGGGGAGACGGCGTAGCCATTCGGATAACTGCGAACGATGGTCCTTTCTTCGTTGAAGGTGAACTTCAGGTTCCAGTGACCGGGGACCGCCGAATTACCGATATTGGTGATCCAGATGTTGGCCTTATAAAACAGGGCACCGGCCAGGGGTGGGAAGTACTGATACTGGCCGTAGATAACTCGGCATGTAGGTGCGGCGACAGTCCAGGAGAAGGTGGCTGATCCGGTGGCACCGGCGGTGTCGGTGGCGGTGACTGTGACGGTGGAGGTGGTCAGGGTTGTGGAGGTGCCGGAGATCAGTCCGGTGCCGGGGTTGATGGACAGGCCCGCCGGCAGGCCGCTGGCGCTGTAGGTGAGAGTCTGCCCGGGGGCGGAGTCCGAGGCCTGCATCTGCAGGCTGACCGGCGTACCTGCCGTAGAATTCTGGTCACCCGGATTGGTGACCGTCACGGCGTTGCTGGTGGTAACGCTGGAGATGGCGAAAATATGCAGGGCGGGACTGGTCGGTGTCAGCGGCCCGCCCGCGGGCAGGGTGACCGAAGCAAGACCCTTACCTGGGGTGAGGGAGACGACCTCTGAAAAGATGTGGACCCGGAAGGACGCCTCCGGCCCGTTTCTGTGGTCGGAGTCGACGGCCACGGCCCCGCCGGCCGGTGGGGTTGCGTCCACCCAGTCAGGCGCGTTGAGCACGTAGCCCTGAGTGGAACCGTCAGTGTAGGTAATAGTTCCAGTTCCCGTTGCCGCTCCATGAGTGCCCGATACCAAGAACCCCAGCTTGCCGGCGGTCCCGGAAAGAGCGACAGTCTGCCCCTGGGCCACGGTGTTGTTGTCGCCGCTGTCCAAGTTGGGGAACGTGAACCGCATCCCCGACGAATCGATGCTCGCCCCGGACCCGGCGCCAGCGGCTGTCAACGCCTCCGCGGAATAGCTGTTGCCGCTGGCGTCAAAGTCCCCCAGTGCCGGGCTACCATCCGGACTGATTCCATCATTGTTGTAACAGGCGGCCAAGTTCGCACAGTCGGACGCCGCAGCCGCCGCCGGATACCCCGAGACCACAACGCCACCGACGAGCAGCGCCCCGGCGAGCGCGATCCGTGCCCCCTGCCTCAGATGCCGGAATCGTGGCCGAGCATGCATGCTGCATCTTCCTGACCGGTTCCTGTATTGACGAATCTTCACCACGATGACTCCTTTGCACTACAGGACTTCGGGAGATGATCGACGAGGCTCCTCGCCGCGAATCTCCCAACAACACGCCGTTTCTACCCGTTCTGTTGCCGTCGATGCCTGCTGTTGCAGATCGCGGGACAGCTGATGCGACGTTGTTGTCGCATGGGTCTGGTGTGTCCCGGTAACCGGACTGGCGAATCGCCGCCGTACGCCTCGGCCGCCACTCCGGCGACATCGCCGAGGCTGAACTACAGCTGTCGCTCGAGCTCCCAGCGGAAGGGTTCATCGTCGGTGATGGTGTGAATTAGCCGGCCTGTGGCCGCTGCTGAGCATTCGTTGCTTCTTTTGCCGGCTTTAAGGGTGACTTGAACGTCCGCCATTGTCATTCCTCTCCTGAGTGCGGTTTCCGGTAGAGCTCTGTGACTGACACTGATGTGGATCATCCCTGTGGCCACTGCGTGTGGCTGCACCACCGGTTCAGCCTGAGCCTGCGCGACGCCGAAGAGCTGATGCTTGAGCGCGGCATCGAGGTGACGTACGAGGCGATCCGGCTGTGGTGCGAACGGTTCGGGCCCGCCTACGCCGCCAGGCTGCGCCCGCCGTCAACCCGCCCCCATCCCCATAGCGCATACCAACGGCATGCGCTCAGATGACCGACAGCCGACTACACGAACAAGCCAATCACCTCGAGGCGCCGAAGTCAGTCATCGCGCGCGGTGGACCAGGACGGGAAAGTGCTGGACATCCTCGTGACCGGCAAGCGCGACGCGAAGGCCGCCAAGAGGCTCTTCCGCAGACTTCTCAAGAGCACCGGGCAGGTGCCCCGGGTGATCGTCACGGACAAGCTCCGTTCCTACGGCGCCGCCCACCGCGAGGTGATGCCCTCGGTCGAGCACCGCTCCCACAAGGGGTTGAACAACCGGGCGGAAAACTCACACCAGCCCACCAGGCAGCGTGAACGCGCGATGATTCGAAATGAACCTCCGCTTCACTGTCTGGAACCACATCACCGGCGCCACCAGCATGCCCGCCACACCCACAACCACGGCCCCCTCCCGGCCCCGGCACGTCCTGACACACCATCAACCGACCACGCCGCCGACGAAGTGACAACGCCGTACAGCCACACGCAGTGCGAGCGCAAACACTCGGCCAACGCCCAAATCAGCATGGCGAGTTTAGGCCCTTCTCGGCCCGGGCATCCCCTCCGTGGAGGGTGCCGGATATGCCGCCCTCACCATCACATTCGTACAAATCGGGGATTCACACCCTGAACATCAGACACTCCGCCCTTCCGCGAGTCGAATGCCTGATCGCCCTTGTGTTCTCTTTCGGTCTCAGCGCAACACCATCATCATCGGCGGCATCAGGAGACCTCGCCCAGGTGGCCTGCGGATCCCGGCGCCTTGATCCCCTACACCACCTGACAGGACACCATCTACTGAAAGGGGACCAAAATGAGTTTTCTAGCCTGCCTGGGGCGTACAGCGGTGGCTGGATCATTGGCTGTTGCTGTCCTTGCCTTCCCCCAGAATTCGTCAGCTGCAGTCGGAGATCTCAGCTGTATCGGGATCGGGAACTCGACACTCACATTCTCGCCCCCTCTGACCAACACGGCGCAGACGGTCACCATCACGTCCACCAACACCTTCCCGAACTGCACTTCCAGCGACCCCGCCATCACGAGTGCACACATCGCAACCTCCGTTCACACCGGAACCCGGTCCTGTACCAGCCTCCTCAACACGGCTCCTGCACCTGGGCCTCTGACAATCACCTACAACACCAGTGAGAACACAACATACAATTCAACATTCTTGGCCAACTACTTCCTGGGAACCCTCACTGTCACCGACTCAGGCCCCGTAACCTCAGGAAAATTTCCCGGTGCGACCGTCATCGGCGTAGCTGCATACGTCCCCGACCTGACCCGGTGTTTGCCAGGAGGCCCAGGGATCGCCACCCTCAACGGCAACTACAGCATCAACACTCTCTAACCTCGGTGGGCACGCCAGGGGGCGATTGGCACCCACTCGACTCCGAGCTCGGCGAGCGTGGCCAGTTGGTCGGGGTGGAGACAGTCGAGGCGTGCCTCTCTAGCGCTGCGGTCAGGTGAAGCGCTCTGCGGGTGAATGTCGGCGAACAGGATCCGGTCGGCTGTGGGGACCGGTGAGGTCGCTGGGCGTTGGGCGTTGGGCGCCTACGGCTGGGCTGGTCCGGGAATCGAAATGCTTTGAGGCGTTCTTCACGCCTGACAGCGAAGACCTGCCGACCATCAACATCGGCGCGAGCCGCACCGGCATTCCCGGTGCGGCCCCAACAGCCGACCGGGCCACTGGCCAGGTCCAGTCGATGCCCAGCTCGGCGAGCGCGTGCAGCTGGGCGGTGTCGAGTTGGTCGCGGCGGGCTTTCTGGTCGGCGACCCAGACGCCGGTGCGGTGCTCGGTGCCGTCGGGGAGGTGTTCGGTGTGTGCCCGGGCCGCCGTCCGCTCCGGCTCCGGCGCCCGCTCCCGCTGCGGGGGTGGTGGTGGTGAGCGAGGACGCCCGCCGCTCGGGGGCGCGTTGCCCGAGGGCCTGGCCGTTCCCTCCGGGACCTGGACCTCGGCGACCGCGCGAAGGCGCTGGAACGGCGCGGTCAGGTTGGGTGCGAGCCTTCTGTCCGGCATGACCACCAGGTGGATCGCTGCTGGTGGGAGGACGGATCGTGGCCTCGGCGCAGGAACCGTCGTACCCGGGCTATCGCTTTGAGGTTACCCCTGCCGGCTGGGCAGCTTGATACTGGGACGGATGGTCCCGGAGGAATCAGTCACAGGTAGTGAGCAAGAAGAGCAATGCGAGCGCCAGGTGACCTGCTCGTTCTCGGGCGCGTGCGTTCGAACAGCGTCAGCGCGAGGACGAAGTAGACCATGACGCGAGCGGGCAGCAGCCCAGCGGGGTTGACGACACGATCGGAACCCCTCCCGGAGACCACCAACCCAAAGATCATTCCAGATCCACGGGCAAGCTGACAGTGCCGTGGTTCGGGTTCGAGGACTCTGATGTCGAGGCGGACAACGGTGCTGCCAGGGCGGCCTCAGGCGTGACCAGCTGCGGCACGGGAGCAATACAGCATTCGCCAAGGCTTCGGCGCGGATGACCGAAGTCCCCACCCGCCCCACGTAGTTTTTTCATGTGATATTAGAAACGCGTGGAATGTCGCTCATGCGACGATTGGGCAACCGGGCTCCATCGTGGTTGTCGCTGCTGCTCGCAGTGACCTGCGTGGCGCTCGGCGCGGTGATCGTCCTGCGCCCCTTCACTTCGCTCTCGGTACTGCGTCTGCTGATCATCATCGTCTTCACCGTGTCCGGAATCGCCGACCTCCTCGCCGCACCCCGGGCAAAAGGGGCGGGCCGGACCGCAGCAACGGGCGTCGTCTGGCTGATAGCCGCACTCCTCACAGTCCTCTACCCGGGGCAGGCACTCCACGCGCTGGCAGTGGTCGTCGGCCTCGCGCTCATCGTGGGCGGCCTGGCCCGGGTGCTGGGCACGGTACAAGGCGGCCGCGACGAACGTGCGGCCGTCATGCTCGGAGGTCTGGCGTCGGCGGCGTTCGGCGCCCTCGCGCTGGCGTGGCCCGACGTCACCCTGCTGGTGGTGGCAGTCGTCTTCGGCGCGCGAACCATCCTCTTCGGCTGTACCCAGGCCATCGAAGCGGCGCGGGCGGTGCGCGGACGGATCCCGGAAGGCGCCCCGACGAACGGTGGCGGTCGATGGCTGCGCGGGTGGCCACGGACGGTGGCGATGGCGTGCTCGCTCGCGCTCGCACTCGCACTCCTGGCGGTGGGTACTTTCCTGCACCAGGCCGCGCCCTCACCGAACGCCTTCTACAAGCCGCCCGCGTCCGTTCCTGCCACGCCGGGCACACTACTGCGCTCGGAGCCGTTCACGCAGGCGGTCCCCAAGACAGCCCGCGCGTTGCGGATCCTGTACACGACCACGCGCGACGACGGCGTTCCGGCGGTGGCCAGCGGCATCGTCCTCGTAGCCAAGAACGTCCCGCCCAAAGCGCGTCCGGTGATCGCCTGGGCGCATGGCACCACAGGCTTCGTCCCGGGGTGTGCGCCCTCACTGCTGAAGAATCCCTTCGAGGCGGGCGCGCTGCCCGCGCTCGATCAGATCATCGCCAAGGGCTGGGTCCTAGTGGCCACCGACTACACCGGGCTGGGAACAGCCGGTCCGCACCCCTATCTCGTCGGGCAGGGCGAAGCCCGCCCCGTCCTGGACGCCGTGCGGGCCGCCCGCCACCTCGCCGAGATCTCGCTGTCCGGCCAAACCGTCGTGTGGGGACACTCACAGGGCGGTCACGCCGCGCTGTGGACAGGCCAGATCCAACCGTCCTACGCGCCGGACGTTCCCCTTGACGGCGTCGCCGCCCTCGCCCCTGCAAGCGACCTGACCCATCTGGTGGCCAATCTCAGCACCTTGCACGTTGGCAGCATCTTCGCGTCCTACGTCGCCTCCGCATACAGCCAGATCTACCCCGACGTCTCCTTCGCCCAGCTCATCCGCCCCGAAGCTCAAGCCCAAGTCCGTGCCTATGCTTCGCGCTGCCTGGCCGAACCCGCAATCCTCGTCTCCGCTGCCTCCTCCCTCCTCGCCGACCAGCCCGTCTTCAGCCAAGACCCCGCAACCGGCGCCACCGGCTCTCGACTACGTCAGAACACACCCACCGGACATATCCGTGCCCCGCTGCTCATCGCCCAAGGCGAATCCGACCCGCTGATCCTGCCCGCCGTCCAGCGCGCCTTCGTCAAGCAGGCCTGCAACGCCGGAGGCACCATCGACTACCGCACTTACCCAGGACGTGACCACGTCAGTGTCGTCGCCCCGACCTCCGCGCTCATCCCTGACCTTCTGCACTGGACCCAGGACCGATTCAACGGCATTCCGGCGCCCAACACCTGCGCCTAAGAAGCCGTATCTCGACCGATCTTGGAACGTGCGGGTCGAACAGGTTTCCCGCGTGAGTGATCTCCGGACGGCCGGCACATGAAGGCAGGGCCTCCTGGTAGCTCGGGGATGCGAACCCTTACCGAGTGCCCGGAGGCCCTGTTGCCGCAGTTGTACGCGCCTGCGCCGGCCCAGTTCAACGTCCGACGTGCCGTGCGATTGCCTCGCGCAGGTGCACGGCAATGCGGCCGATCATCCCGACCGGAAGCCGCACTGCCCTGGGCCCGGGTCCATGCCTTCTTCCGCCGCTGGCGCGAGAACGAGCTGATCGCGGGGATCATCGACGCACAGTCGGTGAAGGCGGACGCCTCGGTGCCCGCCGCCTCACGCGGCTGCTGTTGATGCATTCGAGACGTCTGGCCAGGGACTACCAGACCCTGCCCGCGACCAGCCAGGCGCTGATCACACGGATGGGACGCCGGCTGGCCCGGCCACGAACCGCCGTCCGGCTCTGAACATCCCCGATGGCTCCAGGGGCAGCCAGCCACGCTCGCCCAGGCGTTTCGCCTTCGAGCGCACCCCTTCGACCTTCGCCGCCAACTCCTGAAGCTCTTCAGCCCTCACACGGGCAGCCGCCTCGTGCTCCTCCAGCAACCCAGAATCGACGCCACCGCGCACACCTCGACGATCAGGTTGAGATACGGCTTCTTACGAATGACCAGCTCAAACCCACATCAAGAAGACAGGACTCCATGACCTTGGAAGCCGTGCCTGTCACGTTCCGGGGGCGCCGCTGAACCAGCAGATCATCACGAACCGGGCGTCACCCGACTACGCCGAAGCCCTGCGAGGGGACGGCGTCCGGGCGGGACTACAACCCGGATAGACGAAGGGCCGATCGCCCGTCCCCTACGTCCTGGGCCCTCTCCCCGGGGTGTCACAGCCGTACTGGCCGCATACGGCCAATCATCAAAGGAGCATTGATCATGAAAACCTATTTAGCGGCCTTCTCTGCCCCCACTGTCGATACCTCATTCGCCAACGGCCAGCGCTGGCTGCCGAGCCTGTACTGCCTGTACGGGCAGGGCAACAGCCAACAGGTCATGTGCGACCGCTACGAGTGGGACCCTGCGTCCGGGAAGTCCTGGTGGCGCGATCAACCCGCCGACACGCACTCGCTGTACGACCTGGTCGGGGGCCACGACCTGTTCAGCAACGACGGTACCGGCAACCTCCTCGACGCCGGCAAACCCATCGACGCCGCCCTCTGCCTTGGAAATACGAACACCGTCTACCTCTTCCAGGGCGGGAGCTGCATCGCCCTCTCCATCAACAGGCCCACGGGAACCCAGCAAAATACCCAGGGTTACGCACAATCTATTGCACAAGTATTCGGCTACCTCTTCGATAACGAAAAAGAGAAAGCCTTCCCCTTCGACGGGGTCGACGCCGCACTCTATTCAGCCGCGGACAACAAGGTCTGGTTCTTCCGGGGCACCCAGTGCGAGTCCTTCGACGGCGACAACTACCAGCCAGACCACTGGGACCCCGCCAACGACAACGGCGGCTGGGGCAACTACGAGCCTGAGATCGGCTCCACCTGGGCCGACATTCCCGCCGACTTCGTCCGCCTCGGCCACACCGAGGCCGCGGTCGATCTCGCCCGGCTCGCGGGGCTGCGTCCGGCCGGCGCCATCGTGGAGATCGCCGGCGAGGACGGCGTCATGCTGCGGCTGCCCGAGCTGATCCCCTTCGCCCGCAAGCACGGCCTGACGATCATCTCCATCGAGGACCTGATCGCCTACCGCCGCTCCGCGGAGCCGACCGTCCGCCGCGAGGCCGAGGTCAGCCTGCCGACCTCCTTCGGCCAGTTCACGGCCTACGGCTACCGCTCCACCGTCGACGGGGTCGAGCACGTCGCCCTCGTCCACGGCGAGATCGGCGACGGCGAGGAGGTCCTGGTCCGGATGCACTCCGAGTGCCTGACCGGCGACATCTTCCAGTCGCAGCGCTGCGACTGCGGCCCCCAGCTGCACGCGGCCATGGAGCGGGTCCAGGCCGCGGGACGCGGCGTGATCGTCTACCTGCGGGGTCACGAGGGCCGCGGCATCGGACTGCTGTCCAAGCTGCGCGCCTACGAGCTCCAGGAGCGCGGCCGCGACACCCTCGACGCCAACCTGGAACTCGGCCTGCCCGCCGACGCCCGCGACTACGCCGCCGGCGCCCAGATGCTCGCCGACCTCGGCGTCCACAGCGTCCGGCTGCTGACCAACAACCCCGACAAGGCGGAAGCCCTCGTCCGGGGAGGCATCAAGGTCTCCGACCGGGAGCCGATGCCCATGGAGGCCGGCGAGCACAACCTGCGCTACCTGCGCACCAAGCGGGACCGAATGGGCCACGACCTGCCCTGGCTGGGCATGCCCACGCCATAGATGGTTACTGACTTCAGCTTGTTGGGGTGAATCCTTGCGAAGTCCCTGATGGGCGTGGGTGGGCGCTGTATCCGCCCCCGGCACCGCCGGGGGCTTCGTGCTTCCTGGAGGACTGACGTGCCGACCTACGAGGCCCTGCCCCTCCCACCGACGAAATCGCGCTCCACGCGGTCAAGGGCCCGTGCGGCGGCAGAGTCCGGGATCGTGGTGATCACCTTCTTGCCGCGGACGGTGAGGGGCGATCTTGCAGTCGTGCTCGGTGAGAGTCCTGCAAATCGGCTCGACGCCGCCGAAGCCGTCCAGGTGCTCGTCGGTGAACGTTACGAGCGTGTGTGGCCGGTCGAGCTCGGCCGCCCCGATGCCCAGCTTGGTGCAATCAAGTCCCCACCGAACCTGGAACGGTTCAATCACCTGTGGCGTCGCACTCAGGAAACCGGGTGCGCTGGGGCCGTTGTCGTTGCCCCGGCCCCTCGCCGCGAGAGCAGTCCGTCGACGCTCCATGCGTGCCGTTCGACGGTGGAGAGGGCGAGCATGCCCGCGCACAGCAGGAAGACGCCGTAACGGAATTGCTCGGCCGCCGGCAGCGAGACGACCATCGAGACGCCGAAGGCGGACAGGAGGCCAGCCGACCCGAGTGCGGCGTACCGGAGCCGTACGCCGAGCAGGAGGACGAGCCCGAGGACGATCTCGGCGATGGTGGCCAGGACAGCGAGGAACGGCGCGAAGCCGGCCGGGAGGAACGAGCTGACCTCCCGGGTGTACGAGACGAAGTGCGCGAAGTCCCCCCAGGGGGAACCTGGGGTTCCCGGCGGGCCGAAGGCGCCGAAGCGGTCGCCGACCGACAGGAGGAAGTCGCCGGCCATGAGGAACCGGACGGGGACGGCAAGCCACGGCCACCGGCCGTGCAGCGCTGCGAATGCGCCCAGCACCGCGATCACCACGATGCCGAAGGTGTCCGGCCGGTGCGTGACGGACCAGACCAACTGCGCGAAAAGGGCAGCCCACAGGGCTGCGAAGGCATAGCGCTTCACAGGGATCTCCGTATGAGAAGTGTGTTGGGAAGAGGGCGGGAGGCGGACGGATCGCCTCGCGCGGTGACTCAGCCGATGTCGAGGCGGGAGCGCAGTCGGCGCAGCACCGTCGGGCCGTAGTGCTCCCCGAGCGGCCGCAACGCCGGCCGGAGCAGCCGGACACCCGGGAAGCGGAAGCCGCCGAGGAACGCGAACCTGGTGCCGTCTCCGTCCGGGACTGCTGCCATGCCCCCCAGTAGGAACCTGCTCTGCATGACGCACCAGCCAGGCTTCAGCACAACGTCGAACCGGGCCCGTACTCCGGCGTATCCGTGGGCGTGCGCCTCAAGCCGTTCCCCGTCGGTCGACGTGATCCTCAGGGACCGGACGTCAGGCAGGAGCACGGGCAGCTCGTTCTCCAGGTCGGCTGCCACGGCCCATACGGCGTCGAAGGGCGCGGGCACCACCTCCTCGACGAACAGGGCGCTCGGCTGAGCTGCGGCGAGGATCTGCAGTCGCCGGACGGTGTCCAGCTCTGCGATGGGCCAGTTGTCTGTCATCGTCCCCAACCCTTCCAGAAGCTTTGGCGGGCTCGCGAGAGCCGCGACTTGACGGTGCCGATGGGCAGGGCGAGCAGTGCGCCGACAGCCTGCTCGTCGAGCCCTTCCAGATCACGGAGCATCAGCACAGCGCGGTGCTCCGGGGTCAGCCTGTCGAGCACGTCGCGGACGTCGAAGGCCAACTGCGGGTCGCCGTGCTCGGGTACATCGCTCAGCTCCACCACGCCGGCACGCGAGGTGCGGCGGGCCATCCGTACCGCCTCCCGCACCGTGATGGCCCGGACCCAGCCGAACAGCGCGGCGGGCTCGTTCAGATGTCCGATGTTCTTGAAGATCACGGTCAGGGCCTCCTGGGCCGCGTCGGGGCCGTCGTCGAGGGCGATGGGCCCTGCGAGCCGCCCGACGTACGGGGCGAGGATGGCGAGCAAGTCCTGCATCGAGATCACATCGCCGCGTTGAGCCGCGCGGACCAGCGAGTCGAGGCGGGCGGGGTCGGTGCCCGGCCCCCGCTCCAGCGGCGTGGGAAGTCTCGTCATCGTCACGACCCGTGGGTGGTTCTCATGGTGCTCTCCGTCCGACGTACTCGCGTTGTCACATAAGAGAGGCAGCCACCCATCCAAACGTTCCCTGTGACGCCCGCCACACCATGGTGGGCGGCTGCGAACGTCCGCCCGATGGATCAGGGCAGGCAATCGAAGCGTCTAGGGCAACCCGTCGCCCGATGACTCCTCCACCGGGCAAGATGCCACCATGAAGGACCTACCTCACGGGCTGCCGCCAGCGAACTCACGGAAGTGGCACAGTCGCCGGTGGTGGGACCAATTGGGATATCTGCGGACGCGATCATTGGCGAACCCGAACTGGTCCCGAGACATACCGTGGCTGGTCAAGTGGTTCCGGAGCGAGCGTTCAACCGCGCTGCCAGAAGACCTTGCCCTCTACGACCAGGCCATCAACGCAGCTCAGCACTATGCGCGAAGCCCCGTCGACTCGGCGGAGGCCGACCGCGCATGGGACCGCGTACTCGAACCGATCGACGAGTTGCTCACACGGCGGCAGGCGCGGCACCTGGACGACGTTCGTCTGGCTCAAGCCGGACGAGGCGATCTCAGTACCTGACCTGATGCTGTCGCCGAGCCGCCCCAGTTTTTGCTCCTGACGCCCCTGAGGAGCCGTCCGCCTACCGAGGCTCGGAATCAGGGACGCAACCGAAGCACGAAGAGCGGTGTGGGGGATCATCAGACGTCATCGCCGTCGGAACTGGAGCCATGGACGTGGAGACAAGGACTGCAACGCGCACGGCAGTCACGCCCTGGGTGGTCGCCGGGATCGGCATCGCGCTCGTCACCGTGGCTCTGCAGGAACGGACGGAGGGGAAGCTCTACGTCTTCTGTCAGCAGCATCCAGAAATCGACCACGTGACGTGGGCGTCTCTCGCCTTGGTACTCGGTGCCCTCGTAGCCACAGTGGTGTCTGCCATCAAACTCTCCCGGCTCCGGCCCCCCGCCGTCCTCCCCGCCGTGACCTGCCTGGCTGCAGTCCTGCTCACCCTGATCGGCGCAGACGCAATCGACGCCTATGGTGAGCACCTGGCTCAGGCCGCAGCAGCACCCGGACGACCCGATGACGGGGACTGCGCCTACGTCGTCCCCACCTACAACGCGACCCCGGGCACCTACTTCCCCTTCACCCGGAACTAACCCCCTCACTACGCTCCCCGAACCGGTGTCCTGTGCCTCACTTCGAACTGCTTCCGAGTTCTTGGACGGGATCCCCGTCCACGGCGTACCTCAGGTCCGCGTGCCCATGCTCCCCGGCATGGGTGTGCAGCCAGTCTTCGGTTTCTGAGGGAACACGCCCGACCAGCCCCGTACCGTCCAAAGTGACCTGAGCGAACTCGCTCTGGTGCGTAATCGCGTTCGGCTCCAGCCCCGACCCGAAGTTCGTGTACGTGCCCGACTACAACCAGGGCCTGCTGTGGAAGATCGCGTTGGATGGGAGCACCGAGAAGGTTCGTCTGGCCTCAGGTCTCAGCGGCGCGTACGGAATCACGGTGCTTCCCCATTCCGGGCCCCGGGCAGCCGGAGATCAAGACGCTGCAGAACAACCAGCAGACGGGTGACCGGCCGGACTTCACCGGCAACATCCTTCCCCCGGTGCCCGCCGAAACGACCATCCACGCCACTGAAGGCTCCACTGTCATCGCCGAGAGTGTCCACGTGGCCGAGGACGGAACCTGGATCTTCGACGCCGGCCTCCCGTGGGTACCCGCTACCCACACGGTGACCGTTACGGCCACACCGTGACCGTGGTCTCTGTCCACGGGAGCCACATCTCCACGCCTGCCACGGTCAGCTTCAACGTCCCGAGCGGAAGGTTGCTCCGGTGCTGCCCAGCAGCGGGCAGCACCGGATGCGGGAGGGCATGGGTCGGCCGGTCCTTATCCGATCGAGAGCACTACAATTCCAGCGATTGTCAGTGCAGCGCCGCTCAACGAAATGGGTTTGATTCTCTCCCTGAAGTAGATGATTGACAGAAAAATGGCGAGCACCGGATAGCATGCCGATACGGCCGTGACGACCGGCGCCAGGTCGGGGCCCCCTTGGATCCCCACATTGATTGCTATCAGCCCGAGCGTCTGAATTAGACCAGCACCCAGAGCGAATCGATTGAAGAGCAGTTTCAACGTGGCCTCATCGAATACCCGCTCTCCGGCTGCAGCCGAGAGAGCAATGACGGGGCACGCCACGGACATCAAAAACAACTGGACCAGGGACACGGTCTGCCAGTCCATAGAGCGCAAGGCCCGGGCCAAAGCGAGGTATCCCGTGCCCCACAGCAGCGCGGTTAGCAACGCCCAGGTTGGCCCGACCCCACCACGCTTCTCGTCGTGTTTGAACGAAAAGGGTCCGCTCGCCGCCAGAACACCCAGCATCACGATGATGAAGCCGCAGATCCGCGGCAGGGAGATCTGGGTGTGGAAGAACGCGACCACGCCTAGTGTTGTGACGAACGGATAAGCACTGGACAGCGGGCTCACGAGACTCACCGGCCCAATATGCAAGGCCTTGAAAAAAGCCAACTGTCCCGCCGCCATGGCTAAACCACCTCCCAGGGCGAACCATAGTCCATTACTGTCCAGCGCCAGACGAGGGTGCCAAATCGCATAGAATGATGCAAAACCGAGGAATCCGATAATATTCACCACGATTACGGCTGCCACCGGGCCGGCATGATGTACAGTTTTTGCCGACCAGAAATCAGCAAATCCCAGCGACATCGCGGATATCAGGCCGCACAGCACCGCAGCGAAGGCACCCTCAGGCATAGCGATTCACTGCGTATTCTTCGAGCCCTTTTCGGTCGATCTTGCCGCTCAGATTTTCAGGAAGCCGAGGCAGGATGATAAACTGCGAAGGAACCATTCGGTGGTCTAGATGCTCGCGCACAAAACTGTTCAGTGTGCCCTGTGTGGGATGCCTGCGACTGTCCTTTGGGGCAATGAAGGCTACGAGGCTTTTGTCTGCCTCGCGATCGCCAACGTTTCTGAGTACGACGACGGCATCACCCACCTCCGGATGGGCGGCGAGTACTGATTCAATCTCTCCGAGTTCGATCCGTAAGGCTCCGAGTTTTACCTGGGTATCGGCTCGACCCACTACGACAATGTTGCCATCCGCCCGTTCACGCGCGAGATCTCCAGTCTTGTACATACGCCCGCTCGGGTGATCGGCGAACGGGTCGGGAACGAAGCACTCGCGAGTTTTGTCTGGCAGCTTGTGATAACCGCGCCCCACTCCATCTCCCCCGACGTACAGCTCACCGATATGCCCCTGGGGCACCGGTGCACGTGTCTCATCAAGAATATAAAGTGCCGTATTCATGATGGGCAGACCGATAGGCAGGACAGTTTCATCGTCCAGGTTGTCTGTCCATGCAGTGGTGTAGAAGGACGAGCTCACCGCCGTCTCGGTAGTGCCATAGGCTGTGACGAAATCAATATGAGCGGAACCAGCTAATTCCTTCCATTCCACGAAACGGCGGGCATGAACTTTATCGCTTCCGGTAATGACTAGACGCAACGACCCCGGCACCGGCAGATTGTGTTCATACAGATGAGCCGTCCAGCCGTGCCACAATGGCGCCGGAATATTGAGCACCGTGTATTCGTTGTCGATAATCTCTTGATTAAATTCCGACATTACAGTGTGATGATTTCCACTGACAATCAATGTGGCACCCGCCAACAGCGGGGGTATCATCTCCTCGGTCGCGACGTCGAAGGCAATCGATGCCATCAGTGGCACACGGTCGTGCGGGGAGATCGCAAACGACTGCACGAATCCCCATGAATGATTCACTACGGATCTCTGCGTAATGACGACGCCTTTCGGGAGGCCTGTGGAACCGGATGTGTACGCCATGTAGGCAGCGCTATCAAGGTCGCTTGCAGGCGGCAGATCTGCCGTGTCTTGCGCCTGCGCAGCGCGTTCCATATCCCCGACGCTCACAACCTGGCTGGCACCATGAGCGGCGGAGGCAGCGATCGACTCATCCGCGACAATCAGGGTGGGTTCGGCATTGGTGATCAAATACTGCAGCCGCTTGGGCGGCAGCTCAGGATCGAGCAGTATGTACGCTCCGCCCGCCTTTAAAATCGCAAGTAAATATAGCGTGATGGCGGGAGTGCGATGCAGATAGCAGCCCACAAATCGTTCACGCGAAACTCCGTGCGCCTGCAGCACACGAGCCAGCTGGTTTGCCTTTGCGTTCAGCTCTGCGTAAGTATATTGCGATGCGCCATCAATGAGCGCGATGGCCTCCGGAGTCCGTTCTGCTTGTTGCTGGAAGAGCTCCTGGATGCATGCGAATGGATAGCCGGTTCTTCCCATAATCTGCCGGTCTCCCCTGATACTGATAGAATTCTTTGCGGGATACGGATCCCGCTCGAGCCACCTGTCCAGCCCTGGTTCACCATCCCCCCTCATATTGGAGATCGAGTCGATGAATGCGGAATGCATCTCGACGCCGCACTCGGCGCTTCATCGGATAGATATTCCTGTAGTGCATCACACCGAGCACCACCTTGAAACAAGGTTGCGCGGTCAACTTGTCGCATGAGCTGCAGAATTGTGCATTTGTGAATGAACTGGGCAGGATGGGTTGCGGATGGTCGCGGCGACCATCTGTGCAGAGCCCTTGGAGATCACGGAGAACACGTTGCGGACGAAATGGTGCGCCTGGCACGCGCAGGGCTCGCCCGCCGCCACCTCCTCGCGACTTCGCATTTGATCCGGCACGAGCCACACGAGCCCAGGTTCTGGAGGGTTGTTCAGGAGCCTCGATCGTTGTTTCCGGCCCTTGATCAACAGCAACGGCCCCGCTCGCTGCAGTGACGCGTTCTCACGCGAGTCAGGCGATTGCGAGGCGGGGCCATTGAGTTGAAGGACAACAACTGGGCTGGATTTGGAACAGACCAGCTCGGCCTCGATGTCCTCCTCGCGTACGGAGAACCGGCCCCTACGGCAACCCGCCTTCCCGGCTCAGGGGCAGTGCACGAGGAACGGCGTGATGGCCAGACAGACAGCGGTGTCGGTGTTGTTCGCCGAGTTGGGGTCGGTGGGTATGCCGGCGACGAGGGTGCAGGACAGGTCTCCCTGCGGCGGCTTCACCGGGACCGTGCCCGCGGGTCAGGCCGGCCTGGCCACTGCCGTCCACGGGGGATGTGCCCAGCACGGCCGTGACATAGGCATGCCCTGGCTGTCCAGCGCGAGGCCGTCGGGTCCGGCAAGTCCACTGCTCACCACGGTGCTCGTGCCATCGGTCAAGTACACCTTGTACAGCTCTCCACCGAAATAGTCACTGGCGTAGCCGTACCCCTGACCGTCCAGGACAATGCCGTGGCTACCGGGCAGGCCGGTGGCCAGGATCGTGGTCGTGCCGGTGGACAGGCCCACCTTGTACGACTGCCCGCTGATGTTGCCGACGTAGGCGTTGCCCTGCCCGTCGAGCGCCACGCTTTGGACGGGGGCGGCCGCTGGGGCGAGGGCGCCGGTCATCGCAGCCGCAAGTAGAACGGTACCGAGGAGGCGAAAATTGCATGCGGAACTGTCCGTGACCGCCTTGTGCTACCCGGAAGTCGGCGCCTTTCGGATCGAATTCGGGGGCCCTGGGTGGCTCCCGTTCCCCCTGTTGTCCCACCCCACCCACGGGAGCGGTAACGGCGCACGGCGGGGGCGCACGGAAGCCTCTGGGTGGCGAGAAGGGGAACGGGCGCTATAACGAGCGCCGGGTGACTCCTGGATGGAGCAGGGAGGCTCATGGGCCAGGGCCTCGCAGTTCCGGCACGCCGAACGAAGCGCTGTACCCGTCCGCCGCGGCTGTCCGGCGGGCGCTTCAGGCGGTATCGGCCGGGCTGCGGTGCAGGTCGCGGAGCATGACCGCGTAGAGGGGTGAGTCCGGGAAAGGGCGGCGCTCGCCGACCTTGGTGTAGTGCCACCTCTCGTACAGGGCTTGGACGCGGGGGTGGGTGGTGTCGACCAGGAGCACGGCCAGGGCCTCGTCGCGGTCGGTGAGGAGTGCTTCGTGGAGGCGGCGCGCTGTGCCGGTTTTGCGCCACTTGCGGCGGACCATCAGCTCGGAGACCGCGAAGGTGGCGTTCGGGTCGGGTGCGGGGGCGACGTGGTCGCGCCACCATTCGCGGCCCGGGTTGGAGGGGGCGCCGTAGGAGAATCCGACCGCATCGGCCGGATCCTCGCCGTCGTAGGCGATCACGCACACGAAGCCGGGGTGAGCGCCCCAGTGGTCGACGAACCACGCGAACCGCTGATTGAACTCGTCGTCCATCTCCTCGGCGTACGCGTCCTCGTGCACGTCCAGGAGGGTCTGGCGGATGCGGCGGAGGTCGGCGTGCCCGAATCGGTCGAGGCGGTAGGGGGCGTGGGGGGCGGCTCCGTCGTAGCGGGCTTCGGTGTCGCGGTCTTCGGCGCTCACGCGGAGTGGCTCCATTCGGTGCGGTAGCGGTCGGCCCAGTCGAGGGCCGCGGTGGCGGACGGAGCGAGGGTGAACAGGTCACGGTGGAAGTCACCGAGCAGGGTCCGCATGCGGCCCGGCAGGGGTGCACCGCGCATCAGTTGGAACGCGGTGTCCGTGGTCTCGCAGGCCTGGTCCAGGTCGCCCTGGTGGAGCTGGGCCAGGGCCAGCCGGGAGGTGGCGAGCGCCCGGTTCCGGCGGAAGGGGTCGGGCAGGACGGACAGGGCCCGGTGGGAGGCGGCTTCGGCTTCCGCCGCGTCGCCGAGGTGGTCGCGGACGATGGCGGTCAGGGCGTGGAGTTCGGCGGGTCCGTAGAAGGCGGTCCAGCTCGGCCGGATCGCGTCGGGAGCCTTGGCGAGAGCCTCGCCCGCGTAGCCGAGGCAGCGAAGGGCGCTCTGGCGTTCGCCGAGGTTGGAGTGGGCGACAGCGGTGCGGGCGTACGCGAGGGACGCGTAGAAGGGATCGCGCCGGCTGACGGCGGTCGACTGCGCGGCCTGCGCGGCCGCGACGGCCTCGGCGTGGCGGCCGCGCTGGTGGGCGAGCATGGCGTGCGAGTTCCACACGCGCATCGTGGTCTCCGTGTCCTGTGCCAGGCCCGCCAGACGCAGGGCCGTGTTCAGGTGCGCCTCGGCCTGGCCGAGCCTGCGCGAGTCGATGCACGACCAGGCCGCGGTCGCGGTGTAGTTCGCCGCGAGGGAGAAGAGGCGCTGCCGAATGCGGCCGGTGGTGGCGCCCTGTTGCAGGGCGAGGGCCTCACGGGCGCCGACGAGGGCGGCCCGTTCCAGGTCGGAGGTGCCGCCTCCCGCATCGTCGGCCGCCATCAGGGTGTCCAGGCCGGCGCGCAGACGCATGACATCGGCGGATCCGGCCGACGGACGCGACCAGGCGGGCGGGTTCGCGGAAGGGCCGGTGGCCGCGGCCGCGCCGACTGCCGCCGCGGTGAGGAAGGTTCGGCGCAACACGGGCTTCTCCTGCTCCTGGCCGGGCCGGCCGGCGGCCGGACCCCGGGGGATGAATCCGAGTTCGGTGACGGTGGCTCCCGCCACCGATTCCAGGGCCCGGCGCAACCGGGCATGGGGCCACCTGTTCTCGCCCGACAGCCATCGGAACACCGTGCGTTCGCTCGTTGTCCCCTGGCGCCCGGTGATCCCGGCCAGGGCGTCGTTGACCAGCTCCGCCAGTGCGGCGGCGGTGAGCTCGTGCTCCCGCATCCAGGCCGCCAGTGCCTCGTTCCTCGGCTCTGCCATACACGCCACGGTAGAGGCGGCGCACCCCGGCCGTCAGGTAAAGCAACAGCCAAGTCGTCAGTTCCGGTGCACGAAGCCCGGCATGGGTTCGTCATGGCCGTGGCCGCCCTGGCGGGAGTTACTGGGGATGTGGGGATGTACGGACGGAGAGAGACCCGTAAGCCCATGAGTCCCCAGAGAGCCCGTAGATCCGTAGATCCGCAAATCCTCGGTAACCGGCGCTCAGGGAACGGATCGTGACCGGCTGCCATACGAGGCCACGCAGCTCCCGGCGCAGGCCCCCCGTATGTCCGATCGGAGGCAGCTGTGCTGGATGTGGAACCCGCGAACCTCGGGGCGCACTGGGCCGCCCGCTGTCACCTCGACCCGGCACAGGTCTGGCGGGAGTGGGACGACGTGCTCGGCGTGGCGCTGTTGCCGGCGGGGCGTCTGTGGGACGCCGTGGCCATGCCGTACCGGCGGCTGCAGGCCATTGCCCGGGATCTGGCCCCATACGGCCTGCTGGACGAATCCGCGATCCTGGCGGACCTGGCGGTGGGGCGGTGTTACCTCTTCACTCCCGTGGGCACCGCCGCGGCGTGGGACGTGCCGGGCACCACCGCACTCGGGGACGGCTGGTGGCTGGTGGCCTCCAAGCCCGGAGGCCACCAACGGCGTACGGGGACATGGGTGCAGGAGCCGGACCGGCGCACTCCCCTCACCGACCCCGTCGTACTGCGGGCAGCGCTGCTCCGGAGTGCGGAGGACGTTTCGTGAACACAACGCTCGGACGTTCGTGGGGGTCGGCTTCGGCATGCCGCCGGACCCGCCGTCCACGTGACCAAAGTCCTCCCGCCCACCCTGCACATTGCGCACACTGTGGACCGAACCACGTAGTTGAACCACGTAGTTGAACCACAGCAACAGCGACGGGAATCGAGCACATGAGCACCACGATCATCACGGAACACCCCGGCTGGCACGAGACCCCGGCCGGAGAGCCGGTACGCGTCGTCGAGCACCAGGGGGTCGCCTGGCTCGCCCGCTGGGAGAGCGAGCGCGAACATCTGCTGCTGCGCCCCCTCGGCACCAACGGCGACGGCGACTCCGAACAGCCACCCGTCGCCTACACCTCCGCGGTCGACCTCCCCACTGCGGCCGAGGGCGCCCTGCTCCTCGACGCCTTGGTGCCCCTCGGCACGGTCGCGCGGCTCACGACCCCCTCTCTCTGGGACGCGATCACGACCGCCCTGCTCCGGCAGGTGGTGACCGCCGCACAGGCACGGAAGCGTCACCGTGCCTTCTACGCCGCCTACGGCCGTACGTTCGACACCCCGGCCGGCCCGCTTCCCCTGGTCCCCTCCCCGGAGGTGGTCCTCGACCTGAGCGACGAGGGATTCGCCGCGGTGGGGGCCCTGTTCAACCGCAAGGGCCTGCGCGCCGCCGCGGCCGCCTACATCGAGCGCGGCGGCCACTGGGCCACCCTCGACCCCGAAAGTCTCGCCAAGGAACTCGTCGAGGTCCCCTACATCGGCCCGTGGACCGCGGCGGCGGCCGCGGCCGACTTCACCGGCGACCACTCCGCGTACCCGCACGCCGACCTGGCGGTGCGCACGTGGGCCCGCCGCGCCGCCCCCGGTCTCACCCTTCCGGACGTCGAGCGCGAGTTCGAGGCCTTGTGGCGTCGTTGGGCACCCACCCGGAGCCAGATCCACGCCCTGACCCTGTTCACTCTCACTTGGGGGAGCCATGCCCGCGTTACCGGCGCAGAAGGAACACCGCACCACCCCTGACCGGATCAGGGATCCGAGCCCTGGCCGAATACCCGGTCCGACCCCCGGTCCGATCGCCGGCGTCGACCCGGCTCACGTCCTCGATGCCCTGTTCGTCAACGCGCCCCTGCGCGACTACGGCCTTCGCCCCCGGACCAACGAGTACACCCTGCCCGTCCTCGGCATGGCCTACATCGCCACCTACGCCCAGGAAGTCGGCGGGTTCAACGTCGGCGTACTGGACGCCGAAGCCCACGGCCTCGGCATCGCCGAAACCGCCAGGTTGATCAACCGCGTCCGCCCTCGCTGGGTCGGCATGAACCTGCTCGCCCCCACGTACGAGATGTCGGCCCGGATCGCCGACGCCCTCGACCCCGGCATCGCGCTCATTGGCGGTGGTCACCACGCCCGCGCCATGCCCGCCCGCGTGCTCGACGACACCCGTATGAGGAACCTCCGCGCGCTCGTCATCGGCGAGGCCGAAACCCGCGTCGCCGCGCTCCTGGCCGACGAACACCGCCGAACGGAACTCCCCGGGGTCATGTGGCGCGACCGGCTGCTCGGCACCCATGGCACCGGCATCGCGCACGGAGGTACCGCGCAGTGGCTCGGCCCGGACATCGACGCCTTGCCCCTGGTGAACCGCGCGTTCCTGCCACAGGATCCGTACGTCGCCGAGGACGGGCGCACAGAGGCGAACATCGTCGGCTCGCGCGGGTGCCCGTACGACTGCGGTTTCTGCGGCGCCGCCGTGTCCGCCAACCCCGACGTCAAGATCAGGGCCAGGTCGCCCGAGGGCATCGTCTCCGAACTCGACCACCTGCACGCCACCTACGGGACGACCGCCTACCGGTTCGTCGACGACCTCTTCCTCGGCGCCCAACGCGTCATCGTGCCGCAGATGGAGGCCTTCACCCGCCACGGAATCGGCGACCGCTACCTCTGGGACGCCACTGGCCGGATCAACGTGTTCTCCCGCCTCGACGACGCCATGCACGCCACCCTCAAGGCGAACGGCCTGCGCGAGGTGGCCCTCGGCATCGAATCCGGAAGCGACCGCGTCCTCGCCCGCATGGACAAGCGGATCACGGCCGCGATGACCGAGGTGGTCACCGGCCGGCTGCTCGCGCACGGCATCAACGTCAAGGGTTACTTCATCCTGGGCTACCCCGGGGAGACGCAGGGGGACCTCGACGCGACCGTGCGGCACATCCAGACCCTGTGGGCCCTCGCCGACCGTCACCCGGGCACGTTCCGGGCAAGCGTGTTCGAGTTCCGCCCCTACCCCGGGACACCCGTCTGGGACACCCTCCTCCGGGCCGGACACCACCCCGACGAGCTGCTCGCCTACGCCGACGTGGACCTCACCGCGGACGGCGCCGACGAATCCATGCGCGCCCGGGACGAGTTCAACTTCTCCGTCGGCATCGAGTTCGGCACCGTGCCGCTGCCCAGGCTGCGCGCCACCCTCGCCATGCTCACCCGCGAGCAGCACGCCCGGAACCGAACGGGGATCCCCGTATGACCAGCAAGATCGCGCCCGGACTCTTCGTCACCCTCGACGGCCCCGGCGCCGTCGGCAAATCCACCACCCTCGAAGAACTCGACCGACTGCTGCGCAACGAGGGCCGGCTGGTCCACCGGACGTGCGAGCCGTCGCACAGTGCCCTCGGCCAGTTCACCCGCGCGAGCGCCTCGTTCCTCGACGGGCACTCCCTCGCCTGCCTGGTCGCGGCCAACCGCTACGAGCACGTCCAGAACGAGCTGCGCCCGATGCGCGACGCCGGGTTCACCGTCATAAGCGACCGGTACCTCGCCTCGTCGCTGGTGCTCCAGCGCCTGGACGGCGTCGCGGAGCAGTTCGTGCTCGACCTGCACCGCGAGGTCATGCTGCCCGACCTCGCCGTGATCCTCACCGCCGATCCGGACGTGATCGCCGCCCGGCTCGTCGCCCGCGGAGTGCGCCACCGCTTCCACCACGACCCGAAGGCGCCGAGCCGCGAGGTGGAGCTGTACGCGGAGGCGGCGCGGACCCTGATGACCTTGGGCGTACGGGTGCTCGTACTCGACTCCACCACGACCGTCCCAAAGGATGTGGCGCGCCGAATCGCCGACGCGATGACCCCGCCCGGCGGTAGCGTCGCGGGCAGCCCCACCAGACCCGACGACCACACGGTGAACCCATGAGCCCCACACCCGCAGCCCCCGTAATCGACACGCACGTGATCCTGCGCGACGGCGACATGATCCTGCTGTCGCAACGCGGAGGGCCGTACGGCCACGGACGGTGGCACGCCCCTTCCGGCAAGCTCGACCAGGGCGAGCCGCTCACCGTCGGCGCCGCCCGCGAACTGCGCGAGGAGACCGGTGTCGAGGTCGATCCCGAGCACCTGCGGCTGGTGCACACCGTGCACCACAAGCAGAGCGGGGCGGTCGAACGGATCGGCCTGTTCTTCCTCGCGACGCAGTGGTCCGGCGAGCCGTTCAACCGCGAGCCCGCGAAGTGCCTCGCACTGACGTGGTTCCCGGTCGACGCCCTGCCCGAGGACATCATCGAGTACCCCGCCGCCGGCCTGTACGGCTATCTCAAGAACGCTGACGGGCTTACCGAACACGGTTGGTGACGCCCGGGGCACCCTTGGCCCACCATTCACGGCGCCCTCCGGCCGCGGGGACTTCACGCGGCCGGCGCGGCCCGGTCAGCGGGCTCGATACGGGCTGCCGAGGTGCATGAGGGGCGTTACCTGCGGCCCCGGTCGACCGCAGCATCCACGCCCGCTCGCACCATGCCGCCCATGCCGCCCATGCCGCCACCATCACTGGTCGACGGGCTCCCAGCCTCTCCCCCTGCACCGTCAGGTCATCGGCCCGTGCGCTCGTAAAGAAGACACCCCCCGACGCGCGCCACATCACCACCGCGAGATGAAGCGGCACGTGGTATCACTCGCCGATATGGAACATCGACCGCAATACGTAGCCTCCGCACCCTTCCGAAGCAGACAGAGGCCGGTTGCGCCCACTTCCTTCCGTCCGCTGCAAACCGACGTCGAAAGGTAGGTCAGGATGGTTACTGACCGTCTGCTCAAACACTACGAGGACAAGTACACCGCCGAGGAGACTGCTGCCGCACCTGATCCCTTATCCCTGTACGACCCCTGGCCACGTCATCGAGCCGCTGCCGCTGTCACTACGCTCGCCCAGTTGTTACCGGATGGCGCGGATGTACTTGAGATGGGGGCCGGCAACGGGGTGCTCGCCGAAAGTCTCCGAGCCGGTGGAGTGCGTTTCGGCAGCTACACGATGAGCGATATTTCGGCCCCTCGGCTTGCCGGAATCCGGCGTACCCTGACCGATCCCCGGTTCCAAGTCGTCTGCGCCGACGCCGAGCGCCCCTCCGAACACATCGCGGGACGGTACGACGCCATCGTGATGGTCGCTCTGATCGAGCATCTCGTCGACCCGATGAGCGCTATGGCCGATATCAGGACGCTGCTCAAGCCAGGCGGATTTGTCTACCTCGACACCCCGAACATCGCCAAGTGGACTCGGCGCCTGAAGCTCGCGCGCGGCGTCTTCCCCTCAACGGCCTCGATCAATGAGGGCTTGACCCGAGGAGACGGCAGCCCGGCCGACCTGCACGACGAGGGGCATCTCCACTACTTCACGCACCGGTCGCTGAGCCTGATGTTGACCGAGCGGTGCGGATATGAATCCGTCGAATTTTATCCGTACTACGAAGCACCGCACCTGTTCGGCGACAGACTCGGTACGTTCCTCGCCAGACAACGGCCCCAGGTGTTCGCCGAGATCAGCGCCGTGGCACGTGTAGCAGGCGGCTGAGGGAGCGGAGGGGGATCGGGCGCCTGCCCGGGACTTCTCCGGAGGCTTGACCAGGGTCTGAGGAAGACAGCGGGGCGTCGGCATCCTCGGCGGCGGCCGTGTTCGGCCGCAGTGCCCAGCCTACGAGGGCCAGGTGGAGCTCGTAGGCTGGGTGTCGTCGGTGTCGCCAAGCCTGACCTCGCCGCTGCTCAGCTCTTTGGCCAGTGCAGAACGCGGAGGATTCGCTGGACCGCTGACGAGCCTCGAACCCGGCGCCAAATGGCCTTTGACCATTTCCCGACCGGGATCCGGTGAATCACCCGGCGAATCTGATCTGACATCACACACCTGCTCTCTGTGCACCCGACATGCAGACGAACTGGTCCGTTACCAGTCCCCCAAGGGCTTGTATGTCGGCGCCCCACTGCCTACCCCTCGGCTTTCACGGGACTTTTGTCGGATGATGGGATCTGCCGCGCCCGCGGTGCCGCCCCTGGCCGGTGTGAGGTCACGCAGCCTGTGGTGTCCAAGCAGCCGGTGAACAGCCACAGCGAGGGACGTAAATGGAAGACAGGCAAACAGCAGGATCGATCCTGGGAATCGCGGGCTTCAATGCGGCTCTCACCATCGCCGCAACCGTGGCCACATGGGAAAACGGCCCGAGCCCCTGGGCCGCGGCAGCCGCAGGCTCGGTACTCGTCTTCGTTGCCCTGCTTCGTAAGAGTTGAGGTGCCCACCGGCGCGGGCCGGTCGCACTCATCCCTCTGTTCCAGAAAAGAATCCGCCCTTCAGCTGCCGGCGGCTTTCAGCCAATCGTCTGGATCTGACCTCATTCGCGAGGAGCATACAGATCGGCACTTCGGGATGACTTCCCCGACCCCTCTGATGCAACAGGGTGACAAAGCAACCAATTTAATGCAAAAGAAATGGCTCTTCGTCAACATGAAACGTCTCGCCCCGCTGCTCGCCGCCGGTCTTGTCGCCACCGCACTCCCCTTGCTCACCGCGACCCGAGCCATCGCTGCTCCGGAGAGGGAGTTCATTCCGCAGCAGCCCGCATGGCATCGGTGCAGCCCCGACAAGCCGGCCTCGCTCGAGTGCGGGACCATCAAGGTCCCGCTCGACTACCGGGATCCGCAGGGCCCCACCATCGATCTCGCCCTGACCCGGATGAAGAGCGAGAACCCGGCCAAGCGCCACGGCATCATGCTGCTCAACCCGGGCGGGCCGGGGGCCGGCGGAATCGACATGCCGCCGAGCATGGACGAGTGGATGCCGAAGGACGTACGGGACCAGTACGACCTGATCGGCTTCGACCCGCGCGGCGTCGGCGCCAGCAGTCCGGTCACTTGTGGGCTGGAAGGCAGCGACCGGGACTTTGAGCGACCGTACAAAGAGCACACGTTCTTGGCCGACGCGGCCTGGTCACACAGGGTGGCGGAGAAGTGCCGCGAGAAGGCCGGCTCGGTGCTGCCCTTCATCACCACTCGCAACACGGCGCGCGACATGGACGCGATCCGCGCTGTGCTGGGTGAGCGGAAGATCTCGTACCTCGCCTACTCGTACGGGACGTATCTGGGCAGCGTGTACACGCAGATGTTTCCGAACCGCGTCGACCGTTTCGTGCTCGACAGCGGAGTGGATCCGAAACGCATCTGGCGCGGCATGGTGCAGACGTGGGCGACCGAGGCGGAGCCCGCGTTCAAGCGCTGGACCCAATGGACGGCCGAACGCGCGGGCAAGTACCGCCTCGGCGACACCCCGGCCGCGGTGTCCCAGACCTTCTGGGATCTGGTGGCCAGGGCCGACCGGCAGCCGATCGAGCTGGAGGACCAGAAGTTCACGGGCGACGACATCCGGGCTGCCCGGGCGATGTTCTTCTTCCCCGCGAAGGCAGGTTCCATCGTCAAGGCACTCCAGGACGCGGCCGACGGACGTGATGCGAGCTTGTCCGAGGCCGAGGGGCGGCTGATCAAACTTGAAGCCGAGCCGCTCACGGACAACTCCCAGGCTTCCTTCTGGGCCGTGGCATGCGGGGACGTCGAGTGGCCCGGCTATCCCGAGAAGTACGAGACGGAAGCCGCCAGCGACAGGCACGCGTACCCCTTGTACGGGGACTTCGCTTCCAACATAAAGCCGTGCGCCTTCTGGCCGCGGCCGATCGAAGCGGCGACATCGATGACGGGCGAGGCGAACGTGCTGATCGTGCAGAACGAGTGGGACCCGCAAACCCCGCTGACCAGCGGTCAGGGCCTCCACCAGGCGCTCCACGGATCGCGGATGGTGCTGGTGAAGGGCGGTCAGGGCCATGGCGTGTACCTCGTGGATCCCAAGTCCTGCGCCAACGCGACGGTCAACGCGTACCTGACCACAGGACAGTTGCCGACGACAGATGTGACCTGCCAGTCGACGCCGGGGTCCGACCACTCGGCGCCGGCCCTGAGGACGATGATCCGCGGTCACTAGCTTTATCGATCGGGAGGTTGAGAGCAGGGCCGGGGCTTGTCATCGCGAAGACCTCCGGCGTGGTGGTGGTGCCCGGGCTCCACACCACGCACGGAGGTCTTCGTGGCCCGCCGATCGCCCGGCTGACCGTTAGCCGAGCTTCGTGACATTCACCGCCTGAAGCCCCTTCGGCCCCTTCTCGACGCCGAACTCAACGTGCTGATTCCCCTCCAGGGAACGGAATCCGTCTCCCACGATATCCGAGTAGTGAACGAAGACATCGGGGGTATTGTCGTCCGGAGTGATGAAGCCGAAGCCTTTTTCCGAATTGAACCACTTGACGACACCTTTTTTGATGGTGGTTTGAGTCATGGCCCCTCCCGGGGTCGACCTCGTCGGCCTGTCAGCCGGTTACGGCCGGAAGGACGGCAGGGGTCAAATTAAGAGAGCAGATGGATACGAAATTGAGGTGGAGCTGTCGAGTTACCTTCGATCTCGATAGGAATTTCCGCCCGGCTCGGAGACGAAGGCCTCTGGACCGTTGCGGGCAGCGGCGGCCGCTACCAACGGCGGGCGGTCACGGTCACCGTCCAACACCTTCTAAGTCACCACCCCCGCAAACCCCCTCGCCCCGGACATGGGGAACTTCGGTTTCAGGGGTGACGGTCCAGGTGACGGTGTGGCGTCGCCGGGCGGCTGCCGGGTCGTGCGAGTCATCGCGCCGAGCCCGCGCGTGCTTCGGTCTGCGTTGAGTCGCTCCGGGAAACAGCAGGTCAGAGGCCGATGCGTACACGATTAGCGACTCAAGCGACTGAAGCTTGCACATTCGAAAGCAACAAGCCGACCGTGAGGTTCACCGGATCGGTCAGGCGTCCGCCGCCTGTGCCGGGCGCTCCGAGCGTTCCGTCTTGCGGCCCTTGCTGCCGGCGGTGAGGGTCGTCGGGTCGACGGCTTCCGCCGGGGCGCCCGTGGCGTAGAGGCCGTCGGGGACCATGTCGCGGTCGTGGGGCAGGAGCCAGAAGACACGGCGGCGGAAGGTGCCGCTGGAGCGGGAGGGCTTGGCTCCCGGGCCGAGCTGGGCGTAGCCGACGAGGCGGCCGTCCCGGTGGTAGGCGGGCTTTCCCCGGCGGGTGGGGAGGCGGTCCAGGGACTGGCGCACGTAGTCGAGTTCGGTGACGTCCTCGAGCCAGATGAGGTCGATCTCGTGATGGATCTCGTCGTCGGAGATGAGGGAGCTCATACGTTCTCCTCCTCTGCGAGCAGTCCGATGCCGGGGTAGTACTTCTTCGAGTTGGACAAGATCATTTCTTTGGGTGAGGCGAGGCCCACGAGCTCACGGGCCCGCGACGCGAAGGCGCGGGAGGAGACGGTGGGCGCTCCTTCATTCTGGCACCAGGTGCGGTAGACGTTGTAGAGGCGGGCTTGTTCCGCTCGGTGATCGGCGTGAAACGTACAGCACTCCTCGAAGAAACGACCCGTATGGTCCTCGGTTTCCGCGTACGCAGTCGTGGCGATCCGCACCGGTTCGGGACCGGTCAGGTCCTTCTCCCCCGCCAGGTATCGACGGGCCCCGTCGATGAGCCAGGCCAGGATCCCGGGGCCCTCCTCGGTGACGAGGATGTCGGCAAGGTTGTCGATCTTCCTGTCGTCGGAGACGACCTTCTCGAACGGAACCAGACGCATGCGCCGCCAGAAGGCGAAGCCACCGGTGCCGACCTCGGGACGGTGGTTGCCGATGAGCCACAGCTTGTGCGTGGGAGCGAACGAGAAGAAGTCCTGTCTCATCCGGCGGGCCTTGATGCGGTCACCGCCGGTGAGAAGTTTGACGCGGGCCTCGTCGAACTTGTCACCGGGCTTGACCTCGGAGCACACGATGACCCGTCGGCCGTGCAGTTCCGCGAGCTCGGTGGGGTGGCCGTCGAAGGTACGAGCCATCAGGAAGCCGGGCGGGGCGGCGTCGGCGTAATCCCCCAGCAGCTTCATCAGGACGTCCAGGAGGACGGACTTGCCGTTCTTGCCCGAGCCGAACAGGAAGGGCATGACCTGGGCGCCGACATCGCCGGTGATGGAGTAGCCGAGCATCAGGTGCAGGAAGTCGATCATCTCCCGCCCATCGGTGTCGCCGCCGAAGGTGTCCGTGAGGAATCGGTTCCAGCGCGGCGTGGGCTGCGACTGCGGGCCCGTGGACGTCGAGCGGGAGTGGAAGTCCTTGTCCGGCTCGGGCGCGCGGATCAACCCGGTGCGCAGGTCCACGATGCCCGCCGGAGTGCACAGCGCGTACGGGTCCGCGTCGAGGAGCTCGGCCCGCAGGACCATGCCCGGGGCCGCCTTCGCCTGCGTCAGCATGGCGTTCATGCCGGAGGTGCTCAGGGCCCGGCGGCGGTGCTTCTGCAGCGACTGGTTGCTGTGGATCCCTCGGGGGTCGGTCGTCGCGATGGCCTCGGCGAGGTCTCCGGCGGCCCAGACGACGGTATCGTCCTCGTCGACCTGCCAACGGGTGGTGTCCCACCGGTACCAGCCCAAGCCGGGCACGTGCCGGTAGTCCCCGGAGTACAGGCGGACGAACAGCTTGGCGTTGCCGCGGTCGCTGAGCGTGTCGGGCAGCAGACCTGCCGAGGTGGCGTGTTCCAGGTGCGCGCGCTCACCACCCTGGGCCGGGACGGGAGCAGGTCCCGGCGCCGGTTCCTGGGCGAGGATCTGCGCGGCGATGGCCTCGGGGTCGAAGTCGAAGAGGAAGCCGTCGGTTTCGGGGGCGGGGCTCACCGGCGGCCTCCAAGGTGCAGGGGGCGCTGCGCGCCAGCGGCCATGCCGCTGCGGATGATCTGGGCGGTGCGCTGGTCCTGCCCTGGACGGGTCGCCTCGGCGGTCTCCCGCAGGGCCCCTTCCGCTGCGGCCTCGGCCAGGTGTCCGGCCGCTACGAGGCCGCCCAGGGTGTACGCCGCCCGGTTCAGCTTCTCCGTGAACCCGGCGCCCTCGGTGACCTGGGCGCACTGGGCCACGTCCGCGAGCAGGGCCGCCAGGAGCCGCGAGGTCTGGTCCTGGCCGCCGCCGGCCGCAAGGACGGCCTGGCGCGCACGGGGCGGTACGGGCCGGGGAGCGGGGATGTGAGGGGCCGGCAGGTGTCCGGTGCGCTGGAGCTCCTGGGCGAGCCAGGCGGGCAGCGGAGCGGGCCTGCGGACGCTTCCTACGGGCTTGTACGTCCCTGCGGACGTGGTGGTGCCCGGGGCGATGATGTAGCCGCCGTGGGCCCGTACGTCGACCTGCCAGGCCAGCGCACGCCGTCCGGAGCCCGTGGAGCACTGCCAGCGGCGCCCGTCGGTGGCCCGGTACCAGACGTGGAGCCCTCCGGAGGGCGTGCGCACCCGCAGCGTGGAGGCGTCCTCTGCGGGGCTCCGCTCGCCCCGCAGAGCGGCGAGGACGGCCAGGGAGTGGTAGCCGGTCGTCATACCGGTGACGTCGATGTGCTCCCCGATCGCGATTCCGGGCAGGAGCCTGTCCCGGAAGGGGATTTCGCTCTGGTGCGCGTCGACGTCGATGACGACCAGGTCGGCCGGACCGCAGGCCACACCGACGCCCAGGGCTGGGTTCTCACCCCACCAGTGGTCGATCCGGGAGTAGTCCAGGGTTGCCGCGTGGAAGCCGTGGCACCAGCGGCCGGCGGCCAGGCAGGCACAGCCCTTGTGGGTGTGCCCCGGGGCACTGCAGTCCCGGCAGTTGGCGGCCGGAGTCTTGCGGCCGGAGGCGAGCGGGTGGACCGGCCAGCCGTTGCTGGCACACCACCGGGCCAGGCGCAGGCCTGCGATCGAACGCTCAGGGGTGGGTTGCCCTGAGTCGCTGCGAGAAAAGCGCAGCTCAGCGGGCATCTGTTTCCCCTCACAGCGACTGAAGCGACTCAACAACGAACACAGACTAGCGAAGTCAACCTGGCAGCGTGCGCAGCGTGTCGCAAACACCGGCCCGGTGTGTCGCGACACCGAACCCGAGTGCACGCCCTGAGGCAGGTGTTCAACGTGTGCCGAGGGGTGCCGAGGGGTGGGCTCAGCGACTCAAGACTGAAGCGCAGCGACCGAACGGTTTCAGTCGCTTGAGTCGCTCTTCACAAAACCGCAGGTCAAAGCCCTGAACAGCACCTAACAGCGACTGAAGCGACTGAAGCCTCCTATATATGACGCACACGCGCACACATGAATGTCCTCATATACCTGAGCTTGAGTCGCTTCAGTCGCTGTTTTTCCTGCTCCAGGGCTCTGACCTGCGGTTTCTGGCAGCGACTCAAGCAGCGACCGAACCGTGGCTCGGTCGCTGGGCTTCAGTCGCTGGGGGTCTCGCCCACGCGAGACGGCCGGCGAGGCCTGCGTACAGACCGGGAACCCGGTTCGTTGGCCGAGGGGATGTGGCAGCAACTCTCGGGCCGCGGTTGGTTCGTGGCCAAAGCCAGGCGACGCGGATATAGTGAGGCCATCGAGTTACTCAGGCACAGAAGGCCCTCCACCCATGGTGGAGGGCCTTCTACCTTGTCCGCACCGATGTCCGGGGCGGGCGTCAGGCGACCTGGAGCTTCGGCCGGCCGGTCGGGGCGGGCGGGGCCTGGTGGTACGTCGGCAGCTTCAGGTTAGGCAGGTCCCCGGCCTGGATGCGGACGAGCGCGGCACGGAAAGCCGCCTCCATCGCCTCCGGGTTCTCGTACTTCGCCGCGAGAGGGTGGAGCCGGTACGAGTTTCCGTTGCGCTCCTCGCTGCGGGGCCGCAGGACGATGTTCAGCTCGCACAGGGGCGCCATGAGGCCGCTGACGGCCTGGGGCGTGACCCCGTACTCGGCCGCCATGTCCTTCTGCCGTACCGGTAGCGCTCCCCCGAAATCGCTGCGGGAGACCAGGTACTGCAGGAACTTGACGGCGGACCCCGACAACGGCAGGGCCCAGATGCGCTCCGCGACGATCGGAGACATGACGTTAGCCATGGGATGGCCTTCCTCGTGAGCGGTCGCCCGTGCACGGGCCTGGCAGTACTATCACCCGGTGCGTTTCCTTCCCCCAAAGCCGGTCTCGACGCCGAAGTCGAGGTCCAGCTCCTCCTGATGGGCGCCGTCGGGCCCCACCGCGTACGGAAACGCCTCGGCGTCGCGGTCGTGGCGCTCGGCGATCTCGGCGAGCACCTCGTGTTGGGCCGTGCTGTTGCCGTGGAACCACAGGCGCACGTTCATCTGGATCCGGCCCCTGCCGGCCTTCTCGACCCAGTTGTAGCCGCAGAGGGCCTGGACGGCACGGTTCACGGTGGAACGCGTGATCATCTTGCCGCCCTTCTGTGCGGCGACCTTGTTCAGCCCGTCGGTGATCTCCTGCTGCGTGTACTGGGTGATGCCGGTGCCCGGCACCTGCCCGCCGGCCACGAAGAGGAAGACGCAGAGCTGGGACTTCGTGATGCTGTTGGCGACGGCCAACTGGGCCAGGAGCTGCGTGAACCAGTTGCTGGCCAGGCTGTACCCGGCGCCCCCGGCCATGTCGTGGACGGACCTCGGATCCGCCGCGTACTCGAAGTGGACACCCTTGAGCCGACGACGGCCGCCGGGGTCGGCAGCGTGCGCCACCTTCTCCCCGAGTTGCTGGCCGAGGACCGCCAGGATGTCTCCGTACTCGGCCTCGTTTCCTACCGCCGTGGGAGTGGAGACAGGCTGGGGCCCGTGCTGTCGACGACGGGCGGGCGGATCAGATGTCACCTGGTTTCTCCCAGGATGCCCCGGCCTTTGGGTCGGGGAGGAATGGGTCCTTGAAGCGGAGGCGCGAAGCGCCGGAGTTCTCTTCGCATCTGTCCTGACCTGCACTCTCTTTCGTTGTCAGTGGGGGGTGTTAGCTTCTGGATCGTGACGACAGCAGTGATAGCCGAAGAGGTGTCCGGGCACGCCCGGTACACCTACCGGCTGCGCCTGTCGTCCACCGCCCGGACCTCCCTGGAAGGGGAGTGGGGGCGGTGCAGGTGGGTGTGGAACGAATGCGTGGCGATGTCCCGCAAGGTCCACCGTCTCAACAAGGGCTCCGCAGAGAAGACGACGTGCGGCCCGGCACAGCTCGACAAGATGCTGACCGAAGCCCGGCAGTCGATGACGTGGCTGCGCGAGGGTGCTTCGGTTCCTCAGCAGCAGATCATCCGGGACTTCGCCAAGTCCCGCGCGAAGGCGCTCAAGGACATCAAGGCGAAGCTGCCGATGCGGCAGCGGGCCGGGATGCCCCGCATCAAGCGGAAGCGTGAAGCCGCGCCGTCGCTGAACTACACGACCCGGGGCTTCCGGATCAAGGACGGCAGTCTCCACCTCGCTGGCGGCATTGCGCTGAAGGTGGTGTGGTCGCGTGAGCTGCCCAGGCCGCCGTCGAGCGTGCGCGTGTACCGCGACAGCCTCGGACACTGGTACGCCTCCTTCGTCGTTTCCACCGTGACCGAGGTCCTGCCGGAGACCGGCGCGGTGATCGGTGTCGACTGGGGTGTGAAGGAAACCGCGACCACCACCAGCGACAACCACGACCTTCCGCACCCCGGGCACGGCAAGACGGCCGCCGTGAAGCTCGCTCGCTATCAGCGGATGATGGCCCGACGTCGCACCCCGAAGAACCAGCCCGACACCGAGGGCTACCGGAAGGCCCGCCGGGCGGCGGCGAGGATCTCGAAGAAGACCGCCCGGCAGCGGCAGGACGCCGGCCGCAAGTGGGCGAAGACACTCGTCCGCGACTTCGACCACCTCGCGGTGGAGGACTTCAAACCGAAATTCCTTGCAAAGACCACCATGGCCCGCAAAGCGGCCGATGCCGCGATCGGCACAACGAAGACGGCCCTGATCGAGATGGCCCGCAAGCACGGCAAGACCGTGTACCTGGTCCACCCCGCGCACACCACCATGGACTGCGCGCACTGCGGAGCGAGAGCCAAGCACCGCCTACCTCTTTCCGAGAGAACGTATACGTGCACCGCCTGCGGAACCGTGTCCCCCAGGGACAAGAACTCCGCCCACGTGATGCTCGTCCGGGCTGGTCTCAACCCGGCTATTGCTGATCTTGTAAGCCCTGCCACCTGCTAGGTGTCAGGCGAAGTGAGCTAGGAATCCCCGTCCCTTAGGGCGGGGAGGACGTCAAAGAACCTCCTTGTTACTCAGGCGGTCCGAGGCTATCCAGAAAATCAACGTGGGCTTGTCTTTTGGTGCGTCGGCGCGCCGGGGGGTGCCTCTGGTGAGCGCACTGCGCGCCGAACGAGCGGTAAGTACACGCTGCGTGAAGATATTTTGCGATTGGGCCCCGAAAGTCCACGACTGCTTGATTTAGCGTGTCGCGATGGCGGCACATTCGGGGAGGCTCCGGGACGTGGGAAGGAGCCTTGGCGGACGCATGCCCGAGGCTCTGACCTGCATCAATTCACGGCCGCGTGCGGCCTCTCAAAAATCAAGGGGTGCTTGATTTTCTGCCCAAGTGTGCCCGCCAGGTACACACTCGACGGACTGAAATGTGCTCCCCACGACACACCCAGTCCGACGAACTTGCAGGTCAGAGGCATGCTGGAGCGGCGCCCTCTTACTAAAAGAGCAACGCGAACGGATGCATGAGCCACATCGATCCGTCCCTTCGCCGCCTTTGACGCTGCCTCTGACCCCGACTCCGGCCCGACCAGTTGCACCGGCCTGTCAGGCTCAGGAACGTGGGATGTCCGCTCTCATCTCACAACTCCCCCACTGACAACGGCCCGAGGACGGTCAGTTCCGCCGACCCGTCGGCCGGGCATCGGCCTGCCCTCCCCCACTTCAGCCACAGGCCACGTCAGCCCCAGTCGGCTGTGGCCCTCATGCCCAGTGAGGGCGCCCAGCGCCCGAGGGGTGCACCGGCGACCGTCAGGGAGTCGGGGCAGGGCGTGAGGGGGAGCGGGTCCAGGGCGCCCGAGCGCCTGGCGAGGGGGTCTGGGGGCGAGTAGCCCCCATGCCATGGCCGGTCCAGCGCGGCCAGGCGCTGGCGGGGTCCAGGGGCCGGCCCCTGGGATTCACGGTCCGGGGCCGACAACGGACAAGAGTCCGGCCGAAGGGGAAGCCGTCCGCGAAGGGCGGGGGAATCGGCAGGGGCGTTGCTGTTGTTCAGCCTGCTTTGCGCAGATACCAAGGAGGAACGGTGAAATGTCCGCTCTAGACTTCTACGCTCATGTCGCCACCCGATGCGACGTACGCGGGGCAGGTATCGGCACTGACCCCGACGGCTGGGAAGCCGCTGTGGGGGCGGGATTCCTCGACCTCCCCGGAGACGGCCTCCTCCGACGGGACTACGGCCTCGTAGAGATCAATTTCTCCCCGCGCGAACACGGGCGGATGTCCTGCTTCGGCTTCGGCGTGAAGATCCAGCGGCTGCTCTACGACCGGTCCCCCAGCACCGTGCCGTCGCTGCTCTCGTGGCAGTACGGGAAGTTCGCGCCCAGGGTTCAGTTCAAAGATCTGCGGGCGTCCGTCCTGACCTTGGGTCACTCCCTCGAACCCGATGACGAGTCGCGTGACATGTGCCGCCATCGGGTGACGGAGTCCGGTGCTCGCATGCACGTCATCGTCGACCCGGACCCGTACGCGATCCGGCGACCCGGACCCGGAGGGCCATCAGGTCGGCGATGTGTGGTCCATCGACGTGTGACGTCGGCTTGGCCCCGGACTTCCCGGCACAACGCCCGAGAGCGGAGTTAACCGAAACCTTCCGGCAGAACGGGCAAAAATCGGCCCACAGAATGGCACCTCAGGGCGCCTATCTCAACCGTCCTGGTGCGATGTGACCTAGCGCCGCGCGCGAGGCCGCCAGGGGGCCGCACAGGGCTTTCCGGTCGCCCTGACCCGCCTGCGAAGCCCCATGGTGACACCTCAACGGCCCAATTTTGGCTGGTGCGCAATGCACATCCACACCGCTTGACCGACGGAGCCGACCGGGCCGCACGGTCCCTCGGTTTCGCCTCGCAGAGCCGCAGCCGCAGCCGCGGGCCGCCAACCCGCGGTCCGAACCGCCCCGCAGCCGGGGCCGCGACCGGACCCGTGGGGGGAGTTGGCCACCTTTAGCGTCACAGGACGGACAACCCGGGCGCGATGTCTCGGTGTGCCTCTTCGCCTTCCCCCAAGAAGGTTAGTAAGGTACCCGCATGACTGCCCCATACGATCCGGAAGTCAGGGAAAAGGTAGTTGCCAAGCTGCCGGCGTCCCTGAGACAGGAACTCAAAGTCCGTGCCGCCCAGTTGGGCGTGGACATTCAGGACGCCGTCACCGAAGGCATCCGTGCATGGCGTGCCGATGCCTCGGCGGCCACCCCCGTGGACACCTCCGGTGCCTCGTCGTTCTCCACGTACCTCCCCACCGGCCTCTACGGGGAGTTCAAGGAAGACTGCCGAGTGCGGGAGATCCCGTACAACCAGGGCGTCGCCCAGTCGATTCGGCTGTGGCTCGACACCAACCCCTCCCCCATGGGCAGGCGCCGTCCCTCCAACGAAGGCGCCCGCCGGATCGTGGTCTGCAACCAGAAGGGTGGTGTGGGCAAGAGTGCCATCAGCAACGGAGTCTCCCAGGCCCTAGCCGAGACGGGCGCACGCGTCTGTGTCATCGACTTCGACCCTCAGGGCCACCTGACCCGCCACCTCGGCGCCGACATGCTCAGCATCAAGGAACCCAGCCTCGCCAAGCACATGCTGGGCGAGATCGACGGCCGCGTCCGGGACCTCCTCGTACCCATCGAGCACGGCGTGTTCGCCGGCCGGCTCTTCCTGCTCCCGTCCTGCAAGGACGCGTTCCTCCTGGACGCCCGGCTCGCCACCACGCGCAACGTCCGCACCAAGGAAACCGCGCTGGAGAAGGCCCTGGAGGAGCTGGAGAAGGAGTTCGACTACATCGTCGTCGACTGTCCGCCCAGCCTCGGCTACACCATGGACACCGCCCTCTACTACGCACGCACCCGCGAGGGCGAGCCCGCCAAGACCTCCGGCATCATCGTTCCCGTCCAGGCCGAGGACACCTCCGCCGATGCCTACGACATGCTCAGCGAGCAGCTCGAGGACCTCATCGACGACCTCGACATCGACATCACCCAGCTCGGCTTCGTCGTCAACCTCTACGACAGCCGCAAGGGCTACGTGGTCACCTCCTCCCTCAACAGCTGGAAGGAGTTCGGTGACCCGCCCGTCATCACCGTCATCGCCGACCTGAAGGAGCAGCGCGAAGCGGTGCGCGTCAAGCTGCCCCTCCTGCACTACGCCCCCGACTGCGAGCAGTCCGAGGCCATGCGCGAGATCGCGCGGAGGATTTCCACATGAGCAAGAGCGACCTCCTCGGCACCGGCGCCGCTTTCAGCAACGTCCGCCGCACCGGCGGCCGCAGCGAACGCGGACGTGCCAAGGCCATCGCACAGGGTGACGTGCCGAACTACGAACTGATCCGGGTTCCTCTCGATCAGGTCTCCCCCAGCCCCCTCAACCCGCGCCGCAACTTCGGCACCGACGAGGACAAGACCCGCTTCGGCGAGGAGCTGCGCCAGGCCCAGCTCTCCGCCTGTGTCGTCACCACCCGCAGTGCCTACCTCGGCCTGTGGCCCGACCACGAGTCCCGCATCGGCTCGGCCGCGTACGTCCTCATCAACGGCGAGCGCCGCTTCCGCAGCGCCCTGCACGTGGGGCTGGAGTCGCTGGACTTCGTCGTACGCGACGACCTCGCCTCCTCCCGCACGGACTTCATCGACCACCTGCTCGCGGAGAACCTCGAACGCGAGGACTTCGACGTGATCGAGCGGGCCCGCGGCGTCCAGCAACTGGTCGACACCTGCGCCGACGAAGGCAGGGAACACGGAGCCAAGTCCCGGGCCGCCGAACGGCTGGGTCGCTCCCCCTCCTGGGTCACCAACCAGCTCGTGCTGCTGGAGCTGCCCGAGGAAATCCAGACCCTGCTCAGCTCCGGGGAACTCCCCGAACGCGACGGCCGCCTGCTCGCCCGTACGGCGAAGGACCGGCCCGAGGCGGACGCTGCGGAACTCCTCGCCTTCCTGAAGGGCACCAAGGAGCAGGAAGCTCAGGTGAAGGCAGCCCAGCGGGAGATACTGCGCACCGTGCAGGAGTCGGCTGCGGTGCAGGAGTCGGCGGCGGTGCAGGAGTCGGCAGCGGTGCAGGAGTCGGCAGCGGTGCAGGAGTCGGCAGCACCGAGCCCGGGTGGGGGAGTGCCGGAGGTAGTGGCGGACGTACCCGAGCCGAGCGTGCAGCTGGCCGGACTTTTGTCCGCGGACAAAAGTCCGGAGACCTCGAGCCCCGTGTCTGCCGCCGCCGAAGCCCCGGAGACGGAGGTTGCGCCGGTCCAGCCGATGCCGGCTCCGACGCCGGCCGCACCGGTCATCACGCCGAGGCCGGTCGCGGATGTACCTGCCGATGTGCCTGCCGATGCAGAGCCCGAGGTGGGCGAGCGCGAGTCGGAAGGCGTCATTCCACCGCAGGTCGCCAGGGACACGGAGACGCCCTCGATTCCGTGGCAGGACCCGAAGGCCATGTACCAAGTCATCTGGGCGAACATGTCGGCCAAGCACCGAGCCGAGCTGACGATGCTCCTGATCGAGAACAACAGCCAGCGGAGCTAGCCGACGCTGTCGGTTAATGCGACCCCTCTTTTGCCCCGTCGAGCGTCAGTTCGGCGGGGCAAAGTGCTGTGAAGGGGGCCTCTGGGCGCGGTGGCTGCCCCGGCCCCTTCGGCTGCGTCGACATCGACACCCACCCCAGAGTTTTGTCCGCGGACAAAAGTCTGACGAAGCCGAGGCGGCTTCGCCCTCTCCTCTGGCACCTTGCCGATCCATATCCGGTGGACTGTGGTCTCCAGAGTTTTGTCCGCGGACAAAACTCTGGAGCGATGCCGAATCACCCAACGCACTGCGGACGGTGTCCGCATACCCGGAACCTGGCGTCACGCCTTCATCCGCAACGGCGGCCACTCATCGATTGCTGGGGCCTGGTCACCGTCGACGAGTTCGAGGAGAAGCTGCGCACCGGCTGGGTGGCGACCAGCTTCCCTGAGGGCGGCGAGGCCTCCCTGGCCGCTGCGGGTACTGGTGGCAGGGCCCGGCGGTCAGAGGCTGTGACCGGGTCAGGTGCGTGACCCCATCGAGCCGGTGAGTGCTTACGCCGTAAGCACTCACCGCAAAACCAACGCGTAAATCGGATAAACGAGGCTTAGGGGGTGTAAGCAACTGCACCATGGCGGCAGTATCCTGCCGCCATGTCATCTCCAACTCAGGGAGGTGAGCGGGAGAAGCTCGTGTCCAAGCTCCCCGCGTCCCTCCTTCAGGCCCTTAAAGTCCGGGCCGCGCAGCTCCAGACAGACGTGCAGGACGCCGTGTCCGCGGGCATCGAGGCGTGGTGCTCGTACACCGAGGCACTTCCGTTCATCGACACTGCGGACGCCGAGTCCTTCGGCACCCACCTACCCGAGGGTCTTTACGACGAGTTCAAAGAGGGCTGCCGCTCCCAGGGCGTCTCCTACATCCAGGGCCTGGCCCAGTCCGTCGCCCTGTGGCTGGCCGAGCACCCCGTGAACGACCAGCGGACCACGCGCCGCATTGTGGTCTGCAATCAGAAGGGCGGTGTAGGGAAGACGGCTGTCTCCGCCGGCGTGGCCGAGGCCATGGCCGAATCCGGGCTTCGGGTCCTCCTCGTGGACTACGACCCGCAGGGGCACCTGTCGCACCAGCTCGGTCTGAGGGCCATTCCGGCAGGCGAGGAAAGCCTCATCACGCACATGCTGCACCGTGAGCAGACCCGGCGGTCGCTCGTGGAGCTGGCCGTCACCATAGAGGGCGAGCGCTTCGGCGGCCGGCTCCGGATGCTGCCTGCAGCCTTCGACGCCTTCCTCCTCGACTCCGGCCTGACTGTTTTCCGCGGCCCCCGGCACGCCGCACTCGAGCGCGCTCTGGCCCCGGTCGAAGAACACTTCGACGTCGTCGTCATCGACTCCCCGCCCAGCCTTGGCCTGGCCATGGACACCGGCCTGCACTACGCCCGCCAGCGGGACGGGGAGAAGCCCGGCGCGTCCGGGCTCATCATTCCGGTCGAGGCGGAAGACACCTCCGCCCAGGCGTACGGCATGCTGATCCGGCAGATCGAGTCGCTCTCCCAAGACTTCGACATCCACATCGAGCAGCTCGGACTGGTGGTCAACAAGTTCGACAGCCGACGCGGCTTCATTGCCACTTCTTCCAAGGACAAGTGGGTCTCGCTGGGCAAGCCCCCGGTCCTCGCGGTCATTCCCGACCTCAAGGAACAGCGCGAAGCCGTGCGGGTCCAGCGGCCGCTACTGGACTACGCGCCCAGCTGCGACCAGTCCAAGCAGATGCGCAAGCTGGCCGAGGAGCTGAACAAGGTATGAGCAAGGCGGACCGACTTGGAGGCTCCGCCACGTTCGACGCAGTGGCCCAGCCCATCAGCAGCCGTGCAGCCAGCTTCGCCCGCTTCTCGGTCCAGGCCCAGCACGAACCTCCGGTCGGTGAGCGCAGCGTCCCGAAGGCCTCGCCGCGGCTGCTCGTGGCGGAGCTCGCGCACAACCCGTACAACCCACGCGACGAGCTCAAGGACATCGAGGATCTGGCCGACAGCCTCGCTGCCCGCGGTGTCATCCAGCCGCTGACCGTCGTCACCAGGTGGGCATTCCTTGCCGCACACCCCGGCCATGAGTCGAGCCTGGGCGACGCCGGCCATGTCGTCGTCGACGGCAACCGTCGTCTCGCGGGCGCGAACCTGGCAGGGCTCGTCGACGTACCCGTGCACATCGACGATTCTCTGGCCAGGGATGCGGACACGCTGCTGGAGACCGCACTCGTCGCTGCGATCCAGCACAAGGACCTGGAACCTCTGGAGCAGGCACAGGCTCTGCAACAGCTCGTGGAGAAGTACGGATCCCAGCGCAAGGTGGCAACCGCCCTGCACAAATCAAGCGGTTGGGTCACTCAGAGACTTGCCCTGCTCAAGCTGACCCCGGAGCTTCAGCAGGCAGTCGAAGAGAAGACCCTGCCGGTTGAGGTGGCGCGACGCGTGGGGCAGTTGCCCCCTCAGCAACAGCAGAGTGCAGTGGAGGAAGCCCTCACCGAGCGTGCGGAACGGCCGAAGCGTACTCGGGAGACTGGGGGAGAGTCACCAAGTGCTTACGCCGTAAGCACCCCAGAGCCGCTGGTGCAGCAAAACGAAGAGGCCGAGGGCGAGAGTGCTTACGCCGTAAGCACCCAGGAGCCCTTGGCAGCGGAGGCTTGTGCGGCTGATGCGCCGGGGGAGCACCCGACCTCTCAGGACCCGTACCTGATTGACATCCGGGAGCTGCCGCGCGTGCCCTGGCATGACGGCAACGGCGTGGCCGACCTTGTCTTCGAGAAGATGGACGAGAGCCAGCAGGCAGTACTGCTCGAACGCCTCCTGGCCGCACGCGGCAACTAGAGCTCCCTCGCCGTCACCTGGCAGATCACGCCCGTACAGCCGCTTTGTGGGCTGTACGGGCGTTCCCTTGCCGGTTGGGTGGGAGAGCCTGCACGGTGGGACCGTGGTGCGGGGGAGGGGATGCCCACGGAAAGAGCGGGAGAGTGGGCGGCCGACGGCGGGCTCCGGGGCCTGGCCGCCGGAGCTTGGATGCCCATCGGTTGGACGGCGCGATCAGTGTTGCGGGGTTCCCGATGTTCCAGTTGTTCCTGCATCGACGAACGCAGGTGAACCGTTCTTCCACGGACTGCTTCCCGTCGGGCCCGGACCTCTGCGCGCTGCCCGGCCTGCCACCCTCGTCCCCCTTCAATGGCAGGCAACCGATGAGTTTCGGCTCAATAACCGGCCGTCCACGGGGAGTTGGACCCGACTGCTGTCAAAACAAGGACCGGCCTTCTTCCTCTGGCGGCCAACCGCAAGACTTCGCGTCCCGTATTCGCTACGACCGCTGTGAAGCCTTCGCCCGAACTTCACGCCGTGTGGATGAAGGAGATGGAGGCACGGAGATCCGCTGCAGCGTGAACACTGTGTATGCGCCTCGATGTTGTCAGCCAAAGACAAATATGTATCGAGGCCGAGCTGGCGTACGAACAGCGTGCTCAGGCAGGGAGCGCTGCAACTGCGGAAGAGACACCGGACAGTTCAGCACGCTTGTTACGGGGGAGGCAGGTCGGCCTGGTGGCGTGGGCACGGTGGTCTCACGCCACATTGACCTGCAGTGGGCTCTCACTTAGAGGCTGATGCCCCCTGCTGTCAAGTCCCTTGCGGCCAAAGGAGTGTACGTTCTTAACTAGTATGACAACCCGGCTTACATCATGACTGACTTTTAACCCTAAGGGATCTCAAGTACCCCGAGACGGCGTGGACCTGCAGACACGTCGTGTACGTTCTTCCTGAGGTTCGGATCACACCAGCCGAACCTTTCTGAAGGCTTATGTGAAGGTATAAAAGTCAACCATGCAGTGAGGGCACAGATGAGTGACACCACCTCTCGTCTTCTGGCAGGCGCGCGGGTGAGCGAGCTGACCGGGCTCCACGGAGTCACCCTGGGCAAGCTGGTGCAGGAAGGATTCCTGCAGCGCGACGAGGCAACGCTCCGGTACCACGGAACAGAACTGGTCATCGCTCAAGCCTTGGCCCATTTGGGGACCCGCGCTTCCAAGTCCGGTGCCCACAGGGACCGGTCCGTGGTGGAGATGCTCCGCCGTGCGTTGAGCGAGGGCACCGTCGGGCCACTCACCGATCTCGTGGTGGCGGGGGACTTCACTCGCCTCGTCCACACTCTCGGTGAACGCCTGGATGCCACAGCGGGCTTCCGTGACTACAGGGTTCTCGGCGTTGGTGCATGGCTGGGGGAGTTCATGAAACGCGAGCCGGAGGCCTTCGAGCACACAGTCCTGATAGCGGCTGCCTAGGGATGTACCCCTAGCAGGAGCAGGCAGTCGTGATGGATCCCGGTGCGCAGCAAGCGGATTGCCTGGACCTGGTCGGTCACATCCACCGCATGGCTACTCCTGGGTCGGGAGTAGCCCGTTGTGTGCTCTCTTCCTGCCGATCCTCGTCCTCTGCTGTCCCCGAGAGGCCTGCCGACGCCAAGGGATAGCCTCTCAGTCGATCAAGCAGGCTGTGGCGTCAGCCTGGGCACTCGCAGTGTCGATGCTGTGTACACTCACCCGCTCCCCGCAGCCAGGCGGGGGCAACGGAACGCAAGTCAAGGGGCGGGCCTCCCTCAGGCCCGCCCCGACTACCAAGGGGCAGCAGCCCCGGAAGGGAGATCTCCTAAGAGACCGTGGAATCCGACACCGTCGCTAAACCGCTGGCCACCGACCTCCCAAGTCCCGGGCCATGCGGATAGATCAGTGCGTCTTCGCGCTTTCCTTCAGGAGTTACTTTAACCATGCCAGGCCAGGTTTCACTAGCTGATGCCGAAAGAACAACACGCATCACGTATCAACCCCTGCCTGAGGCCGGGTCCTCCGCGTTCGAGAGAGATGATGAGCGATTTCTTGCCCATGATTTCGCTGTGGCTCTCTCACGATCCGGCCGAGGCTTCCGTATCCACTCGGACAACACGTCCGGCGGCTGGAACGATCTGTGGTCGCTCGCCCAAGAAGACTGTGCCTATGCCGTCCTCCCCAGAGCCCGATTCCTTTCCATCGATCTTGATGTCGAAGGTGTGAGCCCTGAGGATGTTCAGCGGCGCCGTGCCGCTTTTGAGAGTCTCAGAAATGCAGCGGCAGAGGCCTGCATCGGAACAGTACTGGTGCAATCGGGACGTCCCGGACATAAGCACTTAATCCTGGCACTCGGTACGGCGGCCCCCTCTTTGCGTGAAGGAATCGAGTCGCTCTGCCGGCGGGTAGGACTCGACGTCCGCTCGCGAGGATTGCGCCCTCCCTTCGTACGCCACCGGGCGGGCATGCGCAGCACTGTCGCCGGATGCCCCAAGCGTGCCCTCGAGATCCTGTCAGGGCCCGCCGCCAGCCGCGACCAGGTGCGCCACATGGCTCGACTCCTGGGCGTAGGAGGCCTGTCGTCCCGAATGGAGCGCGTCCTGCGGGAGGGGCACGCAGCCGGCGGGTACGAGTCTCCTTCGCATGCACGGCTGGCCTTTGCCATTGCGGCAGTAGGCGCCGGCAGGGGGCAGGAGTACATTGCCTCCGCCCTCAGCGATCCTGAGAACCTCCTCGGGGAGACCTTTCGACGGCGCAGTTCCCGCTGGCAGTTGGCAGAAGTTGAACGTATTTGGTCGTTTGCGCTTACACGGCAAGGCCATTGGAGAACGCCGAAAATCCGCAACCGTGTGGAGGCTCTCCAACAGGTCGTCGGCTGGATCGCAGCTCTCGACCACGACGTATGGCATCGCACGGCAGGTACGACAGATCGTGCGGTGTGTGAAGCAGTCGGCAGGATCTCCTACGCTCAAGGAGGTGTCGATTTTTCGGCCAGCCTGGCAGTGATCGCCGTCGCAGCAGGTGTTTGCGACTCCACGGCCAGGAATTCGCTGCACCGTCTCATCAAAAAGGGCTGGCTCAAGGTACTTGAAGCGCCTACTGCCACGACCTCGACACGCTACCGGCTGACGCTGCCCGAGCAGCTTGAATTAAGTCATGTCGCCTCGGAAGCGCGCGGAGCCCAAGGTGGCGTTGATCCCCTCACGGGTGCGCCCGTTGGCCTCCAGCTCGGGGACGATCTGGGAATCGACGCTGCTCGGTGGGGTGCCCTGGGCAAGGCGGCCATGTTGGCATGGCGCGAGTTGTCCTCCGGCGCACCCATGTTGACGCAGGAGGTCGCAGACCGGCTGAGGATCTCGCACAACGCAGCCAGGCTCCGCCTCCGCAAGTTGTCCCGCCATGGTCTCGCGCGTTACGCCAACGGGCGCTGGCAGCGTCTGATGCACGATTTTGTCGAGATCGCACGGTGCTTGGGCACCGAAGGCAAGCGTCAGTCCCAGGTGACGGAGCTGCTGCGACGTCGCTCTCAGCGCATGGATCTTCGCGAGAGCTGGCGTAGGGCCTTCCGTGAACTGAAGAACTTGGTGGCCGAAGACGACGCGCAGTGCCCGAGGTGGATTGCTGAGGCAGTCCCTGCAAGGGTTCTGACGAACTGGCTGCAGCGGTTCGGCCGCTCGAAACCACTGAGCTCATAGCCGGCCCTTTCCAAGACTCACCACGTTGTGACCAATCAGCCTGCTCGGATTCCGGGTGGGCTAGAGGCATGCGCGCGATAGGCAACTATGGACCTTCGGCTGACCTGCTGTGTCTCGTCGCTCTCTCCCCATGTGTCCATAGTCGTCATCCGTCGCCGAATACCCGAGGATGCAGCCACCTGACCTGGAGAAAATCTCTGCCAAGTGCCGAGGCCTCGGGTCTGATCGCTACCCCACCAGTAGCCCCGCTCGGCGGGGGGCGTGAAATAGGCCGCAAGTCAGAACTTTGCTGCTTGTCACATAAGCCCGATCTTCATGAGGGATGTCGGCATGTGATTGATAATTGAACGGGATGCGCCCTTGTAGGAGGATCTCAGACACCGTGCCGAGTGGTGCCTGGAGCGACTTGGAGGGCCGTCGGCAGGCGGCCGGTGAGACGGTGTGTGATGGTGTGTGAGCCGCCTGCGGAGCAGTGCTGCTCTGGCGCTGCTCCAAGTCCTGGCGGAGAGCGTCGGCATCGACTCGGGTGCACCCGAACGGACAGCCCCGACGGGCAGGATCGCACCTCTCGTGCCTACCGTGTCCCCATGGCTTACCCAGACGCAGTCGGATCGCGAATAGGAGTGCGACGTCGCGACGAGATTGAATTATGGAACAATCATTGGGTTCATCTCATGAGCGAGGGATTGAGGTGTACATTCTCGCACGGGGTGTTGGTTGGATTTAGATGGATACTGGGATATTCCACGATCGGGCCGGTCACCATGACCGAAAGAATGGGTTCGGATCACCCCTGCGCAGCTCAGCTCAATGCAGAGGAGCAGGCGGCGTCCGTCCAGTTGAGGCGCTGGGATGCGGGGGATCGGCCGGGGTGTTCACTTGTCCATGGCACGCACAGCGTTCTGGCCTGGGTTTGCGGGCGTGTTGACGATCCGCCGTCCGAAACCACGCATCTTCGGCTGGGGGAAGAGATCCATTCCTACGGCAGTCGCGAATGGTAGGGCGGGCGGCCTGCCGGGTATCCGATCGCCGGCGTGAGTGGGGCCGTTCGTCAGCGCCGTTGCGGCCCAGTACTGGAGACCGCCAGCACGGTTCCCGATGTTCCGGTTGTTCCCGGAGCCATGTTCGACGGGCCGAGTCCTCGGCGCTCCGGCAACGCGGGGGCAGCCGGAGGCCCCGACAACCCCACGACTGTCAAGTCGACGAGCTGAACGGGGCCAAGGGGCGATGCCGGATACAAGGTGACTGAGTGGCGACTCAGGCGTCGTAGGACGGAAGGCTGAGCTCGGTCCTGTGTACAGGCAGGCTTCTCTGAAGCCATTCCGGCTTCTCTCGGTGGTGGATCTGGAGCATCCTGGGGGAGAGGGGGATCCGGACTCCCGGTTCGGAAAGCTGCTCTGCAGGGCCACCGACGATGATCAACATCAGGGCGTAGACGACTGTCGCCGCGGCCCCCAACTCCATGAGCGACCGCTTGGCGGGCAAGCGGCTGACAGTGCCGCCTCGTGGCGACTTAGTCGGTGTGGAACCGCTCTCCTGTGGCTGGGAGTGAACGGGGAACTCCTCAAGTCGAGTGGTGTCTTGAGCCTGAACCAGTTGCACACACCACTCGCAGTCATCTCTGTTCAGGAGGGTCGAGTCCAGCCAGTAGGCCCCATCGAGCTGGGCATACGGGACTCCGCCCTTGTCATCGTCAAGAGTCGTCATGCCCAACCCAACGATGCTGGTTGACGGCGGCAACGCAGGCTCAAGCGTCAAAGCCCCTTCGTCATCCAGTTGTTACTGGCCTACTTGTGCAGTAATCGGCTCATATGAATAGCTGTGCGACGGTACTGTCTTACGCGTATATCCGTAAAATGGTGTCGAAATCCAGAGTCGGGCTCTCCGGCGGCGAAGAGCAGGCCAATAGAGGGATTGGATACCGGCGGAGTGTTTCCCTGCGGATCAGTCCAACACGAGTCATCTCTAATGGTGAGGGGGTGATACGCGACTGTGATGAGGAGACCATGCGTCAGAGAATCCGTCGAGCGAACGTCGTCTTAAGCGCGATCGTTGCCGCAGTTGCCACGGCCTCCTGTCTTGCCGTCCCGGCCAGTGGCCATCCAGGGGCGCTTGAAAGCGGTCCTGCCGTCGGGCCGCCTCCAACCACGAAGTCGGCATTCGGCGCCTTTCTCGAGTCCGATGGGCGGGGAGTCCGTCAGATCCTGTCGCTGGAGAAATGGCTCGGTGGCGCAGAAGTGCGTGTGGGGCACACGTATTTGCCGGGCGGAAGCTGGGAAGACATTGAGGGCAAGGTCGACTTCATCCAGGACTGGGCTGAATGGCGGCAGGCACGTGCAGACCGCATCCTGGTCCTGAACGTGCCCATGCAGGAAGACAACGAAGCGGACGTGTCGGACGAGCAAGTCCGCAAACTGTTGAAGCGTGGCGCCGCCGGATCCTTTGATGGACATTTCAAGGCTTTGGCCGAACGGCTGGTCAGACTTCGAATCCCGGACACAGTGATCGTTCTGGGCTGGGAGATGAACGGCACCACCTATACGCACCGCTGTGGGCCGGACCCGACGAGCTGGATGGCCTACTGGAGAAGTGCTGTCTCCGCCATGCGTTCCGTGCCGGGCCAGCGGCTTCGCTTCGACTTCGCCCCCAGCCGAGGACGGGATGCGGTGGCATGGACCAGCTGCTATCCCGGAAACGACTTCGTGGACATCATTGGCATGGACTCCTACGACCAGCCTTCCGGGGTGAGTTTCGATGAGCAAGTCAACGAGCCATTGGGACTTCAGGATCACGTCGAATTCGCTGCCGCTCACCAAAAACCCATCTCCTACCCCGAGTGGGGCCTGTTCAGGAATGGTGACAATGCCGACTACATGAGGCGCATGCTCAAATGGATCGACCTCCACAAACCGATCTACAATACTATTACCGACTACTGCCCGCATGGGGTGTGGCGGTGCACTGAGAATCCCACTGCATCCAAGGTGTACCGGTCTGCGATCGCAGCCTGTACAGGGTCCACGTCCAAGCCTGTTGGTTGGCCGGCGGCTGTGGAGAGTTCATCGTTGTGGGAAGATGTGATTCTGAACCCGGATTGGAACCGCTTCCTGCTCACGGATCCGCAGCCGGCTCTGGAGCCAAATTGCCACCCCTAGAGGCGTTCAGGTGGTGACCAATTCAGAATCCCCTCAGTGCCTTGTGTGAATTGTAGGGTCAAAATGTGTGACACCCCAATGAAGGCTGCCTGCTCGGGAGTTCTGCGCGTCGAGGTATGGCCGGCCCTCAGCTCCGATTCTCCACTCGTTCCAAATTTACGTGCAGCCACGTGTGTGATCTGTGGTTCCCGGATGGCCGCCAGAGCAGGATGGGTGCTGCGGGAGCTTGCTGCATGGGATGCCTACTGTGCTCGGCACTTCACAGCTGCCTCGGTTCCTTAGAATCCGATCGAAGCTGTGGGGGGCCAGGCCTCTGTCCCTGACCCCCCACTCGCGTCTCCGAAGGGGATTCGGACAGGCATGACGCGATGCTTGATCTAACGACGTGCCCGGCTGGAGGGTTACGGTGTGGCAGCCGTGGTGGGTGACATCCCCGATGAAGGCTATCCATGGGGGATGTGGCCGAACCTCAGCTTCATGGCCGCGACCGTGCCGGGTGTCAAGCGTCCGGATGGCTGGGCTTTGACCCACGTGCGTAAATGGTCAACCGGGGACGAAATCGTTTCAGGAGTAGACCCATGAAGATCGTGAATCGTGCGTCTGCGCGTGACCGCGGCGGTTACGGCATCGTGGTCTCGTTCGAGGCCGCGGGTGAAGGCGTGTAGGTGTGGCAGGTCGGCTTCGCGGGCCTGGGTGATCCAGTGGTCGAGCGTGTCGACGTTCTCGGGCCGGGGCTTCAGGAGCTGGGCGAAGGTCCGGACGGCGCTGGCCAGGTCGGTCATCTCGGGGCAGGCGGTGGTCAGCTGGTCCAGGAGATCGCGGTGTCCGGTCTTGAGGTTCTCGGGCCTGGTCAGGAGCATCCGGGCGAGCCTGCGCGGGGAGATGTGGCTGCGGTCGGCGTCCGCGCGGCCTTGGTTGATGTACTTGTGCAGGAGGTTGAGGCAGCCGGTGAACCCGAGAGCCTTGATCTCTTCGAAGAGGTGCTGGACGGGAACAGCAGGGTCCTCGAACCGACGTCTGCGCAGGTGGTCGCGGTAGGGATCGACGAGGCTGGCTCGGTACTTGGGGACGCGGAGCATGCGCTCGGGTCGGTCGGCGCGGGCATAGCGTTTGACGGTGTTCAGGGACAGCTGGAGTCGGCGGGCGCATTCGAGCAGGCTCACATGCTGCCGGAGAAGGCCATGGACCTGATGCCAACGCTCGAGCGTCGTCTCGGCTCGTGGTCCTTCATGGATTGGGGTGTCCAGCACGGCGGCCCAGCAGGTGCTGTGTGCCTTGACCTCGCTCAGGGCGGTTTCGCAGAGGTTGTGCCACAAGTGTCATCGGTCGCTGACCTGCACCGCGTCGGGCAGGGCACGGCGGATGGCCTCGGCGTAGGTCGTGGAGCCGTCCCGGCACACGACCTCGACGCCCGGATGCTCGCGCAGCCATGCTTCCAGCGTGTCGGCCGTACGGTCGGGCAGCACGTCGATCCGCTCATGAGTTTCCGCGTCGATCACCACGGTCGCATATCGGTGCCGCCGGCGCAGGGCGAAATCGTCGACACCGATCACGCGGGGCACTCGCCCGGTGGGCAGCGCAATGCGAAGCAGGGAGCGCAGGGCTGTGTGACGCGACAGGCCCATCGTGAGTATCACCAGCAGACGCGATCCCGCACGCCGCTAACTCTTTGACGACGGCCTTGATCTGCCTGGTCAGACGGGTTGTGCGCCGCTGGTATCGCTCCAGTACCCCCGGCAACTGCTCGCGAAAGGTGTGGCGGCAGCCGCGGGTCGGACACACCAGACGTCGAACCCGGACACGGACCACGACCCGCCGGCCGTCGATCGGCAGGTCAGCAACCGTCCGCCAGTGATAGCCGTGCACCCGCCCCGACAAGGCCCCGCACACCGGGCAGACCGCGGTCGAACCCGGAGTCCGTGCCCTCACGACACGCGCTCGCCCTCGTCGACCACATCCTCGATGACCAGCGGGGATATCCCCGAAAACACCGTCGCCACCAGCTTGTTGAGACTCTTCACGCTCAGATCAACGACCCGTGCCACTCTGTGTCACCACCGAATGTGAGACAGGGCCGTTCATTGAACACTCCCCCAAGACCCGCACCGGGCACAGCCGTGAGTGACTGTTGGGTGGGTGTCGCGTTGTTCTGTTCGTGGAAACAGAGCGTGCGGTGCGGGTGTGGTCGGACTGGTTCGAGGAGTTCTTCGGTTCGCTGGCCGGGGTGTTCGGCAGGGTGGACCGGAGCCGGTTGGCGATGGTGTATCTGAGGGCGTTGATCGCGCCGGTGGAGCGGAAGAACGGATGGCAGATCGCGGAGTATGCCGGGCATGCGTCGCCGGACCGGGTGCAGTGGCTGCAGGCGGGCCGGGGTGCCCTTTGGCTGGGTCGCAGCCGACAGCCTCTACGGCCACGACCGCAAGCTCCGCGCCGCGCTGGAGCGCCGCCGTATCCCTTACGTCATGGCGGTGCCAGTGAACGAGAGCGTGGTCACGCCCGGCACCGGACCACTCCGCGTGGAGGCACCGCCACATCACCCTCGCCATGGCCGCCCTCGCCTTCCTGACCGTCACCGCCACCCGCACCGACACCACCGAGGAGCCACCGCTACCGGCCCCGGCCGGACAGGACAAGGAGCCCCAGACGCCCGAAAAGGGGGCGGTGACCCGCTCACCGGCGAGCTGATCCGCTACAGCGCCGAAGAAATCCGCCGCCTCCTCAACCGCCTCGCCTGGCCCCCGCCACCAGTCTCCGCCGCCCTCGTCACCGCCCAGTCACTCTGGCGCCGAACACATCAAACCCGCGCCCGCCGAAGCCACCACGCCACCCACGACCGAAGAGACCGCCAACACGACGCACGGCTGTAGTACAGGGAACACCCAAATCGAACATAATTATTTATAATACCGATTCGAGAATGCGACCTTTCTAGCGCTCTGGAATTACACATGACGCCACCATGTCGATTCCCAGGAAGGCGATGAGGGTGATCGCCATTATGTTCGCTTTGACTATATCCGGCTCCACTGCTCTGAGAAAATGTGATCAAGGGCTGGCGAGTTCCCACGATAGTGCGATTAACTCACTTTGCCGGGCGAAGGTAAATCGCCTCGAAAAGGTAGCGCACTTGCATCTGGGCAGGTTCTAGACTAGAAGTTTCTGGATGACGGGCATATTGGTGCGCTCAATGTGCTGAGCAAAATCACAGAGCGACGCGCCGCTGCCGCGAGTGAAGCCGTCGCGCGCACGATCGAAATTACCATCCCATGGAACAAGCCGACGCGGCAGAGATCGCCACGTACGGACAGGTCTTTGAGGAGCTGGGGGAGTTCGCGTCAACCCGCCGCCAGATAATTGCTTCTCGCCAGCATGAAATCCATTGTGCGCCAGATGTAGGCTCGAGCGTCTCCCGGATCGGTTCAAATACCTCGTATGTCGGGCGGATCTAAATTTGTGCACTCTGCGGCATCGGCACGGGTAAATGCGTGTCACGGTTGGAGGTTGTGAATGGATAGTGTGGCACTGATCGTTGCGGCGGGAGCGCTCGCCGTTTTAATCGTCGCGTTTATTTGCGATCGCCTGATCGCATGGATTCAAAAGGAATAATGGACCCTTCCAGGCTGACTTGTGGGGCTCGGAAAGGGCATTGTCACGTTGTCGGGGCGGGGGTGGGATGATCTTCGGGTTGTCCGTCTGGGAGGGAAGCCCGTCGTGGGCCTTGTCAGGTTGATCGGGGCTGGTGAGAGGCGGGATCGTGGACTTGGTGCAGGCGCCTTCCTATCGGGGTTACCGCTTTCCTCCGGAGGTCATCGGTCACTGTGTGGCTGTACCACCGCTTCTCCCTGTCGTTGCGGGACGTCCAGGAGCTGATGCTGGAGCGCGGGATCGACGTCACCTACGAGACCATCCACCAGTGGTCGAGGACGTTCGGCCCCACGTACGCGGCCGCGCTGCGGCACCGCCGCCCCAAACCAGGTGATAAGTGGCACCTGGACGAGGTCTTCGTCAAGATCCGCGGCGTCCGGAAGTACCTGTGGCGGGCCGTCGACGGGGACGGCAACGTCCTGGACATCCTGGTCCAGCCCCGGCGGGACACCGCCGCGGCCAGGCGTTTCTTCAAGAAACTCCGCAAGAAGACCGCGTCCGTGCCCCGGGTGGTGATCACCGACAAGCTGCGCTCCTACGGGGCCGCACTGCGGACCCTGAGCATGCCCTCCATCGACCACCGCTCTCATAAAGGGCTCAACAACCGGGCGGAGAACTCACATCAGCCGACCCGGGAGCGAGAACGGGCGATGAAGGGCTTCCGCTCGGCCGGCACGGCCCAACGGTTCCTGGGAGCCTTCAGCCTCATCTCCCCGCACTTCAGGCCACGCCGCCACCTACTCACCGCCAGCGACTACCGAAGCAAGATGATGACCGAGCGCTTCGCCGTATGGAACGAGGCCACCGGTGTGCCCGCGCCGGCCTGAACCACCGCGAACACCACACCCCGCCACACCCCAATCCGGAACCCACTTTCCAACGACTCCCCAACCTGACAACGCCCCGTCGTGTCGTCTGTGGTGCCGTCGTACGCGAATCACCGCTACCCGGTGGAGATCATTTCGCACTGTGTGTGGCTGTACTTCCGCTTACCCCTCAGCTTCCGTGAAGTGGAGGAGCTGATGCTGGAGCGCGGCGTCGTTGTCTCCTACGAGACTGTCCGCTGCTGGTGTCTGAAGTTCGGTCAGGCTTATGCCAGCGCTTTGCGCCGGCGGCGCCCGCAGCCCGGCGGCAAATGGCATCTCGACGAGGTCTTCATCAAGATCAACGGGGTGCAGAAGTACTTGTGGCGGGCCGTCGACACCGACGGCAACGTCCTGGACATCCTCGTCACCAACCGGCGTGACAAGGCTGCGGCCAGGCATTTCTTCCGCCGGCTCCTCACCACCACCGGCCAGGTGCCGACGGTGATCGTCACGGACAAGCTCCGTTCCTATGGGGCTGCGCACCGTGAGGTGATGCCCTCGGTCGAGCACCGTTCCCACAAGGGACTGAACAACCGGGCGGAGAACTCGCACCAGCCCACCCGGCAACGCGAACGCGCGATGAAAGGCTTCCGCAGCCCAGGCTCGCGCAGCGGTTCCTGTCCGCGTTCACCGGGATCTCACCCCACTTCCGGCCCCACCGGCACCTCATGACCGCCCGCCGCCACCGCTTCGAAATGACCCTCCGCTTCACCATCTGGAACCAGATCACCGGAGCCACCGTCATGCCCGCCACAGCCTGAACCAGGCCGACCCCGGGCCCTCACACGCCCTCAGCCGTCCACACCCCCGACAACGTGACAGCGCCCTCATAACGTCACACACGTCTCATTTGACTTGACACGCTCCGCAGGCCCGTGACCGTTGCCGAGGTCAGGGCCAGGAGGGCGAGGGTGGCGGTGGCCAGGCCCGGGGTGAAGCCTTCGGGGGTGAAGGTGCAGGACAGGCGGGTGGTGCCGGCGGGGATGTCCATGGAGACGAGGCCGTGGAAGCTCTTCACCGGGGCCGTGCACCGCCAGCCGGGCACGTTGGTCATCGCGAAGACGGCGGTGCCGGCGGTGCCCTTCGGGAGGGTGGCCGCGATGGTGTGGCCGCCCGCGGTGACCTCGGTGGCCCCGGTGGCGGTGAGCCGGGCGACCACCCGGTCGAGCTCGGCGCGGTCGAGGCAGCCGATGGGGTGCCGGCCGGCGTCGGCGCGCAGGTTACGGGTCTTCACGGTGACCTCGCCCCGGCCGTTCGCGGGGATCCGGCCGAGCGGCAGGACCCCGGCCGTGTGGCCTCCCAGGCGCCACCGGACGCGGCCGGATGCGACGGTGCCGTAGAGCGCGGGGGAGTACCAGAAGGCCTCGGAGCCGGGGGCGCACCGGGCGGCGTACGTCCGCTCGGTGGCGGTGCCGCCGCGGGTGACGGGCGGGACCCGGTAGACGGTGGCTCCGAGCAGGTTCTCCTGGCGGGCGTAGACGCTGCCCGCCGGGTTGGGGGAGGAGTAGGCGGCGCTGCGGACGGTGACCAGGGGCGGGGCGGGGAACCTGGAGCCGGTCCAGGTGTCCGGAGCGGCGGCGGGGCGGACCCGGGCGCCGATCGAGAAGATGGCGTCGAGGACGGGGTTGTCGGCGCCGAAGAAGGTCCGGCCGTCGTTCTTGTAGCCGAAGCCGAGGGGTTCGAGGGCCTTGTACGTGGCTTCGGGCAGGTAGCTGCTGTAGTACTGCGGGCCCTCCCCGCGCAGCGCGAGGGCGTCGTTGTACGAGCTCTGCGGGGAGCCCGAGTCGGTCCGGTAGGCGGGCCACCCGTGCACGCCCCGGGCGGCTTCGAGACGCCGGGCGATCGAGGGGCCCGAGGTGACCGCGGGCGCCGCCCAGCGCTCGCGGCCCCGGCGCACGTCGGCGTTGGCCGCGGCGGCCGCCGACTCGGCGAAGACCACCCCGATCATCAGGGCGGCGGCCACGGGGATCAGCACCGGGCGCTCGTCGCCCAGCGCCAGCAGGAGCAGGGCCAGCAGGGAGAGCGCCCCGCCGCCCAGGACCGCCGGCCAGGTGGTGCCGCCGAAGTCGGCGGTGCGGCTGAGGACGAGGGTGGCGGCGACCAGGACGCCGAAGCTCAGTACCAGCTGCCGGGGGAGCGGGCGGGCGGCCAGCGACAGCCAGCCGAGGATCACGAGCATCCCGCTGAAGACGAAGGCCTCGCGGTAGGGGTTGCCGTTGGGCACCGCCAGCCCGTGCCAGGCGTACTGGGTCGGCGGGAACTGGAAGGAGGCCGCCACCAGCACCGTGGCCACCGCCCACACCAGGCGGGTCCTCTTCGCGACGGCCCTGTTGAGGAGGAAGGACCCGGCGAGGATCAGGCCGAGCGAGGCCACGTACAGCCTGGGCCGGCCGCCCCACAGGTGGGTGGCGGGGAGCATGCCCGTCAGGAACACGTCGATCCGCACTGGATGGAACGCGCCCGCCCCGGTCGGCTGCGCGGCCCCGCTGGAGAGGAACGCGGGCAGCAGCAGCGGCAGGGTGAGCAGGATCCCCGTCGCGGTGGCGGTCGCGGCCCGACCCACGGCGCGCAGCCGCTGCGCGCCGGTCAGGTCGAGGACGATCAGGCGGATGGCGAGCAGCACACAGGCGGCCATCGTGGCCATCATCGCGGTGTAGAAGTTCCCGAACCAGGCGAGCGCCACCAGCAGGGCCGCGCCGGGCCAGCGGCGCCGCTCCAGGCACCACTCGACGGCGATGCCGAGGAGGGGGAGGGCGACCAGGCCCCACAGCCACATGGGGATGTACGAAGCGTCGCTGAGCGCCCAGCCGCACAGCCCGTACACGGCTCCGAGGACGCCCCGCTGCCACCAGGGGCCGGAGTGCAGCTTGCCGAGGTAGCCGGCCATCATCGCGGCGGCGGCGCCCATGGTGAGGGGGGTGACCGCGAAGACGGCGAGGTCGACGTGGGCGCGGGGGACCAGGACGGTCAGCCAGGAGAAGGGGTTGCAGAGGTAGGTGTAGTAGTCGGAGAGGAACGGTTCGCCGAAGCCGCCGCGCCAGGTGAAGAGGAGGTCGCCGGCCGCCTGGCCGTGCACCAGGTCCCACAGGGCCCGGTGGAAGGGCACGTACTGGTTGGCCTGGTCGTTGATGGCGCGGCCGGTGGCGCCGAAGGGGTACGTGCCCCGGGCCACCCAGGAGGCGCATAAGGCGCCGGAGGTGATGAGGAAGGCCAGCAGGGGGGCGCCGGCCCGCCGCAGGGCCCGGCGGCCGCGGACGGCCCGGGCGCGGACCGGGGCTCCGGGCGGGGCTCCTGGTGGGCCGCCGGGCGGGCCGCCCGGGCGCTCTGGTGGACCGTCGGCGTCGGTCGTCGTCGGCTGAGTGTTGGCCGTCCCCAATGTCCCGCTCCCTGCTGCGATGGGGTCCCGTCGTGTGCTTTGGGACGAATCGGAGCGCAGCCTAGTTCGCCGGGAGGGCCGGACCCGTCCGGCCCGGCGCGCTGGGGAGCACCCGCGCCGGGGGTGCGCGCCCCTCGCGCCGGGGGGTGCGGGGAGAGTGTTCGAAGCCCCCGACGGCTGTCGTCGGCGTCGGCCTGGATGGAGTCACCGCGTGGCGGAACTGTGATGAGTCACGCCGCAAGGCGGACAAGCTGCTGATCAAGCCAACGGGTGGGCCAGGTCGGCGCCGATGTCCGGCAGACATCTCGGGGGAACGGCAGCCCCTGACGGGGCGCCAGTTATGTTTCGAGTCATGCCGGATCATCGACGTCGAGCCTGGCAGCAACCCATCCCGGGCCGCAGAAGAACTCTCACAGTTATGTTTTTCGCGGTCCTGCAACGGGACCGCTGGCCTCCGGGTCCGGTATGACTGTGTCCGGTGTTGTCACGTTATCGGGGGTGTGATCGGCTGAGGGCGCGGCGAGGTGCTGGCCATCTGTGGGCTTGATCCGCTTTGACGGACATCGGAGATCAGGGGCTTGGGCCCCGGAAGGATGATGTTCATCATGGAGAGCATGGGGAAGAAGAGGGCGCGACCTCGGCGCTCGTTCACGGCGGAGTTCAAGGCCGAGATCGTTGAGCTGTGCCGGCGTGGTGACCGGTCGGTCGGTCAGGTCGCCCAGGACTTCGACCTGACCGAGACCGCGGTCCGTTCCTGGGTCCGCCAGGCCCAGGTCGATGCCGGTGAGAAGGACGGCCTGACCAGCGGCGAACGTGAGGAGCTGGCCGCGCTGCGGCGGGAGAATCGCAGGCTGCGGGAGCACGTGGAGGTCCTCAAGCGTGCGACGGCCTTCTTCGCGACGGAGACCCGGTGACGGTGCACCCGTTCATCGAGGCGGAGAAAATCGCAGGTCACAACGTCAAGCGGGCGTGTGAACTGCTCCAGGTCTCCCGGACCGCCTACTACGCTCGCCGCACCGGCGTCCCCGGGCCCCCGCGAGGTGCGGGACGCCGAGCTGACCGAGAAGATCACCATCGTGCACCAGCGCTCTCTCGGCACCTACGGTGCCCCGCGCGTCCATGCCGTCCTGAAGCGCGAGGGCACCGATTGCGGACGCCGCCGGGTCGCCCGTCTGATGCGCCAGGCCGGACTCGAAGGCCGAACCCGAAGGCGACCACACCGCACCACGATCCCGGATCCACGCGCAAGCACTCGCCCTGACCTGGTCCTTCGCAATTTCCAGCCCGACCCCGCCGCCATCGACACCCGCTGGTGCGGTGACATCACCTACATCGCCACCGAAGAGGGCTGGCTCTACCTGGCGACCGTCATCGACATCGCCTCCCGCCGCGTGGTCGGCTGGGCCACGGCCGACCATCTGCGAACCGAACTCGTCGCCGATGCCCTCACGGCCGCCTGCCGAACCCGCCGCCCTGCCGGCCCGGTGATCTTCCATTCCGACCGCGGATGCCCAGTACACCAGCCGCTAACTCGCCCTACTGGCAACACAGTTCAAAATCAAGCTGTCGGTAGGTCGCACCGGCCAGTGCTGGGACAACGCTCTCGCGGAGTCGTTCTTCTCCACGCTGAAGAACGAGCTGGGCGACGCCCATCCCTGGCCTACCCGGGCCGCCGCCCACACCGCGATATTCGAGTGGATCGAGAGCTGGTACAACTTGCACCGGCTCCACAGCAGCCTCGGCTACCGCAGTCCCGCCGAATACGAAACCGGCTTGGCGGCCTGACCAACACACCAAAGGTGTCCGTTAAAGCGGAGCAAGCTCAACCCCGTGGAAGGCGGAATGACGAACGTGCTGAACTCGGAGCGACCCGGGCGAGCGGACGAACGGCTGCACCGCGCTGCGATGCAGCCGTTCGTCCCTGACTCCGAGTGCGGGTGCCGACTACTCGGGCCGGCATGACACCCTGTGCCGCACGGGTGACGGGCATGATCGGTCGATCACGCCATGTTTCCCAGCCAGTGATCTTCGTCGTCCTTCTCTGCCAGGAGCCGCGCCCGGTACATGCGTTCAGTAACTCCCAACGCCCGCGCGATGGCGTGCACGGGGAGCCCTGATTCCTTGGCGATCGTGACCTCAACAACGCTGATGAGCTTTCTGGCCGCCCATAACTCAGCTGAGCGTTCCTGAGAGAGTGTTGACAGGACTGGTGCAGTGCCGTAGTTGCAGCGATGATGCCCCAATTTGATATGCGCAAGCTCGTGTCCGAGGCTGCATCTCGCCTGGGTCGGACTCAAGCCGGTCGCGCAATACACCTTGCGGTGTTCAGCGTCCCAGGCTGCAAGTACGTCACGCAAGGGGAGGTATTCGATGGGGATGTCGAGCTTCTCGATCTCAGCCTCCGGGTCGTAGTCGCTCACGCGATGTACGGCCTCCCTCACGTCGTAAACGTTGGTTGACCGTCATACCTTGCGAGTGCCGGGAGCGAAAAGAGTTTTGACTCGCCTACACAACCGTGCTTGATCGCTCAAATTGCCTAACCGCGTACCCCGAGAAGGGACAGTTCAGATGGCCTTATGCCCAGGAGCGATGTGGCGCTGTTCCCCATGTTCCGCTTGTTCCACCCGGTTCGGGATCGGCACCGGGTGGAACAGACGAAGGCTTGCAGGGTTCGTCGAGGGTTAGATGCGTGTCGTGAGATTGCCTGATCGCTCCAGCGCCTCGCGCATGCTGCTTCCCAGACGTAGAGTGCCCAGCTGTCCGTCCGAAGTGGTGTACACCGCCTTGCGTACTCCTGCAGAGATGAGCGCGCGGACACAACGGGGACACGGCGCCGCAAGCATGGGGGTTCCCGCCGAGTTCACCCTGGCGATGTAGATCACGGCCCCCTTGGTGCGCCGTGAGCGCCGCAGGACATTTTCTTCCGCATGATACGTCGAGTGACGGAAGTCGATGGTCGGACTGTTTCGGAAGATATTGGGGCCGAATGTCAGTACGCGATTTCCGGTTGCGAGGACGGCGCCCATGCGGTAGCGGCACTTCGATCTCATAGCTTGGCGAATTGCGTGATCAAGGAGGGGCAAGGCGGTCTCTCTCCTCGTGTCTAGCCGTGCTGGCGGTGACGGGGCTCGATCCTGCGAGGGGGCCTGGTCAAGGAGATCTGGTGAATGAATTGCTGCAGGCAGGTCAATGCCGCCACGGAGGGCAGTACAGCGATCACTACGCTGATTGCCGAGTCGCTGGCCTGCAGGACGCACAGACCGGAGGTCATGGCTGAGAACACCAGGGCAACGGACCATGATTGCATTGCACGGCGCTGATGCATCGTGGCATGCAGGATGGACAGCGATGCGGCCAGCCAGGGGAAGTAGATCATCAGCGGCCACCAGCTGAACAGGCTGAGGTCGGATCGATGCGCGTTCGTGAACCCGGACAGGAACCTGTAGGAGATGAAACAGCCGAGGGTACTGACCAGCGCGAGAATAATCGCGGTCATGATCACCGTGCTGTGGCTCAACTTCCGGATCAACGGATGCTTTGATGCTGAGGTCGAAGCGCGTCGGTGCCTGGGCATGCCGGCAACCGGAGAACGTTCCGTGCGTGGTGAGGGAAAGGGGATGTCCTGGGGACTGGGCTCTTCGTGCCGGCCGTGAGAGTCGTGGTCTTCCATCGAGCGGTGCTCGTGCAGTAGTTGCGAAAGCTCAACTCCGGGATCCCAGGCGAATCCGGGGGTATCCTGAACTTCGTAATTGCCGTCGACTCGGTAGCCTGACTGGGCACCTAATAGTGACTGCTCTGATGCATGCAGGCGTAGGTTACCCGTCTCGGAGTGGTGAGAGTCCGGCGAGTTCCAAAAATCCCTGTGCAGCATCAGGCGCCTCCTGGGCAGAGCTTGGAGCGAGGGAGTTCGATTCCTACGTCTCTCGGTCGGAAGAGGGGAGTCGAACGAGAGAGAGGTGTGCCGATTCGGCTGGCAAATTTTCCCACTCCCTTGCATACAACGACCGACACAGAGCGTGAGAGTCCGCCCATCTGGGTGACATATAAGGCATATGTATAACTAAGTGAGCTCCTCGTCATTGCGCAGCTGCCGGAAGAGTTCGTCTGCCTGCGGCTGCACCAACTCATCCAGGTCGGGGTCCACTTCGGCCGGACGGCGGGGCGGAATGACAAAGCTGGTCGTTCCACTGGAGAGTCCCTTGGTGTCCCGGAGCAGCCCGTACAGTTTGCTCAGGGAGTCGAGGCCGGGATCACAGACCAGTGCGGACGTCGCACCGTCCAGAAGCGGATAGATCCAGTCCAGGCGCCCTCCTGAGGCACCCTCCGTGACCTTGTCCATGAGTGCTCTCGTGAACCGCTGCTGGCGCCCCATGCGCTGGGCGTCGCTGCCGTCACCCGCACCCAGCCGAGTGCGTACATAGACGAGCGCACGAGAGCCGTCGAGTCTCTGCCGGCCCGGCTCCAGAGTGATGTCGGTTTCCGAATCATGGATCGACTGATCGATCCGCAGCGAGACTCCACCGACCGCGTCGACCACCTTCTTGAGCCCGGAGAACTCCGCGATCACATAGTGGTCCACTCGCACACCGGTGAGCTGTTCGAATGTGCGGATGGTGCAGGCTGTGCCGCCGAGCCGGAAGGACGAGTTGAACTGTGCGCGCTGGGCTTCGCTCAGTGTCCCGGAGCCGGAGCGGCAGATCGGGATGTCGACCAGTAGGTCTCGAGGCACGCTCAGAAATACCGCACGGCTTCGATCGGCGGAGAGATGCAGCAGCATCGTGGTGTCAGCCCGTTCACCGCCCACGCCGGCCTCCTGGTCCGAGCCGAGGAGAAGGACGTTTTGCCCACGAGAGCCGGTGGGGCTGGGGCGCTCCGAGCGGAACTCCTCCAGGATACGAGGGGTCTGATGGTCGGTACGGATGTTGCTGTCGAGCCCGACGACCAACAGCCAACCGCCGCCCGCGGCCGCGAGGATCAGCCCAGCAGTGGCTGCGGCGAAGAGCCGCAGCATCCGGTACGGCCCGGCGTCGGTGCGGGTCTTCGCGTCGGCTTCCTCGTTGGGCTGTGGGCCAGGGTCCTCAGGGCATAGCTGGTCCGACATTGACTGGTCCTTACCTGATGGTGGGTTGGTTCCGGCCCGGCACGGGTGGGCGCCCGCGGCCAGGAGGGCATTTCACGATGCTCCCCGCCCTGCTCCCGGTGGCCTCATCGTGACTCCCCGTGGCTGCGACCATGGCCCGACGTGCAGGATGAGGCCTTCTGATGCCTGATCGCATCGTGGTACAGCTTGACCATTCGGCCGCTCCACACCCCCTCGCTGTAGCGCTGGAGGTAAGCGGTCCTGCAGTTCTGACGTAGGCCGGGAAAGACGGTCGCGCAGTCACGAAGTACGTCTTCCAGGGACTCGTCCCACCCGGTGATCCGCCCCGTGCCCTGTGCGTCGACTGCCTCGGACACCGCCGAGCCCTTGAAGGCCAGCACGGGGAGACCCGCCGCAAGGGCCTCCAGGTACACCAGTGGGGTTGCCCCCTCGATGCAGCGACTGGGGAACACCAGCCCTGCGTAGCCCGGGAGGAGAGCTCGGACTTCATCACCGCGGAGCGTACCCAGGAACCGCACTCCGGCCGGGGCGGCCATCCGGCTTTCGGCGAGCAACGGCCCGTCGCCGACAACGTCCAGGGGCTCGCCTTCGGGCCAACGGCGGAGCATCTCCACGATTCCCTTTTCGGCGGACAGCCGGCCCACGAACACCCAGCCCCGGCCGGGCTCCTGGGACCATGGCGCGTCCGGCACGAAGTTGGGGACAAGGCCGATGCGATCGGGTGGGATGCCGGCGCGGACGTACGTGTCGCGGCTCAGTGTCGACAGCACCGCCAGTCGGTCTGCCCGGTTCAGCAGAGGGTCCGCGGCCGGGCCGTGCCGCCCTGCCCAGCTGAGCGGTGCGGTGGCGAGGCGACTGCCCCGGTAACAGCCGTGACGCAGCCCTGCCCAGCGGTCGCCGTCCGGGCAACGTGTGCACGACTCCCCGTCCCGGTACAGCGTCGCCGCAGCGCACAGAGGCCGGAAATTGTGCAGCGTGGCCACGACCGGTCCGGGCCATCGTGGTACCCAGGCCCGGCCGAAGTTGGGGAAGAGGTTGTGCACATGGATCAAGTCCGGAGCGATGTCGAACAGCCGGCGCGTCGGATTCGAGCCGCGACCGGTGGCGACGGAGACGGCGCGGCCTACCGCGTACCGCCGATTCTTCAATAGGTCGTCCGTGCGTGCGGCAACGATCTCGACCGTGTGGCCGGCTCTCTCCAGAGCCTCCGCCTGGATGTAAACCGCCTCGTTCTCGCCGCTCGGGACGCCGCTACCGTAGAAGCTGTGGACGAGTGCAATCCTCATCGTGATGTGCCTTTCGCCGTGCGGAGCAACCCTTCCACCCCGTCGGCGAACCGCCGGGCCATCTCTTCGATGGAGTACTTCTCAGCCTCGGCACGGCACGCCCCGCGCAGAGCGGCCAGCCGGTCCGGATCCGACAGCAGGCCGACGACGGCCGCGACGTACCCGTCAAGGCCACTGTCAGCAGTGACCACAGCGGTGCGGCCGTCCCGGAGGTAGTCGAATTCGGGTCCGTGCGCCGCGTCCCTCGTCGTTACTACAGGCACGCCCAACGCCATGGAGTCGACGGCGACCAGGCCCACCGCGCCGGGCACCATCAGGACATCGGCGGCGGCTCCGAGAAGCGCTTTGCCTTCCTCGTCCGCCACCCGGCCGACATACCGTACGGCGCCACTCGACTGAGCCGCCTTTTCGACGAGTTCTCGTTGAGCGCCGTCCCCGGCGATGACGAGCCGGAAGCCGGGAAGCACCTGTGCTGCGGCTTCGGCGGCGCTGAGCAGGAAGGGGGTGCGTTTCGCGGAGTCGAGAGCCCCGATGTACAGCGCGGTCCGCCCGGGCAGGAGCCGCAACTCCTTGCGCAACGAGTCCACCTGGCTGGTCCGCACATCCGCGCGGCAGGCCTCGAGTCGTCTTGTGTCGACGGTGTTCCGGACGGCGGTGACCCGCTGTGAGGGGAAGCCGCTGTCGATGACGTGCTGGGCTCCGAGCTCCGTATAGGCGAAGAACCATTGGGCTCGATTCGTCAGCAGACGCTTCGCTGCCCGCAGTGGTCCGGATTGCCTGCTGCTGTACGTGGCACCGTGGCCCCAGAGCCCGACCGGCGGACCGGAACGGCGCATCATCTGCGGGTAGTTGTCGAGGGTGTGGAGAGCCTGGGTGAGGATCAGGGCGTCGCTCCGCACGTCAAGGGCGCTGAGCCTGCGGTAGACCGCATGACGGCCGGCGAACCCGAAGGTTCGTTGCGGGAGCTGGACCGCACCCTGCAGCTTCTGCGCGTCGGCACGCAGGGCGTCCTTGCCCCAAGGGACGCCGTGCGCGACGGTCAGGTGGATCCCACGATCAGCCAGCTCACCTGTGAGCCGCTCGAAGAAGGGCACTCGGTAGGCCGCGATGTACGGCTGGACCACGACAACACGCTTCACTGCGCGACCCGCTCTGTCGTCGGTGTCGAAGCCCCTTCGGCGTCGGTCGTGCCGTCCTCTTGGAACAGCACCAGGTCGCACTGCAGCAAGCGGCCGTCCCGGGGGTCGGAAAAGCGCGGGGTCAAGGACATGAGCGTCATTCCGAGGACGTCGCGGGCCGTGGTGAGCACCTCGTCGAAGAGCGGTGCCCCTTCGTACAACGGCAGCAGCGAGGCCTGGACCTGCAGACCGTGGCAGTTGCCCGTGTACTGGCCGATGCCGCGCAGCACATGGGCCTCATATCCCCGGACGGTCAGATTGAGGAAGACCCGTTCATCGGGGCCCGCGAGGCAGCCCCACAGTTCGTCGAGCCGCCTCGTCTCGACGGTCACCTCGCCTGTACAGGCGGTGCCCGGAGCAGCTGCCCAGTGCTGCGGCAGCATCGGAAGGAGCGAGCTGTGGGCGCCCGAACCCCCCGCGATGTGGAGTGTGGCCGTCCCCCTGAGGTCCCCGAGGGCGTATGGCAGAACGATCCAGGATTTGTCGTAGGAGGCTCTGCGACGCAGCTCGTTGCGGGATGCGCGCAGTGGTTCGAAGGAAACGATGCGGCCCTGGTATCCGGCTTCTCGGAGCATCGCCCCGTAGTCGCCTCGGTGCGCTCCTACGTCGACCACCACATCGATCGCGTACCTCTGCAGGAGACGAGCCAGCTCGCCTCCTGCCGGCCGGTGACGAGCCAGGCCGGAGCCGAGGCGGCGGACCGCGTGGCGGGTACGGTGAAGGAGGGTGGTCACGGTCGGGATGCTCCCTTGCAGACTGCCCACACGAATCGGAGATGGCCCCAGAGGACCCGGCGCCACAAACGGCCCGGCTCGCTGCAGAGTCTGAACAGCCATTCCAGGCCGTGGAGCTGCATCCAGAGGGGTGCCTGGGGCTTGTTGCCGGACACGAAGTCGAAGGCGGCGCCCACCGCTACGTACACGGCGGGGCATACCGCTGCCAGGCGCGAGGCCTCGTAGTCCTGCTTCGGTGTGCCGAGTCCCACCCAGACGATCTGGGCTCCGCTGAGCGCGATGCGATCACTCTGCGCGATCTGCTCGTCGGCGCTGAGTGCGCGGAACGGTGGGGACTCCCTGCCCACGATGACCGCACGGGGGAACCGGGTGCGCAGTTCGGTGGTGAGACGGTCGACCACCTCGGGGGTCGAGCCCAGCAGATAGTGCCGCAACCCGATCGGCTCGCCGGCACGGAAGACGTTGAGGAAGAGGTCTGGCCCGTAGACCCGCATGCGGGGGAGATCCCGGCGGTTCGGGTGGACGAGTCGGCTGGCCCACACCACGCCCTGGCCGTCGGGAAGGTTGAGCGCGGATTCGCGCAGCAGCGCGTGGAAGGCGGGGGTGGAGTCCGCCAGGGCGAGGGTGTAGGCGTTGCACAAGTGGACATCGGCTGCGCGCCCTTCGACCGCCATGCGGACGATCGACTCCGCGGCGTGGTCAGGAGTGATCGCGGCCAAAGGCACTCCCGCACAGACGACGCGCGTGTGCGGAGCGGGGGTGGTCACGGACGCCCGCCCCTCACATCTGTCAGGGAAGCGGTCACACGGCGCATGGGTGCCAGAAGTGTTCCGGTCGGCCCGTATACGGAGACTCGGAGCAGGAGCACGATCACCACCGGCACGGTGAGGGCCAGTGGTACCACCGTGATGGGAGCCAGCCGACCGGCGTGTACGAGCAGGGCCAGGACGGTGCCGACCCCGGCCGCCAGCCCCATCACTGCCGCCGCCGCAGGAGGATTCAGGCCGATGCGGCGGAGTCTGTGGGCGATGTGGTCGGCACCGCCTTGGAGAAGAGGACGACGGGCACGGTACCGGGAGACCAGAACCAGGAGCGTGTCGGTGATCACGACGAAGGTCAGCGCGAAGAGCTCTGCCGTGAGCCGCGGGCCGTTCGTCCGGGAGTGAAGCGTCACTGCCGACGAGGCGATCAGGAATCCCGTGAAGAGCGAACCGCAGTCACCCAGGAAGATCTTCGCCGGGTGCCAGTTGTGGGGGAGGAAGCCGAGCAGGGCTGCGGCCAGAACGTTGAGGAGCAGTGCGAAGCCCGGCCGTCCGTCGGCGGTCGCACAGCCCATGAGGCCCAAGGCGATGACTGCAGCAACTGTGCTCAGTGCGCCGTCGGAGTTGTCGAAGAGGTTGAAGGCATTGGTGGTGAAGACGATCCAGACCACTGCGAGCATGCCTGCCAGGAGTGACAGCCCGGCAGCCATGACGACCGCGGTGGCGGCAACGGTCTCCACGACCAGCCGCGTGCGAGCGCCCAACGGTCGCAGATCGTCGACCAGGCCGAGCAGTGAGACGAGGCCGGCGGCGCCGATCAGCGCTCCCATCCCATCGAAGCGTTCGGCGAATCCGAACAGAATGCCTGCGAAGGCCCCCCCGGCCGTGGCGACGGCGACGGCGATGCCTCCCAGGTTCGGGGTGGGCAGGACGTGTACCTTGCGGTCGCCCGGATGGTCGAACAGGGCGAGTCTCTTCGCAACGGCCCGCACCAGGCCGGTCAGCACTAGGGCGAGGCTCAGTACCGCCGCAGCCATGGCGAATTGGCGCTCCACGGTGCCCCTCAGCCGTGGTCAGGACTGGTGGGTTGTGCGGAGACGGGCCTCTTCCTGCCAGGCGTTGGAACCGACCGGTGGTTCTCGCTGCCGGGACGAGGCGTCCCCATCGCCGCCCGGGTGTGTGCGATCGTCTCGTCCAGGATGTTGTCGAGGGTGCGGATGGCCCGCCAACCAGTCAGCTCGTTGAGGCGAGTGGTGTCCGGCAGCCGCCGCTCCATGTCCTCGAAGTCGGCGAATCCGGCTCCGTACGCCTGCTCGTACGGGATGTAGGAGAGCGGGGACGCACTGCCGCTCCGCTCCACGATCCGGTGGGCCAGCGCCGTGATCGTGGTTTCCTCACTGGCGCCGACGTTGAACACCTTCCCTACGGCGCCGGGATCCTGAAGCAGCCCGAGTAACGCGTCGACCGCGTCCGCGACGTGGGTGAAGCAGCGCCGCTGGGTTCCGTCGCCGTACAGGGTGAGGGGCTCGCCCAGAACAGCCTGCCTGACCAGACGGGGCACGACCATTCCGTACGCAGGCGACTGGCGTGGTCCGACGGTGTTGAAGAAACGCACGACAGTGGAGGCAAGTCCGTGATTGCGGTGGTAGCCGAGTGCGAGGATCTCATCCACGGCCTTGGCGGTGGAGTACCACCAACGGGCCACAGTTGTCGAGCCGAGCACTCGATCAGCGCTTTCACCCAGGGGCCCCGAAGCGTTCTTGCCGTAGATCTCCGAGGTCGAGGCAACCACGATCCGCCGCCCATGACGATGGGCGGCCTCGATGACGTTCTCAGCTCCGCGCACGTTGGTTCGGAAGGACTCGAGCGGTCGTTCCACGATGAGTTGGACACCTACAGCCGCTGCGAGATGGATCACCGCGTCGCATTGCGAGGTGAGGTTGTCCACCAGCTCTCCGTCGAGGACGGAGCCTCGGATGAAGCGGAGCCGTCGGCTGGGAGGGCTGGGAAGGTTGTGCTGACTGCCAGTGGACAGGTCGTCGAGGACGACCACGGAGTGGTTCTGGCCGAGCAGCGCATCAGTGAGATGTGAGCCGATGAATCCGGCGCCGCCGGTGACGAGGTACGTAGCGGGAGCTGTCATGACGCCCATTCAGTTCGATCGGGATTTCGAGTGACACACGGGGTGCATCAGCCCGAGTTCTCATCAATTTAGTTCCCATAAGCGCCAATATGGTGGCATAACACGATCTCTAGCTTCTTGAATGAGGTTTTCCTATGGGCACAGCCCCTTCGGTCCGCCCGCCATCGCGCCTCACGGTCGTAGGACTCGGCTACGTGGGCCTGCCTTTGGCCGTGCGGGCAGCGGAGGTAGGGTTCGCGGTGACGGGCCTGGATACCGATGAGCAGAAGATCAAACAACTTGGCGCGGGACTCTCCCACGTCGAGGACATCTCCGACGCGCGCCTCCTCGCCGTCATGGTTTCGGACCGGCTGCGAGCCTCCTCCAGCTACCAGGAAGCTGCCGGATTCGACGTCTGTGTCATTACCGTTCCCACGCCGCTGCACAACGGTGCTCCGGATCTGGCGTACGTGGAGGACGCTGCCCGCTCCATCGCTCCCTGGATCACCCCCGGCGCCCTGGTCGTCCTGGAATCGACGACGTACCCCAGCACGACCGAGGACGTCCTGGTGCCGATTCTCAACGCGGGGAGCGGGCTGATTGCAGGGAAGGACTTCCACGTCGGTTACAGTCCGGAACGGATCGATCCGGGCAATGCGCGCTGGACTCTGGAGACCACTCCCAAGGTGGTCTCAGGCATCGACGACGCATCCTTGCAGGTGGTGGAGGCGTTCTACCGCCGGATCGTCACGGAAGTCGTCGCCGTCTCATCGACTCGCACGGCCGAGCTGACGAAACTCCTCGAGAACACCTTCCGACAGGTCAACATCGCGCTGGTCAACGAGTTGGCGATGTGCGCGCGGCCGTTGGGCGTCGACATCTGGGAGGCGATTGACGCAGCAGCGACCAAGCCGTTTGGATTCATGCCTTTTTGGCCGGGCCCCGGTGTCGGAGGCCACTGCCTTCCCATCGACCCGTCGTACCTTTCGTGGGAGGTGCAACGTCGGCTTCAGTACGACGTCAGGTTCGTGTCGCTCGCAAACGAGATCAACGAGCACATGCCCGAGTACGTGGTGCGAAGGGTCGAGCACGGGATGGGGCGGAGGCTGGCCGGGACGACCGTTCTGTTGCTCGGGCTTGCCTACAAGAAGAACACCGGCGATGTCCGCGAGTCGCCGGCCGTGGCGATCGCACGATTACTGGTTCGTCGCGGTGCCCGAGTGCACGCGATCGAGCCGTACTCGCCCCCGTCGCTGCTCCCCGACGAAGTCCTGTGCGTCGAGCTCACGGAGAGCGAGGTGCAATCGGCGGATGCGGTGATCGTGGCGACGGATCACGACGTCTTCGATTACGAGATGGTGGAGAAGCACGCCAGCTATCTGTTCGACGCCCGCAACCGATGCCGGGGCGCGTCCGCCGATCGGCTGTGAAGACAGGTTCAACCGATCCATCGAGCCGCTCGAACGGGTAGATGTTGCCGTCGTCGAACATCGCAGGAGACCCAAGGGCCACTGAAGGACAGTGATGGCAGGTGGGGGGTCGGCGTCGACTCGGCCACCTGCCGGATCCGCGAACAGGGCTGCCTCAGGCGTCGAATCGTCGGAGTGGCGCGGAGTGGCCGTGACTGACGGGGGTTCTGGTCACCGTCTTCTGTTCATCGGCCGACACCGCAAGTGGTATTTCGGTTGGCTGTGGGAGACCGTTTCAACGGCCGCTATTGAGCCACTCGAACAGGTGGTGGAAAAGAAAAGTCAAGCAGTAAATGACTGGCGGGAATTGGGCATACTGCACTGCCTGATGTGTTGACAGTTCACGGTCATGCCCATCAAGGTGGCGAACGCCGGCACCTCGATGGGCATCCGGCTCCGTCATGCACAGGGATGAGGAAGATATGGCAGCGTTTTTCCCGGGACGGTCTTTGGCGAGGCGAATGGCAATTGCCGCCGGAGCGGGCGGCATCCTTCTGGCCGTCATCGCGCCGACGTCGGCGCAGGCCGCAGAGCAGGGGGCCTGGACGTACCGCGGTGCGCAGGAGTGCACGTACAACAGTGCCACGACAGACCGATCCCAGAGTAACCCGGAAGCGGCGTTCGGGAAAACGCAGGTGCAAGCTTGGCAGAGCACCTCACAAGGGGCGTGCCGCGAACCGAAGCGAGAAGGACCGGGGCGCCTGACGGCGAAAGCCGATCTCTTCAAGTGGAACGCGCTGTGGCATCAATGGCAGTTATGCCGAACCTCGGGATGGGTCGTCAACACGACGGCTGCCACCCGGCTTGATGCGACTATCCCTGGCGGGACATCCACCATGCCCTGCGGCGATGGCTGGTACGGCACCATGGGAAGTGGCTGGGCGTACAGCGACAGCTCTCATTCCTGGAAGGGTGGAACTGTATATTCCGGAGCATATTACTTTGCGACGGGAGTGGCTGCACCAACTCCCGAGCCCGAGGTTGCTCCGATTGAACCGTAGTTGAAACGGTTGCCGAATCCAAATGCCTCCGGCGCGGGAATTATCCTGCGTCGGAGGCGCGGCTGCGCGTCGAAGTCAGGTCGCGCTATGGCCTCACGGTCATGACCACATCTGCCAGCCAGAGAAGTAATGTAATGACTGATCCCATCACCACGAACAGATATCCGGTTAATGCCCCGAGTGCTGCCGTGATCTGAAAGAGCGACGGACGTGATTTCGTTGCTGCAGGAACCGGGGGCTTTGGAGTGATTCTTGGGAGCTCTGGAGTGCGCATTTTGTTTGAAAGCATGTGGATAGGTCCCATCACCGGTGGACATCTTGGTCGGTCGATCGAGCTCAGCTAATGCTGCGATAGCTCACCAGCGTGTCATGCTGCATGAATCCGCTGGTGAAGAGCAGTGAAGCTCCCTCTTGATTGTCGACGTCAAGATAGGTGATCACGCTGCGAGCGCCGCGGTTGGCCGCGTAGTTCAAGCAGTGGATCAGCAGGTGAGATGCCATGCGTCGACCGCGTCGATTACTGTCGAATTCGAGATGCCGCAGGAGAATGTGATATGGGTCGGCTGCGTGCAGGAGGGCGGAAGCCAAAATCGTTCCACTGTCATCGGTCACCTGCATGCGCTTCCAGGAGGGATCCTCGAGCGTGAAGATCTCGGCACCGGGGGGTGGTGGTGGACCGGGCGGATATCTGAGGGCGTGCTGGAAGAACCGATACGAGGAGCCCGGGACAAACCGGGCTGTTTGTAAGGCATGGGCGGTCACTTCGCGGCGGTGGGCGGGTACGCCCGGCAGCTGAGGATCTGCAGGATGGTGACCGGTGGTGCCGGCGAAAAGCGGACGCCGCGGCCCCAGGTCCGCGCGGGCCAGAGCGATCAATGCCGCCAAGATGCCGAAATCCTCACCGCCGTGCAACCAGCAGATAATTCCCGCGTCGTCGCTCGTGCGGACGGCGCAACACACCGCACCGACCACTCGGCCGTCGTGCTCTGTCACCACCTGTACCGACATGTAGTCCAGGTCGGCGCTGGCCAAGCGGAGAAGGGAACGTGGATGGGGCGGTGGCTGGCCCGGTAAGCGGTCGTTCGCCATGAGGGCGAGGACGGCTGAGTGGTCCTGGGGGGCCATGGGTCGAGAGGTTAAGCGCTCGCAGGTGTCGCGCAGCGTCGGCTCCATCGTCCGAGACTCCTTCCGTCGACGTGACGCCGACGGTGACGCCCCGCGAATGGCTCCGTAAGTGGTAACCCGCAGATTACTGTCCGCCGGTGCGCTGGAGACTTCGCGGCGCGCTGGGATACCCGTTGGGTGTCGGTACGGGAGTGACCTGGGACGGCCGGGCAGTACGGGGTTAATCCATGTGGAGTAATCGCGCCCATCGTTCCATTTGCACACCCGGCAGCTGTGGTTACGGGCGCGGCCCCCTGAAGCGGCTGATCCGACCCCTGCCGGGGAAACAACTGACCACCCGTCGCCGATTGTGAGGGTAATTCTATACCCAAATGGAGGGGGTGTGACGCACGTCACAGCCTTCCGTTCCTCGCTCAGTGGTGAGAGGGTGAGGCGGTAAATGCCGTCGGAATTGGTCGGGTGTTGCCGTGACGCGAGATCCCGCCTATATCCGATTCCTGCCGCATATTCCGGGTGAGGACTCTCCTTGGCCTGATGCGGCCTAGCATGGGAGTGTTTATGTCGGTTCCGTTGCGTGTCGGGCGTCCGTTGATTCGGGTTGGTAGCGTCCTGTTCATTGCCCTGGCTGCGATAACGGGGCAGATTGCGGCGCCAGGTTTCACGTCCGAGGCGGAAGCCAGCACGCTCTCGGCCAAGGCGTTGGGTGTGGCCGCTTCGAAAAAGGGATCATCGTATCAGTACGGCGCCGTCGGTCCTTATCGCTTCGACTGCTCCGGCCTGACATTCTATTCCTTCAAGCGTGCTGGTAAGCGATTACCGAGAACGGCGCAGCGACAGTATGAAAGCGCTCGCCGGGTATCTGCCTCGGACCGCCGCCGCGGCGATCTGGTGTTCTTTCACTCCGGAAGCAATGTCTACCATGTCGGAATTTATGCAGGGGGCGGGAGAATTTGGCACGCCCCTAAGACCGGCGCCGTGGTGCGGCTGGAGAGAATTTGGACCAGGAGCGTGTGGTACGGGCGTTTCGTGTGATGCCGCAGCCCTCGTTGCTTCCTTCACAGTGTGCGCATCGCGTAGCTCGCCGACGAGGGTTCGATAAAACTTCCTGATTTCGAACCATTTTGCGGAACCGGGAAGGGCGGCTGCTGCCAGTTTCGCTGGACGAGTCTTCTTGGCGGTGTGACTACGTGTCGTTTGGCACAGCCAGGGTTCGCAGCGTATTGTCACGCCTGTCGGGGAGTGTGGCGGAATTGGCAGACGCGCCGGATTCAAGTCCCGGTGTCCGTGAGGGCGTGAGGGTTCGAGTCCCTCCACTCCTACCTGATGATCCAGATCATGCTGAAAGCAAGAGATCCGGTGCCTGTGCGGCATCGGATCTCTTGCTTTTGTCGCTCTGGGGAACTGTCACCCTGCGGCGTAGGTCTCCTCGATGGTGAGTCCGTTGGTGGCTGACGGGACGAAATCCGGAAAATGAGGAGCAGGGGTAATGATGCCGAAGCGGTTCCCGCGGTGGTCGGCGAGCAGCGCGCAGGTGTGACCCTCGGGAGTGCGGACGGGCGCCCGCTCGACGGTCCCCCCGAGTTTCCGCGCCGCGACGGCCGCGATGGTGGTGTCCTTGACCATGACGCAGAAGGAGGCGTAGTCGAATCCCGTGGGTCCGCTCTCGTAAAGGTGCCCGCTGGGGAGGTCGGCTCCGGCTGCGGTGATGACGGAGTACGGCCCGGTGCCGGCGCTCCGGCTGCTGCTGAAGTTCCAGCCGAAGACGGTGTTGTAGAAGTCCCTGGTGGCTCGGGGGGCAGTGCTGCCGATTTCCAACATGCAGATGGAGCCGGGGGCGAAGACGGGCTCCACCGGTTGCGTCGGCGGGTAGTCGGTTTCGAACACACCGAGAACATTGCCGCGCGTGTCCCGCAGACGGGCGAAGCGCATGAACGGGTTGCCGACGGGCGGTGCCTCGACACTGCCACCCACGGTCTGGGCGATGGCGATCGTCCTGTCTAAGTCCTCGACCATGATGGAGAAGACCGCGTACTCGGCCACGTGCCCTGGCTGGCCGACGACCGTGCCCTGCGGAACGCTCAGATCCGGTGGGAGGATCGGGAAGGGAGCGGCGCTGTCCTTGGTGCTGGGGCGGTGCTTGTTCCAGCCGAAGAGGGTGGTGTAGAAGGCGTGCGTGGCATCGATGTCGTGCGTGCCGATCTCATGCCAGGCGACGCGGTTGAAGACCGTACTCATACAGGCAGGCTCCTTGGTGTCGTGCCCCCGCTGAAGTAGTGAGGGCGTGCCGGGTGCATGTCCGGGGCGCATGAGGGTGCGCCGGTTCTGAGGCTAAGCACGAACCACGGGACATGCGCGTGCTGATGGTGCATTAGAGGGGCCATCGGGTGGTGGTCGTCCTGGTTTCGGACGCTTCGCCGACAGGCCGCGGATGAGAGGGCGGGACGGTCGGCGGACCGTGTCGCCCGGCAAGTCTCAGGAGCTTCCCCGGAGCAGACCGTGGCGGCGCGCCACGACATAGACGGGGAGGCGGCTGCGCAGCGCAGCACAGACGAGCACGACGGGCAGGAGGGCCATGCAGCCGGTGACGACACCACGTGCCGGGGGTACTCCCCGGCTGCCAAGCCATCCGGCCAGGGCGAGCGCCGCCGCGACCGTCGCGTGTACAGCATGAGCGGTCATCAGCGGCCTTATCGGCAGGACACGGGTGTGTCGCCAGTGGAGGTGCTGAACGATCAGTCCGGCGGTTGGTCCCGCCGGACAGGCCACGGCGCAGAGCAGCAGACTGCGCTCTGCCCAGGCGGCGCCAAGGCACCCGGCCGTTGCGGCGATCACGGCGAGCTGGGCAATGATGCAGGCGCGCGGGTCCCGGCGGGTTTCGTTGAGGGTGGTGCCAGCGGAGAGGACGAGCGCGAGCGCAGCTCCTGCGGTGAGCAAGGGCATGAGGGGTGCGGCCGAGGCCCACCCGGGGCCGAGCAGGAGGAGAAAAAGGGCAGGACCGACCCCTGCGAACGCACCGAGTGTGATCAACCCGGCTGCCGACGCCGCGCACAGGACGTCCTGTGCGGCTGATGCCATCCTTGCCGGCGTATCCACGCTTGTCCCAGCGGCTTTCACCCGGGCGATCTCTGGCATCGCGGCCTGGTTGAGGCCCTGTCCGAGTACGGTCAGAGGGACACCACCGAGGAGGGCCGCACGGGAGAACTGTCCGGCGGCCGCGGGGCCCAGGCAGGTGCTGACCACCCACAGCGGCGCATTGCTCGTGAGGTACTGGACCAGGCCGTATCCGGTGAAGAAGCCGCCCGCGCCCCAGGTTTCGGCGATGCGGACCGGCGCGCCCGAAGGGATTGGAATCCGGTACAGCGGAACGAGTGCCGCTCCCAGCGTAAGAGCGCTCGTCAGAGGCGCATTGAGGGCAAGGGCGTAGGGGCTGGACGTCGCAAGGAGCCACGCCAGGGATCCGGCCGATCCGCCCAACTGCCCGACCAGCTCGGCTCGCACGGCCGCGTTCGTGTGCTCCAGCCGGCGCAGCGCCGCGGTGGCCGCGAGGGCTCCGGGCTGCACCAGGAACTGCAGTGCGAGGAGCCGCAGCATGCCCTCCGCCTGCGGCATCTCCCAGGCATGTGCGACGAGCGGCGCGATCAGCATCCCCCCTGCGGCGCAGACGACACCTGTCACGCCGGCCAGCGTGGCAGCGGCGCGCAGGAAGCTGCGTGTGATCTTCTCCGCGCGCAGGAGACAGGTGGCGACGCCTGCGCCCGCGAAGCGTCCGAGCAGGCCGATGACCGTTGTCGCGATGGCGTATGCCCCGAACGCCTCCGGGGCAACGAACCGCGCGGTCACTGCCGTGTAGCCGAGTTGGAAGACGAACTGCGCTGCGGAACCCGAGTAATTCCAGAGCAGGTTACGGGCGACGCTCACCTGGAATCCTCGTCCCGTGCGGCCAAAGGAGCGAACAGGTCGGGCCGGTTCGGCAGGAGCTGCCGGTGACGTGGCCGCCGCGGTCCGGTGAGGTCATGGCGCTACCTGGTCCGGTGCCGAAAATGCGCCGCTCTCAGCCGGGGCGGAGATGGTCCGGCGGGGCTGCGGCGTGCCGGCCAGCTCGGCCTCGGTCATGATCCGGGCGAGTTCCGGGGTGAGGACGGTGGGGGTCCAGCCGAGGTCACGCTGGGCCTTCGAGGCGTCGCCGATCAGATCGGGTACCTCTGACGGCCGCAGGTAGCGCTCGTCGAACCGGACGTACTTCTCCCATTCGAGGCCCACGTGCTCGAAGCACAGCGCCAGGAAGTCCCGGACGCTGTAACTGGTGCCAGTGGCCACGACATAGTCGTCGGGGTCGTCATGCTGCAGCATCCGCCACATGGCGTCCACGTACTCAGGTGCGTATCCCCAGTCCCGCCGTGCCTCCAGATTGCCGAGGTGCAGGAATTGCTGCTCGCCGCGTGCGATCTTGGCCGCGGCCCGTGCGATCTTCCGGGTGACGAAGGTTTCGCCGCGCCGGGGCGATTCGTGGTTGAACAGGATTCCGTTGACTGCGTGGATCCCGTATGCCTCGCGGTAGTTGCGAGTGATCCAGTACGCGTAGATCTTTGCCGCGGCGTACGGGGAGCGGGGGTGGAACGGCGTCGCCTCGTGCTGTGGGGGAGCGGAGATCCCGAACATCTCGGAGCTCGACGCCTGGTAGAAGCGGCACGGGAGGCCGGTCATCCGGATGGCCTCGAGCAGGCGCGTGGTGCCGAGGCCGGTGGTGGATCCCGTGAACTCGGGCTCGTCGAAGGAAACCCGGACATGGGACTGAGCGGCCAGGTGGTAAACCTCGTCCGGCTGCACCGCTTCGAGCAGGGTGGTGATGCGCGAGCCGTCGGCGAGGTCACCGTAGTGCAGACGGAGCCCGACGCCCTCTTCGTGCGGATCCTGGTAGAGGTGCTCGATCCGGGCGGTGGAGAAGGACGAGGAACGGCGCATCAGGCCATGGACCGCATAGCCCTTCTCCAGTAAGAGTTCGGCAAGGTACGAACCGTCCTGACCGGTGATTCCGGTGATCAGGGCGACACGGTCACGGGTGTGGCTACGCATGGGAGATTCCTTTGGAGCTCGAACGAACGGGGGGCCTTCCGTGCAGGAGCACGCACCACACCACAGCGAGCAGGAGTGTGGTGGGGGAGAGGGCGCTGAGACCGGTCAGGGGTGTTTCGGTGGTGCACATGAGGGCGAGGAGCGCGAGCAACGCCGTTGACAGGCCCGCGGTGTCGCCCGAGACCCGCCGGGCCCGCACCACCAGGGTGGCGAGCAGCACGGTAAGGCCGACGGCCCCGAACAGACCGGTCTCGGCCAGGGTCTGGATGGCCTGGTTGTGTGCCTGGCCGACCCAGCTGGCGGTGTTGCCGAAGAGCTCCATGCGGTGTTCGGGACTGAAGAGTCCCGGCCCGTATCCGAAGAGCGGGTTGCGCCTGAATTCCTCGTACGCCAGTTGCCATGCATGCGTGCGTCCGTTGAGGTCCTGGCTCTGCGGATCGGAGAGGAGGCCGGTGAGTGCTGCCTGTACCGATGGGGCCATGAGCGCGAAGAGGACGGTGGCGCCCGTGAGGAGCCAGAGGACGTACTTGCGTACATGGGTGTGGTTCCGTGCGCCTCGCAGGAGGAGCAGGGCTGCTGCACCGAGCAGCGCGGTGCGGCACTCGGTGAGCACGAGCGCGCACAGGGCGGCAGAGGCGTGGACCGGCCAGCCGCGCTTCCTGGCCACGGGGACGACCTCGAGAAGAAGAGCGGCGGTCATGAGGGGACCGAGTTGGTTCGGGTTCGATGCGAGGCCGCTGAGCTGACCCCAACCGAGCCCCAGCATGTCCCTTCCCACCCCGGCTCCGGCATCGGCCGGCATGAGAAACGCCCAGCCGGGTGCGATGAGCGCGGCGGCCAGACTGCCCCATGTGCAGCAGCGCATCACCATGCGCAATTGGCCCAGCACTTTTGGGAAGGGACGACGACGGGCGAAATACAGTCCCGCGAACAGGAGCGGCGCATACGCCCCCGACACCTCCAGGCCGCCACGCCCCCCGCTGAGTACGGAGATCAGCGGTCCCGTGGCGAACCCGACAGCGGCCAGGGCGACCGCGACTTCACCCACTGGACGGCGGGTGCCCAGACTTCGCACGACGGTCGCCGCGCCGAGCGCCATGACAACCGCGAGCACGGCTCGCGAGTACATGAGCGCGGTCCCGGTCAGCGGCGGAGTGGAGACGACTCTGTCCAGGTCCAATGCGGAGTGGGGGATGACGGGCGCCACGGCCGTGACCCCGAGTCCCAGTCCCCAGAGCAGGATGACGCCGATGTCCTTCGAGCGCCTGTCGGTGAGGTCCGCGTGCAGGTTCTTTGCCGCGGGGCCTGCGAAGCCGGCGTGGACCACCGCACCGCTCACTGTTTCACCAGCGCTCGCAACGTCGTCTTGATGTAGGGCGACACCATGAGCACCGGGGTCCACGGCCAGCTGTGGCGCAGGCAGTACACCCACCACTGGCGGGGCGGCAGTTCTCGCTGGGAGGTACGGCGACGCAGGGCCTCGCGTACGCTGATGCCGGGCTCGCGGGAGCCGGTCAGTGGCGGATTGCGGTCGCAGCGGCCGACGTGCCGGCGGGCCACGTATGCACGGATGCCGGCCCGTCGGGCACGGAAGCCATGGTCGTAGTCGCCCATTCCATGGCAGAAGACCGCGTCGATGTCCCCCACCCGTTCGTGTACCGCGCGGGAGATCAGTACGACATTGCCGTTGTACGTGGTGCAGGGTTCCGGTCGGCCGGTGGGTTCGACGATCACGAGTCGACGGCCACGGCGCCCGGAGTAGGTGGTGCTGGAGCCGTCGTGTGAGGTGACAGCGCCGACGACGACAGCGGATTCGCCGACGTCGACAGCCGTGGCGAGCAGCACTGCCAACGCGTGCTCGTCCAGGGTCACGTCCTCGTTGAGCCAGAGCTGGTAGTCCCAGGGATCACAGTCGGCGGACAGAGAATCCTGGCTGGCGAGCCGCATCCCGGCCCCCCAGTAGATGTCGTCGGTCACCGGGGTCAACCGGACCTCGGGATGAGCAGCCCTTACGGCCTCCGGGGTGCCATCGGTGGAACCTGCGTCGACGAGATGGACACTCAGTGCTGTGCCGGGAGGCAGGCAACGCTGCGCTTTCAGCGCGTCGATCGCGGAAAGGGCCTTCTCGCGCCGGTTGTGACTGGTCATCAGAACGGCGATGCGGAGAGCGTGATCAAGACTGGGCAAATGTTCTCCTTAGCTCAGAACTATCATCATTGCCGGATAAATGCCGTGATTCGGAATACCCTGGCCGCGCGCTTCCCGTGATCAACCCCAAGAGGTGAAAGCTTGGAACTCCGACACATCGCCAGCGTGCTCGCCCGAACCTGGTCCGTGGTCGCCATGTGCGCCATGCTCGGCCTCGGTACGGGCTGGCTGGTGACCACACTGTCCACGCCCATCTTCCAGGCCCACACTCAGCTCTTCGTCTCCGTGCAGGCCGGAGGCGCGACGACGGAGCTCAATCAAGGCAGCTCCTTCACCCTGGCCAGGGTTCAGTCGTACGTAGCGATCGCGACGAGCCGCCAGATCACCGAGTCAGTCCGCGACGAGCTCCACTTACCCGGTAGCGCCGAACAGTTGGCGACCCGGATCAGTGCGCAGGCGCCGTTGGGGACGGTTCTGGTCAACATCACCGTCAGCGATACGGACCGCGAGCGGGCGGCCCTCACCGCCGACGCCGTGGCAAGGCGTTTCCGTGACGTCGTGCAGAGTCTGGAGACCCCGGACGGCTCGGCCAAGCCGCCGGTCAAATTGAACATCACCCAACCGGCCTCAGTCCCCGCTCAACCCATGTCGCCCCGCCCTGCCCTCAACCTCGCGGCAGGGCTGCTTGCCGGGCTTCTGCTCGGTGCCGCGCTGGTCGTGGTGCGCGAAGCCCTGGACAACACGATCGCCACGACGGAGTTGCTCACCGAACTCACCACCCTGCCGGTGCTCGGAGCCATTCCGTACGATCGAGAGGGCAAGGGCCATCTGACCAGCGTGTTGGGGGAGCAGTCCCACTCCCCGCTCGGGGAGTCCATCAAGCTGCTGCGGACAAACCTTCGCTACGCCGCGATCGGCGATCGCCCCAGAGTCCTTGTCATCACCAGCGCGCTGCCGCTGGAGGGCAAGAGCAGTACCGCACTCAGTCTGGCCCTGTCGATGGCCGAGGCAGGCACTCGCACCGTTCTCGTCGACGCGGATCTGCGAAGGCCTTGCGTGGCGGAAGCCTGCGGCCTCGTACAAGACGCGGGTCTCACCAATGTGCTCATCGGCAATGCCGAGCTGGCTGACGTGATGCAGCAGACCGGGGGCCAGCTCGCCGTTCTCACCAGCGGCCCGGTCCCGCCGAACCCGGCCGAATTGCTGGCGTCGGCCCGTATGGGCCAGGTCCTTGCCGAGCTCGCGGAGCACTATGAGGCAGTGATCGTCGACTCGGCGCCCCTGCTGCCCGTGGCCGACACGGTCGGGCTCGCCCCGCACGCCCAGGCCGTGCTGCTCGTAGTGCGCGCCGGAAAGACGCCGCGCGACCGGGTCGCCGCAGCCGCGGACGCTCTGCGAACAGTTGGCGTACGCACGCTCGGCACGGTCCTGACCATGGTTCCGCTGTCACGCAACAACTACGGTGATCTGTCCGCCGCGCGCTCCGCGGTGCCTCCACAGCAGCGTGTCATGCAGCAGTCCATCGGAGGCGAGGCGCAGTGACCACCCCGCTCGATCGGCAGGCGCGCGTGCACATCGCCGGCCATCGCGGACTGGTCGGTTCGGCGTTGGTGCGGCAGTTCACTGCCGAAGGGTTCACGGACCTCCTGCTGCGCACCAGCACGGAAGTGGACCTGCGGGTCCGGGACGAGGTCCACGCCTTGTACGCCGCCGAGCGCCCGGACGTCGTCGTGCTCGCCGCGGCCCGGGTCGGCGGGATCGCCGCGAACGCGGCCAGGCCGGTCGAATTCCTCTCCGATAACCTGCGCATTCAGCTCAATGTGCTCGAAGCGGCACATGAGTACGGTGTCGGCCGTCTGCTGCTGCTGGGATCCAGCTGCATCTACCCCAAGCACGCTCCGCAGCCCATCTCCGAGTCGGCCTTGCTGAGCGGCCCACTGGAGCCGACCAACGAGGCCTACGCCATCGCGAAGATCGCAGGTATCGCCCACGTACAGGGCCTGAGACGTCAGTACGGCCTGCGGTACATCTCGGCGATGCCGACCAATCTCTACGGCCCCAACGACAACCTGGACGAGTCCACCTCGCATGTACTGCCCGCGATGCTGCGACGCACGCACGAGGCCCGCCTCCAAGGTGCCGACGAGCTGACGCACTGGGGGACCGGCATGCCGCGCCGCGAGTTCCTGCACGTGGACGACCTGGCACGGGCTTGTCTGTTCCTGCTCGAGCGGTACGACAACGACCTTCCCATCAATGTGGGCACCGGAGAGGACCTGCCACTGAGGGACATCGCCGACATGATCGCCGAGACCGTCGGATACGCGGGGCGGATCCACTGGGACACCACGCGACCGGACGGGACGCCGCGAAAGATGCTAGACACCGAACGGATCAGGGGACTCGGGTGGAAGCATGAGATCTCGCTCCGAGATGGCATCCAGGAGACCTACGAGTGGCTGAAGACCTGTGTATGAACGTGCTGTTCGTCTGTACCGGCAACGTGCACCGCTCGGTCCTCGCGGAACGGCTCCTGGCGGCCCGCTTGTCCGATACCACCGCAGTGAGGGTTGCCAGCGCCGGTACGAGAGCAAGGCCCGTCGCCAACATGGATCCGGCCACGCGAACCCTGCTGCGCCAGTTCGGGGCGGAGGGTGCGGGCTTCGCCGCACGTCAGCTCACGGAAGACCTCGTGGACAGGGCGGATCTGGTGCTCGGCATGGAGCGTGAGCACCGAGATGCCGCGGTGCGGCTGCGCCCGGGGGCGCTGCACCGCTGCTTCACGCTGAGAGAGTTCCTGCGTCTGCAGGAGCAGCGGACGCAGCGTGGTTCGGGACTCCCGGTGTCAGCGGCGGAAGACGCCATTCCCGACCCGTGGCATCAGCCCGGTCGCGTGCTCCTGGAGACCGCGCGGACCATCGATGCGGCAGTGACCGCACTCGCCGAAGTGCTGTTGCGCACCCATGGCGACGCCCTCCGCGGCGCGGTGGCCCTGCAGGAAAGCCATGGCCGCTCATACTCCATCGAAGGGGACAGGAATGAGTGAAGTCTCCAAGGCAGCCCCTCGACATGCAAGAAGAAGATCGGGAGAAGGGACTTCCATGCGCGTGTTGCACGTCCTGAACGAGCTGCGTCCCTCCGGCGCGGAGACCATGCTCCACAGCGCCGCCAAGGAGTGGCAGACCCACGGGGTGGAGGCCGAGATCCTGGCGGTCGCGTCCGGTCCGGGACCGTTCGCGGACTCGCTGCGTGCGGTGGGCTACCAGGTCGGCCACGTGCCCGACGACCCGCTCCACCGGGTGCCGTTACGGCTGCTGAGAAAAGTGCGCAACGGCGGGTACGACATCGTCCATCTGCACGCGGAGCGCGGCAACTTCTGGTTGGGCCTCGCGGCGCGTGCCGCCGGCGCGGCAGTGGTGCGCACGGTGCACAACAACTTCGCCTTCCGTGGCCGCCTCGGCCTGGAACGCACCCTGCAGCGCGGCCTGCTGCGGCTCACCGGGAGCGTCACGCAGATCGCCGTCGCTCCCGGAGTGGCCGACAACGAGCGGCGGCGCTTTCGAAACAGGGTCGGAGTGGTCGACAACTGGTGCGACCCGCAGTTCGTGCCGCCGCGACCGTCCGACAGAGAGGCTGCTCGGGCCGCGCTCGGGATCGACGGCACTCGCCCCGTTCTGGTCAGCGTCGGCAATTGCTCTCCGGCGAAGCGCCATGAGGCCGTCTTCGCCGCGCTTGCCCACCCTCTCTGCCCCTCGGACGCCGTCTACCTGCATGTCGGGGCGGAAACCGCGGGCCGAGAGGAACATGCGCTCGCGGTCCGCCTCGGGGTCGCGGACCGGGTCCGCTTCCTCGGGTGCGTACCGCCGCTGTCGGCACTGCACGCCGCAGACGTCTTCGTCATGCCGTCCGTACACGAGGGGCTGCCGATCTCCGGTGCGGAGGCGCTGGCCACTGGCCTTCCGGCCGTGCTCGCCGATGCGCCGGGCCTGCGGGACTTCGCCTGGGCGGCCCCGGCCGTCACCTTCGCGGGTACCGAGCCGGCTGAACTCGCTTCCGCGATCGCGGCCGCCGTGCAGGGCCGGGGAAGGGAAGGGACCGACCTTTCGGCCCAGGTGCGGGAACGCTACGGGGTGCGCCGAGGAGTAGCTCAGTATGCTGCTGTCTATCGCACCCTGGTGAGATGAACGGCCGCTTCCGCCGATGGTCGCACCGGCGCCGCCGCGCTACCCCCGACTCCCTCGACACCCTCGAAAGCCAGCTGCTCTGCATGCAAGACGGAGGAGGTCGATGAGATGAGGGTGGTGATCGCGTCGCCGGTCGATCTGCCGCGGTTGGGGCAGCTGCTCGATCCGGGCGGGGCCGACCGCCTGTCGCCCGGACTCGGCGGCTCCTGGTCAGCGGCCCTGGTCGCAGCGATTGCGGCGGCAGGCCACGAGGTGACCCTGGTGACGCTCTGTCCGCTGACCCGGCAGGTGGAGCGCAGGAGAATCGGCCCCGTCGATGTGCTCGTCGGTCCGTACCGCACCCGGCACCGGGCCCGGGACGCCTTTCGGCAGGAGCGCCGGGTGGTGCGGGAAATGGTGGACTCGGTGGACGCGGACGTGGTCCATGCGCATTGGACGTACGAGTTCGGTCTCGGTGCGCTCGCGGCCCGCCATCCGGTGCTGGTGACCGTGCACGACTGGGCGCCGGCGATTCTGAGGCACAAGCCCGATGCCTATCGCACCGTACGAATGCTGATGCAGGTCCGGTGCCTGGCGCGCAGCCGCCATCTGACGGTCGTCTCACCAACCATGGGCGAACGATTGCGACGGATGGGGCTTCGGGCGACGCTGGTCCCCAACGGGTTGCCGACTGCGGATCTGGCCGCACCGCGGCAATGGGCTGCCGAGGCGCGAAGAGTGCTCTGTGTGACTTCCAGCTTCTCTCCGCTGAAGAACACGGCCTCACTGCTGCGGGCTTTCCCCGAGGTGCGGCGGGAGTGCAGGGGCGTGACCTTGCACCTCGTCGGGCCGGAGCACGGTCCTGGCGGTCCTGCCGAGTCGTGGGCCCGCAGACATGGGCTGGACCGGGCAGTGGTGTTCGCGGGGCCGCTGCCCACTGAGGGCGTGCGGGCTGCCATGGATGCGGCGGACGTGTTCGTCTCCCCCAGTCTGGAAGAGTCCTTCGGTCTTGCCGTACTTGAGGCGATGGGGCGGGGACTGCCGGTCGTGGGCGGTCGCGGGGCGGGCGCCGTGCCGTGGCTGCTCGGGCACGGGGGTTCCGGCGAGCTTGTCGACGTGCGCCGCCCGTCGTTGCTTGCAGCAGCGGTGTCGGGGCTTGTGCGGGACCCCGAACGGCGGGAGCGTCTGGGACGGGCGGCCTTGGCGCGAGCCAGGCAGGAGTTCGGACTCGGGGGCGTTGTCGCCCGGTATGAGGCGGAGTACCGGCGTGTGTCCGGCACCGCGTGAGCTTGACCGGAACGACTCATGTGGCGAAAGACATTGTGCTGTCGTAGCGTAACTTTCGGTTGTACCCAGCGGACATACGTCGCGGCTGGGCACCTACTTCTCTCGGGCTTGCGGAATGTGAGGTGAGTGCTGTGCCTTCCGTGCAGTTCCCCGTGGTGTTAGCACTGGCAGTGGGTGCGTACTTCCTGTGCCGGAAGTGCGGCATGAAGGTTTCTCATGTACTTATTTGTGCCGGGCTGGGCTTCTACCTGGCCGATACCTCGTTTGCGCCGACGCTGCACACCACGGTCGATGCGGTGTCCGGACTTTTCGGAAGACTCGGGTGATGGCCCCGTTGGGGCACTCAGCGGCGCGCAGCTGATCTTTGCGTCAGGCTCGTCCTGAGGCCGGTCCCTTTCTGTCCCTGGTCGTGGGTGGGAGTGGCCGTGTCGATGGAGTCGCAGCCGTGGCCGGAGCCGGTTCGGCAGGCGGCTGAGGCGTTACGGGACCGGCTGTCGTGGGCGTATGCGCTCGGGCCGGGACTGGAGGACCCAGGGTTCGACTTCACCGTGCTCTCGCAGGAGGAGAGGGTCCTGGATCTGCTGCTTTCCCGGCTGGTGGAAGAGGGCCTGCCGGCGGCCGGGGCAAGCAGCGCACCGATTTCACGCACGTGGTCAGCGCGGTGCGGAACCTGAACGGGCTGGAACTGGCGGGCGCCTGGCGGGCGAGTCAGTACGGGCCGCGGTCGAAGCCCTGACGGTGGCCGCGCCGCACTGGGGTGCGGCGGTGCTGGACGTGCCCGGCTGGTCACCTGGAAATACCAGCAGGCCACCTGCCCGATGGGCCGGCCCAGCTCCTCCTGAGTCCGGTTCCGGTGAGGCATCCGTCGATGAGGTGGCTGCGGTATTGGATCTTGCGGAGGCCGTAGCGGAGTCGGGGCATGAGGTGGCTCGGGTCGGTGAAGGCGGTGTTGGCCTGGATGGTCCGGCGGAGGATTGACCAGACGCCTTCCACGGGGTTGAGGTCAGGCGCGTAAGACGGCAGGGGGTAGGCGGTGAGGCAGTCCTGCGCGTCGATGAAGGCCCTCATCCGGCGGTCTTTGTGGAGGTTCGACTTGTCCCAAATGAGGACGATGGGTGCGCCGAGTCGCCGGTGGGCGGCGATGAGGAGGTCGCGGTACTCGGTGCAGGCGAGGCTCTTGCGGCCTCCGCTCTTGTGAGCGGCTGTTGTCTGGGCCGGTGGACGAGGCGGGAGCGTTCACCGGGTTTGTAGCAGCACAGGGCTGCGATGGAGAAGCGCCGCTGGGAACGGTCGCGGCCCCGGGAGGTCGGCGGCCGTGTCTCCGCAGCATCTGCGAGATCCCCGACAGCGTTGTCGACTTGTGGAACCGTCTGCCGATCAGGGTCTTGATCCTGGCCAGCGTCCATCTCTCGCTGGACCGACCGGACGCTGACCCCTAACTCCTCGCGATGTCCGTACCACCCCGCCCGGCGGCGAACATTGCCGCTGCTTCCATCCGGATCCGCTCACGGAAGGCTTGCCTCTCCGCGGTCAGACCTCCACCCTGCGGATACCTCATACACCCGGCATACCGCGACGATCACTGATCGTCAGCCCCTACGACAACCCACCTTCAAGGTCAGTAACGGGCAACAGGGTCCACGGCATTGCCAAACGATCAGCCGGGGCCGCACATCACCCGGATGCCGTTGGCGCCGTTCAATGACTTTCGGGGTCCATTGTTAGAGACTTACGCCACAATCGCTACCAATATGCAAAGTATGTAGGTCACAGGAGGGCATCCAAGCCCCTGTTATCCCTGGATTTCAGCGGCCGCACTGGGCCAGCTTTTGAAAGGTCCTTCGCATGAACTTCCGCACCAGCGGAAATAGACTCACGCTGATCACCGGCATCTTGGATCAGGGCGGCTCACACCTCGCCGGACTGTTGCTGGAGAACGTCTACTTGATCCACGGCCCGAGGCGTCACCCGCCATCAATCTCGACTGGAGAGGCTCCTGCATGACCAGCCCCGTGGTGCTGCAACTCAGCAACGAGAGAACGCCCGGACCCGGGGTCGGCTTCACCCCCGCCTTCCGTGCCTTTGCCGCGCGTGGCGAGTTGCAGCACACAGTGGTGTTACCGCTCGCCCTGCTCCAGGAACCCGGGCAGACCGCCTCGGCTGCCGTAGAGGCGGTCCGTCGGGCCGCCGCCGAGGTACGGCCCGACGTGGTATTCGTGCAGTCACCGGGCGGCTTCCCCTGGGACAAGGAATCGGTGGCCACCGTTCTGCGCGCGGCGGGCGGTCCACAGGTGATCCTGTGGGAAGGCGATGTCTGGGGCGGCCGGAAGCGGCTGCCGCAGGCAACCACCGTCTGGGCGAATGCCTCTGACGCTGTGTACAGCGTGGCCATGGGAAAGCAGGAAGACCTCTTCGCCCGCTTCACACGCAGCCCTATCCGCTACGTACCACATACCGTCCCGGACCATCTGCGCACCGACGACCCCGTACCTCCGTTGGATTCGACGAGGTACGACGCGGTACACATCGGCGGGCGGTACGTGCGCTTCGGCCGCCTGGAGCGGATCGAGGGGGCGCTCAGCAGACAGCGCGCAGTGACGGGGGTGCGGCGGCTGCGCGGGGTGCGCACCGCCGTGCACGGGCCGGGCTGGCGGGGCCGCGGCGCGCACGGCCCGCTGCCGTTCGGTGAACAGGTGCGGACCTTGCGCACGGCTCGGCTGAGCTTCGGCTGGGACCACTTCAACCGCTACCCCGGGGTCTGCTCCAACCGGGTGCCGATCAGCCTGTACTCGGGGAGGGTGCACGTAACGTCAAAGGTCGTCGGTGCTCGTTGGCTGCCGGGTCCGCGCCAGGGGCTACACCAGGCTGAAACGGTGGACGACCTGGTCCACACGGTACGAACGTTGCTGGCTGCCGATCCCGCCGAACTCCACCTGGCGGGCCTCGCGGGCCACTGCTGGGTGCACGACCGGCTCACCGACGAAAACGCCCTGCGCTACATGCTGGGCGGTCCGCTGGGCATCGCGCCGCCACCGGACGACCCTTGGGCACAGCTCGACATGGTGCTCTAGGCAGTGTCTGATACCGCGTTGCCAGGGGCTGCCGCGGTGGGCGACGAAGACGCCGTCGCGGAACAGCGGGGCGAGGCGGTCGTGGCAGGCCGTCTCGGCGCCCTGGTCCCAGGTCAGCGTCATGCGTGCGGTGACGGGGAGGTCCCGCAGGGCCTCGGTGAGACGCGCGTGGAACTGGTCCGCGCCGTGGCCGTCGGGCAGCGCGACGAGCCGGACGAAACGGGTGCGGCGGTCCACGAGCGTGGCGATGGCGGTGCGGTTCCTCCGCCCGGTGATCAGGTCGCCTTCCCAGTCGCCGGTGCGCTCCCGGTGCTCGACGACGCAAGGCCGTTCGTCGATGAGTGTCGCCGGCACGGCGAATCGCGGAGCGCGCTGGTCGGCCTTGCGGCGCTGCTTGCGCAGAGGCCGACCGGTGCGGAGCTTCTTCGTGAGTGTCCTGCTCAGGATGCCTTTCGCGCCCTGGTAGAGGGCACGGTGGATGGTCTCGTGGCACAGGTGTCGTTCGGGTCGGTCAGGCCACGGAGCGCGCAGGTGGGCGGCGATCTGCTCAGGGCTCCACTCAAGGTCGAGCCTGTCCTGGACCTCAGCGCCGAGCTCGGCGTCGAGCCGCAGCTTCGGTCTTCGCGGCCGGTCGCCCCGCTGTCTGGAGCGGTGGTGGGCGAGGTCGGCGTCGTAGAGGCCCTTGTCGTGTTCGAGCATGTTGCGGCGTAGTTCGCGGCTGACGGTCGAGGGTGAGCGGTCGTGCCGTGCGGCGATCTCGCGTATGACCAGACCGTGTTCGCGCGGGGTGGCGATGCGCTTGCGTTCCAGCAGCGACAGGTAGCGGCCTGAGTGCAGGCTCTCGGATACCTGCTCCGGCGGCAGGCCGCCGTTCTCCGACCGCCACCGGTAGCCGGTCTTCCGCCCGATCCCGAGCTGCCTGCACGCCTCGACCGTGCCGCGACAAGCGTTAGAACCCAAGGAGCAGAGCGTGCTCAATTCTGCGGGAGCATTGACAGCGGTGATCGCGAAAGAGCTGCGGGTGAGCGTGAGGTCGGTGGAACGCTGGCGCCGTGCCTGGCGCGAGGGCGGGCTTGAGGGCCTGCGATCGGTGGGTCCGGCCAACGAGCCGACCGTCGGTGGCGACGGTGTGGCGACTGCTGAAGCGGCACGGCTGGTCCTGGCAGGCACCCGCCCGCAGAGCACTTGAACGCGACGAGCATGCTGTCGAGTTGTGGAAGCGGGAGGTGTGGCCGCGGGTAAAAGCCCCGCGGCGGCCCACGGGGGCTGGATCGTCTTCGAGGACGAGGCCGGATTCTCCATGACGCCGCCCCGCAATCCAACTCCGCCCCCACCTCGTAGACGGCTGCCTCACCGCCGCCGGCCTCACCCAACCGACCCCACCCTGAAAAGCTCAGTAATGGGCAACAGGGGCGTTTGCCAGTGCCGCTCGGTGAACTCCTGATTTCCCGGCCCGAGATGTCTTCGCATCTCCTTGATGCATGATTCCGAGGCTCGACGAGGACGCGTTCACCCGTATGGCCGATCGCAGTAGAATGCGTTTCAGAGACGGCCTTTTATATTATTCGATCAACCTTTTGCCTGACACGTGTGTGCCGCAGCCGGCATCCCGAGACCCCGTGTTTCTCCCACTGGGTCGGGCATGGCAATATCTGATCCGACACAGTGGGAGCGGCCTTTCCCAATGGCTCGCCCACTCGCGGGCGTTCCGCGCTCGGGCTGCTCGCCGGGCCGATGCTTCCGCGACCGTGGTGACCTGGCTCGGAGCTGTGACACCATCCCCTCACGGAGAAGGTCGGCCATCCATGAACCGTTTAGAAGTGGACATCCTGCGAAGGGTCCAAACCAGTCGAGAACGTCGGGGCATGCGGCAGGCGAAAGCCTTCGCCGCATGCGCCGGGGCCACGTTCGTGGCGATGATGTGGTTCATCGCCTCGAATACCGGTGATGTGCGCCTGACGCTCTGGTGGAGGCAGGCCGATGCCCCCATGTGGATCGTCGTCGGAGTGGCAGGGCTCATCGGAGGTGCGATCGCCTCGGCCTTGACCGTCCTCAGGGAGCGTCACCGCAGGCGATGACGGATCGGCGAGGCGGAGCAGAGGCGAAATGGCCGGGGCATCGCAGAACCGTTTCGTCGGCTGCTCGTTGAACCAGGTTGACGCAGGGTGCGGTGCGGCCTCCCCCACCTCCGTTGGCAATGCAGCTGATCGTACTGCGGAATTACGGGGTTGTCCCCTTGATGGCTGTGCGCCCGTGCCCTTCTCGCTCGCGAGCGGCCCTGTATCGATGATTATCGGATTACTTGAGTGCTGTCTGGTCTACACATCAGAGGTCCGCTGGATCATTCGACGGGAGCAAGTATGGAACCCATCAGCCGAAGGCGATTACTGGGGACGGGGCTTGGAGTCGCTGCCGCGACCGGATTGAGCGGATGTCTCGGGGGTGATGGGGGAGCGGCGCGCCGCGGGCGCGCAGCCGGGACCTCGTCCCCGGCTCCGAAGGCCACGGCAAGACTCATCGGTGACGGCTCAACGGCCGACACCGGACAGCAGCCGAACCAGCCGGCCAAACCCGTCCCGCTCGAACCAGGACAAGCGCCGCCCCAGTTCGTGGTCTTCTCCTGGGACGGCGCCGGAGAGGTCGGCAACGGCCTCTTCGCGCGCTTTCTGGAGCTCGCCCGCAACCACGGCACCACGATGACCTTCTTCCTCTCAGGGATCTACTTACTCCCCGAATCCAAGAAGAGTCGCTACCGGCCACCGAACAACCCCGTCGGCGCCTCCGACATCGGCTACCTGACCGATGAGCACGTCAGGGCCACGCTGCAGTGCGTCCGGCAGGCCTGGAACGACGGGCACGAGATCGGCACTCACTTCAACGGTCATTTCTGCAGTGGCGCCGGATCCGTGGCCAACTGGTCGCCCGAGGAGTGGCGCAGTGAGATCGATCAGGCGATGTCCTTCGTATCCGAGTGGCGGACCAACACCGGGTGGCAGGATCTGGACCCGCTTCCTTTCGACTACCGGAAGGAGCTGATCGGTGGCCGTACTCCGTGCCTGCTCGGTCAGAAGAATCTGCTGCCCACGGCCAGTGGGCTCGGCTGGCGGTACGACGCGTCGTCACCCGGCGGTCGGCAGGTCTGGCCGGTCAAACGCCAGCGGGTATGGGATCTGCCGCTCCAGGGCATGCCGTTCCCCGGGCACTCCTTCGAAGTCCTCTCGATGGACTACAACATCCTCGCCAACCAGTCGAAGAACACGACTCGCGGGGCGCCGTCGAACTACCCTGGCTGGCGCGATGCGGCGACGCAGGTGTATCTCGGCGGCTTCCAGCGTGCGTACGAGACGAATCGTGCCCCCCTCTTCATCGGCAACCACTTCGAGGAGTGGAACGGCGGCATCTACATGGATGCCGTCGAGGAGGCGTTGAAGGCGATGGCCGGGAAGAAGGACGTACGCATGGTGTCCTTCCGTCAGCTCGTGGACTGGCTCGACGCCCAGGACCCCGGAGTCCTCGACAAGCTGCGCTCGCTCGACGTGGGCCAGTCCCCGGCCGGCGGCTGGAATGCCTACTTCAAGACTCCGTCGCCCGGGGCCTCCCTGACGACGTGACGTCCCGCGGTTGTCCCGCGACCTGGCCGGGCTCACCGCTTCCAGAGCAGCTTCCACATGGCCTCGCTGGGGTGACCATCGGCCTGTGCGCCTCGGAACCCGTTGTCGACCTGGAACCGGAGGCACGCCGTTCTCAAGGACTCGTCCCAGGTGCACGCTGACCTCATGTCATCGTCACTTTCGAGAGTGGGGCACAGTTCAGGGGTCCACCCCTGGCTGATGAGCCGTAGCCGCAGCACGAGGATCCAAAAATTGGTCAGGTCCGGTCCGAACTGATCAGTGCCCGGAAAATCCGGTGGTTCGAGCGGTAATAGGTTTCCGAGGCTCGGGTGGCGGATGATCGGTCGCTCAAGTTCTTCCTCGTCAGCAGTGGTGACCTCTTCGCCGACTATGTCTTTGCCCTGGCCATTCACGAGATATTCCCAAGTCGTCGCGTCGGGGATTCCTGAAGTGCGGTCGCGGCTCCATCCCTGCGCTCGCTGAAATGCCGCACATGCCTGCAGGTCGGGAATGGACCAACGTGCGGGCAGGGACTCCGGGTAGTAAGGTTTTGCGCCGCGCTCGATGAGCATCTCGCGCAGAATGGAAATGTAGATGTTCTTGGCATCCGGGCGGAAATATCGATCGCCGGGGAATGTCGTGAGGGAAGGGGAGGCGGAGATTCTGGGTGAGGCCGGGCGGTGGGTGGTGCGGTTTTTCGTGAGATGCATCCAGATTTCACCGAGATAGGACGGCATTGTTCGTACTCCTGAAGTGGGTTTGATTGATCTGTGACAGTGGCCGCCTCGGCGGTCAGGAATGCAGAGAAGTGCGGTGCCGATGCCGCCTCATGATCATTTCAACCCCCTTCGGAGTGGTTCCGATGCGAGTGGCGATGTCTCGCTGGGAGTAACCGGCTGCGGTGTGGGCGAGTACCAGTCGGGTGCGGGAGGACGCAGCGGACAGGATGCTGAGCGCTTCCATGTGCAGGATTATCTGGTGCGCCGGGTCGGACTCGGGCGATGGTGAATCTACTGGAGCCGGAAGATTGTCCAGGGAAGCGCCCGCCCGATGCTCTCGAAGCCACCGACGGTATTCGTTGGGGAACTTGGTGAGGCAATGCCCGATGAAAAATGTCTGCAGGGAGGCGCCGAGGGTCGGATTCCATCCGTTCTTTCCTTCGGCTGTGGCTCGGAATGTCTTGAGGGCGACCGCCACAATCATTCCGGCGATCTCTGAAGCGGAATCCGGGTCGCAGTGCAGGTCGGATGAGCGCCCTAATCTGATCGTGGTGAGTTGGTATACGCGTGAAAAAACTGTTCCATTCGCGATCCAGGACCGCAGGACGGAGTGCCCGTAGCGGGCTAAATTCTCGTTGAGTTGGTTCCAGTCTCGATCGGTCGGAGGTAGTTGCGGATTTGGATTCGATCCAATTTCCGCCCGCGTGGAGAGCGCTGTGCAGACCATGAGTAATCGCTCCTGCAGTATTTCGCCTAGGTCCAGTGGAAGGCGTAGCCGATGCATGTCGATCTGATCGGTTGAAGCGGGGAAGAGGGAGCGGCCCGGCGCGCGAAGCGGGTCCGATGGCCCAGGTGTCGCCGGGGCTGCACGCCTGTAGCAGGCTTAGGGGGGCGATCCCGGCCTGGTGCCCTCCTGTGTGAGTGCAACGAGGTGGATACTGTCTCATGTAACGTAAGACACGTGTTTGGGCTTGGCAACCTGAGAGGCTGCCGAGGCAGCGACCGCCCTAAAGGCGCAGGTCCTGGCGCCGCCGCGGGCCCGTAGATGCACTGGGGTCGGGCGGTGCGTGACACGGCATCTGAGGGGCACATGCAGAAGTGGGGCGCCGAGGCGCCCCACTTCTGCATGTGTCACGTGTTCAGAAACCGATCCGGCCATGGGCTCCCGAGTGAGCCTTCAATGGCCGACGGTCCTGCGAAGCGTCAGTTCTGTGTGCGCTTCTTCTCCTCGTGGCGGCGGATGGTCTCCATGTCCGCGTCGGAAAGGGCGCCACTGCCGTCGGGGGCGTAGGCCACGAGGTCGTAGTCGGCACTGGCCGGCACCTGGGTCTCGGCCGTTCGGCCGTCGAACGTGGGGTTGGAGACATGGGCGGGTTCACGGCCCTGCTCCGAGGCTGCGATGAGAGCGTCAATCATGCTGAGGACGACCGCACGCTCTCGGCGCGTGAGCCGATTGGCACGCGGAGGCAGGACAAAGGGCTCGACCGGCTGGTCCCGGTAGATCCCGGCAGCCAGTTCGATCCGGGCGCGGGGCACGTCCAGGGCCAGAGCGAGGCCCGACAGCGTCGCCTCTTCCAGTACTCCGGGATGGCCGCCTCGCGCGATGCGGCCGATGGTGCCGTGGCTCACGCGTCCCTGGCTGCGGGCAGCTGCGGCCCGGTAGCTCAGGGGCCGCTGTGGGGAACCGAGCTCGGACAGTCGTTCGATGACAAGTTCCTGCAGGCCGTTGACCACTCTCGTCTCCCGATGGTTCTCTCGCCCAACCGGAATGGGTGGGAAGGTCACTGCTGCCGCACTTGTCGACTCGGATGTTCTTATCGTATGCCATATGCATCGGAATCTGCTGTTCGGTTCTCACCGTTTGTGCGCGCTGGAGGTCCGTGCGTGACGGTTCGGGAATCCATTTCGAATCGCGTGAGGGCGGACTCGAATCGGCTCGGCCTGCGGGATGGTCCCGTGGACGTGGTCTAGATTGAAATCCGGCCCGGTATCTCCCCTTGAGCCGGGTGAGGTCCCGCTGTTGGAGCGATCTCGCAGTGAGACACATTCCTTAGTCCTGTAGTGAAATACGAGGCTGCGATGACTACCTCCGCGTCCCAGCGTCCGCTCCGGGTTCCCGCTCCAACTGCTGCCCCTATGGGGCCGGTTGACTGGGCCAAGGTCGGCCGTAGCACGGTGCGCCGCTATGCTCGCGGCATGACATACCCCGAGATCCTCTCCGCTCTTGCGGAGGCTCGGAACGACGCCCGCCTCGGCTCCAGCCGCGACGACAGCACAGGCGATGGCGGTGAGCGTGGCGAGGCCGAGCTCGCGGAGTGGGAGCGGATCGCGCAGCTGTTGGCCGGAAGTGGCGCTCCGTACGATCCGGGCTGCGATGCGCTCGTCCAGTACGAACTCGCCGAGTGGGAGCGCATCGAGCAGCTGCGTGCGGGCAGCAGTAGCCCGTCCGAGTCGGGTTCTGACACACTGGTCCTGAACGAACGGGCTCGCAGCGCCGCCACACGAGTGCAACCGGACGAGCAGGCTGCCGACTGGCGCCAGGCTGAGAAGGCCGAAGCTGCCCCGCAGTCACCCGAGGCCGCGCGCCGCGCCCTGCTGCATGCTCTCACCAGCACGCGACTTCTGGAGAGTCTGGCCGCGGACGAGAGGAGGGCGCTCGAACGTCTCTCCCACACGGATCCGGAAGCCGCGCTGACCTTGAGTACTCTGGTTGGCCGGGCCTTCGTAGTGGGCCAGACGCACCGGGAATCCCACACGACGTGAAATTCGGCTGCTCATCCCGCTGACGGAGACGGCCCAGGGGCCAGGAGCACGCGGCCGGGCGCCGCGTGCTGTCCGTGGCGGGCGGGAGCCGGCCGAAGTCGGCGTCGCCGCCTCAACTCAGGCATTCCCGCAGGTCATCCGGTGCCGCATCCGACTCGAGGAGCCGCTGTTGGCCGGGCACTCCATCCGTCGGGGCGGGATGCACGGGCTCGGGGAGGCGGAGCGCCGTGGGCGCATCGGGAAGTCCCGCGCCGGTGCGCGCCGGATCCAACGCCGGAACGCGGCGGCAGGCGGCGTGGAGCAGTGCGTGAAGGTAGTGGACACGGGTGGCGGTACGGGGGTGCGGCGCCGGGAAGTTGTGGCTGAGGAGGAGGGCGGCGAGGCCGGTGATATGAGCAGCCGCGATGGCAGTGCCGTCGGCGGGGACGTAGGGGTTGTCGCACGTGCCGTCGTGGGCGGCGGTGGTGATCACGGCCACGCCCGGGGCGACGAGGTCGACACCAGGACCCATGGGAGTGAAGGCCGGTGCGTAGGGACCGGACCGTGAAGGCCGGCCGGTTTGCGGGGAAACGGTGGCCGGCCAGGCGTCGGTGGTGGCGACGGCTCCGACGGCGAGCACGGTGGGGAGGGCTGCGGGGAGCGTGACGGCGCCGCCGGTGTCGCCCGCCGGGACGATGACGGCGATTCCGGCAGAGGCGGCATCCTGCAACTTCCAGGCGGTCAGCAGCGAAGGCCGGCGGAAGGCAAGGTTGAGCTGGGCGAGATCCAAGTCGTGACTGATGCAGTAGTCCAGGGCTTGCAGCAGGTTGCTGAGCCGGCCGTTCGGGAACAGCTTCAGGGAGTGGAGCTGTGCGGCGGGCGCGATCCCCGTGATGCCGATGTGGTTGTCGGCCGCGGCGATGACGCCCGCACAACGGGTCCCGTGCCCGGTGGCATCGTTCTGCCAGGTGCTCTGGCCCGGTGCCGTGAAGTCGTATCCGGCGCGGACGCTGTCCTTCAGGTCCAGATGGGTGGTGTCGACTCCTGAGTCGATCAGGGCGATCTTGACACCGCTGCCCCGGTAGGCGGCCGGAACATGGTGGAGGCGCATGGCCTGCGTCCCCCAGCCGGTCAACGGCAGGTCGGGGAAGTGCTCGAACGTGTCGGACAGTGCCTGCACCTCGATGACGGCCTCTGCGCCGGGTGTCTCCGGTAAGCGGGGATGCTCGATCCGGGTCGGCCAGTACCCACTTGACGGTCGCACCTGGAGGGCCTGGATCGTGGCGGGGGTGTCGCCGGGAAGGACCAGGCTCACTCTGCCTTCGGCGTCGCTGACCGCATGGGAGGTGGTGACGGTCCCGATGGCCCACACGTGCGCGCCCGGCACCGGGTTCCCTTGACGGTCCATGACGCGCGCCTTGACCCGCGCGGCTTCCTCCAGCGTGACAGCCCAGGCCGGGTCCACCATGGGCCAGACGCTCGTACTCGTGGAGGGCGCCGTGCTCGGGGTGTAGGTCAGGGGCTGGTCGGGTTCCACCGTCAAACGGGGGTCGGAGGCCATGGCCTGGGCCCGGATGTCGGGCATGGCCACGACGGCCACCGGCGGGCACATCAGGTGTGGCGCAGCGTTCGTCCCGGAGCGGGCGGATCTCGGTGGTCGGATGTAGGCCAGCGAATCGACTGCCGGATCCCCTTCCAGCATGGTCAGCAGCGTACTTGCCGCGATCGGGGTCACCCCGGCCGGCAGGAATCCGGCAGGGCACGGTGCGACGAGGTACCGTCCCCACCCGGCCTGCGTCGCATCTTCCTCGCCGTAGCCCGCGCGCGGTCCGCAGCCGTCCGCACCTGGCTGCCCGACGTGCCCTTCGCCCGGGTTCATGTCACTCATGCCCGCCTTCACCTCCCAACGGTTCTGGCCGCCGGTGTTCCAACCCTGCTCACTCATGGCCACAGCCGCCTTCGTGTGTCGTACCGCCGTCATCGAACCCACCGCCGGACGGCTCGTCTCTTGGCCCTCCCGCGCGACGGGCATCTCCGAAGCGGGTCAGCGCTTCGGCCGGGAGGATGGGCCGGGGCCCGTCCACCCGGCCGGACCCGTAGGTCACATGCTCAAGCCTGCCGGCTGCCCGTAATGGTTCTGGGGCTGGCCGATGGCCGGTCCGTACTGACCGGGCTGGCCGAAGCCCTGTTGCCCGATGGGGTTCTGCTGGATGAACGGGGCAAGGGTGGAGTGCAGTACGGGCGCGATCCGGCGGGAGCACTCCGCCATGACGCTGCTCCAAGCCTGCGCAGGAATCTGTCCCTGCATCTGGATCCCCATCATGATCTGAGGATCCATGCGCAACTGTTCAACCACTGCTGTCGCTGCCGTCGCCGCACACCGTAATGCCAGCTCGGTGATCAGCACAGGGATCTGTGTCTGACCCGCGTGGCCCGTCGGCTGCTGTGCGTAGTGCTGCTGTCCCGGGCCACCGGAGAACCAGGGTTGCTGACCGATGCCCTGCTGCCCGTACGCCTGCTGCCCAAGACACGGAACCTGTTCCGGCTGCGGGTCATAGGCCTGCTGTGACTGCTGCTGCGGGGAGGTGTAGACGGACATGTAACTCCTTTTTGGTCTATTGAAGTTAAGGGCACCCTTGAGAAAACGGAGAGCCAGGGGAAGGGGTCCTCCGCTGCACCGAAGCCAATCAGTACGGGATGCAAAGCACTCTTCGTGACATACCGCCATCAGGGTTCACGCGAGGCGAAGTCAGAGCAGGCAGTCCCACACCTGCTCGATGTGCACCGGCCACCAGCAGTCCGGCGAGGCGATGGCGGCGGGATCCCGCTGGGCCAGCTTGGTCCGGAAGTCGATTTTCCAGCGGAACTTGTGTTCCTGCGCCAGACCGAGTCGCAGTTGCCACATCTGGCCCAGCAGGGCAAGACATCGGACGAATTCGGGCAGGCTCGAGTTCGCGAACTGTGGTGGCACGGCAGCCCCGACGGGTCCGGCCTCCAAAGGCACGGCGACGATGTGCCCAGTGCCGTACTGCACACACAGCTGACGACCCAGACCCCTGCCCAGCACCAGGTAGGAACCGGCGCTCGGGGCTGGTTGCACACCATGCTCGGCGGCCAGTTCGGCCAGTGTCGGCAACGGCCGGCCCGGCTGGAGGTGGGCCTGGAAGAAAGGTCCGCCGTTGAGGGGCAACCCGGCCCACATCAGCGTCTGGGCGACGACGTAGGGCACCCCTTGGCGTGACACGGCCCGCTGGTCGAAGCGGACGACTGCATCTGCACCGAATGCCCGCGCCAGCTCCTGACCGACTCCCTCGAACGGGAACGGTGCCGCCCTCAGAATCTGCTGGGCTGCTTGCCGCGGCGCGGCGTGGTCGCTGCGGCCGCGGTTCGGCGCGTGGCGGCCGCTGGGGAACTGTGCCCAGGTCGAGCCGGTCGTACGGGTGCAGTGACAGCCTTGCTGCGCACAGGACCCAGGCTCGGGAACGTGTGAAGCCCTGGCAGTTCGGGGGACGTCGGTGGGGTCCGGGCCGGGGGCGCTCGGACTGGGCACGCTGACCATTTGGTTCGGGATGTAGCCGGTGGCCGCGTCCGTCGGTGCCTGCACGGGATGCACTGGGCCCATGGGCGGAACGCCCTTGCGCGCCGATGCGGTGCCGATCGTGTGCCGGGTGGCTTGCTGGGCGCGCGCAACATCGTGGACGTCGGGGGCTGGAGCCGGTGCTGCTGGTACGTCCGCATCCGTGTCCATGTCCGTGTCCGTGTCCGCATTCACATCAGAGTGCAGGTGCAGGGACATGGGCGGGTTGACCGCGGACAAGGAGGGCAACGGGTCACCGTCCGGCGGCGTGGCGGTCGCCGGGTGCGGGGTCTTGCTCGGCATCAGACCGGTCAGCGCGGCCAGTTGTGCGGGCGTCAGATGGCGGACGAGCTCGTCGACGATCTGAGCGGGCTCACGCAGAGAGATCTCCGGTGCCGGTGCCAGTACCGGCGCTGGTGCCGGGGAGCCGGCGGGGGTCGCGTGGCCCCCTGAGCGCGGGGGCTGAGTACGGCCGGCTGCTGACGGCTGCGCCGTCAGCTGTTCCTCATCGCCGAGTCCCACGGACTTGAGCGCGGAGAGGGCGTGGTGGAGCTGTAAGCCGTCGGCCTCTGTACGTGGCGTCGGCAGGGGTTCCTGGGCCTGTTCTCTGCCCGGGTGCTGCTCCGAGCGGGGGAACATGGCCGATGTGAGGGATCGGCCGACCGCCAACTCGCTGCTGATGATCTCGTCCAGCAGTTCGGGTGTCAGCTTCGGCGCTCCCGCCCACCGGGCGGGAAGTTCGGAGTGGGTCTCGCCGAGGAAGGCGGTCCGGTGCTCGGATTCTGCCGCGTGCCCGGGCCGGGTGCCAAGGGATTCCTTGACCGCCAGGTGTCCGGGCGCGAGAGCATGTGCGTGCTGCGACTGCTCCGGAAATGCATCACGTGTGCGAGTGTCCTCCGTGCCGTCCCCTCCGTGGGACCCGCTCAGGTGGGGGTTGTCGGCGCGAGGTGACTCCACCGGGGCAAGCAGCCGGGGGGCACCCCTGTGGCTGTCGTCGCCGTCGCTCGCGGGAGGAGCCTGTGGTTCATCCGCTTCATTGACTTCCAGTTGCCTCCGTCGGTCGAATTCGGCAATTCGTTCGGCCCGTGTCTTGACCTTGGGCATCGGCTCCAGATCCTTGGGGAACTCTGCGGGCCTTCTGCGCCGGGGTGAAGTCATGCCGCCATCTCCATCGCCAAATCCCGCATCCCTCGTGAAAGTTCACAATCCGGTGCGTACTCGAGGAGGGGGATGCGGTAGTCCGCGGATTCGCGGCCCTCTTTCAAATCTCTGAACACTGCCACGATCGAAGGGTTGGCGCGTGCTGTCCACAGCCCAAAGTTCTGAACCACGCTCGACCCTCGGCGCGGGTCGTAGGCGTTCACGACGAACCCGAGCTGGTCGATGGTCACACGCGTGAGGTTCACGGCCTGCTGGATCTGGCTGTTGAGCATCCGGTAGGCCTTGTGGCTCGCCTGATCGGCCCATACCGGAATGAGGACTCCGGACCGGTCGATGCGCTCGCCGTCGCGTCGCTGTACGTAGTTGAGGGCAGTGTCCAGACCGAGACCCAGGCTGGGCGGACCGTCCATGACGATGCAGTCGTAGTCTCCCTCGATCGGCTGCAGGGCTCGCTCCAGAGCCGTTCCGCGACCGTGGCGGACGACGGCCATCTCGGCCTCCAGCAGGAAGGCGTCGTCGCAGGCGGGCAGCACGTGCAGCCGTTGACCGAAGCGTTCCTCGTCCAAAGCGGTGAGCAGGTTGCGGATGCTCCGCTTGGCCTTCCCGAGCATGTGCGTCAGAAGACTCTCGTCGCCGTCCTCGATGCCCTCCAGGTTGAGGCGAGTCGTCAAGTGCCCCTGGGGGTCGTAGTCGATGAGGAGGACTCGGCGGCCGAGCTCGGCCAAAGCCTGCGCAACCCCAGCAGCGAGGAACGACTTGCCCACGCCGCCCTTCTGATTGGCGATGAGGATGCGTTGCACGGGCTGTGCGACAAGAGGCGTTGTGGGCGAAGGGTGCGCCGCGAGCCACAGCTCGACCGCCTGGGCGAATCCTTGAACCTTGGTCACATTGCGGACGGTGCATTGCATGGCGAAACGCTCGGGGCTGCCGCCGGGCAGAAAAACACCCCAGCTCTTGGCCCCAGAGGTGTCTGTCATTTCCGTCGCGGGAGATTCGTACCAGAGATTCACCGCGTATTCTGCGACGTCTTGAACGTTCATACCGCACTCGGCGGCACGGATCTTTAATCTGCGGCGCAGCTCCGGCGTAATGTTGACGAGCAATTTTTCGCGATGGTCTCTGGGATTGGAGATCGTCATGCAGAGCAAATTACCGGCTCTTCCGGTGGCTTAGACGGAACAAGGCCGCGTGTCGTTGCAGGCGCTGCCGCAAACCGCAGGTCTTGCCCATGATCTTATCGCCGAGGCCGTGGTGATCTTTTCGTCTGCGGGAACTTCTGTTCCAATATGGAATAGGTGAGCGATTCTTGCCTCGGAGTGAATGTCGGCAAGGAGGTCATTTTCTGCATGCTGCGCACAATCGGACAACTGGGCATTCTTGCCCGGATATGGCTTTTACTTGGAAGTTCAAGGCGCTGTGGCGGAAGTACTCATTCGATGGAGGCGATGCGCATTCTGTTGACCGCGCCGCAAGCGGAGATGCCGAGTTTTTCGCTCGTGCCGCGTGCGCCCCTCCGGCGGTGGGGGGTGTTGTGTCGCGGCGTCGGGGTCGGCTCTGGTGCTGTCGAGCCGGCCAGTCCGACGGACCACTCCGGGACATTTCCAGTCGGCAAACCGGATAAATCTACCTATTGTGCCGGATCGGGGCAGGTCGATGCGGCATGCATTAAATCCGTCCGCGGAGACCGAGGACAGGGGGAAAATGTTTAGAGATAAACTGGATTGTAAGGTGATGGCCGGAGAATGGTCCTGAGTGCGCCTGCGGTCGAGGCGATTCTGTTTGAATAGTTCCCGCGGGGCCGATAGTATGTAGACCTGTTCGGTCCGGTTGGCGAAGCGGGATGTCGCTCTCCATGGAATTTACTCCAGAGATATGCCGCTTTCATGCCGCCTGATTTGATTTCATCACCGTGCGGCCTTGAGGTCGATGCAGCCGGATGGCGGCGCATCCAGATGCCACTCGTCTGGGCTGTAGCTCCCACCGAGCGCCATGCCCCTCCATCTGCGGGTTGTCGCAGGGGCAGGGCGAAAGCGGCAAGCCGGTCTGAAGCGTGGGCTCGCCAGGACTTGAAGGTTTAGCGTGACTCGATAGAGGCCCGGCACCTCCGCCAAGACGTATCCGGGCCTCTATCGCGCAGCCGCAGCAGGCAACCAGCCAACTGTCGAAGGGAAGCGTACCTATCGTTTCTGCAGTCGGCGTCCTGATTGACGCATACCCGGCCCCGTACTGCCGATTGGAGCCGTCGGCGGTGGTTGGACCTGGACCCGGACTTGGGTTGCCGCAAGGGTGGACAGGGCGTCGGGGTTGACGGTGCTCCGGGCTCTTGAGGCCAGTACCTCAGTCGGTCCCGGACCGCGCCGCCGCAGGTGGCGACGGTGATCGTGGTGTCATGTCGGCCGGCTTGAGGCACGTGTCCGGGGAGGCCGGCCGCAGTGGGCGCCGGAGCCACCGCCCTCCTCGGTCGTGAGTGACGGGGGTGGGTACTAGAACGTGCAGGCGGCTTGAATGGCTGTAATCCGCTGATGTGTTGGTGGGTGAACAGCATTGACCTCGCCGATGTCGCGCACCTGTCTCCAGGAGGCCGGGAGATGGTGACTCCGGGCGAGTGGAGCCGCGCGGCAAGTGATCTCTTCCCTCGGAGCGCCATGTATGGCAGATCCACCGCGCATAAGCGGAATAAAGACTTCCGATTATGGATCTTTGGTGCTCCGACAGGACTTCGGCATTTCTGCCGGGCAGTTGACCGTGACCTGCGTGTCACTGGCTCGTTTGGCGGATCGTGGGGCACGGGTACCCTGGCGTGCTTTTCCTGGACGAACTGTGGGAGAGTGCGCACCGCACCTGATCCCCGTGTGCCAACTGTTGTCAGCCTTTGATCCCTATCCGTGGCGCTGTACTACGCCCAGGTTCGCTCAAAGTGGGGTGTCTTTATGTCTGCGTCGGGCATGCGATGGGCATGTGGCGTTTGGTCCGGGACGCTGATGGACATCGTCGGCACGGATGCCGGTATTGCAGCTCACCTCAGTGCCAGGGCGCCGATCGGTACTGGCTGGATCGGGTATCCGGACATCGCGGTGAGAGCCCGGAGTTCCGCCTTGATGCGAGGACCGGCTCGCCGTGGTCGGTGCTGCCCGTAGTTGCGGGACGATGACGGTCGTGGGCGTGCTTGCTGAGGTACCGGCAAAGGGAACGAGTTTCTTGGCGGCCGCTGTCAGGGGGCCGGCGTCCGTGACGTTGGTCGACCGGCCATGGTCGGTACGACACCGATCCGCTCGTCACGTGTCGTTTCCGCAGTTGAGGATGTCGTAGGCCTTGTCGGAGTGCAGGCATTCGGGCTCGTAGTGGTGTCCGCGGCCTCGCCGAGCTGGTGGAGGACTTCTTCGTGCAGGCAGCCCCGGACTCCGGCCCCGGACCGGATGGGGATCCGCCGAGCGGCTGCTGACTTCGATCTCTCGCAGCACGACCCGGCCGTATTCGACCCGGCGTAGCACGCCCCCCAGTGGCGATGGCCAAGCCAGGGTGTCGGCTCCACTTGTCGCCCGACCAGGAGTGTGGACGTGCTCGGGTGTCGCGGCGAGGCGGGGTGCCGGAGGGCGCGGCGGCAAGATCCGAAAGAGACGGCCCGGGTGAGAGGCGCGTCGCGCCTCACTGCTCGGGTCGGAGCTCGTGTCCCGGGCCCTCTACACCCTGCACCCCTTCTCGCCGCGTGATTCGAGACTGCGATCGGCTCGTGGACGAGCCGTCAAAACTGTCCGGTTGGGGTTGCGCGGGGCTCCCTGGGTGCGGCCATCTCGGGTTGGAGGCTCAGGCACTGCTCACAGCATTGCGCTCCGTGAGACGCGCAGCTGCTCGGCGACCTCGGAACAATGGCCGCAAAGCGACGTTCGCCAAGAACAAGGGCGATACGGTCCCACACCATGTGGTGGGCCATCAATCCAGCCGTCCACTTTGCGTTATTGAGACATGAGTGCGAGATGTCGCGCGATCTCGCGATCCTCTGGATTTTGTTTGCCGTTGGATCGTGCGTGGCGTATCCCCTTTGGCAAGGATTGAAGGGCTTCCCGCCTCGTTGTGAAGACGAAAGCGAAAGTGTGAACGAATAAGGGCGGCCCTGCCGCCACCGCTGTCATATATCACAACAGCGAGTCAGGGTCGCTCAGTGCGCCAAGAAGGCGCTACGTTGATGTCTAGTAGATTTCCAACCTACGAGACGAGGGAGAGCATGGAGAGGCCTGGCCACCGGGGTCCTGACCAACGCCCGGGTATGACCGTTACGGAGATTGCTCAGCTGTCAGGTGTTGTTACTCGACCGACGGTTGCTTCCGTGTCGGCCACCGCGGGTGTACCCGGGCATCAGGTACGCCGGGGGATTTCGCAGGAAGACGGGCGGCGAATGGCCGCCGCACTGTCGGCAGGTCTACTCACTGAGCGTTCCGCGCGTGCCATCGCCAAGGATCCACAGGCTGTCATCAGAGCCGCGCAGGAGTTGCAGGCCTTGATTTGGGAGATCATGCGCAGCAAGCATGAGAAGAGCAGGCAAGGAAAAGAAGTCGCATAGGAACGACAGATAGAGACCCGGCACCTCCGCCAAGACGTATCCGGGCCTCTATCTCGCAGTCGCTGTAGGCAAACCATCAACTGGTCAAGGAGCAGAATACCCATGTCTTCCGTGCTACCCAAGGTAGTCAGCGCCGATGTTCCTTTGCCTTCGGGTGGGGTCATCTGTGCGAAGGCTTCGCAGGCGGCCAATCCCATGCCGCTGCGTCGGATTGCTTCGCAGCCTGCCTGGCGGTACCAGCTGCCGGCTGCAGGCCATCCAGGCAGCGTGTGGCACCATCGGTATGGAACTCCCAAGCAGGTCCTCGAGTGGTGCCCAGAAGTACTCACGTGGCTGGTGTCGCGTAACAAGTTCGGTGATGTGGCTGCCCACTACTACACGGTACGTGTGTGCAACACCCTGGTGACCTTCGCGGACAGCCGGCTGGAACACGGAAGTGCCTGGGCGGCGTTCCCCGACATTGACCTCTGGGATTGCCTGAATCTGCAGGATCAGCTGCATGAAATCGTGCGTGCCCAGGCGCGCCGGCTCCCCTTTATCGAGTTCCCGGAAATCGCCGAATAGCCTATCGCGTTCGTCAGCGCGAGGCAAGGCGATCATTCAAGGTCTTCTCGGCTGTCCGCTCGACGGGCCGAGGTGTGTTGTCTTCGTCTTCGTGGGCTCCGTGTCGTTCATCCGGATACCCCGATGCAATTGGTACATGCGCCCTTTCTGGGCCGCATGTGCCCATACGCCCTTGACCGTGCACTCATTTGAGAGTCGTCGCAGCCTCGACGGTTTTTGAAATTGGGTTTGGCTGTGTGCCGCCCAGACAGCGAATCCACCTCACCACCCCAGGGAGTGCCCACTCATGTCCACGACCGAGCAGACCATCCTTGCCGCAGCGCACGCCCCCGTCGACAAGCGGACGCGCAACTCAGGTGCTTCGTCCCGGGGCGCGGCAGCGGGACGTTTCGACGCGCGCTCGGCCGAACACCTCAGCATGCCGTTCATTCAGCCGGATGTGCCCACCACTCCCATGGGCAGTCCGCCGGCACCGGCAGAGCCGCACCTTCAACAGCAAAGGCAGAGGGCGAGCGTGCCGGTGGCCGCTTCGATGGAGAGTGAACTGGCCCCGCCCGGCACTGCCGTGCTCGGGTCGCCGGGATGGCGCTACGAGGCAGCTGAAGACGGGGGCGCCGTCTGGAAGATGCGGCGGGGTCGCACGGAGGAGTGGGACGAGGTGTTGGACTGGGCACCCTACGTCTCCGAGCGACTCGTGGTGCTGAGCGAGGACGGCAAGCCGGCCGGCCGTTACTACACGATCACCATCGGGTCGGACACGCTCACCAAGAGCCTTTCCGACCTGCGCACCGCAGACGGGTGGAACGACTTCAGCGACGACAACGGCGCAGCCTCCCGATCCATCCGGGAAGTGCTGATCAACATCGTCACGGACCAGGGCAAGCGCCTCCCGCGTACACCCGTGGTCGCTCATACGGGCTGGCACAGGCTCCCGGACGCGGGCCTCACCTATGTCTACGCCGATGGGCGCACGTATCCGGCCGACCGTTTCGTCCGCGTCATCGGTGCTCCCGAGCCGCTGCGGCGCGCGGCCGAGCCGGTCGGGCGGGTCGCAAGCGATGAGGAATGCCGACAGGCGGTCCTCGACATCGCTGCCCACGGCTGGGCGGGTCTCATGGGTCTGGCCGTGGGCGCACGGTCATTGGCCTACAGTTTTCGACCGGTTTCAGCCGCGTTCATCTTCGACGCCGCCCCGAACACAGGGAAGACGTCGGCTGCGAACGTCGGTCGCAGCCTCCTGCTCACTCCCAGGCCGAACTCATGGCCCCCTGTCCCCACCAAGGGAATGAACAGCACGGTCACCGACATCGAGTGCGCGGTTGACTTCGAAGGGGACATGCCGACGCTGTTGGACGACATCCCGCTCACGCGTGTTTCATCCGCAGCCGAGATGCGGGAAATGGAGAAGAAGCTCGAGTACATTATTCGAGCGGCCGGAAATTCAACAGAGATCAAGGGGCGTCGTAACCGCGACCTGACCCCCAAGCCGGGATATCGAATCCGGTCGATCCCGACCATCGCAGCCCAGATGCTTCCTCCGTCCATGCAGGAGTCGTTGTACCGTCGCTCGGTTGTTGCCTATCTGGCGCATGGTGGAGGCGACGTCGATTGGCGGTGGTACAAGGAGTGCGGCGGGAAATCCCTTTCGGTACCGCTGCGTACGATCGGTGATCGTATCATTGCCCACTTGCACGCCCTGGAGTCCGTCGACGGATATCTTGATGGGATCGAGTACAAGGCGCTCATGGAATTGAGTGAATGTCTCGACAGGATCATGCCGCATCGCAACGATTTTGGTTCCCTGGATGGGGTGATCACGGCGGCTGCCGGTATGCTGTCCGGCCTTGGGCTGGTGGCGGATGTGACCGGTCTCGAAGTGTCCCGGCTGTTCAAGGTGGTTGCCGCCCCACTCGCTGAATCGCTTGCCAGGCAATCCACTTTGATGAACGAGCAGCATACAGCCCATAATGATGTGGCAGCTGCGGTGGGTGAGGCGCTGCGCAAGGCCTTCTCCAAAAGGCGTGCTCACATCCGTAACGACAAGGGTGTCATCGGAGCCTTTGTTCCAGGGCAGAGCGAACAAGACCAAGGGGTGGCCGAAAAGCGGGACGGGACAGGTTGGGAAGGCAAGGGGACGGCTGTCTACTGGCTGCCGGACCGGGGGCCAGCGCTCGCCATCACCACGAGCAATCTGAACATGTTGCTCAAGGAAAGCGGTGATCCCAGGGTCAACGTCTACACGGATCGCACCATCCCCGATCTCCTGCTCCAATCGGACGTTGTGTTCCGCAACATGACGCAGAAGGAACGCGCCGCGTCCCATCGGGTTCGGATCGGGGCCAACAACCTCCGTGTCCTTCTCATCAAAGCGGACGTCATCTGGGAGCCGTAACAGCTGACGGAGGCCTGGGCGGCGGTCCGGGAAGAGCACGGCCTCATGGTGAACTCTTCTTCGACCGCCTACCCGCACGCGTCACACATTCATCCCGCAGGTGCACCACGGGTAACGGGCGACGAATACCTGGCGACGGGCATTGGGCGAGCCGCCGGCGCGGCTCTCGGTCTGTGGTGACGCGACGGAGAGGTTCTTGGCGCCGGGGCGGCCAACCATCGACTCTCGAGGTGGTACCTCCTCCGGACGCATGGGGGTGAGGGGGCCGGTCGACTGTGACTCGAGGCGAAGATCTCGCAGGGTTCGTTCGATTTGCTGGGTGAAGGACTGGTAGGAGGAGAGTTCCTGCCAGGTGGAGTCGGGCTCGCCGGGAACGGTGGCACCACGCCGGGCCCATTCGGCTGCCAACTGGGTGAAGAGCGGGCCATCCGACTCGTCTGTCCGGCGCGAGCGATGGGCAGGCAGGGGGATCCGGTCGGCGGATTGCTGTCGCGGCGGGCTCTGCCTGAGGGGAGGCTGATCCCGCTGGGAGACGGCAATGGCGGCCGGGCAGGGCTGCAGTCGGCCAGGCCCTTCACGGGTGAACGACTGGACTTCGCCAAGCGGATGTGTCGTCATGGCTGTCAAAACGATTCTGCAGTCCGAGGGGACACGCCTTGTGTATATCGCCGAGGTGTCCTCTCGCAAGCCGGGCGGCGGATCGTGCCCGCCTGGCGGTTCCGGATATACGGTCGGCCGGTTCGGGTACAGGGCCATACCTCGAATGGTCGATAATCGCACCTATCGTCATATCGTGTCGAATCATGGAAGTTCTTGACAGCGACTGTAGCGTCGGTCGGTCCGGCCTGTCTGCATCCACCGCTCAGGCACCTCAGGGGGCTTCTGTAGGCGCGTGACACATTCGGGCGCTTAGTCGATTCGGCGTGGCAGCGCACTTTGGTGCAGGAGCCACGTTATTTTGTGCGCCGAACGGGATCTGCGAGTTCGGGGCTGTCCGGAACAGTGGCCGAATCCGGTCCGCTGGGTATCCCAGGCAAGGCGCAAGCGGATCCTTTTACGGAACACGGTTGAATGCATCACCGGATTCCTCATCCGAATGAAAGAAGATGCCCATGCGTTCAAGATTATTGTTAACCGGAGCAGTTGCCGCGGTGCTCGCGGGTCTCGCCTCACCGGCCGGCGCGGCTACCACCGGGGATACCACGGTCACGTTCTCCGTGACGGGTGGCGCACTGTCGATCACGGTGCCTGCCTCCTCCACCCTTCCTTCCGGTGCACCGGGAACCACCGTCAGCGGGCAGCTCGGGACTGTGGCCGTGACCGATGCCCGTGCGCTGCTCAACGCCGCATGGAGCGCGTCGGTGGCGTCAACGGACTTCACGACCGGTGGGGAGACGGCAGCGGAGACCATCACCAAGAACAAGGCATCGTACTGGTCCGGTGCTGGAGCTTCCCAAGGAATTGGCACCTTCACGGCGGGACAGCCGACTGCCGCTCAAAAACAGTCGCTGGCCCTGTCCGTACCCGCATTCAGTTTGGCCTCCGGCACCGGCGGTAACTCAGTGGTGTGGGCACCTACCGTTGAAGTTGTTGTGCCTGATGCGGCCGTCGCCGGAACGTACAGCGGGACGGTGACACATTCGGTCGCATAAGGCAGCGGTCATTGTGGCGCTCTTGTCGGCGCTACTGCTGTCCTCACCGTACGTCGGTGAAGCCGATGCGGCCCCGGTGCCGGACCAGTCCGCTGGTCCGGCACCGGACGGAAGCCTTGGGGTCCGACTCCTCGAAGCCCCGGTCAGTCGGCGTGATGACACCCGAGCGCTGACCTTCATCGTCGACCATTTGTCTCCCGGCACCACCATCACACGACGTTTCGAGGTCTCCAACTCGTCGTCCGAGCCCATGCACGTGGAGGTCTACAGCGCAGCCGCGACCATCGGGAACGGCGCGCTCCAGTTTGCCGCCGATCGGACGCCGAACGAATTGAGCGGCTGGATCTCGGTGGATGAGCCGAGCCTCGACCTGCTTCCCCACGAAAGCCGTGCCCTCCGGGCAACCATCGAGGTTCCCAAGATGGCTTCCGCCGGAGAAAGATACGCCGTTGTCTGGGCACAGGTGGCTTCAAAGCCCGACTCCGACCACACCGTGGCCACCATCAACCGGGTGGGTGTCCGCGTCTACCTCGATGTCGGGCCGGGCGGCGAAGCGCCGTCCGATTTCAGCATCGGAAGACTGGTTCCGGGGCGTATGAAGGACGGACGGCCTCAGGTGGAGGCGGTGGTCCACAACACGGGGAAGCGCGCGCTCGATCTGACCGGCACGTTGTCCCTGTCGGACGGACCGGGCACCATGAGCGCCGGCCCGTTTACCCTGCTCAATGGAATCACCCTGGCACCGGATGAATCCGGCACGGTGGTCGTCCCGTTGGACCGTCATCTCCCCGCAGGAGTCTGGACGGCGCGACTGAAACTTGCCAGCGGTCCCATCGAGCGGAGCGCCACTGGCAGGATCAGTTTCTCGGGAGACATCGACAAGGGAGGCTTGCCCCTGAGTTGGTGGCTCCTGCTCACCATGGCGGGGATCCTCGCTGTCATCGGTATCTGGTGGCTGTTCATCAAGCGCCGCAGGAAGAGAGAGGTATGAGGTCGGTTCAGACCTCGGCGCACCACGCCTCTGCAGGGAACGGAAGCCGGCTGTGCCTCGTGGAGGACAGCCGGCATTGCCCGGCGATCCGGCAGGGCCGTGGACATTCAGGGTCGGGCCGGGCCCACATCAGAAGGGCTGCGAGGGTGCGGGCATTTCACCGGGAACCAGCCGTGAGCACGTCGGACACGAGTGCTTTGCCGAGAGCCTCGGCCTGAAACGCCCTCGCAGTACGACGGGTCGGACTTTCCGCGCAGCCTTCGGTAACTCCAACTCTGCCCATACCCGCTTCCCCTGCTCAGTTCGCTCCCACCCGTTTCTGAAGGCGAGCAGGTCGATCAGCTGAGTGCCGCGCCCGGACTCGTCGTCCTCGGCGGCTGCGCGTGGGACCGGCTCTCGGGCACTGGAGTCGAAGACGGCGATGAGAAGGCGGCCGGGTCGGTAACGCAGCGACACCGTCACTCTCCCCGCGGCGTGCACCACGGCATTCGCGACCAGTTCCGAAGTCAGCACGGCGATGGACTGGGCGGTCTCGCCGTCCAACACGACGCCCCAGGACCGGACCTGTTCGACAACCGCATGGCGAACAGGAGGAATCTCCTCCACCTCCCCGTGGAGAACGAAGCGGGTGACGAGTGTGGGCATGGGGGAGCCTCCGATACGGGGCCACACCTTCGCCGAAGACGGAGCCCCGAAGTCGTGCGGCTCTTCTCATTCTGCGGGAAATTGTCGGGTCGCGCAGACCTGGCGGTCACGGGGCCCGGACGGTGAGGGACGGCGTTTACCGATCAACGATCCTCCTCGGCGGCAACCAACGGTCGGGCCGAAGGTCCTCCATCGAAGAGGCCATGGTCCTCGGTGAGGCGGCACATCACGGCTTTCCCATGACCGTGATGTGTCGGCAGCTGCCGGATGCGCGACCACATCGGCCGCGCATCCGGATCACTGAGGTCCGATCACATCACCCCAGGAGGGGTGGATCAGCGGCGTTCATGCCGCGTCACCGACCGGCAACGTGCGTTCCAGGCGATCGGCCAGCAGCAGGCTGAACCGTGAAGGGGCACTCACCGTGCCGCCTTCCGCGAGGAGCGTCATGCCGTAGAGCAGTTCCACGGTCTCCTCGAGGTCCGGGGCGGATCCGCGCTCGGAGTGGGCCTTGCTCAGGCCGCGGACAAGGGAATGGACGGGGTTGAGTTCAAGGATGCGCTTGACGTGGGGCACCTCTTGGCCCATGGCGCGGTACAGGTTCATGAAAGCCGGAGTGGCGTCGTGCGAGTCCGTGACGAGGCAGGCGGGGGAGATGGTGAGGCGGGTGGAGAGCCGTACCTCCTTCACTTCCTTGTCGAGCACCGTCGCCATCCAGGCGAGCAGGCCCGCGTGTTCCTGCTGCTGCTGCTCGCGCTGGGCCTTGGCCTCCTCCTTCTCCTCCTGCGTGCCGATCTCGGCTTCTCCTCTCGCGACGGACCGCAGCAGCATGCCGTCGAACCCGGGAACGACCTCGGACCACATCCCGTCCACGGCATCGGTGAGGATCAGCACCTCGATGCCTCTGGCCCGTAAAGCCTCCATGTGGGGCGAGTGCTCGACAGCCTCCCGGGATTCACCTGTCATGAAGAAGATGTGATGCTGTCCCGGTTTCATGCGCTCGACGTACTCGGGGAGAGTCGTGAGCCTGTCCTCGCTGTGAGTGGAGGCGAAGGAGCAGAGACTGAGGATCGCCTCGCGGTTCTCGCCCTCGAGGAGTCCTTCCTTGAGTACCTGTCCGAACTGTTCCCACAACGCTGCGTAGCGCTCCGGGTGATTGGACATCATGTCCTTGATGGTGGACAGCACCTTCTTCGTCAGCCGCCGGTGGATCAGCTGGATCTGGTGATCCTGCTGGAGGATCTCGCGCGACACGTTGAGTGAGAGGTCCTGGGCGTCGACGACGCCGTTGACGAAGCGGAGGTACCGGGGCAGCAGCGACGAGCAGTCGTCCATGATGAAGACGCGCTTCACATAGAGGTGCATCCCGCGTCGGTGCGTCGGTGTGAACAGATCCCGGGAAGCATGTGACGGGATGAAGAGCAGGGCCTGGTATTCGAACGTGCCCTCTGCCTGCATGCAGATCGTCTCGAGCGGGTCGGCCCAGTCGTGACTGATGCGCTTGTACAGCTCGTGGTAATCGTCATCGGACACTTCGTCCCTGGTCCGTGACCACAGGGCCTTCATGGAGTTGATCGTCTCGGGTGCCGGCGGAGGTCCGTCAGTGCCTCCCTGCCCCTCTCCGGCGTGGTCCGCGGCATCCGGGATCAAACGGATCGGCCAGGTGATGAAGTCCGAGTACCGCTTGACGATCTCTTTGATCTTCCGGTGCGCCGTGTAGTCGTAGAGCCGGTCTTCGGTGTCCACCGGCTTGAGGCGCAGTGTGATCTCCGTGCCCTGGGGGACTGCGTCGGCCGACTCGATGGTGTACGTGCATTCGCCCGTGGAAGTCCATCGGGTGCCCTGGCTCTCGCCCGCGCGTCGTGTCAGCAGCGTGACCTCGTCGGCCACCATGAAACTGGCGTAGAAGCCCACGCCGAACCGGCCGATGAGCCCCTCCGTGGCGACCGTGTCCGGGGCCTCCCTCAGGTCCTGGAGGAAGCTCGCGGTGCCGGAGTTCGCGATGGTTCCGATGAGTTCGACCACCTCGTCGTGCGACATCCCGATTCCGTTGTCGCGCACGGTGAGCGTGCGGGCCGCGCTGTCGGTCTCGATTTCGATGTGCAGGTCGGACGGATCCGCAGCGATGCTGTTGTTGCGAAGGACTTCGAGTCTGAGCTTGTCCAGTGCATCCGAGGCATTGGAAATGAGCTCGCGCAGAAATACATCCTTGTTCGAATAGACCGAATGAATCATCAACTGCAGGAGCTGACGGGCTTCTACCTGGAATTCTAATGTCTCGGCCGACATGTTCGCGCCTTCCTCCTCGGTTTTTCGTGCGCAGAAACTTCACAGGAACCTTAGATCAGGCAATGCTCTGATCTGTGCAATGAATTGACCCGGCGGCTGTGATCGTTGCGGCGTGCAGAGTGTCCTGAACGCACTGGTCGATGGGGTGGCCGGTTCCGGGGCATGCCAATTGACAGGGGCGGAGGCGTAGTCGAATGATTACTCGGAGTGGCTGTCGGCGCTTCCGGATGCCTTCCGCAGCCTCATCATCCAGATCGGAGGAGTTTTGCCACCTCGTACGGTGTTGCGCGTCATGGCGGCGAGCCTGGCCACCGCGGCCTTGAGTGCCACCCTTGTCTCGGGTGCCTCTGCATCAACGCTTCAGGGCGATCCGCCGCGGGAACCGGGGTGTCCCAGCAGCCCTGCTGAGTCCCCGTTCAAGGATCTGAAGCTGAACGGGCTGAAGGCCGAGAAGCGGATGAACTGGCCGGGCCCGCCCTGCACGGTCAAGGTTTGGGGCCTGGCGCTCGACGGAGAAGGCATCGGCCGCCAGTACTCGGGCGGGGAGTTCTTCCTCTTTGTGAGGGGTGTGGGCCAGGTCGGCGGGTTCCTCAATGGCGACATCCTGACCCGGACCGTCTCCCGAGCGGAGCTGGTCTTCTTCACGGACGTGCGGTCGTACCCCCGCACCGAGGTCCGCTACGGGGACACCGCGTACCCGGAGCAGGCCCAGGTCGTAGCCTCGGTCGAAGTGTGCGGCCCATGAGCCGTCCGGCATTGCCTCTGCCCTGACCCGCTCGCTCATGGTGGTTGCCGCATCCTCCGAAGGGGTGACACGCGGTGCCGGAGCGAGGGCGGGCGCCCGGGGTGGCCACTAGAAGGCGGGCAGGGCCGCCTCTTTGGCGGACTCCTTCCACCTGGGCGGTCGCGAGAGGGCGGTGCGCGAGATGTCGGCTACGAAAACCGTGGACCTGCCGCCGGGGGCGGAGGCCGAGGCGAGTGGGGACGTCGCGGCCCCGGCAGCGGAAAGGGTTGCAGGCTCCATCGGGGCTCAACCTCCTGCTCCCGCCGTCATGAATGCCCGGGGCCTGGGCATTCCTGGAGCGCATGGCGCATCCGGGGGAGGCGGGACCAGGCGACAACCACGCCGGTGGCCGAGGGGTGGACGGGGCGCCGGTCTCACGCCCTACTTCACGGGTACCGTTCGTACCCCCGTTCTGCCGGGCACCGTCATCCGAGCCACTGCAGACGGCACGGTCATCGCCGACAATGTCCGCGTCACGTCGGCCGGGACCTGGGGCTTCGCCCGTAGTCCCGCCGCCGGCCCTTGGACGCCGGGCACTCATACCGTCTCGGTGACCGCCTGTCAGGGCGGGAAGCCCTCCACCCCGGCCACCATCACCTTCGACGTCGCATCCTGAAACCCGCGATACGCCCACGGCGGGGAAACCGTCGCGGATACCGCAACTGGTGCGTGCAGAAAGCCGATCCGGTGGTACGGGGGATGAACCACCGGACCGGTTCGGCATCACTTTAGACGATCAAAGCCGATGCATTCACCGGCCACGTAAGTGTGGAGGCCCGAACCCTGCGTCAGCCCGCGGAGAATGGCCAAAATGCAGCCCTGGGGATCCGGATCGAGCGCCCCGGCCAGATGCGGCGAGGCTGTGGCGAGGGGGAATCGACGACCGGTGACATATACCGGGTTCGATTTCCTCTACGGGCGAGGCGGACATGACTCATTCGACAGGCAAGAACCATGGTGTGGTGCATCGGGCGCGACGGGAGAACCTGCGCGTCGGCAGGATGGCCGTGGCCGTGCTGGCGCAGATCCTGCTGATGGTGGGCGGGTTTGGCGTGTATCTCTTAAGCCAGCTGAACGGCAGTATCGACACGGTGGACATTTCGCGGGTGGGCGGCGTGGCGAAGCCGGACTCCTCCAGCCGCAAGCCCATCAACATCCTGGCCATCGGCACCGACGCGAGGACCACGGCGGAAGACTGCAAGGCCGTCGGGGACTGCACCGAAGTCGGCAGCAACGCCGATGTGGAACTGGTGATCCATGTGTCCGCCGACCGCTCCCGCACCATCGTGATGAGCGTGCCCCGCGATACCGTCACCGACCTGCCCGCCTGCACCGACCCGGCCACGGGCGAGACCGTCTCCGAACGGCGCGGAATGATCAACAGCGCCCTGGCGTACGGGCCTGCCTGCCAGGTCGCCGCTGTCAACCGGCTCACCGGCATCCCCATCGACCACTTCATGCTGATCGGCTTCACAGGTGTGGCGAAGATGTCCGACGCGATCGGTGGAGTACCCGTCTGCGTCAGTGACGACGTGTACGACCCGTACTCGCACCTGAAGCTCTCCAAGGGTTCCCACATGCTCAAGGGAGCCTCCGCACTGCAGTTCCTGCGTACCCGGCACGGCTTCGGTGACGGCGGCGATCTGGTCCGCACCGCCACCCAGCACTTGTACATGGGCTCGATGATCCGCACGCTCAAGAGCGCCGGCGCCGGTACCAACCCAGTCACCCTGTACACCCTCGCGGACACCGCCGCCAAGGCTCTGACGGTCGACACCGGGCTCGGCAGCGCGGCAAAGCTGCTGAGCCTGGCCAGGGAACTCGACAAGGTGCCCGCCGAGAACACCACCTTCACGACGATGCCCACCGAGCCGGATCCGGACAGCAACTACCACGTGCTGATCTCGCCTGCTGCGGACAGCCTCCTCTCGGCCATCGTCAACGACCGGCCACTGGCCGAGCGCGGCCGGACCAACCCCGAGGACACCGGCTCGGACGCCGATGCCGGAGTGACGGCCACGGTGAAGGGCTGCGCACGGGTCAGCACCCTCAAGACCGTTCGGGTTCAAGGGAGGTGGATGAACCCGACAGCGGCCTACGCGCAGAGCCCTGCCATCGCGGACTCCTCGCCCTGACCCGGCGCAGCGATGCCGTGTGCTCCGTTGGCCGAATCCATCGAGGGCGTCGTGGGCCGACGTCGGATCAGTGTCCGCGGAGCCTGGTCAGCAATTTGTCGATCTCTCGCTCCGCCGCAGTGGAGAGGAGGCCGTGATGGTGCATCCACGCGTCGTTGAAGACCGTGTCCAGGTATCCCTCGCCCCCGTCATTGACGAGGGCGACCATGGTGGTGCCGGGCGGTACCAGAGGCATGCGCTTCATGGCCTCGTAGACGACACCGCCGGCGGAACCGCCGATGAGAAGGCCGGTACGGGCGACGACCCGGCAGGTCGCGAAGGCTTCGACGTCGCCGACCTTGACCCCCGCGTCGATGAGGTCGAAGTCGATCAGGGTACTGATCGCGGCCCCTTCGGGGACGCCGGTCCGGGGCTGGTGGTAGTCGTAGGCGGGGCCGCCGAACGCGGTCGACCCCTTGGGCTCCACCCCGATGACGACGAAGTCGGACAGGAGGGTGCGCAGTTCGCGGGCGGTCCCGCACAGGGACCCGCCGCTGCCGACGGCGCCGATGAGGAGGTCGAGTTCTCCGCCAAGGGCTTCGTGGAGTTCGTGTGCGACGGGGAAGTAGCCGACGCCGCTGCCGGGATTGTCGCGCTGCCCGGTGAAAACCGTGTCGTCCCGGCTTCGGGCCATGCGTTCGCAGTACGCCTCGGCGGTGGCGGCAGCGCATGACCCGCCACCATCATCGGACAGGTGGACGAGCTCGGCGCCCATGGCCTGCATGCCGCGAAGCTTGGCTGTGGGGGCACGCTGGTCGACGACCGCGGTGAAGTGGTAGCCGCGTTCGGCCGCGACGGCGGCGATGCCGAGACAGATGTCGGCCGACGCGCATTCGATGATTCGACCACCGGGCCGCAGCCGACCCTGCTCCTCGGCGTCGTCGAGCATCTGGCGGGCGATGCGGACGTCCGTGTTGCCGGTGGGGTTGAACATCTCCAGCTTCAGCAGCAGACGGGTGCCGTTGTCGGTACGGGCGAATTCCAGCAAGGGCGTGTGCCCGACGAGGTCGGATACGCGGGCGATCACGGTGGGACGCGGCAGGCGCTGCAGTGCTCCGGGCATCGAAGGCTCCTGGTGGGTGGCGTTCCATTGGAGCGCTCGGCCGCGGGCTCGGGAAGAGGACGTCGGCCGGAAGTGTGTTGTGCATGCGGGAATATTGTGAACTTGTGAATGGGGGCGGTATGTTGGGCGGAGTGCGTTCTGCCCCGGTTCCGCTGGGCATTTTCACGCCACCGCGGTGGTTCGGGAAGCAGGCCGGCGCGGGTAGGAGGGAGTCGTGCACCGAATGCCGAATACCGCTCTCCAGCTGCTGCTGGTGCAGGCGGGCTGGAATCAGAGCCAGCTCGCCGCCGCGATACGTGTGGTGGCCGCAGAGAACGGGCATGTTGTTGCATGCGACCGCTCCACCGTGTCCCGGTGGCTTGCGGGAACCCATCCCCGGCCACCCGCCTCCACGGACCTTCTCGAAGCGTTGTCACGCAGGCTTTCGCGGCCGGTTGCCGCCCGCGAGGCAGGTCTGACCCGAGCGCCCGTCGTGGTGGTCAACACGTCGTGGGACGTCGACCCCATACGCAAGATCGCTTCCCTGGCGCACGGTCAACTCGAGCGGGGCGGCCGGACTTTGCTCAGCGCGGGGGCGTACAACCGGTCGGCCCTCACCGTCCCTCTCCCGGCGGAACTCGTCGCGGGTACCAGTAGGTATCCGGTGCCCCTGTCGTCCGAACGACGGGTGGGCCGCGTAGAAGTGGAAACGCTGCGCGCCATGACGGACTTCGTCGCGGGATTGGCCGCGGCGCACGGGGGGCGGCCCCCTCTTACCGTGCTGACGGCCTATCTGGCCCGCGATGTGACCGCCTATCTCTGCGCGCCCGCCACTGAATCCGTGCACCGGCAGATCCTGTCGGCGGCCGCCCAACTCTCCATCCTGTTGGGCAACATGTGCATCGACGGGCAGGAGGAATCCCTTGCTCAGCAGTACCACCGCACAGCCGCCCACCTCGCCGCCGATGCCGATGACCTGACCACCTACGCCATCGCGCTACGAGCCATGGCCACCCATGCCCACGACCTGGGCCACCACCGCCCCGCCCTCACCCTCGCAAGACAGGCCGCCGACATCGCGGATGCCCATGCGCCCGCCATCACCAGGGCCTATGCCCAAGCTCAGCTCGCCATAGGCGAAGCCCATGCCGGGAACCGCAGTGACGCCTTGACCGCTCTGCAAGCGGCCGAACGCCTCCATGCCGAAGCCGACCAGGCGCCCGGCCCGTTCACCAGCTACCCCGCCGCCGGCCTGCACTATCAACGCTCGCGCGCTCTCAGTGCCCTTGGGGACCATGCGGGCGCCGGCACAGCCCTGGCCGCGTCGCTGCGCACTCGCGGAGACGCGGCTCGGCGCAATCGGGCCCTGACTCGCGCCCGGCTTGCTGAAACGCTACTTCAGCAAGGACTCAGGGAGGCGGCTCTCCATCACTGGCACGCCTTTCTCGATGACTACCTGGTATTGCACTCAGTGTCTGCGGCTCGTCACCTGGCCACCATGCGTCAATTGCTGCAGCCCCACCGCACCCACCCACAGGCCGCAAGGCTCCTCATGCGAGCAGCGCCCTTGTCCTAGTTGCGGCTCATGACTACCGAGCGGTCTCCGAGCTCCCCGGCCGGTTAATAACCCTTCGCAATCCAGCGGGCCCGGGTCCCCCGTGTCCAGGGGCGTGTCCCGTGACGCCATGGCCGCTGCGCGATTCCCGCCGGGGTTCGTCCCCGTCGGCCCTGACCAGTTTTGTGCCACCAACGCGTAAGCAAGCGGATCATCCATGGCCAAATGAATGCGCAGCGTTCGGCGCGGAGCGTGTCAACACGCCCTGCATATATGTATAAATCTGGACAAATAATCACAATGAAGAGGGAAGGGGTCCAGTGTGCCCGGAGCGGAAGGCGGATAGACGGCTTGTCCTGTATAGGGTGTATGCGATCTACGTCTTGCATGACCTCAGCTGTCATCCGGGCCGGGCCTGAACGTAGGGCCGGTCCTTTTCCGACTTTCCGTAGGGACGTGCACCATGCGACGCGCAACCGCTGTTCTCGCCGCTCTGACTGCTGCCACCGGCTTTGCCCTGGGCATGCCTGTCGCCGCTCACGCGGCCTCTGGATCCTTCAGTTACACCACGACGACGGACGGGGTCCGTCACAGCCTCGGCAACCCTGAAAGCGGTCAGTGCTACACCGTCGAGATAGGCGGATGGGCAGAAGGCCGGACCCGCAACGACACCGACCGCACCGCTGAGCTGTTCGACCAGCCTCACTGTCAGGGTGCGGCGAGCTCCGCGATTCCGGCAGACGACCAGACCCGGGCCCGCTTCAGGAGCGTCCGGTTCGCGAGCTGACGGAATTATCTGATGGAGAAGCAGAGCTGGACAGTGTGCAAGCCGCAAGAGATCTGCATCGACGATCCCGTTGTCGAGCTGAGGGTGGATCTCTACGGGGGGCAGTTGCTCGTTTCGGGAACGAAGGGACCTTCCAGCAAGCTGGAGTTCTTCACGTCCTTAGGTGAGCCGGTTTATGTCAGGAAAAAGCACGGCATCCTGACTGTTTCCCACTCTCGATGGCGGCGGCTGGTGGGGGTCACGAAGCGGGCGAGAGGGCGAAAGGCCGCCATGTCGCTCTCTGTCCCAGAGGGTGTCCGCGTGAAGGTCAACGCATTCAGCGCGACGACTGCTGTTGCCGGGATTTCCGGCGGAGCCCGCTTGCGGGGTATGCACGGGAGCTTCGCCGTCAGTGATGTCACCGGTGGCCTCGATGCTTTTACGAAGAACGGCGACCTCAATGTATCTGCGGTCGACGGACCCCAAGTTCGCGTCTGGACGGCGCAGGGGGATGTGAAGTTGAGGGTGGGGCACGTTACGCCTCGGGCTCGAATCATTGTGAGTTCGGAATCCGGGGACGTCTGCATAGAAGCGATGGAGGATGCAGACCTCGAAGTGAGCGCGGTCACGACTTCTGGGAACGTCTACAACGGATTCACCCATTTGAAGAAGGCCACGGGGTGCGGGCGCCGAGGCGAGGCGGTATTCGTCATGGGACGCCTCGGTGGCGGCAGCAGTACCTTGAAGGCAATGACCACCGATGGGAACATCATTCTGTCCAACATCGGCAGCTCAACCGGACCATCGGCCGGTCTGGTCCGCCCCGGCGACTGAGGCGGCCGGCCGGCATTCGCGGGCCCCCGCCCCGGCGGGGGTCCGAGGGCTCCTCGTGGTCTCCCTCACCCAATGGTGTGAGGACTCTGCGTACGAACCGGTCTGTGGCTAGAGTCAAGTGCCTGGTGAGGCACCTGGGCGCCATCCCTTCTACGGAGCGAGCATGCCGATATCGCTGTCCCCGTCCGGAAGACGAGAGTCCTCGTCCTCGTGCTCAGCCGAGGAGTACGGCGTCCTGGTGGTCGACGACCGTGCGGACAACCTTCTCGCCCTGGAACGCGTTCTGCAGCCACTGGGCCGCCGCATGCTGCGGGCCACAAGCGCTGATCAGGTACTGGGGCTCGTGGTGCGCGAGCCTGTCGCGGCGGTCGTGATGGATGTACTGACACCGCGTATCAACGGACTGGAACTGCTGGCCAAGCTTTCGCAGTTCGACCAGACCCGTCACCTGCCCGTCATCTTCCTGAGGGACGGCAGTCGAGAGGATCGCATGGCCGCGCGCGCCTACAACTTGGGTGCTGCCGGTTTCCTGACCCGCCCGGTGGACCCGTGGGCGCTGCGGGCCCAGGTACGGGCACTGGCCGACCTCTACGTGCTGCACAGGCTTGTCGCTCCGACGAGTTGAGAGCATGCCGGTCCGGGCGCGCCGGAATGCTGCGGCCGGGGGCGTTAGGGGTGATTCCACCGGCCATGGAGGTGAGGCGCCCGACGACGGCATGGCCGAACGCCCCACAAATGCGCTGCGGACCGCGCTAACACAGCCGTGATCGCCCCCGGTCGAACCTGTCAGGACTCCGGGACGCCCGTGTCGTGCTCGCGGTCAGTTGGTCTCAATTGCGCGCGGAGGCCTGGGGGTCGCTCTTCTCGCCCTGCGGCCGGCAGACGGGGCCGTGTCCCCAGAGCGGGTTCCAGTCGGTCGGGCACGGCATCAGCGTGGTGTCGGGCTCCTGCGGCCGGCAGACGGGGCCGTGTCCCCAGAGCGGGTTCCAGTGGGTCGGGCACGGCATCAGCGTGGTGTCGGGCTCCTGCGGCCGGCAGACGGGGCCGTGTCCCCAGAGCGGGTTCCAGTGGGTCGGACACGGCATCAGCGCGGTGTCGGGCACAGTGGAAACGACGAGAGGCTTGCTCGTGGCGACGTGCCCACTCGGTGCCGCCATGGCGGTGGTGGCGGCGGCGAGTGTGAAAACTCCCGCGGCGATCGCAGGAACGGCATAGCGCAGCATCATTATTGTTCTCTTTTCATGGGGAACGGAGTGGCGTTCAAGGAATGTGCCCCTGTATCGAAACCCATGGAGAGGGCTCCCGTGGATCTCCGATCACATAAGACGGAGAAACTATAAAGCCCGACCGGCGCACCCGGACCGTGAACTGCACCATCAGGCAAGGGGGGTGGCGTGAATCAATCCGTATCGGCCACAAATTCGGACTCCTGCTTCCGCCCGCCTCCCGCCATTGAATACGGCGGGGACTTCATGTCAACACCGCGCGTGCGACCGCACTTTGGCCGACCGGGGGAGAGCGGCGCAGTGCTCGGATTCCCCTCGGCGCCTCTTCATGGGATCTCATACCGGCCGAACCCCGAGTGGCCGGATGCGGCGGGGACACCACCATTGATGGGTGCACCACAACGGGACGAACGCCCGGTGCTCCCTTCGTGGCCAGAAGGTGAGATTGAGTCGTCGGCGCGGGGGTACGGATGGCAGGATTGGTCCGTACCTTGCTTCCCACCCTCGCGACGTACGCCAGTTGCACTCATGACAACGACTTCATGAAAGAGAGGCAATCCACATGTCGGGATCCCTGCACGTGACGACCGGACTCAAGGCTCAGTACGCGGCCCAGGTGGCTGCCGACTTGGACCGCAGCAGCAGGGAACAGGAACGCGTCGTCGCGGAGCTGGCCAGGCTCCAGGAGGAGCTGGTCGTGCTGCAGCACGACCACGCCCTGCTCATGAGCATGCATCAGACACTCGCCGACGGCATCCCAACGGCCGCCGGAACGGGGCGGAAGCCGGATGTCACGGCGGTGGGTCGCGTGCCGCACCAGCCTCAGGCCGAACCGAAGCCGACCGGGAGGAAGCCGGCCCCCGCGCAGGCGGCCGCCCAACCCACTGCGTCTGCCGCTGTGGTCTCCGAGGAGGCGAAGGCGCACCGGACGACCCTTGTCGGTCTTGTACACGACCACCTCCGTGCGCAGAGCGCACCCTCCTCCGCGGCTGAAGTCACCGCCGCGCTCGTGGAGGCCCATCCCGATCGTCGCATCAAGGCCACGGTGGTGCGCACCACGGTGGAAGGACTGGTCGCCAAGGGCCTGATCGACCGCATCAAGCAGGGCAAGTCCGTCTTCTACACGGCAGTCGGCAGCCACGACACCGCCGATCAGTCCCACAGCGAGCCCGCCCCGAACTGACGCCCTGCCCTGGCGGCGACGGAGGGCTCAGGCCCGGGCAGGCCCTTCGGCGCCCAAGGTGGCGTCCAGCAGGCGGTCGTCGAAGTCTGCGACGAATTGCTCATGTCGCCAGGGAGAGAGCGCCTTGCGTGCCCAATGCAGTCTCACCGCCGGAATTCGGCCTCCGACGGGGGACATGTCGATGCACTCGTGCAGCAGCTCGGCCGCCGCCCGTGGATCTCCCAAGTGCAGCCTGGCGAGAGCCTGATCACTGATGAGAATGGCGCGTTCGGCGAGCAGCAGGTGACGGGACTGCAGTGCCTGGCCGAGGTACGCATCAGCTGAGGAGACCTGCCCCACGAACAGCTCGCACACGCCTTCGAAAGCGCGCAGTCGCCAGGGCTCGAATTTCAGCGGGGAGGCACCGTCGCCCTGGGCACGGTCGACACCCAGGGCGGCCAGTCCCAATGCACCATGTGCCAACCGCTGTTCTCCCGATCGGGCTGCCATGGCCGCCTGCCATGCGTATGACCAGGCCCGGACGGTGGTGTTCTGGCCCCTGTTCGCGTCACGAACGGCAGCGTCCGTCAGAACTCGTGCCCTGCTGTGGCCGTCTTCGGAATGCAGGGCCACCATGGCGTGGGCCAGATGCACATTGGCCCGGCGCCACGGCTCCGCCAGGAGACCGGCTTCACGAGTGGCGGCGGCGTACCAGGCGCTCGAAGCGGTTTCGTCACGCAGTTCGAAGGCCAGTCTCCCCGCCAGCGTGTAGGCCGACGTGGTCGCCCTCCGCACGCTCGACTGGATGGGCTCCGGTAAGGGCAACGCCAGCACCTGCCGGCATGCCTCGACGACCGGAGTCAGCATCAGCTGCTGGCGCACGAACGGAAGGTTGTCGATCTGGGCCCCGACACTTGCCACCGCGGACTGCAAATCGGCGGCCAGCTGCTCATCCACCCGCTCGGGGCGGTCCAGGACGGTGGCCAGCATCGAGGACATCTTGGGCGAGAGGAGCGAGATGAGGCCCGTGCCCTTGTCGGAAAGGACGCGCGTCGCTGTGGATCGCAAGGCGCTGAGCGCCGCTTGGCCTATGCCCAGGTCCTCGAGCGCGTGGAGGACTTCGGCGAAGTCGGAGCCCGGCCCGAGCGCGACGTCGCCGACAGGGGTGTGGGCGTACAGGCAGCAAAGGAGCAGCTGGTACCTCTCGTCGGGCAGTGTCGGCGAGGCCGCGTTCTCCCACCGGGCAACGGATCGTTGCAGCCCCGCGACACTGGGTGTGGTGAGCGACGGGTGCCCCAAGATCCTCGCCTGCTCCCGCAGGGCGCGTGAGCAGTGGGACATGGACATGCCCCGCCTGTGCCGCAAAGCCTTGAGGGCCGCGGCCCCTCGTGCCCTGGTGTCAGAAGTCATCCCGGTCAATATGGCATGAACGAGCGGACCGGTGCGGCTGGAGTATGCCCGGGGAACAGTCTGGAGAGGCCGGAGCGGCCGATACCCGACGGTTCGTCACGGCATCAGCCGGGGGAAGTCGCGCCGGTCAGGCGAGGCGCTGTTCGTCCTCTGCGCTCTCGCATCTGGCACGCATGATCTCCCATACCAGGGCCTGGAGCTCCTGCGCCGCGGCGAGCACAGCCTGCGGATCCTTCGCGATGGCTCGCGCGGACCTCTCGTTCAGCAGGCCCACGGAGAGCGCCGTGGCCATCCGGCTGCCGTTCTCCATGGAGATGCCCCGCCGGACATCGTGGCCCGGAACGCCAGCTGTTGCGGCGACGGATGCGACAGTCGGCCGTTTGACAGTGACGGAGAGCCGGGCAATTTCCGCCGCTGTCACCCCGGGACGTCGATCAGGGCCACGATGCCCTGTGGTGTCCGCCACGTTCCGGCTCCTCCCCAGCTTTCCGCCGCAGATCTTCTGGGCCGATGCCCGCGGTACAGCTGCTTCCTGCCCGGTCACGCACCGCACCTATCGGACGGGTCGAGCCCCAGTGCGATTCGGGGTGAGGCGCATTGCCCGCTCCGGTTATCGCTGTTGGCGCACAACTTCAGCAGGATTATCCGGTGAGGGCAATATGACAACCTATGACAGGGTGTTGATCATTCGTCGCGCCGAGCCCGCTCCCGTATTTCGGCCGCGCACTTAGTAGAGGTTCGAGTGCACCACGCGCCCCCCGAGTGAGCCCTCACCATTTTCAGTTGTAAGCAGGAAACATGTAGGTCCGCCACCTGCCGCGATCGCGGCCCGAGTGTCACGCCTCCCAAGGGCTCGACACGGACGGACACGGGCCGGCCGAGCGCACCGGAGGGCCGGCGGTGGCGTATTCCGTGAGATTCATCGATTCGCATCACATCTCAGGAGGAATGTCTGTGGCCACTACATATTTAGAGGTTTTGCACCATTTTGACGCAGCGCACAGACTGCCCGCCATGGGAGGAAAATGCGCTTCTCTGCACGGGCACACCTGGCGAGTCGCGGCCCGGGTGACAGGCCTGGTGCACGAGGACGGAACTGTGATCGATTTTGGAGATATCAAAAGCAGACTACGCATATGGATCGATTCGGAGTTGGACCACGGAACCATGCTGGGCATCGAGGATCCTCTCGTTCCGCTGTTGCGCGACAACGGGACGAAGGTCTACACGCACGGCGGCCTGGTCGGCTGGTGGCCCACGGTGGAGAACGTGGCTGCTCTGATCGGGTCCGAGCTCGGCGACATGTTGAAATTCTCGAAAGTGGACGTGGCGGAAGTCCGTATAACCGAGACCGTCTCCAATGTTGCCGTCTGGTCGCCGCGATGAGCGCCCTGGAATCCCGGCGTCTGAGACTGCCGGTGAACGAAATCTTCGGACCGGTGATCCAAGGCGAGGGCCCCTATGCAGGCAGAAGGTGCTGCTTCGTCCGGCTCGGACACTGCAACCTGCATTGCCCGCCATGCGACACCAAGCAGACGTGGGATCGGACTCGATTCGACCTGTCGGTCACCTGCCCCGAAATATCGGCTGAGGAAATAGTGCACACTGCGGTGGCGCATGGGGCAGGCGACTGCATGACGGTGCTCTCCGGTGGCGAACCCCTCATGTGGCAGAAGACCGGTGCGTGGGCCACGCTGCTGGAAGGTCTACCAGGAGCCATACATGTCGAGACGAATGGGACGATCGTGCCGACTGAAACCACAGCCGCGCGCGTCGCACATTTCTCCGTCTCACCAAAAATAGACTCAAGGATGGGGGCAGCGGATCCGTACAAAATGCGGATCCGACCCGGGGTGCTTGCAGGATTCGCTGCACTGGCCTCCTGGGGCCAGGCGTGTTTCAAGTTCGTGTGCGGCACGATGGAGGACGTCGACGAGGTCGCCGCCCTTGTGTCGACCCATGAACTCGATCCGGATTCAGTGTGGATCATGCCGTTGGGGGAGACGGACGAAGAGTGGCGTCGAACAGCCCGCTCGATCACCGAGCGGGCGATTGGTCACCATTTCAATGTATCCGGTCGTCTGCACTTGACGATGGGGGTCCGATGACAGTCACCCCTGTTCGCCGCCCTTTTGGGGACGTGGACGCTGGATTGCGAGTCGAGGCGGAGGCCGGAGTCGCTGCCTTGATCCAGTTGATCGGTGACGACCCCGCCCGGGACGGCCTCGGCCGTACACCGGCCCGTGTCGTTCAGGCCGTTCTCGATATGTGCACCCCGGCCGGCCCCGATCCGGCCGCATTGTTGGCGGTTCAGTTCGATGCAAATAATGTGGATGAAATGGTCACAGTCGGGCCGATTGATTTCACCTCGGTGTGTGAACACCATCTGATGCCGTTCACCGGGAAGGCCTGGATCGGCTACCTCCCGACAGGAGGGAAGATCGTAGGACTGTCGAAACTTCCGAGGCTGCTCGACTGGTATGCGTCACGATTGCAGGTACAGGAGCGTCTCGTACAGCAGGTGACCGGTGCCATTTCAGAGCATCTCAAGGCAGACGCCGCATGCGTGATCGACGCGGCGCATGGCTGTATGACGAATCGTGGAGCGAAGAAGAGCGGTGCGCTGATGCGTACCACGTCGCTGACGGGTCGGTTCCGTGACCAGCCGGCGACCCGAGCCGAATTCATGTCGATGATCGGCCCAATCGGCTGAACAGGAATTCTTCGCTCTGTGCAAGTTTCATCTGAAAGGCTACCAGTGGACAAACATGGACTCACCCTGCTCGGACGGCAGCAAAGCGGGCCGATCGACAGCGGTGAATTGGAAACGTTTCCCAAGCCGGATGGGATTGGCGAAGTAGAGTTCACCACCCGGGAACTGACTGCGCTGTGCCCTGTTACCGGCCAACCCGACCTCTACAGTCTCACCGTCGGATACGTTCCGTCGGACAGGTGCCTGGAGGCCAAGTCGGTGAAGCTCTACCTCCAGAGATTCCGCAATATGGGTATTTTTGTCGAAGAACTGGCATCAGTGATTGCCAAGGAGCTCCTGGATGCCTGCGGGGCGGTCTCCATCAGCGTGGAAGCCGTGCAACAGGTGCGTGGGGGCCTCTCGTTCACCGCACGGGCCGGTGCGGGACACGTGGGGAGCTGCTCGTGAAGATCTTCGTGCTGCTCTCCGGAGGTATCGATTCGACCGTCCTGGCCGCGCATCTGAAGTCCGAAGGCCACGGAGTGTCCTGCCTGTCGGCGAACTACGGACAGCGGCACGTCAAAGAAGTGGAGGCTGCCATCGCGGTGGCGGGTGTGCTGGGCGTCTTTCACGAACTCATCGATTTACGAGGCGTGACAGCCGCGATGGATCGGGCTTCCTCGGTGCTGCTCGGCCCGGCGCCCATGCCACATGGTCACTACAGTGACGAATCGATGACCGCGACCGTGGTTCCGGGCCGGAATCTGCTCTTCATCGCGGCGGCAGCGGCGGTCGCCGCCTCACGCGGGGCGGACGCGGTAGCCCTGGCAGCCCATGCCGGCGACCACCCCGTCTATGCCGACTGCCGGCCCGACTTCCTGGAGGCGGCGGCAAGCGCGGTTGAGTACGGCACGGGCGTGAAGCTCATGTTCCCCTTCGCCGGACTGCACAAATCCGACATCGTGGCGGTCGGCTCCCGTGTCAAGGCTCCCCTGGAACTGTCCTGGTCCTGCTACGAGGGTCAGGAGGTGCACTGCGGGCGCTGCGGTACCTGCGTGGAAAGGGCCGAGGCGTTCGTGCTGGCCGATGTTCCCGACCCGACCCGCTATGCCGACCGTGAATTCGCCCTGCGGATCCGGCAGTGCGGGAAGACCTCGGACGAGGAACCTGCAGGAGAGCGGACAGGCCGGTTGTTGTAGGCACTCCAGGTCCGTTGGGGCAGCCCGGACCGAACTCTGGTCACAGAGGTCTCTGCCGGGTTGAGAGGAAAACCTTCCCAACCCGGCAGAGATACGATTCTCCATGGAGCGACCCGTGCCCATCGCCTACCGAGCCATCCTGGTTGCACCGAGCGCAAGAGGCTTCTCGGCGGCAGGGTTCATCGGCCGACTGCCAATCTCCATGCTGGGCGTCGGAATTCTGACGATGATGTCGCAGTCGACCGGGCGCATCGGGATGGCCGGCGCGGTTTCGGCGACGTTCGCCCTGTCCGGAGCGGTGCTCGGCCCGCAAATTTCCCGCCTGGTCGATCGCCATGGCCAGTTCAGTGTTCTGCGTCCGGCAGCTGGGATCGCAGGCCTCGGAGTCATCGGACTGTCGTTGTGTGCGATGGGGGAACTACCGAGTTGGACATTTTTCGCCGCCGCCGTTCTGGCAGGGTTCGCACCCGATGTGGGTGCTGCGGTGCGTTCCCGCTGGGCGGAGATGTATCACGGCGCCCCTGAGCTGCACACGGCCTATTCCTTCGAGGCCGTGTTGGACGAGGTCTGCTTCATCATCGGTCCGCTGCTGTCCGTCGGACTCTGCACCGGATGGTTTCCGGAAGCGGGACTCATGGCGTCTGCCTTCTTGCTCGTGGCCGGCACCTACGCATTCACGGCCCAGCGCCGGACGGAGCCCTCGGTACGACCGGGAGCCTGCCGGGTGAAGGGGACGGCGATGCGCTCACCCGGGCTGCGCATGGTGACCGTCACCTTTGTTGCCGTGGGCGCGATCCTGGGGTCGATGGACGTCGCTGTAGTGGCTTTCACCAGTGCGCAGGGATCCGACCACCTGATCGGCCCGATGCTTGCCGCATATCCCCTCGGGTCGTGCTGCGCAGGTGCCTTCATCGGCATGATCCGTACGAGTGCACCAGCGCCTCGCGGCTTTCCGCTGAGGGTTTTCCTCCTGGGAATGGGGACGTTGCCCTTCCTGCTGGTCAACAGCCTGACCTTCTTGGCAGTGGCGTTGTTCGTAGCGGGTTTGTCCCTGGCGCCGACGATGATTGCGGCCATGGCTCTGGTCGAACGCCTGGTGCCGCAGGAGAAGCGGACCGAAGGCATGAGCTGGGTGGGCACCGGCCTCACCCTTGGCCTCGCCGTCGGGTTCTCGTGGGGCGGAATCGCGGTCGCCCGGTTCGGACCGGACCACGGATTCGTCGCACCGGTCGTCGCGGGCGCGTCAGTCATCGCCCTTGCGTTCCTGGGATGCGGCCGGATCCGGGGTCACTGATCCGAGGGTTGCCGCACTATCGCTGCGGCTCGCACTTGCTCAGGTCCGTCTCGGCGAGCGGCTTCCCCTGAGGCGTCACATAGGTCACCAGGAGTACGACGTTCTGCGTTCCCTCGTTGCGGCCTTCGTGCACATATTTCGGTCCTTCGACGATCGACTCGCCGGCCTTGTAGATATGGACACCACCGGGATACACCGGCGCGTAGTGGGTCAGCACTCCTGACTTCACTACGGCGACCAACTGGCCGTAGTGGCAGTGTTTTCCGGTAGTCGCACCGGGGGGAAGGGTGATCTCACGAAAGTTGACCTGCGCCGGCCCGTCGACGTCGACCTTCACCGGGCCGTCCTGTGTGCCTTCCGCCAGCTCCGTCACCGTCGGGGAGGGGGCGTGCGTCGTGGCCGGTGCCGCGAGGGCGGCGGATCCAGTGACGGACAAGGTCACTAAGGACGCTGCGGTGGCAGCTATCAGGCCCTGAAGGATTCTGTGCATTTGATTCACCCTTGGATATTGGTTCCGATGTCGGAGATCGTGGTACGCCGCACCCCACGGCCGATAGGGGCGAAAGACCCTTTTCGGCCACAGGGTCCGTGTTGGGCATGCCGAGCTAGCGCGGATCCTTGCCCGGGCACAGCAGTCGGGGCTGTGTCTCGTCGGAGAACTGGGCACCGACGCAGCCTGCGGGCAGGTTGCCGTGGGCCGCGGTACCGAAGTTCGCGGTGACGGTCAGTACCCCGTCACCGAACACGGTGCGCTGGACACTGCGGTCGTCGGTCAGCCAGGAGTAGGAGGTGAGCCTCTCGGTGCCCGCCCTCTCGTGGAGCGGCGCGAAGTAATTCTGCAGGGCGGCGAGTTCGGGCCCGTGCTGAGCGAGAGACGGCCCGTCGAGGACGTAGTTGAGCGGGATGTTGTAGAGCATGGCCAGCATGGCGCGGGTGTTCTTCTGCTCGGGCAGCTTCTCGTACGAGACCTCCCAGCGTTCGGTGCTGACGAGCGAGCCGTGCAGGGCCGTCTGGTACAGCGGAACGCGGTACCTCGGGTCGTACATCTCCTTGGCCAGGTCGGCGGGGAGAACGACCGGCTGGAAGAGGAACCTCGGCGCGCTCTCCGGGTAGTAGCCGCCCCAGGAGCTGCTGTGCTCCAGCTGCCACAGGCCGTCCGTCACGGGAGTGACCGAGCCGTGGTTGAAGTCGAGGGCCTTGTTGGCCCAGGACTGCGCCGTCTCGGAGCCCAGCACGAGCCTGCCGTCCCGGATTCGCTGCAGGCGGGCGATGCGGTTCGCCCGGTCCTGGGCCTTGGTCATGCTGTGAGCAGGGCTGTGGTCGCGGAACATCTCACCGGCCGTGTCCACGTCGAGGAAGTAGCTGTCGGAGCCGTTGCCGACCATGTCGCGGGTCCGGTCCGCGAGGTAGTGCTTGGTGGGTTCGGACTGTTCGAACGCCTGTGAGCTGAGATAGCAGCCGCGGTTTCCGAAGCCGGTGACCGGACCGCCCTCCGCATCGGTCACGCAGTAGTCCGGGTACACGCTGCCGGGCCATATGGAGGTGGGGGTGTCGGCGCTCGCGGGATCCTGACCGTTGGCGAAGCTGTCGTACGGTCCGACGAGATAGCCGTTCCTCTTCGCCGTGCTCACGGCTTCGGCGCCCATCGGGTCAGGTCCGGCGTCGTACCCGAGCCACATCCTGCTCACGCCGAGCTTGCGCAGCTGCTCGATGCCCTTCTGCTTACGGGCGTCGCCCCACACATAGGCGTGGAAGGCGCCGAGCAGTTTGCCTGCGGCCGGATTCGCCTCGATCTTGTCGCGCAGACTGCCGAGCCGGCCGTGTTCGGAGAGCCAGTCGCGGTAGTCGACCGCCGACGCCACCGGATTGCCGTCGGTGAGGCTGAAAGTGACGGTGTAGGAGCGGGTGTCTTCGCCCCTGTCGAACTCGTGTACAGCCGTCGTACGCAGGCGGCCCTGGTCGGAGTCGAACCGTAGGGATGTACCGATATCGGTGGGTATGAGATGGCTGACCCCTTGATCGCCGTACGTGTAACCCCACAACGGCATGGTCAAGCTGCCCGAACCCATATCGACCGGATCGCCGGTGAGACCGTGCTCGGGTGCGTTCCAGAAGGGGTCCCGCACGGGAATGCTGAGGCCTTCGCCCCGGGGGAGCTGAAGGTCGGACGCCGACGGATCGGTGCCGGTCACCGGCCACTGCAGGGACTGGTCGTTGTTCGCTTCCATGCTGACGCGGAGCCGGCCGTGGTCCGAGGCGGCCGTAACGGTCAGTCTCTTGTCGGGGTATGTCCAGCGGGCGCCCTCAGGGGTCTGTGTCACGGGACCCGGGTGGCCGAGATCGGTGGCGGACGGGCCGGACACTTCGAGTGAGCCGCCCGATGCCGGCATGGCCCGGATGTCGAGCGAGGCGGTGTCCACGACAGCCGCGCCCCCCTGGATCGGGATGCTCACCTTGTTCGGGTCCGGGACCGGCTCAGGGCTTGCCGCAGCGCTGGTGGCCTGGGCGCCGCCGGCAGTCGCCGTGAGGACGATCGTGACGGCTAATGCGGTGAGGAGACGATTTCGAGGAGAGCGAGGATTGGATATAGGAGGAAAGATCATGGATGTGCATGTTAATACCTGCGAAGAAAACCCAAAGTCTGGCGTTTGCCCCTGGAGGGTGCCAGTCCGACGCCGCGCGTGGTTGCCGGCGGAATGCAGCAGGTCAGCAGTATCGCGCTGTACTCGGACGCCCGGTCGGCCGCGGTGGGCACCGGAATCAGGGGCGAGGTAAACAGAATTGACCTGCAGACGGGTTACGCGGGACCACGTATCCCTGTAGGTGTGGAGATCAATGACCTGGCCGTCGGGGATGGGCAGGGGTCGGGCCGGGGCCGGGGCCAGAGGCTTGGCGGCCGCGGTCGCGGTCGCGAGGATCGCGAGGGTGCGGGCGCAAGCATGGCCATGCGTGGGTACTGCCGGATCTGCGATCCGGTCACCTGGCAGCCGGGCCTCGACCCGAACGAACAGCGGGCGCCGCTGACGAATCGAAGCCGGCCCAGGTCGGGACCAAAGTCTCTATGCGCGCCTCGGGGGCAGCGATCTACTGATGGCCAATGATCTTGAAGACGGCTCCGGTCGGGGCGTGATCCCCACGCTTGATCAATCTGACGAAGGTTCTGAGGGATGTCGCGTAGGTCTTTCCATCGGATCGCGGCCGGCTCCGTGCTGGCCATGCTTGAAATCACGCTCTTACTGAGCGGCCCGTCATCGAAATCAGCTCACGCGTTCGGCACGTACCGCATCGCGGGTCAGAATGCCGAGCACGAGCGCATCACGCGAATAGCGCTCGAATGCGACGGAAGCGAACCGGATACGGACTACTCCTGCTTCCAGGAGAAATCAATCAAGCAGCTGGCGGGCTGGGACGGTGGATTCGGGGCGGTGGGCATCCCGGATCTGGACAAGATATCGAACGGGTCCGCGCATTGTGACAACGCCGACTATATGGACATCGACGGGTACCCCCAGTCGCGGGAGTCGGCCACTCGAGAACTCGTCGCCTGCGTAGAGCATTTGAAGGGGCACTTCCACTACGGCCTCGACGCCGCGCCCGGCATGCTGGGTGTCAATTTCATCGACCCTGAACACGTCGATCTGAACAGTAACTGCAACTTCGTCGGGGGCTTCAAGGGGCGGGCCAAGTGCAATGCGATCGAGGGTCTGGGTCGTGCGCTGCACGGTGTGCAGGACTTTTATGCGCACAGTAATTGGGCGGGGGAAAGTGACATTCTCCAGCCGGTCGGCCTGGAGAATCCTCCAGGGTTGCAGAGGCGATATCCCGCGCCTTTTATGGAATTGGCGAGTCCTGGTCCGTTCCCTGTCGAATCGGTGCCGGTCGAGCTCACCACAGGGTGCTTCGGCACACCGGTCGGATGCTCCGGGAGGATTTCTCACGGAGCCCTCAACAAGGACACCGGAACCATCGGCTTCGATTGGGGGAACCTGACGTATGCAAACGCCACTACCTCCCGCGGGAAGGTTGAGGCCAATTTCTGGCATGCGGTCAACCTGGCCATCATTGACACGCGCCGTCAATGGGATGGATTCAGGAAAGCGCTCATAGTGCTCCACGGAGACAGCCAGGGGAAAAGGATCGCCTGCGCCATGACCCGTGACGATCCGGTACGCGACTGCTGAGGACGCCGGCGGCGCGGGGAGGCGCGTGGCGCCCCTGAGCGGATGGGATGCCTGGCGGTCAGACCTCCCAGACCTCTTCGGTGTCCGTGCTCGAGCTCGATTCCGCGGTCGTGGGCGGGGTCGGCAGGTGGGCCAGCGCAGCAGGAACGGAATAGATGATGGGGATGTCGCTGAAGACGGCCTTGTAGTCGGGCATGGGCCTCTCCGGGCCGTCACTGCTTCGAATGCCGACCCAGTCGAGGAGCTTCCGCTTATCCGTCTGTCCCCATGCCGCTGGATGGCGGGCCTTCTTGGTGTACCGGATGCCGATCGCCATCCTGGCCCGGCTGGTGAAGATGACTGATCCCGCCTCGTACTTCACGTTGTTGGTCCGCTCGAATCCCTGGGTCGAAGTCAGGTCCTTCGTGGTTTCGTCCTTGTACGAGGCACCTGCCGTTGCCGTGCCGCCGACCGGGAGGATCGTGGCGGCCCGGCCGACGTTGGCGTTGAGCGAGTACGTGCCCCCGGAGGTGACGGCCCGTTTGTCCGCCAGGCCGCCGGTCATCTTGCTGGAACTGTCCATGGCGGCCTTGGTGACGGTCACCGTCGGCTCGGAGGCGGACAGCGACAGCGACAGCCCGATCTGGCAGTCGTAGACCCAGCTGGAGGTCTTCCCCTTCACGGAGAAGAGGTACTCGCCGTTTCCGACGAAAGTGCGTGCCTGTTCGGCGATCCGGTCCGGTTGCAGGTGGTAGCGCACGGACCTCTGTACGTCGTCCTGTGTACGCAGGGCCTCGGGAAGCTCGGCGAGGACGATTTCGTCCAGGTTCTGTATCAGGCTGACGGCGAGCACCTGACTGATGTCCGGCAGCCTGCCGGTCGTCGTCGCCGAAATCTGCGCCAGCTTCTGACGGGCCAACGTGTCCTGCGCCTTCTGCCGCTTGGCCCGCGCCGCATCCTGGCGGCCGTGGAGCCAGTTCGTCAGAGGGTTCGACGAAACGGGAGGCGGTGCGACGAACTCCAGAGGAGGCCGCTCACGACTCGGTTTGCGCGACGGGGTGGGGGTGCTGCTCTGGGGGGCCACGTTGGTCATGGACACAGAATCACCGCCTGGGGCTGGTCACTCGACTGCTTCGTGCACGTCTGCCGAGCAGCATGCACGCACGGATCGGTGACGGGCAGGTCCGAAAGGATCGGATCTCTTGCCAACCGGCTCTTTTCTCTCCAGGTCAGGACGTCCCGGTGGGGTCCGAGTCGGCATGGTCCAGCAGGCCCGTCGCGTAGGCGACCACGGCTGCCTGGGTGCGGTTGCCCAGGCCGAGTTTGACCAAGGTGCGGGAGACGTAGGTCTTCACGCTCGCGCCGGACAGGTGCAGTTCGCCGGCGATCCGCTCGTTCGTCATTCCCATGCCGACGAGCCGCAGCACCTTGAGCTCGCTCTCGCTGAGGGCGGCGATCTTCGCGTCGACCCCGGAGACCTGCACCGGCATCCGCCGCATCGCGTTGCGGACCATGTTGCGCAGGAGTTCAGGGGCGAAGACGTGACCGCCGGAGGCGACGACGCGCAGGGCCGAGAAGAGCTCCTCGCAGCGCAGGTCCTTCAAGAGGAAGCCGCTCGCCCCCGCATCGAGGGCCTCGAGCACCTGGCCGTCGTCGCTGTAGGTGCTCAGCACGAGAACCTTCGGGGGGTTGGACAGTTCGATCAGCTTTCGAGTCGCGGAAGGCCCGTCGAGATGGGGCATCCGCAGGTCCATGAGGGCGATGTCGGGCTGATGCAGCTTGGCCTGGATGATGGCGTCCGCGCCGTCGACGGCCTCGCCGACCACCTCGATGCCGTCCGACGAATCGATCATCATCCGTAGGCCCGACCGTATGATTGCCTGATCATCGACGATGATCACTCGTATCGTCATCGTGCCGGTCCCTTCGTCTCGTGCAGCGGTAGGGGGATGAAGGCCCGGACCTCGTAGCCTCCGTCCGGCAGAGGCCCGGCGTGGAAGCTGCCGCCGGCCGCCCCGACGGTCTTGCGCAGGCCCGCCAGCCCCAAGCCCCCGGAGTCGACGGCGAACGGCCGCTGCAGGGGCCGGCCGTTTCGGACGACAAGATCCACCGCAGTGCGCCCGAAGGACAGGCCGATGCCGACGGCCGCGCCGGGGGCGTACTTGGCGGCATTGGTGAGCGACTCACGGCCGACCCGGTACAGCAGGGCTTCGCATTGGGGCCCCAGGCCGCGCACAGTGCCGCTGACGCGGTACGAGGTGTCCATGCCGACGGCGCGCATGTTGCGGGTCAGCCCCTCCAGGAACTCATGGCAACTCAGGTGCGGGCCCACCGGCTCCTGCACGTCCTCGGACTCCTGCAGCACCGCGATGACCCCCCGCAACTCCTGCATGACGGTGATCGCGCCTTCCCGGATCTCCTCGAAGTCCTTGACGGCCTCGGGCATCAGGTCCTTGCGGCGTGCCGCGGCGCCGGCGCGCATCACCAGGTACGTGGTGTGGTGGCCGACCGTGTCGTGGATCTCGAAGGCGAGCCGGGTCCGCTTCTCCAGGAGGGTGAACCGGGCCGCGTGCTCGGTGGTGGCCTCCGCCCGCTCCAGGCGCTCGCGCAGCTGCTCGCCCAGCAGCCGCTGCCGCCGCACGAACTGCCCGTAGAAGGCGGGGACGATGAAGTTGAGGACGGCGATGTACACCCGCCACTCGGGGCTCTCTACGAGTGCGCCGGTCATCGAGCGCGTGCCCAGGTACGCCAGCACCGCACCACCGACGATCAGTGCGCGGTGGCGGCCACCGTACCGGCCCATCGCGTAGGTCGCGGCGATCAGCGCCGTGCCCTCGTCCGAGGCCAGGGTGGTGCTGAAGGCGACGGCCACGCAGATCTCCGGACGGGTGCGCCGGAACATCAGGGACGCGGCCGCGGTCAGAGCACAGAGGCAGCTGACGGGGTAGCTGTGGAAGAGCCCGGTGCGGTAGACGGTCGACAGCGCGAGCAGGCTCGCGGCCGCCACCAGCAGGGCGAGGACGGCGTCGTGGGCCCGCAGCCGACGCGGCGTGGGCGCCTCGCAGACCAGCAGGCTGCTCAGCCGTCGGCGGACGAGCCCGAAGACGTGGGTCAGCACGGTGACCACCGGCCCCTTGCGGCCAGGACGGGTGGGGCGACGGGCCAGGTCCGGACGGTGGGCCGGGTCCGGACGGTGGGCCGCCGGGTCGCGAGAGGGGTGTGGAACTGCGTGCGGAGCAGCCGATCGATACTCATTGGTCCCTGTTTCATGCCTGGTTGCCTCAGCCCGGCTGGAGGAAGAACCGCCCCAGACGCGTGCGGGTGTCCCCGTCGAGCAACGGGAAGATCTCCGAGGCCATCACCGCGGCCACGTAACTGATCTGGCTGGTGTCCGTACCCGAGTCCGCCAGGATTGCCACGCTGGTCTGGGGGTCCACCGGCACCATGCACAGGTGGTGTTGCTCCATGGTGACGACCGTCGCCCCCACCCAGCCGCTGCCGTAGGCCCGCGCGGCGGCCCTGGCCAGCGACATCAGACTCGATGACAGCGCGGCGAGCCGTTCGGTGTCCGCCCTGGCGGTGGTCGCGTCCGCGCACAGCACCAGGCCGCCGACCGAGAACAGGACGGCTCCCTCGATGCCGGGGGTGGCGGCGCAGTGCCGATGGATGACGCCGGCGACGTCGGAAGCCCGGTCGTCCGGCGTCGGAGCGAGGGAAGGCATGGCGTCCCACCGTTCAGAGGCTGTGCAGTCCACTGAGGACCCTTTCCATCAATGTGGTGGTCGGTTGTTCGCTGCCGGGGTCGCTGACCGAGATCAGGCCCATGTCGGACAGGTCCGAGACGAGGATGCGGGTGACCCCCACCGGCACGCCCAGCCGGGCCGACACCTCGGCCACCGAGGTCGGCTCGGCGCACAGCGCGAGGATCTGGTCGTGCTCGGGCTGTCCGCCCCGCGGCGCGATGCGGTGGGTGGTATGGAGCAGAGCCTCCAGAGGCAGCGAGAGTCCGGTCTGCGTCCGTCCCGCCGTGATGGTGTACGGGCGGGGGGCGAGCGGTGGGGGCGCGGCGGGTCGCGGGGGGTCAGCCGCACGCCACTGCATGGTCCCTCAGAGCGGATCGAAGTTCAGGTGTCAGCACGTGGCCCACCCGGGCCACGAGCCGGGTCATCCGGTAGCCGAGCACCGACCGGTCGGTGCCGGAGTCGGCGGCGACGGCCAGCAGCGAGCCGTCGGAGACGGCGACGACGACCAGGATGCCGTGCTCCATCTCCAGGACGGTGCGCTGTACCGGGCCGGACTCGTGCAGTCCGGCGGCCGCGGCGCCCAGGGACGCGATGCCGCTGGTGATGGGTGAGATGAGCTCGGGGACGGGAGCCTGCGGGGCGGAGGCCCGGGCCAGCAGCATCCCGTCGGCCGATACGACGGCGACGTCGAAGACGCCGGGCAGGTCGGACCGGAACTTCTGCAGCACCCAGCGGAACTCGCCCACCCTGCCGGGCACCTGACCGATGGCGTGCGGTGGGCTCATCGAAGCGGTCGCGTGCGTATTCATGACTGCTGCTCCTCCTTCTGAGGCGCGGACGGCGGTTCCGCACCGGCGATGCCGTTGTTGAGTCCGGCCATCCGGCGGCGGATCTCGGCCGGGTCGGGGAAGGGACGGGTGGTCCGGCCCTGCTCGGGGACCCTGGGTGCCTCGAGGCTCCCGGGAAGGCCCCGGCGCTGCCGGATGGGCAGCCCGGCTCTGGTCGCCTGCACGTCCGGCGCGGCCTGGGGACGGTTGCTGTACGGCGCAAGCTGTTCGGCCGAGCGGGTCGCGGCCCCGCCGATCGGCCGCAGCGAGAGCGTCGGCCCTTCCCTGTCCTGCTCGTCCTGCTCGTGCTGGTCGGTCGGACTGTGCAGCGCCTGGCCGCGCGCGATGCCGGCCCGCGTCGCCGGGTCGGCGGTGACGGGGCTGCGCTCGATCACGAGTGACGGCGGCAGGACCACCGAGGCCACCACGCCGGACGGGGAGTTGGCGTACAGCCGCACGGTCACCCCGTGCTTGCGCGCCAGCGTGCCGACCACGTACAGGCCCAGCGACTGGCCGAGGTCCGTACGGTTGCCGGCCTCCTGCTGCTGCAGCAGCCGCTCGCTCGCCGCCAGCTGTTCGGAGCTCATGCCGATGCCCGAGTCCCGGATCTGCAGCATCAGTCGGCCGTTGGGCATCCGCCCGCCGCTGACGACGACCCAGGTATCGGGGCTGGAGAACGACGCGGCGTTGTCCAGCAGCTCGGCGATCAGGTGGACGAGGTCGTCGGCGGCATAGCCGACGAGGTCCACCGGCGGCAGCGCCCGGCACATCACCCGCTGGTACTCCTCGATCTCGGAGACGGCGGTCCGTACCAGGGCCATGAGCCCGGTCGCCTCATGCCGCTCGGCGGTGATCTCCGCGCCCGCCAGGACCAGCAGGTTCTCGCTGTTGCGCCGGATCTGCGTGGCCAGGTGGTCGAGGTGGAACAGGCGCGAGAGCTCTTCGGGTGAGTGCTCGGCGTCCTCCAGTTCGGTGATGACCGCCAACTGCCGCTGCACCAGAACCTGGTTGCGCCGGGAAAGGTTCTGGAAGAGCTGCTTGACCTCCTCGCGCATGGCGGCCTGCTGCCGGGCCAGGCCTACGGCCTCCAGGTAGACCCGGTCGAAGGCGCGCGCCACGTCGCCGATCTCGTCGCGGGTGCGCGGGGCGAGGATGTTGCCCTCGAGCGCGGCCGGCAGCGCGCTGCCCTTGTTCAGGCGCCGGGTGACGTCGGGGAGATGGACCTCGGCGACTATCGATGCCGAGCGCCGCAGCCAGTTCAGCCTGCGCACCAGGTGCCGGGAGGTGGCGACCACCAGAGTGGTGGCCAGCAGCAGCACCAGCGTGGCGATCAATGCGCCGGTGATGACGTGCTCCTGAGCCGTCTCCTTCTGGCGCTGTGCGTCGGCCAGCACCCGGTTCTCCACCTCCTCCTGCAGCTGGGCCAGCTTCCCGCTGATCCGGGTCAGGTCCTCGTACCAGGTCGTGGGCAGCGTCTGGGCCAGGCTGATCTGCCCGGTGGAGGCATTGAGCTTCTGCATGGCGGCGGTGAGGTTCTTCGCCGGTTCCTCGTTCGTGATCCGCTGGAAGGCGGCGGCCTCCTGAGGATCGGCGTAGAGGCCGAACTCCATGCCGGTGATGTCGCGGGCGACCTGTGCGGAGAGGATGTTGCCCTGCTGGCCCGCGGTGAGGCTGCCGGACTGCGCGGCATTTGCGAGGAGCGAGCGCTGGCTGGTGACCATGACGTTGTTCAGGGCGATCGTGTACAGCGTCCACCCCGCGCCCCAGGCCTTGTGGCCGACCCCGCCGACGTGGTTGTAGAGGCTGGCGACCGAGACGATGACGCCGGCGTAGTCGTGCTCCACTTCGGCCGAGGAGCCCCCGGAGCTCGCGAGTTTGCGGACCTTGGCCAGGGCCTCGAGCGCGGCGGCGGTGACCTGGCGCTGGCGCTCCAGCCCCGCTTCGGCGGGCAGGGCTGCCAGTTCCCGCTGGAACCGCTCGGCCTGGGCGTCGGTGTCGCCGTGCCCCTTGTCCTCGGCGCCCTTGCCCTTCAGACGGTCCTTGGCCTTCGGGTCGACGGCCAGGTCCCGTTCCTTGGCCAGTGCCGTGATGAGTGAGGTTCCCGTGCGGCTCGTCATCGCGATCTGCTCGGTGCTGCGGTACTGGTCGGCCTTGTCGAGGGCTCCCGTGAGGTTCACGCCGGCGAAGCCGAGCGCGGCCAGCAGCGGGACCAGTACCACGATGAGCATGCGGGTCGGTACGCGAAGGTTGCCGAGTATGCGTTTTCGCCATGGCAGGGGTGGTCGGGCTGCGGCCTGTAACACGAGAGACCTGATTTCCGGGGAGTGGACTCGGGCGGGTGTCAGCGTACGTACGGGCCGTGGTCCCTTTGCTGCCCAAAGGGAAACCGCTGTCGGCCAAAGGTTGACTCCGTACGGAGAGGAAGTTTCCCCGGATCCATTTTATGGACCTTCGGCCCGGCTTTCGGGACTAAAGCCCCTAACGCGGAAGGTGCTCGAGATGCTGTCCCCAGATGAACACCAGATCACCGGGTGCGGGCCAGTCCGTCAATGGATTTCCGAGATCGGCGACGACCGCGTCGTACAGTGGCGTATCACTCGGCGGCCAGAGGGAACGTAACCCCGTGCGGTGGGCCAGTAGTCTGTGGAAGTCGTGCATGGTTCAGGCCTTCTGCGGGGGAGGGTGTGAGGTGGGTTCCTTGTGGATCTCGGCTCACTATACAGACGGGTTGGGGCGCCAATTTGGGGCCAGGAAGATCATTTTCATGGGCTTCTGAAGGCCTTTAGGAATTCATGACTCAGTGAACTGTCCGAAGTGCGCCACAATGGCGATCGTGAACTCGACGGCGAAAATTCATCAGGTACCTGCGGGCGAAAGGAAGGACTCGTCGCGGAGTACCGTTCTCCTTGCGGACCGTGATGTTGCATTCCGCATGCAACTGCGCGGTGTGCTTGAGGACCTGGGCCGCTACGAGGTGGTCGCGGAAGCCTCGACCGCCCCCGACGTGGCGCGCCAGCTGCGCAGCACGGAGCCCGAACTCATCGTCATGGACCTGTCGCTGGCCCACGAACTGGGCCTGCGTGCCGAACAGCTGGGTGGACTGCTGCCCCGGCCGCCCAAGGTCGTCATGGTCTCCGAGGGCGGCGGACACGGCGGGCTGGACGAGGCGTTGGACGCCGGGGTGCGCGGATTCGTCACCAAGCCCCTGGACGCCGGGCTGCTGGACGCCGTACTGGGCCACGTGCTGGCCGACGGGTGTGCGATCGCGCCGGAGGTCTTCGGCGGACTCATGGACAGGCCGGCCGGTTCCGGTGCGCAGTTCTCCCGGGCGCACCACCGGATCGGTCTGCTCAACGAGAGCGAGCGCGATGTCCTGCAACTCCTCGGATACGGCTTCGAGAACGAGAGGATAGCCCGCGAACTGCACCTGTCCCGGGCGAGCGTGAAGACGTACGTGTCCCGGCTGCTGGCCAAACTGCATCTCGACAACCGTACGCAGGCCGCGCTGGTGGCGAACGAGACCGGAATGACGGGACGTCACCGCGGCCCCGGAGCTCCGTGAGGTCAGGCCGCCTCGTCCAGCAGGCCGAGTTCGAAGGCCAGGACCGCGGCCTGGGTGCGGTTGTCCAGGTCCAGCTTCTGCAGCATGCGCGAGACGTGAGCCTTGACGCTGGAGAGGGACAGGTAGAGCCGCTCGGCGATGCAGGTGTTGCTGAGCCCTGCACCCACCATCCGCAGCACCTCGCGCTCCGAATCGGTCAGGGGCGCCAGCCGCTCGGTGTCCCGTACGGCGGCCTTGCCCCTCGACGCCTTCGCCATCATCAGGCCGAGCATCTCCGGCGAGACGAGGGAACCGCCGTTCACGACGCAGTCCATGGCGTCGCGCAGATCCTCCGCGCGGATGTCCTTGACCAGGAACCCGCGGGCGCCGGCCTCCAGGGCCCGCAACGCGCATGCGTCGACCGCGAAGCCCGTCAGCACGATGACGGGCGGTGGGTTCTCGATGCGCATCAGCCGCCGCGTCGCCTCCACCCCGTCGACCCGCGGCATCCGCAGATCCATCAGGACCAGGTCCACGTCGTGCTCGCGCGCCTTTGCCACGGCCTGCGTGCCGTCCTCGGCCGAGGCTGCGACCGCGTACCCGGGCATGGAGTCGACGAGACGGGTCAGGCCGTACCGGCTGATGGCCTCGTCGTCGACGACGAGGACGCGTACGGGTATGGGCACAGGGAGCTGTTCCTTCCGGGTTGATCGAACGGGTTGATCGAACGGGTTGGATGAACGGGCTGGATGAATGGGGGCGAAGCGTCGGCATCCGGGTCAACTGTTATCAGGTCGAGGCTCCTTCGGCGAGGAGCAGCGGCAAGCGGCCGGAGGGCTGCCCCCCTCATGTGCTGCCGTCAGCCACCCGTGTGAAGCCCCGCCATCCCGCTTGTCCACCTTCGGTGCGCCTTTGCGACGGAAGATGACAGTAACCAGTGATTTCATCCTGTTGACTTCGGCCGGTGAACCCCGCCCCGACAGCCGCCGCCGAGGGAGCCGCCGCCCCATGACCACCCGAAGCCTGTTCGACGAACGGCTGGAGGCGGTCGAGGACCGGCTGCGCCGCCTGTACGCGCCCCACACCGAGGACGGCGGCGCGACGGAGCCCGCGGACCCGTTGCCCGAGGCAGGGCCGTGGCCCGGTGCCGCACAGCTCGCGGGCCTTGCCGCCGAGGGGGACCGGCTCGCGCACCTCGCGGCGGAGTTCGGTCTCACCGGGACCGAGTGCGACCTGCTGCTCACCTGCCTGCTGCCCGAGATCATCCCCGTCTGCGGCACCGCCTTCCGGTACCTGAGCGGTCTGCCCACCTCCCGGCCGACCGTCTCCGTGGCACTGGCCGCCCACGGCCTCAGCGCCGCGGACGCCCTCGCGCGCGGCCTGCTGCGGGAGGGGTTCCCGCTGCTGCGGTCCGGCCTGGTGGCGTACGAGAACCCCGAAGCGGCCTTCCCCGACCGGGTGCTGAGCGTCCCCGACCGGCTCCTGGACTTCCTCGGCGGCAGCGGCAGCGGCAGCGGAACCGGGCCGCAGGCCGGCCCCCGCTGGCTCCGGGCCCTGCCGCCGCACCCCGACGACCCGGACTCCCGGGCCGTGAGCGTCCTGGACGCGGAACTGGCCACCGACCCGCACCGGACCCGCTACCTGCGCCAGGGCATCGGCGGCGAGGCCCTGCCCGCCGCTCGCTCAGCCCTCGCCGCCGTCGGCCGCGTCGCGCTCCTGCTGGACCCCGACTCCCTCGCCACCGCCCAGGAGCCCCCCGCCCAACTGGCCGCGCAGGCCGCCCTGGAGGCCCGCCTGCGCGGCGCCGCGATCCTCGTTCCCCTGCAGCCACCCGGCACCGCGCCGGCCGACCGCACCGACCTGCTGCGGCAGCTGGTCACCCGCCTGAACGAGGAGCCGCTGCCCCTGCTGCTCTACGGCGCCCAGGAATGGGCCGCGTACGAGTGGGACGCACTCGCACCCGCCGGGACGGACCTGCGCGGCGCCGATGCCGGCTCCCGGCGCGCAGGCGACCGGCTCGGGGCGGCGGCGTCGGCCGCCGTCGAGCGCCTGCACCGCAGCCGCGCCCTGCACGCTGCCCGACCCACCCCACAGGAGGTACGGGCCGTGGCCCGGCAGCGCTCCGCCTCCGAACTGGGGTCCCTGGCCCGGCACATCGTCCCCGAGGTCGGCTGGCCCGATCTGGTGCTGCCCGCCGCGGTCCGCACCCGGCTCGACATGCTCGTCGCCCGGGCCCGCCACCGCGACGCCGTCTTCGAGGACTGGGGCCTGCGCCGCGGCGGGGGACGGGGCCGGGGCGTCACGAGCCTGTTCGCGGGCGAGTCCGGGACCGGCAAGACCATGGCCGCGGAGGTGGTGGCGGGGGAACTGGGCCTCGACCTCTACGTGATCAGCCTCCCGTCCGTCGTCTCGAAGTACATCGGCGAGACCGAGAAGAACCTCGAACGGATCTTCTCCGCCGCCGACACCCTCGACGCGGTGGTCCTCTTCGACGAGGCCGACTCGATGTTCGCCAAGCGCGGCGAGGTCAAGGGCTCCAACGACCGGCACGCCAACATGCAGAGCGGCTACCTGCTCCAGCGCCTGGAGGCCTTCAACGGTCTGGCGGTCCTCACGACCAACCTGCGCTCCAACATCGACAGCGCGTTCACCCGCCGCTTCGACGAGGTGGTCCACTTCGAGAGTCCCGGCCCCGAGGTCCGTGCCCGGCTGTGGCGCTCCCTGCTGGGCGGGGCGGCCCCCGCCGGACTTCCCGTCGACAGCCTCGCCCAGGCCTATGACTTGGCGGGCGGCAGCATCCGCGCCTGCGTGGAGAGCGCCGTCTTCGCGGCGGTCGCGCGCGGCGGCCCGTTGACGGGCGAGGACCTGATGCAGGGCATAGAGGCCGAATACGCCAAGTTGGGACGGCTCTTCTCCCGGGTGGTCTGAGGCGGCCGGGCGGCGCCGAATCGAGGTAAGCAGTGCCGGATCGCGACGAATGGGAATGTATGAGCGATTCATGGCGTCTTGATGGGTATCGGGGTGAACGCTGTCACCCCAGGAGTGGAGAGAAGTCGACCTTGGAAATCACAGGATCCGGTCCCGGCCGCCGTGCGGTGCTGGCCCTCGGAGCAGGAGCTGCACTGGCTGCGGCCACGTCCACCGCGGCCTACGCCTCACCTCAGTCCGCAGGGACGGTGTCCAGGCGGCTGTGTGAACTCGAGGAGGAGTTTTCCGCAAGGCTCGGGGTGTACGCCCGCAATACGGCCACGGGCCGGACCGTGAGGTATCGCGGGGACGAGCGCTTTCCGATGTGCTCGGTTTTCAAGGCACTCGCTGCCGCGGCCGTCCTGCGGGACCTCGATCACGACGGCACGTTCCTCGCCAAGCGGATCCGGTACACAGAGCAGTACGTGACGGACTCGGGTTACGCACCGATCACGGGCAGGCCGGAGAATGTGGCCGATGGCATGACCGTCGAGGACCTGTGTGCCGCCAGCGTCTCCCACAGTGACAATGGGGCGGCGAATCTCCTTCTGCGCGAGCTCGGCGGACCTGCGGCGATCACCCGTTTCTGCCGCTCGATCGGGGACCGGGTAACCCGGCTCGACCGGTGGGAGCCCGAGCTGAATTCGGCGGAACCGTGGCGGACGACCGACGTCACCAGCCCTCGTGCCATCGGGCAGACGCTTGCGGGGCTCACCATCGGCAGCGTTCTCGCACCGGAGGACCGGGAACGGTTGACGGGTTGGCTGGTGGCCAACACGACCAATGGCGAGCGTTTTCGCGCCGGTCTTCCCGCCGACTGGACCCTGGCGGACAAGACCGGCGGGGGCAGGCAGTACGGGGTCGCCAACGACGTGGGTATCGTCTGGCCTCCTGGACAGCCGCCTCTTGTCCTGGCCGTCCTTTCGACGAAACGTGCTCCCGAAGGCCCGACGGACAACTTGCTGGTCGCCAAGGCCGCCGCACTGGTGGCAGCGGAGCTGACCTGACATGTATGCGCACAGCGAACGCCGGCAGAAGACATCCCCGCCCCCCTCGCCGGTGCAGCAACGGCGCCCTGCTCCGCCACCGCCACTGCCACCGCCGTCGGCCCTCACGGCTCCACCGCTGCCCGCCTTGTTCCGCCCCGCCGCTCCACCTTCGCCGCTGCCCGGCCGGACCCCGGAGTCCGCGGAGCCCACGGGCCTGCCCCCGGGGCTCGAACCCGGGACGGCGCTCGTACGGATCTCTGCCAAGAGCACGGGGGAGCTCACGCCCGAGGAGGCGGACGAGTACGTCCGCGGAATGTCCCACCCGAAGGCCGAGACGGGATACCTGATCAAGGAGTCCCGCCCGAACCGCTTCACCCGCAAGGTGAATTACTCCATCGGCTCGTCCGACGGCAGCGGCACCACCCGCAGCGCCGCACCGGGCGATTTCGGATGGGCGGTCGGGGACGGCTCGGCGGGCCTGAGGATGTGGAGCGAGCGGAACAACAAGCCGGAGGCGAGGCGCGCCCGGCGGGTCGACACGGGAGAGAACTACCTCAGCGCCGACTACCGCAGGATCAATCCCCTGCTGGCCGCGCTCGCCGAACGGTATCCGCAAGGGGAGTACACGCGGGAGGGCTTCCGGCTGCCGACCGAGCCGGAGGAGCGGCAATTGCTGGTGCGGTCCTGGAGCGCGATCGCCCTCCAGCGGCGCTACGCCTGCACCGCGGACGTCGGGGGATGGGACTGGGCCCATCTGTTCGGCACGTTCCTGCTGTTCCAGCGTCTGCACCAGGCATGGCGGGAGTTCGACGCGGCGGATGTGGCCGAAGGCGTCGTCTGGCGGGGCGACAGCGAAGCGCTGTACTCCGCCTTCGGCGGCCTCCTCGATCCCGGACGCCACCTTGCCGGGGCATCCGGGATCCCCGTGGACACTCCTGTGGTGTGGCCCGGGATCCTCTCCACCACCTTCGGCGACCCGAAGACGCACAACTTCATCAACGGCAAGAAGGTCGTCTGGCGGATCCGGATCCCGGTGGGCCACCCCGGCCGGTCGCTGGGTGCGAACAACAAGTCGGAGCAGGAGGTGACCTTCCCGGCGGGCACGGTGCTCCACGTCGAGGAGCTGATTCCCCGCGGCTCGGCCCGGTTCCCGCAGGAGGCCGGAGACAGGGCCGACGTCGTGATCCTGGCTCACATCGACTGACGACCCCGGCCCGCTCGGAGAGCGATCACTTGATGAGGAGCGACCTGTCAGCCGTGATGACTGCCGGGGCATCGCTTCCACGAGAAGTGGTAGAGCGTATTGACGCTCCCGTCCGTCGAGTCCATGGAGATGAAGCTGGTGGACCTTGAGTCGGAGCTGCCGGCCTTCACGCGCAGCTCGGTGTTGACATTGAGGAGTCGCTCCGCGCCGCACGGGGCGTAGACGAGGGACTCGACAGCCGTGACGTCGGAGTGCTGCCAGTTGTCGTCCGTCGAGCCGGTGAAGGGATGGTCGACGTAAGCCGTCTGTGACATGCCCTGGAAGTAGTAGCCGGCGCGCTGGAGCCCGGACGCTCCCTTTTCGAGGTGCGCGAAGCCGCGGTAGTCGGCCTGGGCGATGGCGTACGTGTACCCCTGGGGGACGTGCACGTTCAGGCTGAGCTGGCAGTTCTTGCGCACGTCGGTGGGCCCGGCGCCACGTCCCACCTGCGCCGTGTAGTCGCTGTAGGCGACAGTGAAGGCCGTGTTGTCCGGAGCGGCGGACACCGCGGCGGTCCCGGCCGGGCAGCCCGAACCGTTGACGTTCACCACCTCTATGGACACCTTGTCAGGCGGTGTGACGTCGTGCGTGGCCGCGCTGGCCGCGGTGGCCGAAGGAGAGAGCGAAGCGGCCAGAAAAGCCAATACGGCGCCGCCGGTCATCGTCGATCTGCGCATGAATATCCCCTACTCTGTGCATTCGGTCGATGGTGGGCCCTGCAAAAATGCCAAAATTTCAGGAGCACTTTTTCCAGGCGAAGTGGTACAGGGTGTTGAAGCTTCCGTCCGTCGAGTCCATCGACATGAAACTCATCGGAGTGGGATTCGGCGTTCCGGTGGTCACGCGGAGTTCCGTATTGATGTTGAAGTTTCGCTCCGCGCCGCACGGGGCGTAGACGAGGGACTCGACGGCCGTGACGTCGGAGTTCTGCCAGTTGTCGTCCTTCGGGCCGGTCAGGGAGTGGTTCGTGTATGCCGTCTGTGACATGCCCTGGAAGTAGTAGCTGGTGCGTTGGAGCCCGGTCGCTCCCTTTTCGAGGTGCGCGAAGCCGCGGTAGTCGGCCTGGGCGACGGCGTACGTGAACCCCTGGGGGACGTGCACGTTCAGGCCGATCTGGCAGTTCTTGCGGAAATCGAGGGGAGCGGCGCCGCCGCCGGCCTTCGCCGTGTACTGGCTGTAGGTGACGGTGAAGGCGGTGTTGTCGGGAGAGACGGCCACCTGTGCGGTCCCGGGCGGGCAGCCCGATCCGATGACGTTCACCAGGTCGATCACGATCTTGTCGGGCGGCGGTGTGTCGCCCCTGGTGGCAGCGGAAGAGGGCGAGAATGAAGCGGCCACCAGTGCAACCGCCGCGCAGCCAATGAATATCGGTTTGGGCATGAAAATCCGATCCATATTTCACGGGTGCTGGGTGCAGCGATATCCTGGCGCCGATGAACTCCGATGTATAGGGCATGTTGAGCCGTCATTTCGTACGGCAGGGCGCGCAAGATTGGCCCGAATTTGCTCGAAGAGCCTTTTTCGGCCTCATGCCGACCTCGACTTCAGGCGATCTCCTCCACATTGCGGCGCAGGCGGGCCCCGCCGCTGGGGCGGGCGGGGCGGTTCTCCGGGACCAGCGGTAGGTCCAGGCGCTCGGCCCGCAGGGTCATGCCCTTGACCGGCTCGGTCTCGACCGCGGTGGCCGGGCGGGTGACCGGCACCATCACCAGGAGGTCCAGGACCGGCCGGGCCGGGGTGCCCAGGCCCGACCAGAGCTTCGCGGCGGGGGATTCGCCACCCTCGGTGGTCTCGCGCAGCTTCAGCGACAGCGCGCCCCTCGCCGTCCGGCCCGGCAACGGGACCAGGTGCTCGGTGGCGACGCACCACTCGAGCAGGGTGCCCAGCATCCGGTGCTCGTCGCGGGGGCTGTGGCCCCAGACCGTGAGGGCGTAGCCGAGGTGGAAGAAGCGGGTCGGTCTGTTGTAGCCGACGACGACGCCGTGTTCGTCGATGATGCTCGTGTCGCCGGACTGCCGCTGCTTCATGTCCTCCTCGATGCTGTGGAGGAAGAGGTTCACGCACAGCCCCGAGCGCCGTGCGGCCCAGTCGGAGTTCGGGGTGTCGAAGACGACCTGCGCCTGCACACCGTGCAGTGGGCCCTGCCGCAACTCCCTCTCGAGGGTGTCGTCGACATGCTGGACGATGCTCACGGCGCGGATCCTTCCTTCTCGGCGTTCGGTCCCTTGAGCGGGATCAGGTCGCCGACGACCGTGGCGGTGGCGACGCAGGCGGTCGGCGCCGCGGGAGAGGGGGGCGCCCCCGGAGAGGGCGGAGCGCCGGGGCTCGACGGCACGGGGACGGGAAGCCCCGACGGCGGGGGAGCGCACTCCAGCTCGAGGGTGAACTTCTCGCCCTCCGCCACCGACAGCGGGGCGGGCGGCTCGTAGTCCTTGACGTTGTTCACCGCGGTGGTCTGCAACTGCCGGCTCGCGGCCTTGAGCACCAGTATTCCGGTCGGCGGCCCCGTGGCGCTCAGCTGCACCTTTTTGACGACCAGCCGGTAGCCCTTGCGCACCGTGTAGCTGTCGGCCGGTTTGCCGCTCCTGGTGTCGGCGGTCAGGGACATCTGGAACGGCTCCTTCTTCGCAGCGCCCGCCGCTTCCTGGTCCTTCTTCTCCTTCTCCTGCTCCGCCTTCGTCCGGTCGGCTTCCTTTTTCTCCGCCTCCGCCACCGAATCGAGTTGCGAAGGCCCCGTGGCGGACTCGGTTCCGGCCTTCGGCCGTTTGCCGCCTACCGGGGAGATCCACAGGGCGGCGAAGGCGGTCAGCACGACGGTCGTCGCGATCAGCGCCTTCACCGCGGGCTTGGGCAGTATCGGCCGCTGCCGGTGGACGAATGCAGTGCCGCGCTCTTCCCCGTGACCCCAGCAGGCCCGCACGGAGATCCGCCAGTTGGCCGCGGTCCCCATGAACACCGGGTTGAGCACGCGCACCATGAGGCTGACCCGTGCCCGCTCGCCGGGCTTGAGGGGCAGCCGGGTGCGCCGCAGGTGGGGCCGTACGGTCGCGTCCTCGGCCTCGGGCGCCGCTTGCAGCCGTACGGTCGTCGTCGCGTTCCCGGTGTTCTCCACCACGATCAGGTTGCTCGCCCGCAGGGCCCCGCCCGTGCGCGGGCGGACCGGTGCCAGCGCGATGTCGTGGAACTCGCCCACGTTGATGGCGGCTTCGGGGACGGCCACCGCGCCCTGGTCCTCCACCGAGGCGACGAGGACGGCGAAGGTCAGCATTCCGGGTGCGAGGCTGCTCTCGCGCGGCAGCGTGATCGGGATGTTGATCTTCTCGTGGTTGCCCGGGTAGACGGCTAGCCGGCCGAGATCCGCCTCGGTGTCGGGCCACTCGGCCGGTGGTCCGATGAGCCGGAGCCGGTAGGCGTCGACGACCCGGCTCTCGTTCCACACGTTCAGGTGCGCCGTCAGAGAACCGCCCGGCGTGATCACGCCCTCGGGAACGGTCAGTTCGGCCCGTACGCTCATGACCCCTGCCTGCTGAAGAACTGGATCTCGGCCATGGCCACGGGCATGCCGGGCTTGAGCCCAGGGTGGACGGCGTCGATCTGCACCTGTACGGCGACGACGTTGTCGATGCCCAGGTCGAAGCGTTGCGGGCCGGGCTGGCCGCCGAGCGTGATCTCCTTCCGCACGATCCCCTGGTCCGTGGTCGCCGAGACGGTGATGCGCGTGGGCCGGCCGGTCTCGAAGAACTGCCCGGGCGTTGCGGACGCGCCGTTGATGAGAACCAGGGAGGTCAGGCGGAAGGGCGTCTGGAACTTGGCCGTCCAGTACTGGCCGACGGCGTCCTGGCCGGTGCCCTTGGGGGCCCAGGCCTTGTTGTCGATGCCGTCGGAGGCGAGGTTGGCCTCGAATCCCTTGGCCGAGCTGGACGCGGAGACGGAGTCCGGCGCGACCGCGTACTGGGACAGGAAGCGGTCCTTGACCAGGGGTACGGCGCGCTCCACCGCCGCGGCCGCGCTGCCCAGCGACATCCCGGCCACCATGCACACCGGCAACGCGGCGGCGATGACGGCCAGGCGGCGGTCCCAGTGCCAGATGTCGGGCCTCTCCAGGTACTTCTCGCGCAGCTGTTGCCAGCGCGTGAGGTCCGGGGGTCCGGGGTCCGGGCGCAGCAGGGTGCCGCAGGGCCGGCAGTACGTGCGGTTCTCGGCGTTGTGGGATCGGCAGGCCGGGCACAGCAGGAGGGGCGGCATCGCGTCGGCGGAAGTGGCATCCCGCGGCAGGTGCCCTGGTACGCCCGGCTCCTCGGGCAGAGTGGTCCAGAGCACCACCTCGCCCCTGATCACTTGGGTCTGCGCCGCCAGGGGTTCGGGGGCGACGGACCGGGCGGCGGCCGGTGCCACGGGGTGCGGGGACCGGGGCGCGGCATGTCGTCCCCGTCGTCCTGTTGCCTCGGGCCGGTCGGGCGGAGCCCACGGTCCCGTTTCTGCCGGGGTGTTGAACTCCGGCTGGGGCACGTACCCCGGGAGTCCGTGGCCGCGTCCGTACCCCGCGGGCCCGTCGCCGCGTCCGTACTCCGGGCCCCACGGGCCGGGAGGTGCCGCCTCCGTGCGGACCGGCTCCGGCACGACCGTCGGGCTGCCTCCGGTCGTGTCCCATCCCATGTACGCGCCGCACGAGACGCAGAACATCTCCCCGGGGTAGGTCGCCGCCCCGCAGCTGCGGCAGATGCCCTGGTCCCCGGGCATGCGTCGGTCCCCGTGCCCGGACGAGTTCGTCCCCATCAGTGCGTACCCCCCACCATGCCCCGCGCCAGCAGCGGGTCCTCGTCGTCCTCGACCGTCACTTCGGCCCCGACATGCGCCGGGATCCATTCGCGGACCAGCTCCTCCACGTCCTCCACCACCCCCGGGCGCCCCGCCGACATCCCGTACGGCAGCAGTACCCGTACGTGCGCGCGTGCCCCGGCGGGCACCGGCACTCCGGGGTCGTCGGGCCCGGTCGTGCAGTGCGTCCCACCCGACTCGGTGAGCTCCAACCGCCCGCCCAGCACGGTGCGCACCAGGAGTTCCAGTCCCGCGGCCGTGCCGCGCAGCCCGTGCAGCCGGTGTCCGAGCAGCAGCGCGTTGCGCCGTCCCGTGGAGCCCACGCACGGGGGCAGGGAGGTGTCGGACCAGCTCAGCATCCAGGTGACGAAGTGGTCCGGGGCGGTGCGCGGGCTGAAGTACCCGTCCAGGCAGTCCAGCGCCGTGATCAGCGGTGCCAGGGTGTCGTCGAACCCGGTGATGAACCGGTCGGCGAAGTCGCCCTGCCGGTAGCCCTCCGGCAGGATCGCGCGGAGCGAGCGGCTCCCGGGAACCAGCGGGGGCAGGTCCGACGGCTGCCCGGGCGCCGGAACGGGCGTACCGGCCCGCGCTCCCGCGACCGCCCGGGATGCCGCGCTCGCAGGTGACGACAGCTTCTCCATGGATCTGTTCCCGTCCGTCTCTCATTCGTCGGCCGGCCGCCCTCGTGGTCACGGCTGTCCTCGTTCCAACAGGTCCGCATGCTCAGCGCGCGTTCTTCACGGCAACCTGGTGGCGGAAGGACAGGAACAGCGTTGCCGGGCCCACGTCGATGCGATCGGCCGCGGGCTGCCGCTCGCCGCTGCCGATGTCCGCCGCGTACATCTCCAGCTTGATCACCGATTCGACCTCCTCGCAGCGTGCGGCGACCGCGTACAGGTCGCTCAGCCGCAGCGCCCGCCCCAGTGGCCAGCCCGAACGGGCGGTGGCGGATGCGCCGGCGGAGGCGGTCGCGGACGGCAGCGGGCTCAGGCACTCGTACAGCGCGCGCAGTACCCGTTCCTTGACCCCGGCCCGGTCCGCGCCCTTCACCGCCTCGACCTCGGCGACTACGGTCACGCCCTGGTACGCGGGGCCGCTCACCGACACCGTCGTGCCGAGCGGACGCGCCGCTTCGACTGCACGCGCGGCCGAGAGCAGCATCTCCTCGGAGGGCACCAGCTCCCGCCAGCTGTTCTCCTCGCGCACATCCCGTACCTGAGGGACGATCAGTATCCGCACCAGTCCTGCCCGGTCGGAGCCCGCCGGCTCGGCCACGCAGTCGATCCGGCCCGCGTTCCGGCAGGCCGCGGCCGCGATCGACTCGTAGTCCCTGGCCGTGACGGCCCGGTCCTGGGTCCGCAGCCACTGGCCGGCCCGTCGCCGTACGTGGTCCACCGACTCGGCGTCGACCCCGCCGGTCGCGGGCTTGCGGTTCTCCACCCATGAGACCAGTGCGAGGGGGGTGCGCAGCACGGTCAGCGCCGATGCGGCCACGTTGCCCTCGCGGCCACCACCGCGTCGGTAGGCGCCGGCGGTGATCCTGGTGCCGATCTCGGGTACGGCGCCGTACTGGCGCATTTCGCCGTCCGGCTGTCGGACGGACGGGCCGAACCGGACGGTGCCGCCCGCCTCGTCGACGGTCACGTGACGGTCGGTGGGTGTGGAGTCCGCGAAGGAGGGGACCACCTTCCACAGCTGGCGGCCGGCCTTGGTGTCCACGGCGACCTCGCGAAGCGATCCGGCGACCACCGGGGTGCGGTGGACCGTGAAGGACTGGCCCGCCGTGCCGTCGGAGACGCCGAGCTCATCGTGCGGAATCGTTTCGCCTTCCTGTGCGCTCGTGGTCCCGCCCACGGTGTACGCCTCCAGGGAGCTGATCCTGGGGGAGGAGGAGTACGGGGACTGCCCCGGTCGGCCCTCGGTGATCCGGCAGCGCAGCCAGCCGGCCCGGCGGCGGCCGATCAGCGAGGCGGTGTGCCAGTCGGGCACGTGCAGCACGATCTCGCCGGGCCGGTTCAGGCCGCCCGTGCCGTCGCTCTCCACCTCGCACGGCATCCAGCCGTCGCCGCACCACGCCTCCCAGATCCTCGGAGGGCGCCGCGGGTCCACTCCCACTCCGTCCGTCGCGCATTCCACGCGCAAGGCGACCGCGCAGCGCGGTGCGGGTTGGGACAGGCCCACCAGCAGCGCGTCTCCGGGTACCGGCGGCTGGGCGAAGCAGGTGACAGGCTCTCCGGCGGCGAACCGTTCGGTGACCAGCTCGGGCGGTTGTCCCGCGGGCGCCGAGCCGATGTGGCGCAGCTCGGTCGCCACGATGTCCAGCTGCCGGTCGACGGTGAACACCCGTGCCGCGGCGCTGCCCGAACGGGGGGTGGCCACCTCCGCCCCGGCCGGGACGGCCACATCCGCCCGCTGGGGGGCGGAGAGGTGGAACGTGAGCTCCGTTCGCGCCGCCTGAGGGGCGGTCGGCTGCACGCCCAGCAGTTCGAGGAACTCCAGGTGGATCTTTTCGGGGACCCGGTTCAGCCGGTACGAGAGCTGGTCGACCATCTGCGCGAACGCCTCGATCAACGCGACACCGGGGTCGGAGACGTTGTGGTCGGTCCACTCGGGGCAGCGGCGCTGGATGAAGCGCTTGGCGTCGTCGACGAGATCCTGGAACCGGCGGTCGTCCAGGTGGGGGCTAGGCAGAGACATCGTCTTCCCTCCGGGGTTCGCCGCCGGGGTGCTCGGGGCGTGCGGCCCCGCCGCCGTCGTGGGCGGGGATCACGTAGAACGGATGGACCAGATTGCGGCGGCTGTTGGTGCCGGCCAGCTGGTAGTCGACCTGGATGTCGAGCACCTCCTGGTGTCCGGCTGCCTGGACCACGCTGACGTCGCGCACGACGATCCGCGGCTCCCAGCGCTCCAGCGCCCGGCGTACCTCGTGGGCGATGGCCCCGCTGCTGGAGGCGTCGAACGAGCCGAAGACCCGGTCGCGGATCGCGCAGCCGAACTCCGGCCGCATGGGCCGTTCTCCGGGCTCGGTCCCCAGGATCAGGCGGATGGCCTGCTCGACGTCGGCGGAGCCGCCGGCCATCGCCACCCCGCCGGAGGGGCTCACACCCAGCGGGAAGGCCCAGCCGCGACCGATGAAGAAGTCGGACACGCGGCTCAGCTTCCGATCATGACGGTCGGGCAGCCGACGGCGATGATGCCGCCGCCGCAGGCGATGGTGTCGCCCATCGCCGCGGCCGGCATGCCGCCGATGAGCACCTTCCGTACGGCGACCACCGGAACCGGCGGGATCGGCGGGATGTGCAGGGGGCCGATGCAGGTGGCCAGCGATCCGGCCACGGCGGCCGGCTGGCCTCCGATCAGGACGTTGACCGCCATCGGCGGGCCGGTCACCACTCCGGCGGCGGCGCCGTGGAGGGTGGGGTCGCCTATGCGTGCTGCGGGAGGCATGGTCGCGTTCTCCTTCCGGTGGAGGGGGGTCGGTCGATGGGTCGATGGGGCGATGGGGCGATTGGTCGGGTCCTCGGGTCGTCGGCTTCGGTGAGAGTGGCGGGGCGTCAGTTGATCTTGACGAGGGCGGCGGAGATCTCCGCGAGAGCGCTGCCCGAGACCTTCACGGTTGCTCCGGTGGCCTCCAGGCGGGCCGAGGCATCGAGATTGATCTTCGCGCCGGACACCGCGAAGCTCTCCGTGGCGTTCACCGTGACCTTCCGGCCCTTGAGGTCCAGGTCCGAGGTGCCGGCGTCGACGGTGATCCCCTTGGCGGAGGTGATCTCGACCTTGCCGTCGCTCTTGATCGAGACCACGGTGTCGTGCTGGTCGAGCCGGATCTGGAGTTTGCCGTCACCGGTGATCAGCGTGGCGCCCATGCCCGGACCGCCCGCGTCCAGCAGCTCCAGCCGGTGGCCCTCCTTCGAGGCGAAGGACCGCCGGTTGGTGGCGCCCTTGCCTCCGTCGACAAGGTCCAGGTGGTGCGGGGCGAGCTTGTCCACGCCGTTGTACAGCCCGCCCAGGACGTACGGCCGGTCGAGGCAGCCGTGCTCGAAGCCGACGAGCACCTCGTCGCCCACCTCCGGCAGCACCACGCCGTGGCCGCGGCTGCCGCCCAGCTGCGCGGTCCGCGCCCAGTTGCTCTCGTACTCCGCGGACAGCCACGGCAGCTGGACCTTGACGCGGCCCTGCTCCTGCTCGTCCTTGATGTTGACGACCGTGCCCGGCAGCAGCCCGTAGAAGCGGCGCAACCCGGCCTCGCCGTCACCGGGACGCCCGGCGGCCGCGGAGTCCGCGCCCTCGTCGACGGTCAGTTCCGTCAGATAGCCCGATTCCGGGTGGTACTCGTGCCGTACGGAGGTGACGGTGTACCGGCCCTCGAACTTCTTGCCCAGACCGGTCAGGGACACCGCCGAGCGCAGCCGCAACCGCGGCTCCCCGCGCACCACCGCCCGCAGCCGGGTCAGCCCCGCGGCAACCTCCTGGGACATCGTCCCGGCGAGCTGCTCGGCCTCGTCCTGCGTACCGCGCGGCAGCCCCGCCAGCACCAGCGGCTCCCCGCGCACCGCGGAGGCGTCCGCCTTCCACGCGCCGCTGTGCCGCGCCGTTTGCCCCGGGGCGTGCTCGGCCGCGAACGGCTGTTTGCGGCCGGGGTCCCAGCCGCGCACCGCCACCTTCTTCACCTGGCCGTCGAGGGAGGCCGCCGAACTGACCTTGACCAGGTTCTCGCCGAACTGGAGGGCGAACGGGCTCTGCCGGGCCGGCGTCCCCGTCGCGGGTGCGTCGGAGGCCCGCGCGGGCTTGAGGAACTGGAGCTCGCCGTCACGGAAGAAGAGATCCCGGCCGTTCTCGCGGGCGAGGTGGGCCAGGAAGTCCCAGTCGGACATGGCGGGCTGGGTGAGGAACGGGTACACCAACCGCGTGCCGTCGACCGTTCCCGTCCGCACCCCGGCCAGGTCGGCCACCTTCTGGACGATCTGGGCGGCAGACATCTCGTGGTAGGCCAGCGTCCTGGTACCGCGCCGCAGCCGGTGCGCATGGTCCTGGGCCCGGATCACCGTGAGCACACCACTGCCGCCGCCCGCCCGCCCGCCGACGTCCGCGGTGGCCCGGGCCTCGCACTCGGTGACCTCGCCCTCGAACAGATCGTGCTTGCCGTCGGACGCGAAAGCGGTCAGCTCGATCCTGCTGCCGAACCCGATTCCGGTCTCGGCGAGCAGGGACGCCTCGCGCGGGTCCCGGAAGCCGAACTCGGCGGCGGCCGAGTCCTTTCCGTTCTCCTCCACGGACGCCCAGGCGAGAGCGAGGTCGAAGGCCGGCGGCAGACGGCGGCCGTCGACCCGGATGCCCAGTCCAGCGGTGTGACGGCCGGTCATGTGCGTGGTCCTTACGTGTGCGGGCGGCGGAGGTACAGGGGGTGCTGCTCGGAGCTTCGGCGCCGGGCGGCGGCCGGCCCCGATCAGTAGTCGGCGGATCCCGGCAGCAACAGCACCTGCCCGGGGTTGACCTTTGACGGGTCGTCGATCCCGTTGAGCTCGGCGATCGCCCGCCAGTCACCGGCGCGCCCGGTGCTGCGCACGGCCACGGACTGCAGGGAGTCCCCGCGTACGAGCACGCAGGACTGCCGGGAGCCGGGCGAACCGGACGTCGGGTTCTGCCCCTTCGTGGTGCTGCCGATTTCCTCCAGGGTGATCTCGCACATCGCGCGCAGCGGATCCCCCTCGGCGGAGAACCGGGTGTACGTGGCCCGGACGCTGCTGAGGAAGGCCATGAAGGACACCGAATCGAAGCTCCCCCAGCGGAACTTGACCCAGGGCGGCGAAGGCTGGTCGTCCGAACGGCTGCTCTCGGTGGGCGTGCAGCAGGCCAGCAGCTTGGACACCCGCTGATCGACGGACTGGCCCTGCTTGTCCTTCTCGTCGAGGACGACGGACATCGTCAGCACCCGAGGTCGGCTGCCGGTGAACTCCGGCACCGAGGTGTGCTGCGCGAGCCGCGCGTTGTGCCGCACCCAGGACACCTCTTTGACCAGGGAGAGCTCTGCCGGATTGAACTGGAGCGCGATCTCCTCGCGCCGCGTGGCATCCGTCCCTCCGCCCGTCGGCGGGGCGTAGATCTCCAAGGTGGCCTTGACCATCTTCTTCTCCGGCACGTCGCCTCCTCTTCTAGGTCGTCTCTTCCGGATCTTGCCGGTCAGGTCCGCGTCGTCCGGTGCCGTGCCTCGGTGCGCTGCCGGGCGGCGCGGGCCCGGCAAGATCCGGAAGAGACGGCCTAGGTCTGCCCGGCTGGGAAGAACCCGCTGTGGATGAACTCGATCTCCTCCATCGCGACCCCGCCGCCCGCGGCGTCCAGGCTCGGACCCCGCCACGCCACGGGCATCACGTCGAGCAGGTCCCACTTGGCCACGGTCTTGCCGTCCTCGCCGATGCAGGAGATCTGTCCCGTCCGACGGTCCGCCTTGCGCACCGAGTCCTGGACCCACTGGCACGCCTCCATCGACTTGCCCGTGATGGGGCGGGTCAGGACGAGGGGTGAGTACGTGATGCGGTTGTTGAGGTAGGTCGGCGAGTCGTTGATGCCGCCCTCTGTCACCTTGTCAACCTCGACCGACAGGGCCAGCCCGGTGCACCGGGAGAAGAAGCCCAGATTCTTGCCGTCGATCGACAGGGCGAACCGGTGGACGGAGATGGCCTGCGCTGATGGGTCGGCCATGGCTAGGCCCCCTTTTCCTTGTCGAGGAGGACCGGCGGGATGCCCCAGACCACCGAGGCGGCGACGTCCGCACGGGCCGGCTCGCCCGATGGCGCCGGAGCGCGGACGGCGGGCGAACGCGTACCGAAGGCGCGGAACACGGGGTACGCGCCGGTGCCGGTGCTGATGTCGTCGCCGACGGGCGCAGGATCGGGCCGGGTGAACGGTGCGCTGCCGCCGGGCAACTCCGTGCCGAGGGCGCCGTACGAACCGCTCGGGTCATCGGGGCGGCGACCGGGTCGCGGGGTGGGCGCGAGTCTGCCGACGGAGGGGCGTCGCGCGGCTGCGCCCCGAAGCCCCGTGGCGGGCGCGCGCACCATGCCCGCCTCCGGGCGCTGCGTGCCCCGGCCCCTGCCCGCGCCGGAGGCCGGGCGAGGCTGTTCCGGCTCGGCATCGCGCGTCGCGGCACCGGTGGCCCGGTCTGCCGGACTGGAGAGTGGTGGGTCCGGTGCGACGGCGTCGGTGTCCTCCGACGTCCCGGGGCGCGTGAGGTCCGGGCGACGCGACCGGACGCGTGTGTCCGCGTAGGACGGGCCGGTGACGTTCACGGGCGCAGGCGCAGCCGGGTACGGGGCGTGGGGCTCCCGTAGCGCTTCGGCCGTGTCGCCGTAGGCTGCCGCGGGCGAGCGTGTGCCGGACGGCGTGGGCAGTGCGTTGTCATCTGCAGCGTGTGGGCGGCGGGCATCCGCCTTCGCGGCGCGGTGCACAACTCCTTCCACGGCCGTCGTCGCGGGCTGCGGCTGGTCGGGGCCCGTCCGTTCCGCTGGGGCATCCGGCCTCTCGAAGGCCGGTGCATTCGCAGGCACCGCCTCGTCTGCGGCGGCAGCGGCCCGCGGGGCGAGGGGGAGGTCCGGTACGACGGGGTGCCCGGGGTTCCGGGCACGAAGGGGAGCCGAGGGACCTGGACTCGGCGCGTCCGTCCCCTGCACCGCATGGGCTTCGACGGTGGTTCGAGTGTTCGGCTGGGCGCGGGGGTCGAGAGTGCCGCCGGGGTGGGCCGTCTTGACCCCGGCCGTCCGACCACGTTCGTGGGTGGTGGGCCGGTCATCGACGGCTCGGGCATGGGTTCCGGCGGACTGAGGGGCTGGGCTCGAGCCGGTGTTCGCCCCGTTCGTCGGGGCCGATGCCATGTCCGGAGTCCGGGTCGAAGCCCGGGTCGAATTCTGGGTCGAAGTCTGGGTCGGGGCGGCCGCCTCAGGCCCTCCGGCAGGACGATTGCCTCCGTCGGCGGGCCGGGCCGATCGAGTGTCCGGTCGCATGCTGGGGGCCCGCTCGGCGAGCGGAAGGCCGTCCAGGGAGGGGCGATAGGGGGTCTGGACGTGCAGCGGAGCGGCGGGGCCGGGGGCCTGTGCGTCCGCCTCCCGCCCTGGCCCGGCCGTGATCGCGTCGGAGTGCTCTTCGACGGGGGTCTGCCGGTCGGCCGTAGCGGTACCGACAGCTCCCCAGCCCTGGGTAGTGGCCGGTTGACGGGCGAGGGGGAGGCTGTGGCCTTCGGAGTCCGGATTCGGTGCGGTCGTCCGCGCTGCCGCGGGCGCGGCCGAAGAAGGGTTCGCTTTCGCGCCGGCGGCGTTGGCTTCGGTCGGCCGGTTACGGCGGCGTACGGGGCTCCGGGTATCGGCACCGGTCGGCGTGCCCGCCTGCGCAGACTCGGGCTCCGACACCGGGCGGGCGTCGGGCGAAGGACCGACGGCCGATGCGGCGGTGTTCTGCCGGTGGAGTGCGGCACGGTCCGGGGTACGGACCGGGACGTCCGTACCCGTCGCCCGTACCGCCTTGGTCGTGGTCACACCGGCGTTCCCGGAGCCGGAGGCCTTCTCCTCTGCTGCGGCGGTGCGCGCGCCGGTGGGCCGGTGCGGGAGGGGGAGGCCGAGGGCCTCGGAGTGTTCGAGGCTCGGCGTGCGCAGGGGTGCGCCGTGGCCGGAGTGCGACGCGGCAGCTCGTACCGCCTTGGCCGGGGCCGGGACGGCCTGTCCGTCCGTGGTCCCCTGCACCGGCGGGCCCGTGTGGGAGCTCTGCGCTGCTGGGAGCTCTGTGCTCACCGCAGCGCTTCGGGGTGCCATGGGGCGTGCCGAAGGCTGGGTGGGCTCGGCCGTCACCGCTGCTGCCGCGCCGGTGGTGGCATGGGGCGGCGCAGCTGCTGATGGTGTCGCGGCGTCGTACGCGGGCCCGTGATCGGAGGCGGCGTCCACGTCGGCCGGGACATTCCGGGGCCGTGTCGTCGGTGCCCCGGTGGGCGGGCGCGTAGCGGGGCGGCGGGTGTCGACGGCTGCGTGGGCCGGGTCGGGCCGGACATCTGATGGAGTCGTGGCTGCGGTTCGGGGTGCGGCGGTAGCAGTGTCCGCTCCCTGCGGGGGGCGGGCGTCCGCGGCAGCGGTGGAGTGTCGGGCGGTGGCCGTCGGTGCGGTCAGGCGTTGCGTGGGTGTCCGGGTGGGCGGCTGCGGGTTTGCGCGGGAGGTGTGCACGTCGGCGAGGGCGCTGGCGCGGTCCAGGTCGGGCGTAGCCTCCAGGCCGTCTCGTTCGGATCCTGCCGGGTCGTCGGCCGGGACATTCCGGGGCCGTGTCGTCGGTGCCCCGGTGGGCGGGCGCGTAGCGGGGCGACGGGTGTCGACGGCTGCGTGGGCCGGGTTGGGCCGGACATCTGATGGGGTCGTGGCTGCGGTTCGGGGTGCGGCGGTAGTGGTGTCCGGTTGCTGCTGGGGGCGGGCGTTCGCTGTAGCGGCGGAGTGCCGGGCGGGGGTCGCCGGGAGGGTCAGGTGTTGCGCGGGTGTCCGGGTGGGCGGCTGCGGGTCGGCGCCGGAGGGGTTCGCGTCGGCGCTGGCGTGGGCCGGGTTGGGCGCGGCCTTCAGGCCGTCTCGTTCGGATCCTGCCGGGTCGTCGGCCGTGATGCGGTCCGGGGTACGCGGTTCGTGGCGCGGCGTGAGCGGGAGGTGCTCCGTAGCGTGCGCGGGGCGCGCCGGGGAGCGGTGGGACGGGACGGACGCGGACGTGAGCGCCGCGCGGAGCCATCGGGGGAGGCGGCGGCCGGGGGCGTCGGGCTGCCCCTGCGGTGTCGGGTGAGCCGTCTCGCAGGGCTTCGCCGCCAGGGCATGGGGTACGTGCCTCCCGGAACGGAGGGCTCGTGCAGCGTCGGCCGGTGTGCCGGCCGCGCTGTCGACCGGTGTGTCGGCCGACAGCGAGGCACGGCCCTGTCGCCGCCGCGGCCGCGCATCCGTCTGCGGCCCGGTGTCCGACGGCTGCTCGGACCGGCCGCGCTCCGAAGCGGGGGCGGTATCCGCGCCCGCCGTCGGCCGCCAGTACAGCTGCGCCGCAGGCCGGTACGTCAGCGACGCGTCCCACTGCCCCGCCCGCGCGCGGAACACCAGCGGAGGCTCACGGTCCATCACCGTTCGTAGCTCACCGGAGAGTCGGTGGTCCTGGAAGGCCGCCAGCCGTTCGGTCACCCACCGTGCGTCCGTGACCGGCCGCACGCCGTCGGCCGTCACCGCACGGACGGCCCGCGCCAGTACCGCGGGGACGCGTTCCACTGCCGGGACCGCGGCATCCACGGTGTCCACGGCGTCGGTCGGCGCCGCCCCCCGGCGGCCCGCGCGGCGGCCGCCACCGGTGATCCGCTGCAGCATGTCAGTGAGTCCCGTCTGCAAGACGCTGGTTGATGTGGGTGATCTGGCGGATGTAGGCGAGGCGCTGGATGTGGTCGAGGTCCAGGAGCTCGCCGTGCGGCCAGTGGAAGTGGTACGCGATGTACGCGATCTCGGAGCGCAGGTCCTCGGCCGCGTACACCTTCATTCCCCCAGGCGGCTGCCCATGTCCACGTCGAACTCGTGGTGGCAGCCGGGGCACACGGTCGAGGCGAGTGAGGTGCCGTCGGTGTTGATCTTCTCGTAGAACCGCTGGAGGAAGGCGAGGTCGGCGGCGAACAGTTGCTCCACCGTCTCCGCATCGACGTCCGTCAGCGTGCCGAGCCGCGTGATGAGCCGGCCGAGCAGCACCACCGAGAGGTAGGCGGGGTTCTCCCGCACCCGCATGTCGGTGAGCGGGAGAAGCTCGTCGCGGGCGGTGGCCAGGCGCATCACGCCTTCCCGGTGCACCGTGCCCTGCCGGTCCACGTAGCCGCGCGGCAGCGTGAAGGGGAACTCGGTGCGCAGCACCGCAGACCCGCCGTGCGGGCCTGCGGCACTCTCACGGGAAGGAGCGGGCGCGGCGGCCGGTGCCGGCACCCCGGTGAAGGGGAGCCCCGCCTCGGTTACGCGCCCTCGCCTCACTTGAACTCGATGGTGTCACACTGGAGTACGACGGTCTCGTCGACCTCGGACGACTGGCCGGCGCCGAGGTCGCTGACGCTCCAGTTGCTCACCCATACCCCACCGAGCGTGGCCGTGCGCTTCTCCTTCTTCTCGCTGTCCTCGAAGACGATGGTGACGTTCTTCTTCGCCTCGCTGATCGTCTCCGCGCGGGACTTGGAGATCCAGTCGGTGAGGGCCTGGTTCTTGTCCAGCCCACGGACGATCGTGATGCTGGGAACGTTCTTCTTGCCGGGCACCTTCTTGGTGAAGTGCGACCCGTTGCTCTCGGCGACGCTCTCGCTCACGACCACGTCGACGTCCAGGCTCAGGCCGCTGACGCTCTTGAGCGATTCCAGCTTGATGCCGTCGATCTGGATGGTGAAGGTGTTGGCCAGGAAGAGAGCACCGGTGGAGGTGTTCTCAGACATGACAGGCTCCTATCGTTCGGGTCGTGCGAAAGGGATGTGCGGGCGGGCGGTGGCGAAGCTGCCGGGTCACCGGGTCACCGGGTCACTCGCCCGCTCCGGCACCGGAAAGGGACTCCTGCGAGATCCGGAAGACGACGAACTCCGCCGGCTTCACCGGGGCCACGCCGATCTCGCAGATGACCTGGCCGGACTCGATGACCTCCGGCGGGTTGGTCTCCGCGTCGCACTTGACGTAGAAGGCCTCCTCCGGCGAGCTGCCGAAGAGGGCGCCGCTGCGCCACTCATTGGTGAGGAACGCGGCGATGTTGCGCCGGATGGTGGCCCACAGGCGCTCGTTGTTGGGCTCGAAGACCACCCACTGCGAGCCCAGGTAGACCGACTCCTCCAGGTAGTTGAAGAGGCGTCGGACATTCAGGTAGCGCCAGGCCGGGTCGCTGGAGAGGGTGCGCGCACCCCACACGCGGATGCCGCGGCCGGGGAAGCTGCGGATGCAGTTGACGCCCGCCGGGTTGAGCTGCTCCTGCTCACCCTTGGTGACCTGGATGCCGAGGTCGAGCGCGCCCCGCAGGACCTCGTTGGCCGGGGCCTTGTGCACGCCGCGGGCCTCGTCGTTACGGGCCCACAGGCCAGCCACGTGGCCGGACGGCGGCATCAGGAAGCCCTTGCCGGAGGACGGGTCGGCGACCTGGATCCACGGGTAGTACAGGGCGGCGTACTTGGAGTCGAAACCCGCCTCGTTCTGGCGCCACTCGTAGACCTCGGTGGGGCCCATGTCCGGCAGCGGGTCGAGGACGGCCATGCGGTTGGCCATGTTCTCGCAGTGGTTGATCATGGCCATCTGGACGGCCTTGACCTGCTCGCGGCTGAGGTCGCCCCGTTCGTACGCGGCCATCAGGTCGGGGGCGACGACCATGGTGACGTCGTCGATGGCCTCCAGGCCCGACAGGCCGGAACGGTCGCTGACCTTGCCGACGTAGCGGCCGACGACATCCTTGGCGGCGACCTGCGCGCCGGTGGCGCCGGGCGCCGGGGCGGCGGGCAGCGCCAACGTGGAGGAGTCGGGCAGTGCGAGCGCGGCACCGGTCGTGGCGGGGGCCTCCTCCACCATGACGAACCGGGAGCGCTCCTTGACCTGCGTCACCACGTACGCGGGCGAGGACTTTTCCGCGCAGACGTCGAAGCTCTCGGCGGCGGAGCCGTCGACCTTGACGGTGAAGGTGAAGATGTCGCCGCCACCGTCAGCGCCGTCGTCGGTCTCGGGCGCGTCGCCTTCCTTGGCCGTCTTCGCCTTGTCCGAGGCGGAGGCGGAGGCGGAGGCGGAAGTGGCACCGGCCGCGGGGCGCTTGGCCTTGGGGTCGGCCGGCTTCTTCTTCACGTCGACCGAGATGTCACGGCCGGCGGCAGCAGCCAGGGCGGCGACGCGGAAGCCGCCGAGCGGCTGCGCCGGGGCAGCGCCCAGGGCCCGGGCACCCTCGGCGGCGTCACCGGCCGCCGAACTCCCGCCGACACGGACCACGTAGCAGGTGCCGCCGCCGTTGGCGAAGTAGCCGTAGACGGAGTGCGCGAGGTAGGAGTCGTCGATGAAGTCACCGAAGGTCCTGCTGAACTGGCCCCAGTTGGTTATGCGGACCGGCTCGTTGAGGGGCCCCTGCTCGGCGAAGCCGACGAACGCGGCTACAGCCGTGCCCACGCCCTCCACTGGTCGGGAGCCGCCCGCGCTCTCCTCTACGAACACGCCGGGAGACAGGTAGGTAGGCATCCAGCCCTCCTTCTTCGAGTTTTCCCGCGGGGGAAGCCGTTTCACGGACCGCTCTTCTCCTGTGGGGAGGGGAAGAGCACACCAACCGTCGGGCCTGAACATGTTTCTCTGGCCGTGCATCTGACGTATTGCCAGCATTCGACTGTGGATTCTGGCTGGATCATGTTCAAGCCGTCGGCTCCGTGTCAAACGAATGCAGGGATTCTGGGAGTTCGCCACAGAATTTGTCATCCAAGGCTTCGACCGGATCATCCTTTGGCCTACGGCGGCGGGCCTCCGAGGCTCGAATCGATTGAATGGGCGACGATCAACTTCAGGATGAATTCGTCAACCTTCGATACGGCCGAGCCTCCGGGAGATTCGGCGCACGAGCAGTACGGCCGTCACCGCGAGGCCCGGAGCCGTGGCCCGGGGCGTCTGCGGATCACCTCATGGAGAATCCGGCAGGATGATGCGTTCCACGTGCTGGCAGGAGCCGTCCGGGTGGCCGCGGGGGTTCATGCAGTGACTGTGGCGGGGCAGACGCACCGGCCGGCGGTACACCCAGTGCGGCGCTCGGCGCCCGGACGATGTGGCAGCGTCCTTAGTCGCGTGCGCGGTCGGAGTGGGCCGCGGGGACAGTTGCTCGGTCTCGGTCTCGGCCAACCGGTTGCCGCCTTGGCTGATCAATCGCCAGGCCGTTGCCAGTTCGCCGGCCCGTCCGGCCCAGTGCCTGCGCGGCCTCGCGAGTCCCGAGGTGCTCGTACACCAGAGACTGCCACTGCGGCAGCGCGTTCGGCTCCGGCGGTAGCCAAGGCGGAGGCTCGATGGAGCGCATCGCAGATTCGCCGGTACTCAGCAGCCTGCTTCCGAACTGCCTGCAGCCGCACTCAACCACTTGACTGGCGGCGGCTGATAGGCCGCCATCTGATCCAGGAGGTCTTCGGGATCAGAAGAAATCAAGACCATGTCCCGGTAGGGCGCGGCGAGGAAACCCTCCTTGGACATGTGGTCGATGAAAGCGACGAAAGGATCGTAGTAGCCGGCGACGTTCAGCAGACCGCACGGTTTACCGTGCAGGCCGAGCTGCCCCCAAGTCCATACCTCGGCCAACTCCTCCAAGGTCCCGGAACCGCCGGGCAGCGCCACGAAGCCGTCGGAAAGCTTCTCCATCTGCGCCTTCCGTTGATGCATGTCCTGGACCACGTAGAGCGGCGAAACCTCCAAGTGGGCGAGTTCCCGGTCCACGAGGCCCTGGGGTATCACCCCGGCCACTCTGCCCTTCTGCGCGAGAACCGTATCGGCAATCACGCCCATGAGGCCGGAGCGTGCGCCTCCAAAGACCAGGCCGATTTGGCGAGCAGCCAACGCGCGGCCAAAATCTTCCGCCGCCTGCATGTATTGCCGGCCCTGCCCAGAAGCCGATCCACAGAACACGCAGATGGTCAGGCCACCGCTCGACTCCACTGCACCGCCGAGGCGCCTTACTGAGATGCCCGATGGTTCACGGCTGAACTCGCCCAAGGGAATTGGCACCTGATCTCCTGGCCGCTCTATGTCCATGGACTGCCGATCTGATGCCAGAGTGGCGAGAGTCGCCTCCTACGGCTTGCCGGGTCACGGACGGCTCGTTTTCAACGCACTCAAGCATCCAGCGACCCGTCAAGGAAGAGGATGGGGGACGCCATTGGGTTGCACATGTTTCAATATTGTGAACATGTGAATATTTCGCCGAACGGGTCTGCAAACAGGACTGCTTGTGGCGAACAGCCGAGTGCGAGGTTTGGCCATGCCTGAGTTCGAGACCCCACCGAAGAAGACCGTGTCCGCCCGCGCCGGTGTTCCGCAGCGGCGTGCCGAGGTCACTGCTGGGCACTCGGCAGCACTGCTCGTCCAGGGAACTGCCTCTGCCGGAGCGGCCACCGCCTTCCTCGGCGGAGCGTCACCGGACCCGGCGCTCCAGAGTCTCAGGGCGGCCCTCGACGAATGGGGCCGCGGCCCCGCGGCCCCCGCACCGGCCCCTGGTGGCGTCGCCGCCGCTGTTCAGAGCGAGGCGCAGCGCCAAGCCGACCTGCGCGGATTCCGGGCCGGTCTCTGGGGCCTTTCCCTCCCCGGCCACCATGAGCTGATGGCGGACCTGCGTACGAGGCCGGACGACACGGCCCGGAGGAAGCTGGCCGTCGTCGAGCAGAGTGAACTGCTGCACCGGATCGCCGCCGGCGACCCCAATGCCCATGTACTCGGCCTCGGCGAGAGGATCCTGGAGACCAGGCGGCGAAGGCTCCAGCTGGAGGAGGACAAGAACTCGTTCGGGCTCCAGGTTCAGGCAACGGTCGGCTCGCACGCCAAGGAGCGCCGCAGCCGGCTGAGGGCCATGGCCGCGGACCTCGCCGCACTGGAACGGTCCGACACCGCGCGGCTCGACATGATCCGGGAGAACTCCCGCGAACTCGCCAGGCTCTATTCGCTCCTGCACTGGGTGGCCGGCGAGGACGCGACCGCCCTCCAGGGGGCGAACTCCGTTGATCTGGCGAAGACGGCGGAGTTCCTCAGGGAGGAGATCGCCGCCGCCCGCGGCCGTTACGCCACCGAGCGCCTGGAGGTCTTCCTCGCCAGGATCGACCGCGAGCCCCTTGCGCGCGAGACGATGCGGGCGATCATCGCGGGCGGCGGAGAGGTGTTCCATCGGATGCGGGCGGCGCACGATGTCAGGATCGCGGGACACGAAGCCGTTCTGGCCGGGCTGCGCAAGCACCGACGGGGGGCGTTCATCCTGAGTCTGGCCTGCTGCGTGCCACGGCCGGCCGCCGGAATCGACGGCGCGTACGAGCGCGGCGCGGCCCTCCTCGCCCAGATGAAGGCACATCAGGCGGACGTCCTCCGGTACGTCGAGATCTGTGAGTCACCGGAGTACGCCGCCCGAGTGGCCGTTGCGTCCCACATCTACGACTGGCGCAGCAGGCACGGGACGGGTGCTGTGAGGTAGTTGACGGGTGGGGCGGGGCGTTCCCCTGACCCGACGGCCTTCGAATCCGCTGCCCCGGGGAAGCAGTGGCAGCCCGTCGGGGTCGCCGGGGTCAGGGGAGTTTGGCGGTCCGGGGAGTTGCCGGGCACTGCTTCCAGGCGAAGTGGTACACGGTGTTGATGTTGCCGTCGGTGGAGTCCATCGTGATGAAGCTGCCGGCGTCCGCGGAGTGCGGTGGCCGGTTCACCCGGAGCTCGGTGTTGATGTTCAGGTAGCGCTGCTCACCGCAAGGGGCGTAGACGAGCGCCGCGACATCGGTGGAGTCACTGGCCTGCCAGTTGTCCTCGAAGGGCCCGGCGAATGGGTGGCTCGCGCGAGCCGTCTGCTGCATGCCCTGGAAGTAGTAGCTGGCCTGCTGCAGGGCTGTCGTGCCCCTCCCGATGGACGCGAAGCCGCGGTAGTCGGCCGAAGCGACTGCGTAGGTGACACCTTGCGGCACATGGACGTTCAGGCCGATCTGGCAGTTCTTGCGGAAGTCGGTGGGGCCGGCTCCGCCGCCCGCCTTCGCCATGTAGTTGCTGTAGGTGACGGTGAACGCGGTCTTGTCCGGAGAGACCGAGATGACCGCGCTGCCGGGCAGACAGCCCGAGCCGATGATGCTCACGATGTCGATCGTGATCCTCCCCGGGGGCGGAACGTCCCCGGCCGGCCCCGCTGCTGGGGTGAGGGGTGAGGCCATGAGCACGGCCGCCGCACTGCTGATGGCCAGGGTGTTGAACACGATGCGCCTCCGGTCATGCCACGAGTCGCCTTCTCGGCAGAGTTGTAGTGCCCATGACAGCAAGCGGGGGGTAACGGTGTACAGGAGCGAATCGGCCAGGAAAGCGGAACCGGCGACTCGCACTCGACGCGGCGCCCGGTTCCGTCGCCTAGGCGGGGGCGTCGTAGGCGTAGTGCCGGGTGTGGTCGAGCATGTCGGCCGGGGTGACGTTGTTCCAGGGGCGCATGGTGTCGTGCAGGCTCACAACGTTCGGTGTGGGAACGGCCGGGAGGTAGGGGGAGTCGGGATTGAGCTGCTGCCACTGCGACCAGAGTTTGTCGATGAAGGCGTGGTGCAGCCAGAACACCGGGTCGTTCGGGGAGGCGCCGGTGGCCATGTTGCCACCGACCCAGACGTGGATCCGGTTGTGCAGGCCGAGACCACGGAAACCGCGCCACCCCTCGAGACGGTTGCGGAAGCCGTCCTTGGAGGCGCTGTTCCACGGCTGGGTGTCATAGACGGGAATGGCCAGGGCCGAGTCGACTTCCTCGCGGGCCGGCAGCGACACGCCGAGGTCGCCGAGGTTGCGCCGCAGGTACTTCCGGTCGTCGACGCCGACGTTGATGGTCCAGGAGCCGGTGGAAGCGGCGAAGGGGCCATCCATCACCTGTCTGTCCCTCTCGCGGCCCGTGCCGCCGAGGAAGTCCGGTGCCCAGAGGGAGGAGGCGGCGGTGTTGTCGGCCGTCCAGTCCCAGTAGGGGAGTGTGACGGAGGGGTCCACGGACTGGAGGGCCTGTTCGAACTCCATGAGGAACTTGCGATGCCAAGGCAGGAAGGACGGCGAGCGGTGGCCCACCCGCTCACCGGCATCCGTATCGCTCATGATGAAGGAGTCATGGGTGGCGACGAAGGTGTCGTACGTTCCGTTGCGCTTCAGGGCGAGGACGGCGTCGACGAACCGCCGCTTCTCGCCGGAGGTGAGCCGGGCCTGGTTCTGGCGTACGGGCATGTGATGGCGCTCCGGATCAGGAATGGTGAACGGGGAAAGTGCGGGTAACCGCTGGTCACCATGCCTACAGGCCGTGCCCGGGGAGCCGGAATTCCACCTCGGGTGGTTGACTCATAATCGAACAAACTGGACAGGGTCCAGACTGGGTGCGCAATGCGCGATCTTCCGCCCTGATGCCCCGATTCCGTCCGGAGTGTGCAAACTTTTCGGCCGATCCGCCTGGTTGGCGAAGAATCTCCAGGGGTGGATGGTTCTGCTGCGCCCCCTTCACGCGGGAAAGTTGTCCGAAAATATGCCCCTGTCATATTCAAGACTGAGGGAGCGGGTGGCGCGGCCCCCGAGAGCGACGTGCAGCTGTCCCTCCTGCAGCCGCTCACCCGCCCGCTCGACCCGCTCGACAGGCGCGGTGGCCGGAACGACGCGATGTTTGTTATCGGAACATCCATGCAAGGTACGACGCGTACCCGGAAACAAGGCCGAATGTGGCGATGACTGCCACGTTGCGTGGATTCCATTTCAGTGAAAGCGACGGGAAAAGTAGAACGAAAACCGTGCCAATCGTATCGGCAATGTACAGACCTATCGGCAGGGATCTCTGATTTGTGGATTCTCCATCGGCCCAGTCGATCACCACCAGGAATCCAGTGAGCAGGATCCAGCAGCTGCATATCCAGCCGCCGATGGCGTCAATGCCGGATTCGGTGTCGTCTTGGAATCCCTGTAGCACGTATAGTCCGATCACGGCAACCAGTGCGCCCGAAATGGCTGAAATAATGGAAAGCATCGCTCAATCCTCACGTGTGGCGGGATTTCCGCCACTGGGAGTCATGGCGGACAATAGGATGGCTGGGATGATGGCAATCACAAAGAAAATGCTCAGCAAAGCTCCGGCAGGTGAGATTCCCAGGGAATGCAGGGGCGTGGTGTTCCCTGGGACGACTGTCAGGCTGACTGTCGTTCCAGTGCTGAGCCGGGGCGTGGCAGTGGGGGTGCCGAAGTCCAGCCGTGAGACATCCCGATCGACGGGCACGGCTCGGAGGCACTCCTCGAGAACACTTCGTGTGCCGGGCATCTTGTCCTCCAACCCCTCGGGCAGGCCGGGCGACATCCAGGTGCCGAGCGGTCCGCAGTGCAGGGCCCCCGCACGGTGGGCATGCCATCGAAAACGGCGAGCCGTACGGAAGTCCTGCCTTCAAGCCGTGACCACGGCTTGCTAGTGCTTGACCTTGAAGGTGAGGCTGTTCGTTCCGGTGATGGGGGCACCGCCCCGGCGGACGCATACCTCGATGCTGTGCCAGCCCTCGGTCCAGGGTCCGAGCGAACCCGGGCGGCTGAAGCCCCACTCTCCCTTCGCGTCGACGGCGCCATCGAGCGCGAGGACGGCGCCCGTCTCGTCAACGGCGTGGACCGTGGTGCCCGTCGCGAGCGATACGGGCACGTTGCCGGTGAACCAGGGCGTGGCGCCCGTGGTCGCGTATCCCTTGGGGGTGAGGAAGTTGGGGCCGGGGACGGCGAGGCCGCGGGTGGCGAAGGTCACGGTGGCGGCCGCGACATCCTTGCCGTCCTTGCGGATGGACACCGTCACGGGGTGGTTGCCCGGCACCCAGGGGCCGGCCTCGGCGCGGCGGACGAAGTCCCATTTCCCGTCCGCACTGATGGGCACCCCGTCCGCGATGACGGTGTCCGCCTCGCGGGCGTGGATGGTGTAGCCGCCGCCGGCCGGGACCTTCGCGGTACCGGTGAAGTACGGCGTGGGGCCGGTCTCGTGCCCATTTACAGGAGCGGTGATCACCGGAGCTGCGCCGCCGTCCTGGGTGGGGTTGTCGACTTCCTTGACCGTCCAGATCTGGCCGCCGCTGTTCGTGATGTAGGCGACACCCTCCTTGTCGATCTTGACGTCGGTGGCATTGCCGAGGTTGTAGACGGCCAGATCGCGGTCGCGCGACACCGTCATGCCCCCAACCGCGGCGCCGGCCACCGTCTGGCCCTCCACCGGGATTCGCCACAAATCACCGTTGCCGCAGATGACGTAGGCGTAGGTGTAAGCGTTCTCGGCGCCTGAATTGTGTCGCAAGAACACGTGGTAGGGGCTGGTCATACCCTTGGCGAACACGACCTTTTCGCCCGTCTCCGTCGAGACCTTCCACAGCACTCCGGCGGCCTGATCGACGACGTAGGCGTTCGGGCGGTGCACGTTGTCCAGGGCGACGCTCATCGAGGTTCCCAGCCCCGTGACAACCGGTGCGCTGCCCGGATATCCCGTCTCCAGATCCATCCAGAACAGCTGCCCGTCCCTGTTCGTCACCGCCGCGTTCAGACCGTCAGTGGTCACTGACACACAGGTGGCGTTGTGCAAGGTGGCGATGGAGCGCGCTTCAGTATTGGTTTCCTGGTCCAGCGGAAGGCGCCAGACCTTGTCGGTCTGGTAATCAGCCATGTAGAGAACCGGAATGCGGCCCGTGTCTCCACCGCCATCCCGAACCATTGACCAAATGTATGTGGGGTTAGCGCCCAGTGAGGTCCGCTGTGACCCGTCCTTGGGGAAGCGGGAGACACCGTACCCTTGCGTTCCTCCATAGAAGAAGTCCCTGTCCGACAGCTCCAGAGAGTACAAGGGATAGCCAGTGGAAATGGATGTGGCCAATCCGGACGAGGAGGCATCGATCGGAGTCCTCGCCATTTCCTCATTGGGGTGGATCGACGGTCCGGAGTGATCTGACTCGGTCATCACGAGCTTCCTTCTGTTGATGGCGGGAAGTTTGTCCTTGCTTGTCTGCCTTCTGCTTGGCTTGTAGGTCCACTCCGGCCCGGTCCCCCTGACGCCAAATGGGTTAAGTTGCCGGTTCGCGATCCCGACGGGCGCGTGTGGGCAGAACCAGGGCCGCCGGGGTCAACGCAGGGCGGCGGCGAGTTCCGGGAGGTAGCCGGCCAGGAAGCCCAGGTCGGTGGCTCGGGCGAAGTCGGGGTGGTTGCGGTACTGGGGCAGGCGGGCCAACGCCTTGCGGCCGTAGTAACCACCGCTGTCGGTGCTGTGCGTGCTGTCGGGCCGGAGGGGTCCACCGGCCCACGCGGGGTCGGCCGCCACGAGGGGGAGCGTGCGCTCGAACAGCCGGTGGCAGGTCTGGAGTCCGCGGCGCAGTACGACGTGGTACGGCTCGTCCGGGCCGATCGGATAGCGCTCGGCGGCCAGAACGCGTCCGGTGTCGATGCCCTCGTCGACCTGGTGGAGCGTCGCGGCGAACTCCCGCTCGCCGCGCAGCATCGCGTACACCAGGGCCACCTCGGGCAGTCCCCGGTACGCGGGCAGCGGGCCGTGGTGGATGTTGAGGATGCGCAGGCCCGCCGACAGCAGCGGCGTCCGGAAGATCATCCGGTTGTTGACCGACCAGACGACACCGTCCGTGCTGGCGGCGGCCAGCTCGGCGGTGAGGACATTGACGTCCGCCACCACCCGGACGGGAACCTCCGGCCGGGCGTGGAGCGCGGCAGCGGGGGAGGAGCTGCACACCATGTCCACCGCCAGATCGCTGTCGAGGGTGCGCTGCACGGCCCGCCAGAGCAGTGCGCCCTCTCCGACGAAGATCATGAGGCGCACCGCAGCGCCTCGACGGTGTCGACGACCCGGCCGAGCGTCAGCCTCTCGCTCAAGGACCCCAGCCGGGCCAGGAACTGCTGCTCCGCGTCCTGCCCCAGCAGCTCGTCGCCGAGTGCGGACAGCATCTCCAGGACGGCGAGCGAGTCGCCGCCCAGCGCGTGGAAGTCGGACGAGGAATTGAGGTCCGTGGTCTCGCAGTTCAGGACACGGGCCCAGATCCCGGCCGTCACCGTTGCCACCTGTCCCCCGGCGGGCAGGTCCGGGGCGGCCGTGCTCCGCGATGGTGGCGCCGCCGAGTCGTCGAACGGGTTCGGCAACGCGTTGCGATCCGTCTTGCCGCTGGCCGTCTCCGGCAGCCCGGGGAGCGTGCGCATCACGGAAGGCACCAGGTGGGACGGCAGCGATTGCTCCAGATCCGCCCGTAGGGCCGCCGCGTCGAAGGCAGCCCCGTCCTCGGCAGGCACCACGAAGGCACACAGCGCCTGCGCGCCGGTGTCGGGCCTGCGACGGGCGACCACCGCGGCTTGGGCGATGCCGGGCAGAGCGGCCAGGGCCGCCTCCACCTCACCGGGCTCGACCCGGTGGCCGCGGATCTTCACCTGTGCGTCGATCCGGCCCGCGTACTCCAACTGCCCGTCGGGCAGGCGCAGCACGAGATCGCCCGTCCGGTAGGCCCTCCTGCCGTCGGGGAGGTAGACGAACCGCTCGGCGGTCAGGTCGGGGCGGCCGAGGTAGCCGCGCGCCAGCTGGACGCCGGTGACGTGGAGTTCGCCCAGCTCGCCGTCCGGGACTTCGTGCGTGTGGGTGTGCGTGTCCAGTACGGCCACGGACGTGCGGTGCACCGGCATTCCGATCGGCGCGGATCCGCGTTCGCCGTCGTCGCCGATCACGGCGACGGTACAGGCCACCGTCGCCTCGGTGGGACCGTAGACGTTGACGAAGAGACAGTCGGGCCCGAAGGAGGCGCGCGCCTGGCGGCCGGCGGCCGCCGTCAGGTTCTCACCGCCGACCTGGAGGGCCCGGATGCCGGTGGGACGGATGCCGAGGCGTGCGGCGAGGTCGAGGTGGGTGGGCGTCATCCCGAGGGTGTTGGCCCGCCGTCCGGAGAACATCTCGCGCAGCTTGACGTGGTCCAGCTCGCCCGGCACCGGTACGACGGCGCCGCCGTGCAACAGCGGCGGGAAGATCTGCATCAGGGAGAGGTCGAAGCCGGGCGAGAAGGAGTACGCGGCCCGGGTCTCCTCGTCGCACCGCATGAAGGGGGACAGCCATCCGACGACGTTGACCAGGCTGCGGTGCTCGACCTGCACCCCCTTGGGCCTGCCGGTGGAACCCGAGGTGTAGATGACGTACGCCAGATCGTCCGGGCCGGGAGCGGCGGCGGTCAGAGCCGCCCGGTGTTCCCGGCCGATCGCCGCGGCGCCGCCCGCCGTCTCCTCGAGGAGGATCGTCGTGCAGTTGTCCTGCCCCGCCTTGACCGCCGAGACCGTCTCCGCGAGGCAGAAGCGGGCCTGCGCGTCGTGCAGCAGCTCCTCGACCCGGCGCGCGGGATTGCGTACGTCGATCGGCAGGAAGGCCGCACCCGCTTTGAGGACGCCCCAGACTCCGGCCAGACCGAGTGCCGAACGGTCCGCGAGGACACCGACGACCTCTCCCGACCTGACCCCGCGGGTGAGCAGTTCGGCCGCGATGGCATCCGAGCGGCGGTCCAGATCCGCGTACGACCACTCCAGGTCGTCACCGAGCACGGCGGGTGCGTCCGGACGGCGGGCGACCTGCTCCCGGAACAGGTCCACGACCGTGCGCTCCAGCGACGGCAGGCCCTCGGGGCCGGGCGCGAGCAGCAGTTCGGCCGCGCCGGGCTCCGCCGCCCGTGCCACGGGCGGTGCGTACGGTGAGGCCGCACCGCCGAGTGCGGCCTCGATGCGGTCCAGGAGCGCCTCGCGGCGCGCGCCGCCGTCTGCCGCCCCGCGGGTGGAGACCACCAGTTCGACGTGCTCGGGCAGTTCCAGCATCGCGATGCTGACCGGCACCAGAGGAGCATGCACCGGCAGGGCGTACACGGTCGTCGCGGTGAACTCCCCGGCGCTGAAGTCCGCCGGCGCCAGGCGGCCGACGTTCGACACGATGGCCGACGCCAGATACCGGTGCCGTGCGAAGGCCGCGGCCCGCGAAGTGGCCACCAACGCCGCTGCCGCGGGAAGCGGCAGTCGGCCCAGGGCCGCTTCCGGCCCGGACGCAAGTTCCTTGCGGGCGGCCAGCGCGTTGAGCAGCCGCCGGTGCACTACGTCCGCGCCCTGTCCGGCCGGGATGTCGAGGAACACCGGCAGGGCCAGGTTGGCCGTGGACGCCACGCCGGGCGCATGGCGCCGCAGATCCACCGGGACCATGATCCGGGATGCGGCGCCCGGTACGGCTCCGGCCACCGCGGCCGCCACCTTCGCGGCCAGCGCCGCATGCCGGCCCGGCACCGTACGCCGCCCCCAACCGGCGTCGCTCCCCGGCCGGCCGGCCAGTGGCGAACGCTGGTCGAGGCCGAGGCGGGGCCGCTGCCCGGTCCTGCCGAGCGAGTCCAGCAACGCGTAGTCGGCCAGCACGTCGGCGGCGCCGACCGGCGGCTCACCGCGCAGGGCGCGGAACACGTCCGCGGCCCACATCGACGCGCCCTTCATGTCCATCACCGCGTGCGAGGCCCGGAAGACCACGGTGCCCGGTTCGCCGGTGAGCAGCAGGACCTCACACCCCGGGCGGCCCTGCGACTCGGCCAGCGGTCCGGTGAGTTCCGGCAGACCCGTGAGGGTCGTACGGTCCAGGCCCCTTCCCTCGGTGACCACGACCCGGGGCGGACGCCCGCTGTCGACCCACATCCTGCCCCGGCGCACCAGACGCGAGCCCGGGCAGGACGCCGAGGCCTCGGCCACCGCCCGGCTCAGGGCCAGGGCGTCGATCTGCCCCGTGCCCTCGACAACCAGCTGGAGCACCAGCAGCTCACCCAGCCGGGCAGCCGCGAGATAGGACCACTCCGTCGCCGAGACAGGTCGTCGGAAGGGCCCCGACGCCGGGCCGGCCGCCCGGCCGCCCGGAGCCCTTCCGGATCGGGCGCCCGTGGCGGCATGCTGCACGGTCATGATCACTGCACCTTTCTGATGAACTCGCTGACGCCGCCGATGCTGTCGATCCAGCCCTCCAGCCTGGCCATCCCCGTCTCGTGGTCCACCCTGGGCGGGACCAGATCCCGCTGCGCCGCCGACGTGTCGTACGTGGCCGAACGGGTCAGTAGAGCGAGCGTGTACCGGGACAGGGGCGGCGAGGAGCGCTTCGCCAGCGGCGGCAGCTTCCACACCATGTCCGAGGCGAAGGCGAGCGCGCGAAGCAGGCCGGGGGAGACCTCCCCGGTCGGCGGCCGGCCGCCGAACCGCTGGGCCAGCAGGGCGAGCATGCTCCAGATCTCCACCGGCTCCCGGTCGGCGATGAAGTACGCCTTGCCGCCCACACCATCGGCGCGTGCCGCCCGCACACAGGCATCGGCGGCGTTCTCGCAGTAGCACAGGGAGGCGTACACCCGCCTGCCTCCGGAGAGGTCGGGCAGGCGCCCCGTCATCATCTTCGCGATCAGCCGGGGCATGAAGCCGAAGTGGTCGCGCGGGCCCCAGACCGCGCGCGGACGCAGCGCGACGGTGGTGAAGCCGTCCCGGTCCGAGGCCAGCACCAGGCGCTCGGCGGCGGCCTTGGTGGCGGAGTAGAGGTTGAGGTGGCGCGCCGGGAAGGGCTCGCTCTCGTCGATGCCGAGCCGGTCCCCACCGCGTACGGCCATCAGCGCGCTGGGGCTGCTGATGAACACGAAGCGCCGTGCCCCGGCCAGCCGGGCCGCCGTCAGCAGACGCAGGGTGCCGCCGAAGTTCTCGTCCCAGAACTGGGCGCGGGTACCTCTGTCGGTGACCCGGGCCGCACTGTGGTGCACGACGTCGATGCCGTCCACCGCCCTGCGTACGGAGGCGGCGTCGCGCAGGTCTCCGACCGCGAACTCGATGCCGGGAACCGTGCGCAGATGGCTCAGGTCGCTCTGTTCGCGCACGAGGACGCGCACCTCGTCCCCGGCGCGTACGCAGGCGTCGACGATGTGGCTCCCCAGGAACCCGGACGCGCCCGTCACCAGTACCTTCACGCGGCAACCCCCTTGGCCCCGGTCCTGCGCCGGCGCCACCACGTCGCGCCGAACAGCATCGTGAGCGCGGCCGTCGCCCACGGCCTGCGCCCGGTGGCCCGTTCCTGCTCCGCGCGCAGCGCGGCCGGAATCTGGACCGCGTGGACGACGATGCTCAAGAAGGCGTCGGTCCACCACAGGCAGGTCAGCGCCACATGATCCCAAGGCAGCACCGGCCAGGCCGCCAGGTAGGCCCACCCCAGCAGCGGTACGGCGCGCAGGGCCAGGTCGGCGGTGGTCGGACGGCGGCTTCCGGTGAGGCGGTCCGCCGCCCAGCCGGCCAGCAGCTCGCGACGGATCTTGGCGTTGTGGCGGATGTCGACGGGGAACGCGGGGTGCGGCAGGAAGTCGTCGATCACCTTGGTCACCGGATTGTTCGCACCCAGCGCGCGCAGCTCGCCCTCGATCCGGGGCCATTGCTCCCGCGCGGTACCGGGGGCGAGCTCCACGCACAGCACCGGCCGCTGCCCACGGTGCGGTCCGAAGCCCACCAGTGCGGTGCGCCTCACCTGCGGGTGTGCGTTGAAGACACCCTCGCAGCGCACCGTGTGCAGGTCGCCGACGGCTGTCCGCACGCGGTGGCTCTTGCGTCCGCAGAACCAGATGCGCCCCGCGCCGTCGATCCATCCGACGTCACCGGTACGGTGCCAACGACGCCCGCCTTCCTGGATCTTGTGCTCGGCGTCCGCCCGGGGCGACTCGAAATAGCCCGCACTGACCGCCCGGCCGCTGACCACGATCTCGCCGACATCCCCGTCCGCCACCGGCAGGCCCTGGGTCCACAGGGGTACCGGACCGTCGCTGACCTCGATGACCTGGACCGAGATGCCGGGTGCGGGCCGCCCCACACAGACACCCAGACCCTCAGCCGGTCCGTCGGCCGGGCCGGCCAGTGCCTCCCGGCTCTCGACGACCGCCATCGGCAGCGCCTCGGTCGACCCGTAGGTGCTGAACACGCGCGCCTCGCGGGGCAGTACGGCGCGCAGCGCGCCCATCAGTCCGGGGCTCACCGGAGCACCGCCGGACACGACCAGGCGCAGCGAGGGCACCCGCGCCCCGGACGCCTCCAGGTGGTCCGAGAGCGGGCCCAGCAGCGCGGGTGAGGCGAACATGGCATCCACACCGAAGCGTTGGATCGCATCGGTCAGCAGCGCGGGATCCGCGGCGCCGACCCGGCCCATGTTCATCCTCGGCACCACCACCGTGCGGCCGGCCACGAGATCGAACACACCCATCAGTGGCATCGTCACCAGAGTGCTGGTCATGTCGGCGGTGAAATGGCAGGCCTCGACGCCGTGCGCCATTCCCTGCAGCATGCCGACGGTGATCTCCACCGGCTTGGCGGGGCCCGTACTGCCCGTCGTGTATCCGATCAGTGCGAGGTCCTGCGGTGCGGACCGCAGCGGCGGCAGTGGCGGCAAGGACGCACCGAGCGCGGTCAGCTCCCCCAGCCCGTCGCCGGTCCCACGGCCCACCTTGATCACACTCTGCACCCCGGCGAAGGCACGCGGGCGCAGGCGCCGCAGGACGTGCGCGGCAGGCATGCCGATGAAGGCCTGGACCCCCACCCGGTGGATGCAGTCCAGCATGCGGCCCAGCCCCATACCGGGATCGACCACCACCGGAACCGCGCCGACGTGCATGAGGGCGAAGACCAGGGTGAGCAGGTCGACGCCGGGGGTCACGAGCAGGGCCGTACGGGTGCCACGGCCGATGCCGTGCGCCTTGAGGGCACCGGCGCACGAGCTGACGTGGGCGGCGAACTCGGCGTAGCCGACCGAGGTGTAGCCGGGCCCGCGGGAAGCCTGTCCGGCGGCCGGATGAATGACGGCTGCCCGGTCGGGCGTGCGGTCGGCATGCCAGGCCAGCAGCTCGGCAAAGGAAGCGTCCTGGCGCAGTCCGCGCGTCTCGCCGGGCATCAGGACGCGGCCTCCTCGGCGTCGTCGGCCAGGCGGTAGAACGAGGCCGCAGAGCTCAGGCCCGCTCCGACGGCGAGGAAGAGGATCCGGTCGTGGCCCGCGAGCCTGCCCGCGTCCTGTGCCTGCCGGAAGCCGTAGGTGAGCGCCGAGCTGTGCGGGTCGCCCCTGAGGCCTTCGACGGCGACCGCGCCGTCGGAAGCCAGGTCCAGCCGCTTGGCCAGGCGGGACGCGAAGTCGGGGGACGGCTGGGAGGTGATCAGCAGCGTACGGTCGAGGGCGGTCGGCGTCGCGACGGCGTCCGCGCCGTACTCGGCCGCCAGCGCGCCGTGCACCGAGTCGACGGCGAGATCGAGCATGCGCTCCAGCACGTCGGCGTCGCGGTCGACGGCGATGGTGTTGCGGCCTTCGGAGCCGGACTCGGCCAGCGGAATGTATCCGTTGACGCCGAGCGCGCCCGGCAGCGAACGGTGGTGCGTCCGGCCGAAGCCGCGGGCACCGTCGACGCGTTCCAGCAGCATGGCCGCACCGGTGCTCGCGTACGGGAACTCGGCCGTGCCGGCCCTGGCCGGATCCATCGAGGGGTGGGTGTCGGCGGAGACCACCAGGACCCGGCGGGCGCTGCCGGCCGCCAGCAGCGCACCGGCGGCCTGAACGGCGTTGAGAACTCCGCAGGCACCGTTCATCAGGTCGAACGAGAACGCGGCACGCCGGTCGGCGGCGTGCAGGTAGTCGAGGTTGATGCCGATGCGCTTCTGGATGAGCGCGGCCACGGACGGCTCGGAGATGTTGGAGTCGCGGTACACGCCGACGTTGATCAGAACGTCGACGTCGGCGGGCGTGAGCCCGGCCTGCCGCAGACAGGCGCTGCCCGCCGAGGCCGCGTACCCGATCGAGCTGCCGGTGTCGTCGGTGGGGCTGAGGGCGGTGGAGGTGATGACGGTCGCCATGTCACGCCTCCAGGGAGGAGACGGTCGCGGACAGGAAACCGGTCACCACACCCGAGGCGGCGGGCACCAGGAGGATCTTGGACCCCTTGGGTATTCGGCGTTCCGCGAGCGCCTGGTGCAGCACCAGGTAGTGGGAAGTGGTCGCGGTGTTGGCGTACTTCTCGACGACCGAGAGCGAGGCGGGCATCGATGCCTCGAAGACCTGCTCGCCCACGCTGTTCATGAAGTCGATGAAGCGGCTGCCGACCTGGTGCTGGACGACGAAGTCGTATCCCTCGTCGGCGAACCGGCGACCGTCGGCGGCCAGCGTGTCGCGGTGGAAGGTCGGCCACAGTGCCAGACGGTCCTCGGCGTGCATCTCTTTGTTGTTCGTGTACATGGCCAGGTCACCGGTCTTGTCACTGGGCATGCCCAGGCACAGGTGGGAGTACTCCGAGCAGGTCATCATCTCGATGTCGTGGATGACGTCCGCATCGTCGGTGGAACGGTCGACGACCACGGCGACGGCCGAGTCCCCGACGGACAGGGACGCGAACTGCGGGTCGCGGCTGTCCTCCATCTCACGTGCGGCGGTGAAAGCGATAGGGGTGATGTGCTCCCCGCTGACCACCAGACCCGTACGCGCCTCACCCGACCGGATCATCCGGTCGAGCAGGTAGACGCCCGTCATCATGCCCGCGCAGGCATTGGAGACGTCGAAGGCAACGGCCCCGACCGCGCCGAGCTCCTGCGCGATCCGATGGGCGAGCGACGGCTCGAATTGGTGGCGCCGACCGTCCGTCGTGCGGCTGATGGAGCAGGAGATGACGACGTCGATCTCGTCGGGCGCGTGGCGTGAACGGTCCAAGCACTCCCGGGCCGCCGACACCGCCATGCTGAGGCAGTCCTCGGGGACGTCGGCCGTGTCGTCCGCGACACGGCGCTCGGCCATACCGGTAATTTTGAAGAGGTCGAATTCCGGCGCTTTCTCCATGCGTCCGAGGAGTTCCGGAGTAGTCATGACCGCCGGGGGAAGATACGCCCCGATAGACTCTAAGCGACTGTTGTACACGAACCTCTCCTGATGATTTCTCGCAGCAGGCCGGCGCAGTGAAAAATGAAAAGAGCGTCGGCTGGGATCTGTTCATGGCGTGTTCTTCGAAGCGGCGATGCTTTCAATAAAGCCTGGATACACCACTTTCCGGACCCGATCCCGCTTCATGGAACCTCGACACTGGTGCTCTGCGATGACGCACCCTACCGCCGCCAGGCCTGCCACCTTGAGTTCCTCTGTCCGACGGCCGCCCATCGTCGACGGATAGTCGACCTGCGGCATGGCGAAAACCAGCGGCTGGATCTGACACCAGGGGGTCGATGTGTATACGACTCCGGCGGGGCTGCGAAGAATCTGAATACCCAATGGATCACGACTTTTGGCGCCTCGAACGCCACGGGTCGACATTGTTCAACCAGCCTTACCAGGAGTTCGCTGTGGCAAGAAAGCGGTCACGGATGGTGGGGATGAGACATCGTCGGAGCGACATCTCTGTCCGAATTTCGCCCCATCAATTGCCCGGCCCCGTGGCCAGGGTCGGGTCGGATCTGCCGTGCACGGCCGCGGGGCCCGTCGGGCCCCTGGCCGTGGCCCGACAGGCCCCTGGTCAGGGTGCTACCACCCTGCTACCTTGCCGGTATGGCCAGTATGAAGAAGCAGACGCAGTTGCGGCTCGAGCCGGACCTCCTCGCCGCCGGGAAGGAGGCCGCGGCGGCCCGCGGTCTCGACTTCAACCAGTACGTGCAACGCCTCATCGCCGAAGACACGACAGGTGTCCGCGCGGCGGCCATGGCCGCCGCCCAGAAGGTCATCGACACGCACGGAGACTTCCTCCGGGACCTCGAGGACGACCTGGACGGGCGGCACGCGCTTCCTTCGCACCAGCAGGGCGCCGCTGCGTGAGCATGTCCCTGCACGTCGATCTGTCCTGGATCCTCGAAGTGGCCGAACGCGCCGGCCATCGGGACCCCACCCCGGACGATCTCGGCGTCCCCATCGCCGCGGTCGCCCGCCACCAGGCCGAACTCCTGGACCAGCCCGTTTACGGCGGCCCCTACGCACGGGCCGCCGCCCTCGTCCACACCCTCGGCCGCTGCCGCTGGCTGGAGCGCTCCAACCTCACCGTCGCCTGCGCCACGGCAGTGATGTATCTGACCGCCAGCGGCATCCATGCCGACCCTACCCGGGAGCAACTCGCCGCCCTGGCCCGCGAACTGTACGACCCCCGCACCAGCGCCGCCCGCATCGCCGAGCTGCTGCGCACCTGGGCCTGAGGCCGACCGCCGCGCCTTCGGTCCGACTTTCCGGCATTCCGTTCCTCCGTGAAGCAGAACGGAGGAGACGGTCGGGTCAATCAACCTTCGGGTACAAACAGTCGGATAACTCGGGCAAGCTGCCGGATCGTGTGGAAATCATGATCACGATCCCCGCCGGGATGTCGAAATCCGATGGCGGTCAAAGAACTGCGGCAATGCGTACGGGTGCTGACTGTCCGCCATGCGAATCCCTCGCCTTGTGCGCCTGTTTCTGCGAAGTCGTCCTCCTTTAAGCGGTGCTCGGAGCGTCCGTTAGGGTGCAGGCGGTAAGTGCCGCTGTCTGCTCCTTCATGTGTATATGGATGGGCGAGAGCGGCATGTCATTTTTCTGATCATTTAAGGAACATGCGCATGCGTCGAATAACCACTGCTCTGACCACGCTCACCGCGGCCGCCGCGGTGTCCTTAGGCCTGCCGATCTCCGCCCACGCGGTGACGATCGGAGAATCCGGCCACATCGCAGCGCTGGGCGCGCCCCAGGACCACGCCGGTATCCGTCAGCCGGTCATTGACTCGCCGCGGAACCAGGGGACCACGGGTCTGACTCCGTACTTCGAGGGTTCTGTGCCTGGTGTGGTTCCTGCGGGTACGACGTTGAAGGCGATGGAGGGTGGGAAGGTTGTTGCGGACAATGTGAAGGTCGACCCGGTGACGGGGGCTTGGAACTTCGTCCGTGACGCGAAGGCCGGTGACTGGTCTGTCGGTGTCCACACGGTGACCGTCACCGCTTCCTTCGGGCAGCATGTCTCGGCTCCCGTCAGTGTCACTTTCACCGTTGCCGGTATCCGTCAGCCGGTCATTGACTCGCCGCGGAACCAGGGGACCACGGGTCTGACTCCGTACTTCGAGGGTTCTGTGCCTGGTGTGGTTCCTGCGGGTACGACGTTGAAGGCGATGGAGGGTGGGAAGGTTGTTGCGGACAATGTGAAGGTCGACCCGGTGACGGGGGCTTGGAACTTCGTCCGTGACGCGAAGGCCGGTGACTGGTCCGTCGGTGTCCACACGGTGACCGTCACCGCTTCCTTCGGGCCGAACACCTCCACCCCCGCCACGGTCACCTTCACTGTCCAGCGCTGATCCTCCACGACCTCCACTCCGATTCCCGGAGAGGCGTCGAATCAACGCCAAGGGCCTTGCCGGGCCGCGAAGCCCGGCAGGGCCCTTGGCGTTGGCTTCGGCAGGCGCAGGAGACGGGTCGTGGCAGCCCCGGTGGTGGATCGCTTTTCGGTCTTCGCCGACATGCCGCCTTGTCCGTGCGGTGCGACACATGCCAAGGTCACGAGCCGAAGACGGGGGCGCAGAATCGTTCCTCCTTCCGTATCGGGAAGGAGCTCCACCCTGCCGCCCCTTCCGGGCGCCGGGTCCGCGCACACCAGGGAGACCGAATGGCACGACAGTGGCTCACTTCCCTTTTTTCGCGGCGCACCCTGGTCACCGCCCTCGCGGCGATCGGCCTGACCGCCGCCCTGACCGCGGCCGCACCGGCGCCCGCCTTCGCGGCGCCGGACGCAAAGGCGGCCGTGATCCCGGGCTCGGTCCTGATCGCGAGCGCCGCGTTCCCGGGCAAGATCCTCTGCGCCAGTCCGACCGATCGGTCCGTCTGGCTGCAGACGGTCGACACCAACAACCCCTACTGCCAGTGGCTCTACTTCGGATCGCTGTTCAACCCGGCCACGGGTCAAGTGATGACCTACACCGGCGGCAACGAAGGAGCCGTCGTCATGGCCGCCTATTCCCCCGGGCGCAGCGACCAGCAGTGGAACTGGGGTGGAGGGGAGGACTGGGGCGGCCGGGCCCTGCAGTCCGGACTGGACAGCGGACAGAACGTGGACGCCAAGTCCCCCAGCGATGACGGTCCGCGCACCGACGCGGTGCACACCCGCGGATGGCGTCATGGCCACCAGCGCGAACTGACCTGGAACATGATCCCCCTCTCCTGAACCGTCCGCGCCGGCTCAGGCCGACGTCGGACAGCGCTTCGCCCCCTCCTTGATGTGCAGGAGGGGGCGAAGTCATGGGGTGGGGTCGTAGTGGGCGTCATGCTGCATCCACTGAGACCACAACTGCCTCATGAATCACGTGAATTGACAAATTCTGGCTGAAAGTATGGCTTGTGTGTAGATGGGTAAGGGACTCCGAGCGAAGAGCGATTGGAGAATCTTACATTGCAAACAAGCCAGATAGTGATTCCAGATGCCGCAGGGCTGCGCTCGGCAACCGCCCTGCTGCAAGACGAAAAGGTGTGTGCCTTTCCTACTGAGACCGTCTACGGCCTGGGTGCGAACGCCCTCTCGGAAGCGGCGATCTCGGCGGTGTACCGGTTGAAGGGGCGTCCGGTCTGGAATCCGCTGATCGTGCATGCCAGGGATGCCGAAATGGCACGGTCCCTCGCAGAGGTGTGGCCTGATATCGCGGACGACCTGGCGCGGCGGTTCTGGCCCGGCCCCTTGACGCTGGTGGTGGAGCGTGCGCGGCACGTTCCGGCATACGTCAGTGCGGGGGCGTCCACGGTGGCGATCCGGGTGCCGGCGCATCCGGTGGCACTGGCGCTGCTGGAAGCGTGTGACCTGCCGTTGGCGGCCCCCAGCGCGAACCGTTCCGAGGGCGTGTCTCCCACCAGTGCCGAGCACGTGGTGCGGAGTCTGCCGGAGGTTCCGCTGGTCCTGGACGGTGGACCATGCCGGCTGGGTCTCGAATCGACCGTGGTGGATGTCACCGGTCGCACACCTCGGCTGCTTCGTCCGGGTGCTCTAGCGCTGGCAGACGTCCGTAGCGTGGTGGGCTTCGTGGAGATGCCCGGTGGGGAGGTTCCGCATCCGGGGGCGGTCCGATCGCCGGGTATGGGGAAGCGGCACTACGCACCGCGGGCCCGAACCGTGCTGCTGGCGGACTTCGACGAGGCGGCGCTGGGGCAGCTGCATGCACCGGTGGGCATCCTCACCTACCGTCCGTCGGATGCCGACTTGGCTGGACGGGTTGCGCAGGTGGAGCTGCTGCCGGCCGATCCTCAAGGATTCGGGGCGGACCTGTATGCCGCACTGCACCGTCTCGATGAAGGCGGTGTCAATACGATCGCGGTCCTGGCCCCGCCCGAGGGCGAGGACTGGATGGCGGTCCGTGACCGTCTCGCCCGGGCTGCGGCATGACGGGGGTCCAGGGGCTGGTGCTCGGGGTCGAAGTCACCTTCAACAACTGCTGCGTGAGTCTGCTGACACCCGACCGGCGAGTGCTCTACGAAACGAATCAGGTGTTCCGTCCCACCTCAGGCGTCGTTCAGGACACCCCTGGATGGTCGGACGAGTTGGCCGCCTTCCACGCCCGGACCCTGCCGCGGATCATGACCGAGGCACTGGCAGTCGCACCCGACAACATTCCACTTGAGCTCTGCTGCCTTTCAGTGGTGTCCGGGAAGCACAACCGCAACGTGGAGCTCGCCCGCCCCATCGTGGAGGAGACGGCCCTGCGCCACGGGGCCACACTGGTCGAAGTCGATCATCATGAGGCTCACCTGCTGATCGCCCTGCTGTACCACCCCGACCTGCGGTTCCCGTACATCGGTCTCACCGTCGCGGGCGGTCATTGCCGCCTCTCGTTGGTTCGTGGCATGGGCGACTACGAGCTGCTCGGCAGCCACGACGCCGCACCGCGCAACCGCTTCGGCCACGGCCGGGCACCCGGCGCCGTGCTCGACCGGTGTGCGGAACTTCTGGGCCTGGTGGCGCCGGGACAGCCCGATGGCGCGATCGCGATCGACATGGTGTCCCAGCAAGCGACGGCCCCGCCGCCTTCAGACGGGTTCGAGATCACCGCACGTGCGAATTCCGCCAACGGATACGACTTCGACTTCCACGCCCTGTACGAGGAAGTGGCGCACGCACAGGACGAGCCTGGCGCCGACCCCCACGAACTCGCCGCCGCCGTCCAGGAACAGGTGATGACCGTCCTGGTCGACAAGACCTTCGCGGCCACTGCCCAATGGGCGGCTCACGGGGTGTGCCTGGGCGGTGGAGTCGCGGCGAACAGCCGGCTGCGAGCGCTGGCCCGCGACCGGGCGGCTCGTGACGGGCGATGGATATGCATCCCCCCGCAGGAGGTTTGTGTGGACAACGCACGGATGATCGCCTTCGCAGGGATGCTGCGGGCGAATGACACCGTAACGGGGGGCCCGTCATGAGGATTCTGATGACCTCCTGCCCCCAGTACGGCCATTTCTACCCGATGGTCCCGCTGGGATGGGCGCTGCGCGGGGCCGGGCACCAGGTGCGGGTCGCCGTTCCGGAGAACTTTGTCGCCGCCGTCGCGCAGAGCGGTCTGCCGGCGGTGCCGGTGGGCGGTGTGGTGCGCACCCGGGACATCATGGGCGGTGGCGACGGGAACCTGCTCGACGCCTGGGCGTCCGATCCGGTCGGCATGCATGTGCAGGCGCTGCGGCTGGTCAGCCGGTTCGCCCTGCACCTGGCCGAGCCGATCATCACATTCTGCCGGCAGACATGGGCCCCCGACCTGGTGGTCCATCCGACGCTGGACTTCTCCGGCCCGCTGATCGCACACGCGCTCGGGGTGCCGGCGGTGAGTCTGTCTCCCGGCCTTCCGATCGCAGAGGCGGCGGTGGCCGCCGCACACGACGAACTCGCCGATCTGTACGGCGAGTGGGGCTATCGGCCCGACGCCGCACCGGCGGCCGTCCGGTTGCAGACATGGCCGGCGAGTCTGCTCGCGAACCCCGGGCAGTCGATGCGGTACGTGCCTTACAACGGGCCCGAGACCCTTCCGACGTGGCTGCTCGGCCCCGCGCCCACGTCGAAGGCATGCCTGACGCTCGGCTCCATCCTGCCCAAGACGGGCGGCCTGGAAGTACTTCCCGGGCTCATCACCGCCCTGCACGACCTCGTTGAACAAGTCGTCGTAGTGCTCCCGCACGAGGCCGCGGAAGCCCTCGCCGACATCATGGTCCTCCCGTCCGGCGTCCGCATCGCCGACACCGTCACCGGTCCGTGGCTGGCCTTGAACATGGCCATGGAGGGATCCGCTCTGGTGGTGCACCACGGCGGTGCCGGTACGACCCAGACCGCGTTCAGCATGGGGATTCCCCAACTGGTGGTCCCCAGAATGGCCGACCAGTTCGACATCGCCGACGCCGTCGTCCGATCCGGCGCAGGCCTCGCCCTTCGGCCCTCCGAGCTCACCCCCGAGACAGCACGCGGGACGGTTGCCGAGCTCATCGGCGACACCGGATACGGACGGGGCGCCGCAGCGGTCCGGCACGAGATGGCCGCACAACCTCATCCGGGCCGGATCGCGGCCATGCTGGAAGACCTCGTCGCCCATCCGCAGCCTGCCCGGAGCCGACCGTGCGGATAGGTCTGTTCTGCGGCGGGTCGGCCGGGAACCACCCCCAGTTCGCCACAGCGGCACGCGATCTGTCCCTGGAACTCGTCCGCCGCCGGATAGGCATCGTGTTCGGCGGCGCACGCATCGGCCTCATGGGAGTGCTCGCCGACAGCGCCCTGGCCGCCGGCGGAGACGTCGTCGGAGTGATACCGCGCTGGCTCGGCGACCGAGAAATCGTTCATGCCCAGGTGTCCCAGCTGCATTACGTGGATGACCTGTCCGAGCGAAAGCGGGTGATGGCTCAGCTCAGCGACGCCTTCCTGGTCCTGCCGGGTGGCGTCGGCACCATGGACGAACTGTTCGAGATGTTGACCTGGAACAAGCTCGGCTTGCAGCACAAACCCTGCGGCCTGCTCAACGTCGACGGCTTCTACGATCACCTCGCCGCCTTCCTCACCCGCGTACACACAGCCGGCTTCCTACCGCCGGAGGCGGGCGACCTCGTGACGGTTTCGGCCGACATCGGCCGGCTGATCGACACGCTCGTCGAGAACGCCGCGCCGGAACCCGGCCCTCAGCCTCCGCCGCCTCCGGAAGCCGATCCCGTCGGATGACCCGTTGGCCTGTTGGCCTGTTGACCTGTCAGGAGGGGCGATGGCGCAGACCACCACTGTCCTCGTGGGCACCACCAACCCCGACAAGGAACGACGCTGGCGTCGCCTCCTGCCGATGGGAACCGAGGTGCTGTTCCCCCGTGACCTCGGCCTGCACCTCATCATTCCCGAGCCGTCCACCTCCACCCTCGTCAACGCCCGACTCAAGGCGAAGACCTGGTCCGATGCCACTGGCCGGGCGTGCTTCGCCGACGATCTCGGCCTGTACATCGATGAGTTGGACGGCGCACCCGGCGCCGCGATGAAGACCTGGGGCGGGCGGGTGGCCGAAGAGGCCGGCGAGGCCGAGCGCCGCGCGGTACTGGCCGCTGCCATCGCTCCACTGGCCCACACCCGCTGCCGCCTGGACACGGCGATCGCTCTCGCACGGCCCGACGGCAGCTCCTGGTCCGCCGTGCACCACACCTACGGACACCTCGACAAGGAGCACGCCCACAGACCGCACCGGGCAGGGGCGCTCCTCGAAGACATCCTCGTCATCGCCCCCTTCGGCAAGACCTTCACCGAGATGACGCCCACCGAACGGCAGCTGGAGGAGGCCGGACTGCGCCGCATCGTCGCCCACGCTCTCAGTCGGCCCGGGGTAACCGCAGACAGGCACGAGCCTTCGTGACCGGGGCCTCCGCCGAAGTGACTGGACCTTGTTGAGCGCACAGCGATTCTCCGGGACGTCATTCCGCGACCGCAGATCACGACGGCGCCAACATGCGCAGGCGTCGGTGCATCGGCGATATCTGCCGGAAAGTCTCGGCCTTGCCGCCGAAATGATGTGCGGAGTATTGACTGCCCTCGGGTAAGAGCGTCTGAAGCTCATCAAGACTCGACGTGGCAGGACCTCTTTTGGCCTAGCCGGTCCGTGTCGTGCGCCTGTTCTCGGGTTCGGGCTGTTCTATCTGACTGTCCCTTTTTCTCGTATGGCTCTCGGAAGGAATTGGTGGTCCGGTGCGCGGGTTTACGAAGCGGCATGGTATGTCAATGGCAGTCTTAGGGGCGGTGAGCTTAAACCTGACTTGCCAGTTATTCGGTTCGATGGGGGTGGGCGGGGTAGCGGCTGCCGCCGAGCTGCACCCGGCGCTGGCGCAGACGAAGCAGGATGCGGCTCCGTTGGTGAGCGGCAAGGTCTTGGCGAAAATCGGCCAGCACATTCGCAAGGGTCCAACGACTGCTTCGGCCAAGGTTGGCGCGTACGGGTTCGGGCAGATGGTCGGAATTCAGTGCAAGGTGACCGGTCAAATGGTTGCCGGAAATAATATCTGGTACCAGGTCGCGCCCAAGTCTCCCAAGCCGGCAGGTTGGATGGCTGCCAAGTACATTCAAACGTCTGGTGCCGTCGCCACATGCCCGCCGCCTCCGATTGTGACGGGACCGACTGGTCCTACCGGACCCGCAGGTTCGACGGGTCCTGCTGGGGCGACGGGTGCGCAGGGTTCAACCGGGGCGACCGGGTCGACGGGTTTGACGGGTCCTGCCGGGCCGACGGGTGCGCAAGGTTCGACCGGGGCAACGGGGGCAACGGGGGCAACTGGGGCAACTGGGGCGACCGGGTAGACGGGTGCGCAGGGTCCGATCGGGGCGACCAGGGCGACCGGGGCTTCCGGGGCTTCGGGGGCCACGGGGGCGCAGGGTCCCACCGGGCCTGTCGGTCCCACCGGCCCCGCGAGCGGGTCCGGTGCGCTCACCGGGTCTGTTGAGTTCGTCGACACCGACGAGACCGACGGGTTCGTCGGCGCCTCCGGCCGGCACGGCCTCGGCTCCTCGGCCGACGCCGTCGGCACGCCCCTACCGGTCCCCGGCAGCATCAGTACCCTCCGCGTGAAGGTGGCCGGCTCGGTCCAGGGCGTCACCGCCACTGTGCTCCGCAACGGCACGTCGACCGGACTCGGTTGCACCACCGACGCCACGGGCATGTGCACGGCGACCGCGGTCACTCCTATCGCTTTCGCCGCGGGCGACGTAGTTGCCGTCCGGATCCAGCACGCCGCGGGCCAACTGAACGACGTCCGCTGGTCCACGGACCTGAAGGGGGCCTGAGAATGGAGGTCCTGACCAGACGGACAACGCTCCTGTACGGGACCGCGTTCGCCTCCGCGTTCCTCATGCCCGCCGGCGCCAGCGCCACCGCCGTCGCCGGCGCCGGCGGCGGCCACGGACCGGTCTTCTCCCTCGCCGCCTGGCAGGAGCGCGTCGGCTCGACCGTACGAGTCGCGAGCCGGCCCGGCGCGGTGATCAAGGTGGCCGAGGTGCTGGACCGCTCGGCCGTCACCCGCAACAACACCGACCCGGGCTACGGAGATGTGTTCACCATTCGCTTCACGGGGCACTCGGGCCCAGCACTGGACGAGGGCATCCACACACTCGACGAGCCTGCTCTTGGCTCCCCGGCGATCTTCCTCAGTCCCGCTCGCCCCGGGCTGGACTACCTGGCCGTGGTCAACACATGGTTGCCGGACACGGCAGCGGAAGGGCGGTAAGCGATGGCGGAACCGTTCATCGGCCAGATCCTCATGGTGGGCTTCAACTTCGCCCCACGAGGCTGGGCCTTGTGCGACGGCCAGTTGCTGCCGATCGCCCAGAACACGGCCCTGTTCTCCCGCCTCGGCACCACCTACGGAGGCAACGGCCAGAGCACCTTCGCCCTGCCCGACCTGCGCGGCCGCGTGCCGATCCACCAGGGGCAGGGACCCGGCCTCTCCCCGCGCCTGATCGGCGAGGTCGCGGGGACTGAGGCGGTCACCCTGACGACGGCACAGATTCCGGCGCACCGGCACAGCCTGACCGGCTCGTCCGTGCGCCAGGACACCAACCACGCCGCTGGGGCAACTCTGGCCAAGGGCGGCATCTACACCACCGAGACGCCCGCTGTCCCCATGCACCCGGAAGCCATCGCCGCGGCCGGGGGCGGCCAGGCGCACCCCAACCTCCAGCCTTTGCTGTGCGTGAACTTCATCATCGCCGTCGAAGGCATCTTCCCGTCGCGGTCATGAGGCCCCCCTCCTTCACCCTCCGGCCGCAGGAGGGCACGGACGACGCCTTCCTGCGCCGGCTCTTCGCCGCCGGGCTGGATGCCTCGCTGGGCCTGCACCTCTGGCCCGAGCCGCAGCGCGAGCTGATGCTCCGATGGCAGTACGAGGCCCGCGAACGCGACTGGAACGAGCGGTATCCACCGGGGAGCCTGGAGGTCATCGAGGTGGACGGCGTACCCGCGGGCCGGATCCGGCTCTCCCGCCCGGACCTGGACGACTGCCGTCAGGTGGTCGACCTCGCAGTCGCTCCGGAGTACCGGCGGCGCGGGGTGGCGACGGCGGCTCTGGCCCGCTGCCCGGGTCCGCTGGCGCTACGGGTCGCCCGCGACAACCTCCCGGCCCGACGGCTCTACGACCGCCTGGGCTTCACCCTCCGGGACGCCGACGCACTCCATCTCTCCCTGCGCGGTCCCACGAATACGGTGGGATCGACTCGATCACCCCGGACGCCGTCAGGAAGCTGAGCTCCGAGAACCTCAAGCAGTGGTCGGGCGGGTGGCAGCGCTGTGCGGCTGCTCGCCTCGGCCCATGGGTGAGGGGTCGGCGGGGACTGCGAGGGACTGGGGGCCGCAGCGCAGGCCCCAGCCCTTGCCCATGTCCTGCTTGTTGTAGGCAGCGTTGTTCTCGAAGACCTGGACGACGACCTCGTCCGGCGGGGTGTCGTCCATGGTTTTGGCGTGGGCGAGGGTGCACACCATCTGGCTGAGCACGATGTTGTCGAGCTCGCCGGTGGCGACCGAGAGCGGTAGGTAGAGGTCGACGGTGCCGCGTCCGGCGAAGGCCGAGGGCTTGCGGGGCAGCGGTGGGATGTGGTTGCTCAGTCCCCGGGCGCGCTCGTCCGCGGTGGGACCCTCCAGGAGGAGGTCGAGCGCCTGCTGCGCGGTGGTCGTCCCGACGGCGGGGCGGGAGACCTGGCGGATGCCGTAGGCGCTGGCGAAGTACAGCTGCGTGGTGCCGACGCCGCCCGCCCGCTGGGGTACGCCGGTGGCGGGGCCGCCCGCGCGCACCGGGCCGGTCGGGCTGATTCCGCAGCCCCCGACTGTCAGGACGGCCCCGGCGGCCAGGACGGCCGCGACGGCGTTCAGGGGGCGGGGGGTGCGGCGGTTCATACGGACTCCTCGGCCACCGGTGCGTCGTCGGACAGGGGCAGGGTGAGGGTGAACACGGCTCCGGCGCCATGGGTGTTGGCGGCCGTCAGCGAGCCCCCGTGCAGGCGGATGTTCTCGGCGGCGATGGCCAGGCCCAGGCCGCTGCCCTCGGACCGGGGGCGGGCGGAGTCCGCTTTGAAGAAGCGGTCGAAGACGTGTGGGAGCGCCGCGGCGGGGATGCCGGGGCCGGCGTCGGTGATGGTGAGTACGGCAGTGGCGTGCCGGGGGCAGGTCCGGCCGCGGACGGTGACCGGTGGGTGGCCGTGGTGGAGGGCGTTGGCGATGAGGTTGGCGAGGACGACGTCCAGGCGGCGGGTGTCGATGTGCACGGGGAGTGCGTGAGGGATGTCCAGGGTGATGCGTGGGTCTGCCGCCCAGCCGCGCAGGCGCAGGGTGGTGGCGAGGGTGGTGCGCAGGTCGGTTTCCTCGGAGTGGAGTTCGGCGCGGCCGGAGTCGAAGCGGGCGACTTCCATGAGGTCTTCGACGGTGCGGGTCAGGCGCCGGGTTTCGGAGGCGACGAGGGAGACGGCCTCTGCGGTGTCCGGCGGCAGGACGCCGGAGGCGGCGTCTTCGTCGAGTACGTCGGTGACGGCGCTCATCGCGGCGAGCGGGGTGCGCAGTTCGTGGGCGACGTCGGCGGCGAAGCGGCGGGCGTTCTCCTCCAGGCGGCGCAGTTCGGTGTCGTCGTGCTGGAGTTTGGCGGCCATGGTGTTGAAGGTGGTGGTGAGGTGGGCCAGTTCGTCGTTGCCGGTGACGTCGAGGCGGGTGTCGAGGTGTCCGGCCGCCACCTGTTGCGCTCCGTGGTGCAGGCGGCGTACGGGGCGCAGGACGCGGCGGGCCGCGAGCAGGGCCGGTACGAGGGCCAGGGCGAGGGCCGGTGCGATGCCGACCTGTGCCGCCTTGACCAGGGCGGCGATGTCGGCGGCCTCCTTGTCCAGGGCGAAGACCGCGTACACGCGCAGGCCGGTGGGGTACGGGTGGCCGCCGACGGTGGCCTGGAGGGGGACGCCGACGGCGAGCCAGGGCTGCCCGTGATCCTCGAAGCGCTGGTAGGCGGCGTCGGCCCCGTCACGTACGGAGTCCCACAGCGCGTCGGGGACGGCGGGTGCGCCCCGGCCGAAAGTCACGGGGGCGGCGTCGCCGATGGCGGCGGTCGTCGTCCAGTCGCGCGAGCCGCCGGCCAGGTCGAGCTGCTGGGTGAGGGTGCGCAGGTCGGCGGCGCTCGGCGGCCACTTCAGGTCGGGGGCGAGGGAGTCCAGCTGACTGCGCAGGTCGCGTACGGCGGCGTTCTGGGTGCGTTGCAGGGTGCTCTCGCGGGCCTCGCGGAAGGTGAGGGTCGCGGTGAGCAGCGAGCCGAAGGCGGTAGCGAGGAGGAAGGCCACGACCAGGCGGGCCCGCAGACCGCTGCTCCAGGCCGTGCGGCGCGGGCGGGGCCGGTTCACAGGGGGCCGAAGCGGTAGCCGAAGCCCCGTACGGTCTGGATGAACACCGGCCGGCGGGGGTCGTCCTCGATGCGGCCGCGCAGCCGCAGGACGCAGGCGTCGATGAGGCGGACGTCGCCGTGGAAGGTGTACTCCCAGACCCGTTCGAGGAGCTGCTGGCGGGTGTAGACCTGGCCGGGGCTGTCCGCGAGGAACATCAGGAGCTTCAGTTCGGTGGGGGCCAGTCCCACTTCGGTACCGTTCTTGAAGACCATGAGGGAGGACCGGTCGATGGTCAGCGCGCCGTGGGTCTCGGGGCCTTCCTGGGTGCGGCGGGGAGCGGCTCGGTCGGGGTCGTCGGGTGCCGTGCGCCGCAGGACGGCCCGCATCCGGGCCTCCAGGAGTTCGCCGCTGGCGGGCTTGACGAGGTAGTCGTCGGCTCCGGCCTCCAGGCCGACGATCATGTCGATTTCCTCGCCCCGGGCGGACAGGATGACGATCGGGACCCGGGAGGCGGCACGGAGCCGACGGCACACCTCCAGACCGCTGATGCCGGGCAGCATCAGGTCCAGCAGGACGAGATCGGGGCCGAAGTCCTCGAAGGCGTCCAGTCCCTGCTCGCCGGTGGCGGCGGTGGCGGTCTCGTGGCCACGGCGGCGCAGCGCCAGTACGACGCCCCTGCGGACCGCGGGGTCGTCCTCAATGAGTAAAACGCGAGCCATGGAACCTTCCAGGCATTTCAGGATGGGTCGCACCATTCTTACTGATCATCTTGTCGGCAGGCGTGACGGCGCTGCTCGTGGTCCATGACGGGACGATGACGAGCCCCGGAATGCCGCCCGACGGCTGTTTGAGTGCTCCACATGAACGACACCACGCACCCCTCCACGACGACCCCCGGCGCCGACGGGACCTCCGCTTTCCGCCGCGGTCCGGTCCGGGCCGTCGTCCTTTCGGCCATCGCGCTCACCACGGTCCTCACCCTCACCTCCTGCGGCTCCACCACGCAGGACAACACCTCCCAGGCCTCCTCCGACCAGGGCGGACAGGCGTCCGCGTCGGCCGGTTCCGAGGGCAGGAAGCCCTCGAAGGTGCTGTGGATGGGCGACTCGGTCGCCGTCGGCGAGGCCCTGCCGCTGGCCGCCTCCCTCAAAGCCTCCGGCATTGGCTTCACCTCCATGGCCGCCGACGGCGGAGGCGGCGTTCTCGGCCCGAAGATGATCACCGACAGCACGTGGAAGGAACTCGACAAGCGACTGGCCGCCGAAAAGCCCGACGCGGTCGCCTACCAGATCACCACCTACGACTGGGGCACCGCCGCCGAGCAGCAGGCCGCGTACGAGAAGCTCATCACCACCGCCAAGGCCGCCGGCGCCCGGGCGCTGATCGTCTCCTCCCCGCCCTTCGACGTGGACTCCGAGTTCTACGCGAAGAAGAAGGCCGACATCGCGAGCGCCCCGAAGGCCGCGCAGGCCGCGGTGGCCGCCCACCCCGACGATGCCTCGTTCCTCGACGCGTCCGCCCTGTGGGGCACCGACTACAAGGGGGAGAAGGCGCAGCGAGCCTCCGACAAGATCCACTCCTGTCAGCAGGGCAGCGCCTCCTTCGCGCAGTGGTTCACGGGCGAGCTCGGCAGGATGGGCAACTTCAAGATCGCCGACGCGAAGACCTGGACGGACGGCGACTGGACCAAGTCCGACGTGTTCTCCGCGCTGAACTGCGCCTGACATGAGCCCCATGCCCACCACCCGGAGCGCGCCGCCGCCGGTGACTTCGCGCAGTCGCCGGCGGCCGGCCGGCGCCGCTGGCCCCGCCGAGGCCCGTCGTACGCACGTCGCGCCGCTGGACGGCCTGCGCGGCCTGGCCGTCCTGGGGGTCTTCCTCTTCCACACGGACGTCTTCCCCGGCGGCTTCCTCGGCGTCGACCTGTTCTTCGTCCTGTCCGGCTTCCTCATCACCGGACTCCTGGTGCGCGAGGCCGCGGGCAACGACGGCCGGATCGACCTGGCGGCGTTCTGGGGCCGCCGGGCCCGCCGCCTGGCCCCCGCCCTCTTCGCCTGCCTCGGCGGGACCATGGTGCTGGCGGCCTTCCTCGGCACCCCGGCCATGGGGCGCTTCGCTCACCAGGACGCCCCCTGGGTCCTGGCGAACCTGGCCAACTGGCACTTCATCACCGAGCAGGTCGGCTACTTCCAGGCCACCCCCACCCGGGTCCTGACCCACATGTGGAGCATCGCGGTCGAGGAACAGTTCTACCTGCTCTGGCCGCCGCTGGTCCTGCTGCTCCTGCGCCGCCGGCGCGGCGACTCCGGTTCCGCCTCCGGCCGCACCCTGGCCGTCACCGCCCTGCTCGGCGCCCTCGCCTCGGCGGCCCTGATGGCCTGGCTGGCCGCCCCCGTGGACACGACCCGCGTCTACGAGGGCACCGACACCCGCGCCTTTGCCCTCCTCCTCGGCGCACTCGCCGCCTCGCCCCCCGTCCAGCGCTGGACGGCCGGTCTCCCGGTCCGCGCCGCGGGGTTCCTCGCCCTGATACCCGGGACCCTGCTGGCCGGCGGCTGGGCACTGGCCTCCGGTACCGGGCAGCCGTTCCTCTTCCGGGGCAGCCTGCTCCTGCACTCCGCGGCCGCGGCCGCCCTCATCGCCCTGCTCGCCCACGCCCCGCGCGGACCGCTCGGCCGGGTCCTGGGCTGCCGTCCGGCAGCGTCACTGGGCGGGCTCTCGTACGGCTTCTACCTCTGGCACTGGCCGCTCATCCTGCTCCTCGACATCTCCGGCCCCACCCTGCACGGCTGGGCCCGGACCGCCTGGCTCGGCGCCCTCTCCCTGACTGCGGCCGTCCTGTCGAAGAAGCTCGTCGAAGACCCCGTGCGCTACAAGGCCCGCTGGGCACACGGCCGTTCGGGCGCCCTCGCGCTCCTGGCCGCCGTTGCGGTGCTCGGCGCCCTGTGGCTGGCACTGCCCCTCCTGCTGCCCGACAGCACCCCCGTCGTCGACGTGACCCGCCTGCCCACACCCTGAGGCGAGTGTCCCCACTTCGACGTGCGTCGCCGGCTCCCGTCCGTATTAGTCCGTTCAGGTGCGCTTTTTGTACATCGCTTGCCTGGAACGAGGGTGTACCGGGAGCAGGTGACTTAGGAGAAGCAGAAGGCAGCCTCGGAGTTGCCGAGTGCATTTCCTATCCAGAAGTGGTGGTTTCCATGTCTCAGGAAGATGGCTCCGGGAACGGGGAAGGCCTCGATTTCTCCAGTGAGGCTGCGGCCCGCACTCCGATCGATGTATTGAATGCACCTCAGCTGGCCCGGAAGCTCAACACGACACTCACGGGCGCCTATGGGCTGGCCATGGATGGCGGTGCCTTCTACGTCGGCCTCCAGGACGGCGAGATCTACAAGTGCTCCTTGGACGGAGCCGAGAAGAACCTGCTGGCCACGATTCCCGGGGGGCACCCGGTGATCCAGAGCATGGTGCTTGGAAGCGGCACGGGATCAGGGGGTGTCCCCTCGCTCTACGTGACGGATCAGCAGTCGACCCTCTGGTGTGTACCCGTCGCCGGGGACGGCGCATTTCATCCCCGAGAGGCTGCTACTGTTCCGGGTATTCGCGGTGTGGCGGTAAGCCCTGATCAGACGTTTGCCGTCGTGGGCGACACCGCTGGCGCCCTTCACCGGATCGACCTGCAAACGGGATACAAGGGCCCGACGCTCGCGACTGGCCTGTCCGCGCCCATCGCGATGGCATTCGCCCCTGGTGACCCCACGGCTGTCTACGTGGCCGACTACAACAGTGGCGATCTGTGGAAGGTCATGATTGACGGGAGCACCGGTAAATCTCTCATTGCGACCGGTCTCGATTCGGCGTACGGCATGACGGTGGTCACCCACTCCGGCCCCAACCACAGTACGTTCGACATTGCTTACGTTGCTTGCTGCAACAGTGATGATTTGTGGCGCGTTCCTCTCATGGGGAACGTACCGACCCCGGTCTCGCGGGAGTTGAACCTGGCGGCCTTCCACTTCAGTGACGGAGGCGATTTGAATTCGACCCCGCAGTTCGACCTCGAGGGCACTGCTTACATCACAACCCGTACCGGGGTGCTGTGGCGGGTTGAGCAGGTGGCGGATCCCGCCAGGCCGGCCAAGCCCGTGATCAATGCGCCCCGGAACAACGGCACCACCGGGAACCGTCCGGACTTCTCCGGTAAAGTGTCTCCGATTCCCCCGGTGGGCACGACCATTCATGCTACCGAGGGTCGTGCCGTAATTGCCGATGGAGTCCAAATCCATCCGGATGGTTCTTGGGCCTTTGATGCAGGCGTCCCGTGGGTCGCCGGGCACCACACCGTAGTGGTGACTGCCCGAATCGGCACGCAGGAATCGGATGCTGCCACTGTGGCTTTCACCGTGTCCTAAGAGTTCTCCGCAATCGGGCTGAGGAAGTCGGAACTGAGCTTTTTTCAGCCCGTACTGAGGCATCGTGAAGGACGAGGATCTCCTTCACGGTGCCTCTTCTTTGACGGGTGCCGCGTCGATGCCGTCCAGCTGGAGCTCTGCCACTGCGTACCCGCTCGGAGTCCTCGGACGCATCGCGGAAAGCACTGTCCTCGGCTGGTACATGCCACGCCTGATCAGATCCCGCAACGCCTATCTGGCCACGACCCTCTGACCCTTGCGAGGGGGATCGGCGACGGCCTGACATACAAGCGTGGCATGTAGCTGCGACGGTGTCAGTCCGTGTGGGCGAATCGATGTCCACCTGGCGCTGCCGTCTTCGACGGAAGGAACGGCGTCATGTCTCCTGGTACGGACAGCTTTGCGGGGGGTCCGGGGAATTCTCTGGATGCGCGGAACTCTTCTCGAGTCACCCCGAGGCCTTGGTTCGCCCATACGTCCGGCATCGTCATCCTGGGGGACACGGGGTATTTCTGTCGCGAAGGTTCGTTTATCGAAGAGGCGAGCATTCATCAGGTGAATCTTCGCGATCCACGGTTGTCGCCGGTCAAGGTTGCCAGTGTCGACAGCGTCGCGGTCGCATTCGGGGTGCTCAGCGGGTCCGATACGGTCCCGGTCACCGCATACGTCGCCGAGGGGGTCGACGACGAAAGGCTGTGGCACGTTCCGCTGACGGGCCTGGAGCAGGATGCTCCCCGCGTCATCGTCGCCGAGGTCGCCACGGAAAGCGGCATGGCGCTGGACGGGAACGGCCATGGCTACGGCGTATGCGCCGGGCGCGTCTGGCGTGTCGATCTCGAGTCAGGTGCAGTGCACACGGTCGTCGACCAGCTCGGGGGCGCGGGGAACTACTTCGGAATGGCTTACAGCCCGGCGCGCTCCTGCCTCTATGTCGTCGAGGCGACCGGGACGCTGTGGCGCGTTCCGCTGGACGGGCAGCAGCCGTCGCAAGTCGCCACCGGGATGGGGCCGGTCGCTTACGGTGTGGCGCTGCAGGAGGAGGTGGATGCGTCCGGTGGCACCTCCCTGTGGGCCTACGTCGTCGGGTGCGGGAAGGTGTGGCGGGTGAACGCCGACAGCCCGGTTGCGATCCCGGTCTCCGAGGACGTCAACCTTGCCGTCCACAACCTCGGCGACGACACGACGACCATCGGCTTCGACTCCGAAGGCAACGCCTGGATCACTCAGTACTCCCTGGCAGTGCTGTGGAAGATCTCGGGGTTGTCCCGGCCGGCTTCGCGGCGGCTGGTCATCAGGACTCCGGCTCAGGGCGGTGTCACGGGTCTTGTGCCGGACTGATCGCCACGAACATCAAGGTGGACCAGGCCACCGGGTGCTGGCTCTTCGACCGTGACCAGAAGGCCGGCCCCTGGACCACGGGCGACCACAGGGTGACGGTCTCCACGAGCCCGGACACCGCCTCCTGCGGTCCCGCGACGGTGGACTTCACCGTCAAACCGGGCCTGGTCGTCACCACGCCCCGGGGCCGAAGTCACGGGAGTCAACAGCGTCACCTTCTACGTCGAACAACCCTGATCGAGCTCCCGCCACCCCTCGGCTCGATGTGGTGCGAGGGGAGACGGGCAGAGTGCGACATAAAGAGGTGATGAGGGCCGACATACCCGTCGAGTGACCGGCTTCCTGAAATTTTCCGGTTGGTGCGTCGGCGCGTTCGCGCCACGGAGTGAAGGCCGTAGTACAACGGATTCGGCGATGCCGGATGAAGGCAGTGGGACGACGGGAATCCGGGGCATGGCTGAAGTCGATCAGTCCCGCACTGTGCCCCACCAATAGAAGTTTGCCGGTACGTGAAAGGAGCCCCTTCAATGAAGGACGTTGTCGTAAAAGGGCATCGCCAGTCCATCAGTGTCGCCCGCGCGGACGGGCGCGGAGCGATCCCTGAGGCGCAATGGTTCGTGTGGAGAGTTCTCTGCAGATGGTTATCCCGGGTGGGCGTCGCCCTCGCCGTGTTGGCCATTTCGGTTGGTGGCGTGACCACAGCACAAGCCGCCGGCTGTCCCCCGAGCACCCCCTACCCGCCCACTCAGTGCGGCATCGAGGTGAGTACCACGACCCCCTTCGCGGGGGGACCCCTGACCATTTCGGCCTCGGGGTTCGCGCCGGGCACGCCGGTGAGCATCGACCTGTTCAGTGTGGTGGTCAACCTGGGGACCGGGACCACGGACGGCAGTGGCAAGCTGACGATGAAGGTGACCATCCCGGCAGACATCGAGAGGGGGAACCACACCATCAAGGCGTCCGGTAAAGGGTCGGACGGCTCGTCCCTCGTCCTCGAGGTGAAGGTCACCGTGATCGAACCCGGGTCGGGTGGGGAAGTGCCGGGCGGCGAACTGCCCGGCACCGGTGTCTCGCAGCTGGCGCTGATCGGTGCGCTCGGCGGGATCCTGGTCGCCACCGGAGTATTGACCTGGCTGCTGGTCCAACGTCACCGGCGGGGCAATGCCCGCTAAGCTTTGCGCACGCCGGTCGTGCCGCCGGATTGTCCTCGGCGCGGGATTGGTCTGTGTGCCGCTCGCGGCGCTGGCCGGTTGGTTACTGGTCCAGGCCCGAACGGCCCAGGCTGATCTGACCGCTGCTCAGGTGGCGGTCGAACGGCTCAGAACCGACCTCGTCGGCGGAGGCCGGCCTTCGGGCCAGGTCCTGAGCGAGATCCGGGAGCACACCCGGGCGGCCCGGCAGGCGACCTCCGGTCCGGTGTGGTCGGCGGTCGCCCACCTGCCCTTGGCCGGCCGGCCGTTCCGCACCGCGCAGGGGATGAGCACAGCCGTCGACCGGATGGCCGCCGATGTGCTGCCCGACGTGATGCGGCTGCGCCAGATGGCCGAGCCGGGAAAGGTACTGCGCGACGACGGCGCGGTGGACCTGGACGGGCTCGCCCAGGCCGACCCCGTGTTGGCGCGCATTCAGCAGAACCTCCACCTGATCCAGGTCGGCCTGAGGGGACTGCCCAGCTCCACGGGTGTCGACCGCCTCGACACCGCGCACAGGCAGCTGACCGGCCAGGTGACGCGCCTGGCAGCGTCGGCGAAGACCGCTGGGACGACGGCGCGACTGCTTGTGCCGGCCCTCGGCGCATCCGGCCCGCGCTCGTACTTCTTGGCGTTCCAGACCAATGCCGAGGCCCGCGGCACCGGGGGCTTGGTCGGCGCCTTCGGCATCCTGACCGCTGATCACGGTCGGATCACCTTCCACGACGTGTCCTCCAACGACGCGATGACAGCCGCCCCTGCCCCGGTCGCCGACTTCGGCCCGGACTTCGAGCGCCGGTACGCGGCCGCCCAGAGCACTCGTCTGCTGGCCAACTCCAATCTGTCCGCACACTTCCCCTTCGCGGCGCAGGTATGGGTCGGCCTGTGGCGGCAGCGCACCGGTCAACAGCTGGACGGAGCGATCGCGACCGACCCGGTGGGGCTGGGCCGCCTGCTGGAAGCCATCGGCCCGGTTGCGCTGCCCGGCGGCGAACAGCTGACCGCCGCGAATGCCGTCGCCCTCACCGAGAGCACCTCCTACGCCCGCTACACCGACCCGCCGGCCCGCAAGCGCTTCTTCGTGCAAGTCGCGCGAGCCGTCGGCGACGCGTTGCTGCACGGCCGCCACGACTCCGCGGCCCTCCTCCAAGCATTGGGACACAATGCCCGCGACGGGCGACTGCGCATGTGGAGCAACGATGGCGCCGCACAGACGGTCCTGGAGCAGAGTGCGCTGGCCGGCAGCGTTTCGCAGGACCCCGGCCCGTTCAGTGCCCTCGTGGTCAACAACTCCGCGGGCACCAAGCTCGACTACTACCTGGATCGCTCCCTCACCTACGAACTGGGACCCTGCCGGAGTGGGAGCCGAACCAGCACGGTCCGGATCAAGCTCGCGAACCGCGCTCCGGCCGGGGGCCTACCCGCCTACGTCACGTACCGCACCGACGAACCGGTGTCGCCACACCCGCTCGGGTCCACCCGGGCCTGGGTCTCGTTGTACGCGAGCGTGGGCGCGCAGCTCAGCCATGCCTCGATGGGAGGGCAACCGCTGCTGATGTCGGCGAGCGTGGAGCGCAAGCATCTCGTACTGACCAGTGAGGTGGAGCTGCCGCCCGGACAGGTGCAGGAGATCGAAATCCAACTGAGTGAGCCTGCCTCGGATCGCGCACCAGTGGTGCCGGTACAGCCCTTGGCCCGGCCGCAGACCACGCGGCTGGTCACCGCATCCTGCCGGGAAGCCGGCTGAGTCCTTGTCTTGACCTGAATTGCGATGGATCCACTTCTGGTGGAGCGGCTTGCGGAGGGGGCAGGCCGCTCCACCAGAAGTCTCAAAGATTTAGTAGGTGGAACCGAAGGCCATGAGGAGCTACATCGCTCATGGCCTTCGGTCATGTCGCGCACGCCGCGGGGGGCGCGGCGCCTGCACCTGGACGCGACATAGGGAGAAACGATTCAGCGTCTAAGTGGTCACGCACCTTCACCGGCTCGCCGCGCACGGCGTGCGAAGATTCCGAGGGCCGCGGCCCCTGCCGCCATGCCTGCGATGGTCCACCACAGGGCAGGATGCTGATCAGTGTTCGCGGACAGTTCGGGGGCCGGCGACTGCGGTGATGGCGAGGAGTACGTGCCGGTCCGGGGCGCCGGGGTGCCGGCGGCCGGCGCCGGGTCCACCACGGGCACGTCGATGTCGAGCGAACCGTGCCCCAGGGCGGGGAAACCCACGTCGACGGAGACCGTCCACGACCCGGGCGGCAGCGCCTCGGCCGTGGTCCAGCCGGAGCGCGCCGAGCCGGGATCACGGACCAGACGCCAGGGTCCCAGTGTGCGGGAGCCGTCCGCGTTGGCCACGTTGACGGTGCCGGCGACGGCTTCGTCGACGACGTCCCCGTCGTTCTCCCAGGTGATGTCGGCGGTTATGTGGCCTTCTCGGTGCCCGGTCACCACCACCTCCAAGGGGCTCCCGTGGGCGTGCGCCGCGTCGGGGGACAGGGAGATCAGGCCGAGTGCGGTCAGGACGGCGGCCGGAAAGGCGATTCGCATGCGCATCGTGGAAGTACTCCGGGTGGGGCGAGGGAACCGGTGGACGACCGCGGAGAGCGGTCGTCCACCGGGGAGGGTTCTCGGACTTGGGAAGGCGGTCCGATCGGTCAGTCGGCCTTCTGCAGGGTCCAGGCCTGCGCCGCGCGGCCGTCCGCGCGCTGGAGGTCGAGCAGCCAGGTCCCGTAGTACGGGCGGTTGCTCACCGTGAGGGCGAAGCCGCCGCTCGGGTCCGTGACGGTCACCGCGCCGCCGCGGGCGGTCAGCCGCCAGGACTGAGCACCGTTGCCGCTGTCGCAGGGCTGCTGTGCGATCCACATGCCGGCGGTGGGGGCGCCGCCCGGCTGCAGGCACTTGCCGGAGGCCGCGGAGCGGATGCGGATCCGACCGTTGCCCGCGTCGTCGAAGTGCCACTGCTGCTGTGCGTAGCCGTTGGCCCGGCCGCCGACGAGGACCGTGCCGTCGGCCGTGCGGCCGCCCCATACTTCGGCGGCCGTGTTGGTGCTGCCGTTGCTGAGGAGGTAGCGGGCGTCCGGGGTGGTCGTGCCCCCGGTGGTGTCCTTTGCCGTCCGGAAGGACGTGGCCTTGCCGGGCCCGCTGTCACGGCCCGAGGCGTCGCGGACGGAGACGGCGACCTTGTACGAGCTGTCGGGATGCAGGTTGTAGATGCGCATCACCGGGGACTTGACCCAGTTCAGGTGCTTGCCGTTGAGCAGGACCTGGTACCAGTCGGCGCCCTCCACCTTGGGCCAGCTCACCGAGGCGGAATCCGACCGGATTTCACCGGCTGTGACGTCAGGTCCGCCAGTGGGAGACTTGGTCGGCTTCGGGGTGGGGTCCGGGTCCGGACTCGGCTTGGTGCCGCCTCCGCCCCCGTCCCCGCCTCCGCCGTTCCCGCCGTTCCCCTTGTTCCGCATCAGGAACTGGTTGTCGGCGATGTTCCAGTGCGTGGCCAGGTAGCTGCCGGGCTTCGGGCTGGTGTGGAAGTAGTCGTCGTGGTTGCAGTCCAGGATGTTCTCGGCCGCCTGGTTGGTGCAGACGTTGCGCATCTGCGGGTAGTACGGGGTGTCCGAGTAGCACATGACGTCGAACTCGTCGGTGCAGTGGGCGCCGTGGCTGGTGTTGGGGGCGCTGTTGTTGACCGCGCCGAGGTTGTGGCCGAGTTCGTGCGCGGCGGTGTGGCCGCCCCAGCAGCCGGAGTCGGTACGGCCGTAGGAGGGGCCGAAGTTGCTCTGGTTGTTCTGGCCGGGCCGCTCGTCGCCGTTGAAGGTGCCGATGCCGCAGTAGACCTGGGTGTCGGCGAAGAGCATGTACTTGCGGTCCCGGCGGTCCAGGCCCTTCGCGGCGAGAGCGGCGTTGGTGGCGCTGAAGTCGGCCAGTGCCGAGTCCGGGAGCTCGATGTTGAGCACGGCCGGGGTGCAGTCGGCGGCCGTCACGTAGCGGATGTGCCTTACTCCGCCGGTCTCCTGGGCGCTCGTCGAGTAGATGAGGTCGGCGTCGGCCGCCCATTTGTGGAACGAGGCCACGTACTCGGAGTAGCGGTCCCGGCCGGGGCCGTGGATGTATGCGACCTGGACGCGGTTTCCGGTGCTGCCGTCGCTGTCGCACTGGACGGTCTGGCCCGCGGGTCCCGTGGCGACGGCCTGACCGGCGGCCGAGGCCGACGGTGCGGGCGCGGCGGACTCGTCGGCGGTGCGGTCGGCGTCGGCGGCGGGCGCGTCCTGAGGACGCCCGCCGCCTTCGCCGGGCACCGGGTCATCGGCGGCGGGGCGGGCCGGATCGGCCGCCGCAGCCGTTGTCTTGACGGCGGGAGCGACGTCCTTCGCAATGTCGACGCCCGTGGGCGGTGCGTCGGGGCCGTGGGTGCACTGGCCACCCCTGGTGCGATAGACCCCGACACAGCGGTCGCCCTTGGGTGCGGGCTCGAGGCCGTCGTAGACCATGCCGCGCGCGCTCTCGTTGGCGGGCGCGCTCGCGAGGGGTTCCGGGTCATGGTCCCGGGTGGGCTCGGCAGCCGGTTCGGCCGCATTTGCAGAGGCCGTCGGGGCTTTCGTGGAGGCCTGGGTGCCATCACCCAGTGCGGAGTAGGCGATACCGCCGGCTATCACCGCCGCCGTGGTCATGGCGGCGGTGAGCAGTATCAACCGCCGGGGTTTCTGGGGGGTTTCGTACCTTCGCCGCCCTGTCATGAGCACCTCATATCCATTGGGATCGGTGGGTGCGCGGAAGCCTGGCAGATGTATAGGGCAGGCATTTTGGGTGTGGGGTGCGGGCTTCGAAAAACCGCTCCACCGGACCACTTGGGGGTTTGGTCCGACGGGGACTCAACTACCAGTGAATAAGCGGATGTTGTCCGTCCAGCAGCTCGCAGCGGTGGACTGTTCGGGGGGTGGCGTTACCGTAGGTAAAGGCTTGATCTGTCGGTTTTGGTGGTGTTGATAGGCGTTCTCGGTACGCGGCGTACGGATGTGTGGTACAGGGTTTGCGGCGTAGGGGGTCCCGGGGACCCCGGGACCCACCCTGCGCTCCCCGTGTCACGCTCGGACGGTCAGGAGAGCCCTGCGCAGAGGTCGCTGTCGGCGGGGCGTGCCTGGCTGGCGAGGCTGGAGGGCTGTGGGGAGGGGGCCGAGGAGGGGGTGGGGGAGGAGGGGGCCGAGGAGGGGGCGGGGGCTCTGGCGTAGTCCCCTCCGGCGATGAGGGTGAGCGGGGTACCCGGGCCGGGTTCGAGGCGGGCACCGGGGAAGAGCCGTGCCAGTGCCTGGGCTTGGGGCTCTTGGCCGGTCCCGTACCGGATCACGGTCTGGGGATGGTCCGAGCGGCTGTCGTTTCCTGTGCGGGTGACGGTGAACCGGTGGGCGCGCAGCAGGTCCGATGCACGCGCTGCGAGGCCTGGGACGGTGGTCCCGTTGTAGACGGTGACCGCGGCGCCCTCCCCGGTTGAGGTAGACGGTGACTCGGTGGGGGCGCTGCTGGTCCGAGTCGGGCTGATGTTCGACGCTTCGATGGTGCGGTCGGTCTTCAGGGCGTCCCACAGGGCGTCGATGTCAGGGTGGACGAGGTCCACGCGCGATCCGTCGTAACGCCAAGGGGCGGTCAGGAACCGGATGTCCGCGAGGTTGATGTCCTTCATCGTCATGGCGAAGGAGAGGAGTTTGTCGGCGGAGCCGAGACCGGGGTCGACGGTGATGGACCGGGTTGCCGCGGTGGCCAGCGGGATCAGGGTCGTGGGCGTGTAGCCCCGCTCCTTGACGGTTCTGATGAGGCTTGAGAGAAAAGCCTGCTGGCGTTTGGTACGGCCGATGTCGGATCCGTCGCCGATGCCGTGGCGCAGTCGCACGTAGTCCACGGCGGCCTTCCCCGAGACCTTCTGTTCACCCTGGTGGTAGAGAAGGGATCCACGGGTGCGGCGGCCGGGGTCGAGGTCCTTCTGGTAGATGTCCTTGGGCAGGCAGACCGGCACTCCGCCGACCACGTCCGTCATGGCGGCGAAGCCCTGGAAGTCGACGACGATGGTGTGGTCCATGCGCAGGCCGGTCAGGGTTTCGACGGTGTTCTGCGTGCAGGCGGGGTTGCCGGACTTGGCTTCGCCGACGGAGAACGCCGAGTTGAACATGGCGTGCCGGCGGGTAGGGGTCCATGTGCCGTCGGGTAACAGGCAGGGCGGGATGTCGACCAGGGCGTCGCGCGGGATGGAGACGCCGACGGCGCGGTGCCGGTCTCCGTAGACGTGGAGCAGGATGGCCGTGTCGGAGCGGCCGATGGAGTCCTGGCGGCCGCCGCCGAATTTGGGGTTGGAACCGGTGCGGGTGTCGGAGCCGATGAGCAGGATGTTCCTTGCGGCCCCGCGGGTGGCCGCCGGCCGGTCGTCACTCAGGCCGCTGCTGTCGATGATGCTCACGCTGCCGCTGAGCTTCAAGTAGAGCGAGCCGACCCCCGCGATGGCGAGCACGGTCACCGCTGTGACGACGGCTGTGATGAGCCGCGTCCGGCTGCGGCCGTGGCGCCTTCTGCCGGACGGGGAGGGGACCCGGAGAGCCAAAGGCTTCCGACGGCTCTGCGCCGAAGTACGGCGGGGTCGAGGGATCGGAGTGAGCGACATGGTGGTTGCGAGGGCATCCGATGAGGACTCTTGGGTCCGACTGGTCATGGGGTACGCAATCGTCCGGGCACCCTGGGGAGGGGGGCGGGGGCCGCACCGGGCGTGAAGGCGCAGGAGTGGCGCGCCGACGAGGAGCGGGTGACGTCGTCCGGCTTGTCCTGCGGACAGCGAGGTCTTCGCGTCACCGCTGATGTCCGAGGCTGTCGTGGGGTGGGGTGCGGGACGTTGTGCGGCAGGCCGAGGGCGCGCGAACGGAGCCGCAGGGCGCCTTGGGCGGACGTCGTCTCGTGCATGACGGTTTAACGATTCTGCGATCACGCGCGTAGCGGTGCGTGATCGATTCGTCACCTGTGGTGCGTTGGGCGCCCGGAAACCGGGCAAGAGGTTTGAACAGCCGTAGAAAAAGGCGATAAACGATGGAAGAAACGATTTTTATCGCACCGGGCACGGTCGGACGAAACGAAGGAAGGACGCTGCGCCGACAGGGGCGGGCCGCTTCTGTTCCGCTGGCCGCGTGGATCCCGATGGAGTGGCGGTGGCCCGATGGACAAGCGCTGTACCGGGTTCATCCTGTCCTACAACCGGCAGGCTGGTCACGGTTTCCTCATTCCCCTGGGCCACGAAGAGCCGCTCTACTTCGAACGGGCGGACATCCACGCTGACTGCCAAGGCCTTTCGGTCGACCAGCAGGTCACCTTCGTCTTCGCTCTCGGCAACGGCCGTTTCGTGGCCAAGGACATACGTCCCTGAGGGGTCAGGGGAGCAGCTGCACCAATTCGGAAAGGTCGTCCTGCCGGGCGCACTCGATGTAGGGGTTGGTGCCGCCCTCCTTGCCGCCGCAGATCCAGTCGGCGCTGTCCACCGTCACTGTCAACGGTAGTTGGAACTGGGATTCGAGGGCCTCTCCCATCGTCGACGTCACGCGATGGGCCATGGCACAGGCCTCCTCGCCACGGGAGGTGACAGCAACGACCCCCAGGCCGTGCCATCCCTGCCCGCAGACGAGGTGCTCGACCGGCGCGGCGGAGGCGTGGCCGGTCGGAGCCTGGGCAGTGCAGGCGAAGAGCAGGACGGCGCCGACTCCGAGAGCGGCGGCCACGGGCATGATGGGCGTGGCGGGGACCCCGGTTCTCGTGCGAAGCCCTCGGGCATTCCATCGGCGCGGCTTCCCGCCGGGCCGCGGCGTTGCCGGCGACCGGACCGGCCACCACCTTCCCACGACGATCCGGGGGTGCCCCGCTCCTCGCCCCAGACCTTCCGATGCCTCTGGTGGATCCACTACCGACATGTCGCACGCCCCGTCATCCCGTGAGTCCGAGTCAGCCGAGCCGGTCCAACACCGGCCCACAGGGTTATAGGTCACCGCTTTCACAGGGCCCCTCGCCCCGGCGGCGACTTTTTCTGACTCTCGAGAGGCCGTAGAGCGCCGTTCCAGGAATTCACGAGGGGAACGAGACAGCCTCTGACTTAGAAGCTTTGCAGACAGCGATGGGCAGTGCCTGTCCCTTGCAGGCGCTTTCCCGCGACGGAAGCCTCTGACGCCATGTCACCGGGAACGGAACTCGTCGGTCCGGCTTGCTGCGCGAACCCTGCCGGTGACGGAGGTGGAGAGACTGATGCTGCCCAGCAAGGTGCCAGTGTTCGCACTGGATCAGGTCACGGTGCGGCGCGGCGGCGCCCTGTTGCTCGACACGCTGAGCTGCTCCGTCGGCGGCGGTGTGTGCACCGCCTTGGTCGGGCCGTCAGGCGCGGGCAAGTCCACGGTGCTGCGGCTGCTCAACCGCCTGGAAGAACCCAGCTCGGGGACCGTGCGAGTCCACGGCAGACCGCTCACCGAGGTCGACGCCCCTGTCCTGCGCCGCAGGATTCAGCTGGTCGGTCAGCAGCCGGTGCTGCTCACCGGCCACGTCCTCGACGACCTACGAGTCGGCCGGCCGGATCTGGACGAACGCCAAGCAGCCGTTCTCCTCGCCCGCGTGGGTCTCCGCCCGACGATGATCGACCGCCCCACGGCCGGACTGTCGGGCGGTGAAGCCCAACGCGTCTGCCTGGCCCGGGCCCTCGCCCTCGACCCGGAGGTGCTGCTCCTCGACGAACCCACGTCCGCCCTCGACGCCGTCGGGGTGCGGGCGGTCGAAGAGACCGTACGGGACCTCGTGTCCGCCGGCCTGACCGTCGTGCTGGTCAGTCACAACACGCCGCAGACCCGGCGCGTTGCCGACCAGGTGCTCGTCCTTCGCGATGGACGGCTGGCCGACTCCGGCCCCGTCCAACAGGTCACCTATCTGAAGGAGGGGACATGACCCCCGCCGTCCCCACCTGGGCCGGAGTCACCGCCTCCCTGGCACTGGTCGCCCTCGCAGTGGCCGTGACCCGGCACCAGTGTCTGGACCTGGGCCGGGAGATCGCCATGGCGGCCCTTCGCGCCGGAGTCCAGCTCATCGGTGTCGGTGCCGTCCTGCTGCTGGTCTTCCGCCACATCGGACCAGCTGGAGCCGTTGGCTGGCTCGCCGTGATGGTGCTCATCGCCGGCCGGGTCGCCTCCCACCGCGCCGCAGGCCTTCCCCACGTACTGGCCATCGCCACGGCCGCTGCCGCAGTCGGTACGGCAGCGACACTGGGTCCGCTCCTCGCGTTCGGCGTGATCGGCACCCAGGCGCGCGTGCTCATACCCGTCGGAGGCATGGTCGTCTCGGGCACCATGCAGACCACAGCGCTGGTCCTCATACGCCTGCGGGACGAGGCCCGCACCGCACGCCCCGCCATCGAAGCACGCCTCGCCCTCGGCCTGTCCGCCGGGGACGCCTTCGCACCGCACCTGCGGGGCACCGTGCGCAACGCACTGATCCATATCGTGGACTCGACCAAGACCACCGGTCTGATCGGCCTTCCCGGCGCTCTGACCGGCCTGCTCCTCGCAGGAGTCGCCCCCCTCACCGCGATCCGCTACCAGATCGTCGTGATGTACATGCTGCTCGCTGCGGCAGCCATCGCCGCGCTCACTGCCGCCCGCCTCGCCGAACACGCCCTCTTCGACGAGGCCCACCGTCTGTGTCCCCTGCCCCCCGACCGCGGGCAGGCCGGCGGGTGACCCCGGCCTGCCCGGGAACAGAGTGTGCGGCAGGATCCGAAAGAGACGGCCTAGTAGGCCACGACCTTGCCGACGCCGCCCGGGACCTGGGTGGCACGCTGGTTGATCTGCCACAGCTGGCCTTCACGATTGCTGACGTAGATCCAGCCGTTGACGGTGTCCAGCGCGAGGCCCTCGCACGTCCCGAGACCGGTGGCCACCACGCGCTGGGCGCCGTCCGCGAGGGTGACCTCGTACAGGCGCCCGTTCAGGTGGTCGATGGTGTACGCCCGGCCGGCGCCGTCCAGGGCCACGCGGATGGTGCTCGCTCCGGGGACGTTGGTCAGGACGCGGTACGTGCGGGCGGCCAGGTCGACCTCGTACAGGTGGCCGCCGCCGTCCTTCCGGCCGATGTAGGCCTTGCCCCGTCCGTCCAGCGCCACTCCGCCGATGCCCTGCCCCAGGCCGGCGACGATCGTGCGCTTCTGTCCGCCCGGCAGGTCGACGGCGATCAACTGCCCGTCGAGCCAGCTGGCGACGTAGGCCTTGCCCGCCGCGTCGAGCGCGACGCCGTACGCGCCCGAGACGTCGGCGATCTTGCGGGACGAGCCGTCCGCCAGGTCCACCGCGAGCAGGCGCCCACCGCCGTAGTCGGTGGTGTAGGCCTTGCCCTGGCCGTCCGACTGGACCTCGCCGATGTCGCCCAGGGCGCTCGCGGCCGTGAGCTGCGCGCCGGTGTCCAGCTTCACCGCGGACAGCTTCACGCCACCCCGATCGCCGACGTACGCCGTGTTCAGCGACGGGTCGACCGCGAGGCCCTCGGACGTTCCCAGACCCGTCGTGATGAGGGTGTAGCCCCTCCTGTTGTTGATGAGCTTCGACAGGTCTTCGAGCTTCGGCATGTCTTCGTCGCCGATGCTCACCTTCGGAGGGCCGAACGCCTTCTTGGTCGCCGCGGCCATACCGGACGCGGAACCAGGGTCCTCGGAGACCTGGCGCTGCGCGGCGGCCACGCCCTGGGTGTTCTGGAAGAGCGGGCCCAGGAAGCCCATGACGTCGAACGCCCCGTGCGCGGTCTGGCGCACGAGCCACGGGTCGCGCTCGCTCTCCAGCTTGCGCACGGCCTCCGAGACGTCACCGGCTCCCGGGGTGTCTTTGTTGAGCGCCTCGGCGGACTTGTCGGCGGAACCGGCTTCGTTTCCGCCGTTGTCGAAGATGTTCTTGAAGGACATGGGCTTCCCTCCCGACCCCTAGAGGGGCTGCTTCTGGTTCTGGTAGTCGAGTACTTCCGGCTGGAAAACCCGGTGTTCTCCGGTACGGACAGCGACGATTTCGGCCGTCCCCTTCTGCATGAACCGCTTTCCTTCGTCGGCCAGGTCGAAGTGGCCGGAGTTGAGGGAGGCCTCGCCGAGCTTCCACGCGATGACCCGGGAGTACTTCGGATCGGCGGCCTGCGGCGGAGTCTCCTTGATCGCCACCGGCTCGGGGTAGTACAAGGCGACCCAGCCGCCGAAGGTGACGGGGAATTCATAGTCGAACTGGCGAATCTGACGCCGCGTCGTGGCCATGACGTCAGCCCGGCTGCTGATTTCGAAGCTGACCGACGACTGATGCTTCCATTCGGTGGTCAGTGAACCGCTGACGGAACCGGTGATCCCAAGCAGGAGCTCTCCCCACAACTCCCCGGTGCCGGTGACGGAGCTGGTGGCCGTGCTGTTGCTCGTCGCCTCCGTCTGGGACTCCGTGTTGACGCCCTGGTTGTCCTTGCTGTTGAGCAGGGTGGTCTTCTGGTACTGCTTCATCTCCATGCTCTTCTGGAGCTGCTGCTGGAGCGATGCGATCGACTTCGCCCCGAAGGTGAGCTTGACCTCCCCTTGGAGCGACCAGCTGATCGTGTTCGAGATGGAGAAGTCGACCGTGTCCGTCACCGTTATTTTGATCGGGTCGGTGCCATTGATGTAGGTCTGCTTGGAGATCATGTCGGGAGGGGGCTGCTGAATGTCACTCCGCTCTTCGACAACCGGTACGCCGACATTCATATAGGCGCGCCACCCGCGCTCGTGTGCGGTCATTTCTTCCGTTGGGAAACCGCCGTATCGCACCTTGTTCAGGGAGAACCCGATCGGGTCGATCTGCTTACCCCCTGACTGCGGGGTCCGCTTGAGTACGTTGCGCAACTGGTTCCGCTGCAGTACGCCGGCGGCCTTGGCCGCGATTTCGAGTTCCTCTTGATTCCGTGTGGTCAGCGGATGGCGCATGAATACGTCATTGATGTAGGCCGTTCCCACATCGTTCCTCGCGCTGCTGTTTCCCATGCCCTTCAGACCTCCCTGCGTCGCAGACCGGTGACCCTACGCATCCGGCGGAAGATGATCATCAAGCGGTTCCCGCCACGGGGCGAGAACCGGACAGACCTCGCTGACCAGGTATTTCGCTGCATGCGGACGGGCGCCTCGCCGGATCTTCCCGGCGCGCGCGGGGCGTCGGTCCTTGATCTTGGGGCCAAGATCCACAAGGGCGGTGTCGCGGCTGTCGCCAGAGTCGGCGCGCAAGAATGTCCGGATCTGCGGTCCCGGGCCCGTCGGCGCTGCCGGGCCGGCCTCATCCGGCTCGATCTGACCTCAGTCAAGAGCTCGACGGCCCGACGCGGGTACTTCTGGACACACCGGATCTTGATGAAGACCTCGTCGAGATGTCAGGCGTCACCGGGCTACATGGACTCCGCGACGCCGTTCACGCCGGTCAGCCGCTTGATCTGTGGCTTCGGCTCCGTGGTGCGATGAGGAACGTGGGCACATCGACCGCAAGGTTCGCGCCGAATCTCTCCTGTTCTTGGACTCGGCTGATCGTCGACCTGCATGTTCAATGAGGGTGAACATTGAGCATGGAGCCGACTTCCGACTTCCGACTTCCGACTTCTCTTCGGAACGGAAGGCCGTGACCGTCTCCGGCGGTGCAAGCCCTCGGCCGAGCGCTGCACATTTCGATGAACCAGCTTGATGTGCAAGAAATTTGGCACCTCTGCTTCGCTGGGCAGTCAAGCAGGTGCCGAACCTTCCCAAGGCCTTTTTCCTGGCAATGGCAAGCCGACCCGGTTGGGTGACATGGCAAAGCCTCCGTCGTGGGTGTGGTGATCTCGCTCGTCACATCGACGCCGGGGGCTTCGCGGTTTGTAAGTCACAGTCGACGGGGGACCCCCCCTGGGTTTCACGCGCGGCGCAGCACCGTGTAGCCGCCGGCAGTACCGAGCTCGGTGTATGTGGCGGCTGGGTGGAGCTGGCGGGCGTAGGAGAGGGGATCCCCGGCCCAGCCTGACGTGTTGTCGATGGCGATGTAGTCGGGGTCGATGCCCCGGGTGTCGCCGATCCAGAAGACGCGGCACCGGTTGGTCAGGCGGCTGATGGGGCCGATGTCGGCCTCGACGCCGGCGCCGTCGGGTATCTGCTCCAGGAGCTGCTCGACGGCTCGGGTGCGGCTGTCGACCCGGTGGGTGACAGCGTGGGTCAGGTCGGCCAAGGGCAGGTTGGTGCTCAGTGCGAGGGCCGTGGCCGCGACTGCCGTGGGGAGGTGGGTGGCGTAGGAGTACAGCCAGGCGCGGGAGGTGCGGCGCGTGGTCACGATGGCGTCGACCAGCGCGAGGATGACGATCGGCATCAGCACGGCGTTGTAGTGCCAGTCCAGGCCCCAGTAGTGGTCGTTGTTGGACAGCAAGCGCCAGCCGATCGTGGGCAGGGCGGCAAGCAGCAGTGGGGAGCGCAGCGCGAGCAGTCCGGTGGTCGGCAGCAGGATCCACAGCAGGGTGCGCAGGGCGGTATCCGGCGGAATGGATTGGGCCGCCTGGCCGGTGGTTTCACCGATCTTGTTCCAGTAGTCGTACCCGCGGGCCGTGTTGAAGGCGGGGATCACGAGGGCGACCGTGAGGACAGTTGCGGTGAGGCCAAAGCCGATGGTGGCCAGCGCGTACGGCTTCATACGGGGTTCCGTGCGCCGCGCGCGCAGAAGGACGATCAGTCCGATGGCGGCTACGGTGGCTCCCAGATCTTCCTTGACCAGAACCAGTGGCAGCGCCCAGCACAAGGCGGTGCGGAACCTTTTGCGCAGCAGGGCTTCCAAGGAGAAGGCGAGCAAGGGCATGGCGAAGGCGATCGCGTGGAAGTCGAAGTCGACGGCTCGCTGAACGCCCCAGGCCAGTCCGTAGGCGAGGCCGATGGCAAGTCCTTGGCGACGGCCCAGTAAGTGGGCGGCGACCCGGGTGATGGGGACGGCGGCGACTGCGAAGAGCAGGGCCTGGGCCATCAGGAGGGTGACGGGGGTGGGGAACACGCGGTAGAAGGGCGCGATCACCGCGATGATCGGACTGAAGTGGTCACCGAGGATGTTGGTGCCCGGCCCCTTCAAGTCAACGATCGGTGCCTGCAGGTGGGCGTAACCGCGAATTGCTTGTTCGAAGATGCCCAGGTCCCACGACATGGTGGCCATGCGACGGAAACGGCAGACGGACAGCAAGGCGTAGCCGATGAACAGGGAGCCCGCCAAGTAATAGGGGTCCCGGCGTGAACTGGTCCACGCACTGAGGGCATCCGTCGGGGCACGCTTCGGGTTCTCCTCGATACCGCCGGTCGTACGGCCCGGCCGCGGGTGGGGCGACGTGCGGTGGGTGTCGAGGCTGGACATGTGGGAACTCCTGACGCGGCACGGCGGCCGCCCCGGTTGGGAGGCACTGCTCCAGCCAGACGATGGTTTCCGATCACCAGTTCCTAAATGTGATGAAAGCCTCCCAGATCGGTCGCAGGGAGAGAGGCTCAATTGGTCCATTTCGCCTCCCCGCTTTCGCTGCCTACTGCGGTTTTGGGGTTGCCTTCGTCCGGTGGGAGTCTTCCGCTTGGTCTGCAGCGCGGAAAAGTCTTCGTGCGCCGCGGCAGGCGTGTTGGCGGGTGGGGGAGAGGGCCGGTTCCAGAGGGTGTCTGTTCATCAGGTCGGCGTCCCGGGCCTTGCGCGGCTAGGGTTGTGATCAGTCCGCACCAACATGGGTGTGCGGGTCAGGTCCGGCGCCCAGGCGCTCTGGGGGCAGTCGGACCGAAAACCAGCCCCGGTATTCCGTCGTCGGAAGGCCGGGGCTTTATGTTTTCCGTGCGCATCGGATCTTGTCGTGGCTCCTGTTGTGCCGTCGCTTCCAGCGCTTGAGCCGACGGCCCCGGAAGGGGATTCGGATGTGCGGGCCAGCACCTTGGTACGCCTTGTCCGCCCAGCACTTCACTCCCGAGGTGGCGAGCGCGTCGACGATCCCGTGCCTCGGCCAGGGTCGGTCGAGACCCCGTCTACCAGGAGCTTCGCCGGTACGTACAGCCTTGATCCTGCACAAGCGGACGTCGCTGTCAGGAAGGGGCAAGGGTCCGCGAATTCGCGCGGCCCAAGTTCCTCCCGGGTACTTCGGCTGGAACTGGGACGCCCTGACCGACTGCCGAACCTCCTCAGGCAAGTACCTGTGCCGCCGATGACGCGCACAGGGACCCGGCTGGTCTTCCCGTCGAGCCGGTCGGCCGCCCTGCGCTCGGACAGGGTGCGGCTCCGCGATGCCGGCCTCCGCCGGTGCGTGATGCCAGGCCGAGGACAACGTGCCACCTACGCGGCGGCGGGCGCCGCCGACGCAGTGTGTCGGCGTAGGCCTGACCGAAGTTCAGACACCTTCACCGGACCAACGCGGCAGCGCCACTTTGAGACATCAAGTCGACGAGTGGCGCACCTCGTAGTCAACTCATCCGAAGCGGGCTGTTACACACAGCTACTTCAAGCCGATTCGGACCGCTCACCAACCAACCAATATGAACATATTGGACGATTCCAGGCTTTCAGTGGTGATGGCCTGATATCTACCCCTTCATAGGGGTCGGATGCAACGATTTCGATTCCATATGGCAGTTAAATGGAAGTAAAAGGAATCACCATGCGCACGTCTCTCAAGTTCGTAGTCGTTCCACTCCTTGCGGCCTCCTTGGCCAGCATCTCCTCGGCCGCCGTGGCGGATTCCCAGACCCAGGCTGAGGAGAAGATATTCACGGCCTCTGGATGGACGCAGGCCAAGTCGCTCGAAAAGGCTCGTATGGCCATTCAGGAATTCGAGCAGGCCGGTTCCGTGCAGTGCACCGAGATGTACAGCCGGTCGCGCATGCGCCTGCGCCTGACGGCCAACGTGTGGATCGCCCAGATCAAGGCTTCGTGCGTGGCGGAAGAAAAGTAATGACTGACCCTGCAGGCCTGTGGCGTGGGCGCTGAGTCAAGGGCTTGACCGGGGCGGAGCGGGTTGCGGTGGACGGCGCGTGCGCCCGGGGCTCGCGCACTAGGACCGCTCCCGGTCCAACCCGCTCCGCCCCTGCCCGCATGAGCGAGCTGGTTCCATCTGCAACATTCGATACTGGCCGGAGCGATGAGTGTCTCCTTTCCCTGAAAAATTCAAGCATGGCTCGTGTGCTCAAAAGGTCAGAGCCCGTTCGTTTACGCCAGCCGCTGTCGCGATTGGCGTGCTGCTCACCTTGTTCGCGCCTGGCCAGGGGTACGCGGCAGTGGACAACCCTCCAGAAGACCCTGAAGTGGTGAGTCTTCCCAACGGAGGGAAACTTGTACTCCCCTACAGCAAAATGCCGACATACGCAGGTGTGGATGGGTTTCCGGGTCAGAGTGTCGAGTTGAACGTGCACTGGCGGGACGCTCTGAAGGCCCTCAGTCAGGACCATCCGGTCGAAGTTTCCGATGGGGAAAAAGCCGTCGACGACCCTTCGGCCGGACTCATGGAGGGGATACGGGAGGCCCAAAAATTGAGGGATGCGTTACAGCAACGCGTCCACGAGTTGTTTCCGGCAAAAGAGGAAGATCTGCTTCCTCGGCTTTTCGATATCGAAGTCCGCGATGTGGCGAGTATTCAGCGGGATTGGGTGGACCGTAAGGTTTCCTATCTGTGCTCCCAAGGAGACGCGGCATGTGTTTTCGTTGGAGGGATCACCCAAAGGGCCCCACTCATCAATGCGTCCGGGTTCATCTCGGGCCCCGCAACATTCACAAAGACAATCACTTCCACCACGACGTCTTCCAAAACCAAGCATAAAGGGTGGAGTCTGGGAGGGGCTGTGAATGTCGGCATCTCGGCTTCCCCTCCTGGCGTAAACGCCGCGGGGCTGTCGTTCGAGTATTCGAACAGCGTGTCGGATTATGCTTCTTACGCCAAGACCACAAGTGTGACAATTTCTCGCGAAATACCGGGCGGGTGGTGGGGGTATGAGCAGGTCAGGAAATCCGCCGGGGAGTACACGGGGTTCTTCCTGATCAGCGCGAAGAGCACTGCGACCAAAGAGGCAGCCAGCCTTGACCCTGGAGACAATCCGCTGGTCCTGGCAATCCCGGCAAAAGTAACCGTAAAAGCGAGTGGTGATGTTTCTCCGGTCGTCATGACGATGGTGCGACTGAAGGACGAGAACTGATCTCCTACGGAATGTGGGAGGTCGGTGGCGGAGGCTGCGGCGTCGCCGGAGTTCAGGTGGGCTAGGGCCTGTGTGATGTCGTGATCAGTTGGCGGCTTTGAGGAGGTCGTCGATCCAGATCATGGCGGCGCGGAGGTGGAGGCCGGCGAGGTAGCTGTCTGGGGTTTTGTCGTAGCGGGTGGCGATCCCTCGCCAGGCTTTCAGCTTGTTGATCAGGCGTTCGACGGTGTTCCGTTCCTTGTAGAGGTCGGCGTCGTGGACGATGGGCCGGCCGCCCCGGCAGCCCTTCTTCTTGCGGTTGGCGGCCTGGTCTCGTTTCTCCGGGATGACGGCCTTGATTCCGCGTTTGCGCAGGTAGGCGCGATTGCCACGGGACGAGTACGCCTTGTCCGCGGCGACCGCACCAGGTGTCGTGCGGGGGCGGCCGACCGGCAGGCGGACTCTGACCTTCGCGAGTACGGGGACGAACTGCGGACTGTCCCCGGCCTGCCCGGCGGTCAGGACCAGCGCGAGCGGACGGCACCTGCGGTCCGCGGCGAGATGAATCTTGCTGGTGAGGCCGCCGCGGGACCTGCCGAGCAGGGCTTCCTTCAGTCGGAGCCTGTGTCTGCGCCGGATGCGTCGGCGTTCGTCCTGTCCGTTCTGTTCCTCCGTGCTGCCCCCTTTTGCCGGGCTGTCTCCTGCTCCTGCACGGCGTCTTCCAGGGCCTTCATGAGGTGCTTGCTGACGCGGAGCCCTGCGGCGTCGTGGTGGGCGCGGACCGTGGTGGAGTCCACGCTGACCAGCGACAAGTCCGTCCTGCCCACCCGGGCACCCTCGGCGATCAGGCCTTCCAGCAGGGCCGTGAACACCCCGGCGTCCCGCCACACGCGAAAGCGCCCGTAGACAGTGGCCCAGGGGCCGAACTCGGCAGGCATCTCCCGCCACTGCCCACTGGAACGGAACCGCCAGATCACACCCTCGAACTGCTCCCGCAACCGCTCCGGATACGGCCCGTACCTACCGATCGGCAGATACGGCTCGATGAACTTCCACTGGGCATGGGTGAGTTGCCTACGCGTCACAACCCCAGTCCTACCTGATTCCACCCCTCAAACAGGCCAGAACCCAGCAGTTGATCACGACATCACACAGGCCCTAGGGCGTGTCGTCAAAGTGCCGTCGTCGCCCGAGGGGCGGCCCCGCGGCCTGGGTGAGGGTCGGTGACGCCCGAGGCCCTGCGTACCTGGATTCGGCAGGCCGAGGCGGACGCCGACGAGCGTGATGACCGGCCCACCACCGCCGAGCGCGAGGAGCTCGCGGCCCTGCGCAAGGAGAACGCCCAGCTCAAGCGGGCGAACGAGATCCTGCGGACCGCCTCGGCTCTTTTCGCCGCACGGCTCGACCCGACCCGGCACAGGTGACGGCGCTCTTCACCGAGCACCCGCACCTGGAGGTCGAGCCCACCCTCCGGGAACTGCACATCGCCTCCTCCACCTACTACCGCTGGCGCCAAGCGGAGAAGGGGCCCTGCGAACAGCGGCGGCAGGACGCGGAGCTGACCGAGCAGATTACCCGGATCCACACCGAATCCGGCGGCATCTACGGCTCCCCACGCGTCCCACGCCGTCCTCAAACGCGAGGGCGTCCACTTCGGCCGCAAGCGCGTCGAGCGAGTGATGCGCGAGGCCGATCTCGCGGGCGTCAGCCCCCGCCGCACGGGCTTCACGCGCCGGGGCCCGAAAGGCCACCCTGGCCCCGGACCTGGTCGAGCGCGACTTCACCGCCCCCGCGCCGCACCGGTTTGGGTCACCGACCTGACGATGATCTCGACCGGAGGGGCCGCAGTGGCTCTCCGCGATCCGCGACACGTTCTCCCACCGGGTGGTGGCCTGGGAGACCTCCGCCCGCGCGGACGCCGAGCTGGTCCTTTCCTTGCTGGGGTACGCGCTGGCCAGCCGGGCGTCCATGGGCTCAGTCGGCGAGAGTCGCGCCAACCGAGCGACGGCCGAACAAGCGAATCTGAACATCCGTCGCCCTGTCCTGACCAGCTGATCAGCACATCCCGCACACCGGGGGAGCCTCAGCGCGGGATGCCCACCGGCGGGAACCACAAGTCGCACTGGGCCAGCTCGCCGGGCCGACTTCGTCCGGGCCGCTCGCGGATCGGGTACCGCCAGGTCGGAGCCGCGGTCGGACCCCGTGGGGATACCGCGGATGACGAGGCGCTTGAGCGATTCGCGGGCGATGTGGAGGCGTTCCAGAGAAAGTTCGGCTTGGTGGGCGAGGGGAGGAAGGCGAGGCATGACATATGACCACTGTCATCCACTCGATTGTCCGGCCTTCACCCATAGGTGGGCCGCGCACAGAAGGAGTAGTCCCCATGACATCAGGGGCTGAAGCAAACGCGATCGATTATTCGAGGGTAGGCCGGCCGGTGATCAGGACGCCGCTACAGGGTGGTGTTCTAGGTGGGCAGCCTGATTTCACCGGTACGGTAAGTTCTCCGGTGCCTCCCAATACGACCATTCACGCGGTCGAAGGGACCACAGTGATCGCTGACGGTATCCGGATCGATCCAGTGACCACGGACTGGATCTTCGACCGGCAACCGTGGGGGGTTCCTTGGCCTTCGGGCGAGCACACGGTGACCGTGACCGCGCGGTGCGGGGAGGCCGTCTCGGAGCCGGTGACGGTCACGTTCACCGTTGATGCGGGCTCGGTGAACGTGACGCCTGGCGGGCCGCCGAGTGTGAAGCTGGTGAGCGGCGGCGCAACGGGCTATCCGGGCGTGCACATGCAGAACAACGGACATGGCGCGGTTCTCCCGCAAGACGTCACGGTGGTACTGCCGACGGGCAAGCGCCTGCGGTTCGTGCCCGAGGCAGGTCCTGACTACCAGCTGACCGTCATGGCGGATGGGAAGACGAAGTACTACATCGGGGTCTTGTCACCGGATAGGCAGACTCTTACCTTCCCGAAGGTTGATCTGGCCCCTCCGGCTGCGGGTGCGACCTCGGTGGCGTGGGTGGCGGTGACGGCCGGCAACGATGCTCCCCCCGGCGACACTGCGCTGGCCTTCACGATCGGCCGTCAGACGTCGGATTCCACTCCCGTCGTTGTCGCAGACGGCGCGTTCTCGGTAAAAACCGGTGGGCCGCCTGATGTGCACCTGGTGGCTGGCGGCATGCCCGGCTATCCGGGAGTGCACCTGCGCAACGAGGGAGGGGAACCGGCCGCGCTGCAAGATGTCATGGTGCTGCTACCCAGGGGCAAACACCTGAGCTTCGTGCCTCAGGACGGAGTCCAGTACGAGCTGACGGTGATGGGCGACAACGGTGCCAGGTACCACCACATCGGGCTGATATCCAGCGATAAACAGAGCCTTTCATTCCGTCGGGTCAACGTTGCCCTGTCCCGCAGAGGTTCAACGTCAATAGCATGGCTGGCAGTGCAGGCAGACGCCGATGCGGTCATGGCGGACACGGTCCTGGAATTCTCCGTAGGAAACCATCGGATGGTATCGAACCGCATCCACATCACGTCGAATTGACCCGGTTCTAGAAAACTGCCCCAGAGTAAATCCGGATATTCTGCGCTGGATCATGACACAGCATCAGGCATGATGCTGTCCGGTTTCATGAGGGGAACTCCTGGCAGGGCGGCGGCTGTCTGCACCGGCCTCTCTGCCAGGAGTCCCGTGCGCCATCCGCTCCCCATGCGTGGGGTCCGTGTGAGGCGCCCCGAAATTTCCGGACACCGACCCGATAGGGTTGCTGCGAACTGGAAACGAGGAAGTGCAAGTGGCGCCAGCGAAGCCGGGAAATCGCGCTGTTGCGGGCAATCGGTGCGTCGCGCCGGCAGGTGGTGCGGTCCGTGCTCATCGAGGCGGCCCTGCTGGGGTTCGCCTCGTCCAGCACAGGCTTCCTCCTCGGCATCGGCGTCGCGGTGGCCCTACGACCGCTCCTGAATGCCTCCGGCGCGGACCTGCCCGCCGGCGGGCTCGTCGTCAGCCCCACCACAGTCATGGCGGCCCTGATCACCGGTGTCCTGGTGACCGTGCTGGCCGCCTGGCCGCCGTCCCGCAAGGCCGCAAAGATCGCCCCGGTCGAGGCGCTGAATTCCATTGACGCGGCCCCTGCTCCGCGGAGTCTGCTGATCCGTAACGCTCTCGGCGCAGCCGTCACTGCTCTCGGCGCCGCCATGCGCAATCCGCGCCGGACCGCTGCCACGGCCTCGGCCCTGATGATCGGTGTCACTCTGATCACCGGTATGACGGTGGTGGGGCATTCGACGCAGATCGGCATGGACAAGATGGCGATCAAGGATCTGCGTGCGGACTACAAGGTCACAAACTCCCAGAATCTCGGCCTCCCCGTCGGCATGACGGAAGAGATCGCCGCCGCGCGGTGTGGAGGCGGCCGTACCCATCCGTATGGCCGGCTTCGAGGCAGGCGACAGCGTCCTCGGCATCGCTGCGACGGACCTCAGCACACTCGACACGGTCACCAGCCTCAGGTTCACCCAGGGTTCGGCCGACGAACTGCGACCCGGCGCCATAGCAGTGTCCCGGACCATGGCGCGGAAGGCCGACAACCAGGTCGTCGGCAATGCGCTGGGCACAGCCGACACCGTTGACCCGCACCTCGAACCGCTCAGGAACAGCGAGGTGCTGGTCAAGTCCGACGGCAGCAAATTCTGGAGGCAATCGGCGCCCAGTAGGACCGCCAGGACGGGCCCTGCCACGTTGCCGGTCCGGGGCCGGTCCAGGGCAGTCATCCGAAGGAGCCGACGGCCTACTACCGGACCATCACGGCTGTTCCTGGACGCCATCCGTCGGGTACGGCGGGGCGGGTTCCACCACCTCGTGGTATGCCTTCCAGATCAGGGGAGGGAGGGTGCTGCCCCGCTCGGTGTCGGGGCCGCCCACGCCCTGCATGGGCAGCAGCTGCGTGACGTCGGGCTTCGTGCGGAACATCGTGACCGAGGTGCTCAGTTCCGGCGTCGTGCCGATGAACCAGGCGGAGTTCATGCGGTCGTTGGGACCGGTCTTGCCCGCCCAGGACGGGACGTAGGTCCGCTGGTCCTTCGGAGGTCCGACCGCGGCCCACCCCACGTGGCGCAGCGCCGCGCCCACGATCGCGGCCGTGTCGGGGCTCATGGCCTGCCGCGGTTTGGGCCGGCTGAGGCTGTACACCGCTGTGCCGTGCCGGTCGACCTTGGTCACCGAGTAGGGCTCGGTGGCCTGGCCCTTGTTGATGAAGGTCGCGTAGGCGCTGGCCAGCCGCACCGCGCTGGGGGTGGAGGTGCCGATGGAGAAGGTCGGCTCCAGCTTGGCCATGCTCTCCTCGCGCAGTCCCGACGCGACCGCGAGGTCCTTGACCTTCTCCAGCCCGATCTTCTTGCCGGCTTCCACGAACGGTATGTGCTCGGATTCCACCAGGGCCGAGCGCAGGTGCGCGGATGCCGTGGGCGTCACCGACGCCCTGGGTTTCACGGGCTCCGGGCCAGGGGTCGCGGCCGGGGGCTTCATGCCTTCGAACTCCTGCTCCAGAGCGGCGGCGTAGACGAAGGGCTTGAATGCCGAGGCCGCGGGCACGCCGGAGGTGTCCGCGTTGTTGGTGAAGTGCTCGATCGCGTCGGAGCCGCCGTACACCGCGACGATCGCACCGTCCTCGGGGCGGATCGAGGCGGCGCCGACCTGCACGTACTCGTCCTCCACACGCTTCTTCGGGTCCAGCCGGTCCGCGCGCACCTGCTCGACGGCCTTGGTCAGCGCGGACTCCTTGTCCTTCTCGAAGGTGGTGTGGACGCTGTAGCCGCCACGGGCCAGGTCCTTGTCCGTGATCCCGCTGCGGCTCTTGAGGTACTTGTTGGCGATATCGACGAGGTAGCCGGTCTGCCCGGCCTGGCTGGTCGGCTTGACGGGAGGTTTCGGCTCGGGGAAGTCCGTGTACTTGGCGCGTTCCTCGGCGCTCATCGAACCCGTCTTGACCTGACGGTCCAGAATCCAGCTCCAGCGGTCCTCGGCGCGCTGATGGTTGCCGGCGCTGAGGGACGGGTCGAAGCTCTCCGCGCCCTTGAGGACAGCGGCCAGCAGGGCGCCCTGACTGGGGTTCAGCTCCTTGGCGGGGATGCCGTAGTACGCGTACGAGGCCGCCTGCACGCCGTACGAGTCGCGGCCGAACCAGGAGGTGTTGAGGTACCCCTCGAGGATCTCGGTCTTGGTCCGCTGGTTGCTGATCTTCAGGGAGAGGAAGAGCTCCTTGATCTTTCGCTGGGCGGTCTGGTCCTGGCTCAGATAGGTGTTCTTCACGTACTGCTGGGTGAGCGTCGAGCCGCCCTGGGTCTCCTTGCCCTTGACGATGTTGACGGCGGCGCGGCCGATGCCCGTCACCGAGACGCCGGAGTCGCTGTAGAAGTCCTCGTTCTCCGCGGCGATGACAGCGTGCTGGACGGAATCGGGCACCTGGGAGAGCTTCACGTCCTGCCGGTTCACATCGCCCACGCTCACCAGCCGGCTGCCGTCCGCCCAGTAGTACACGGTGGCCTGCCGGCGAGCGGAGTCGTGCGGATCCGGGATCTCCACCTGTGTGTAGACGGCTACGAAGAGGCCGGCGAGGGCGCCGACGAAGAGCAGGAACAGCCCGGAGACCAGCTTCCAGGAGGGCATCCAGCGCCGCCAGCCCCGGCGGCCGCGCCTGGGCAGGTCGATGCGGAGGCGACGGGCCTTCCGGCCGGCGTTCTCGCGGCTCCTCGCCCGGCCCGTAGGGCGCCGCGTGCGCTCCGGGCCCTCCGTCCGCTCCGGGCCTCCGGTCTTGTCCGTACCACCGGTGCGGTCCACGCGGCGTTTTCGGGGCAGCCTCATAGGGGGTGCGGGCCTCCTTGATCGCGAGCCGTCACGTCGGGGGCGGTGACGGACTCGGCAAGGAGGATGATCAAATTGCCTTCCTGGTTGGGTCGTTCGCGAAATATTCACGCGCAGCACAGGACGCAGGGCGTGCACAGCGGGCTCCTGGTCGGAGTCGGCCTTCGACCCGGCTGCTCCGTGATGATGCGAGGCGGACCGTGCCGTGCGCGTGGCGATTCGGCACGGGCCACCTGTCCGAACAAGCCGGAGGAGTTCCGCCCATGCACGATCCCGCGTCGTTCACCGACGATGAGAACTGGTCCGGCGGGTTCTACGAACTGGCCATCGAGATCGGTGACAGGAGCGACGAGCTGCTCCAGCTCGGGCTCTGCGCCCTGTGGCGGGCCGCTGCCATCGACGGCTGCTACGGCAGACGCGATCGCGAGCCCGGCGAGCAGGATGAGGCTGCCTGCACCGTGTCCTCACTGGCCGAGTTCGGTCATCTGCAGGGGACCGTCACGCTCCCGAGCGGCCACCGGGTCGTCTGCGGCTGCCTGGCCATCCGCGACGACGACGGCACGGACTGGCTCGAGTTCTACCTGCCCGTCGGTGCCTTGTCGCGTGTCGACGCGAAGCTCGGCGGGTTCCCGTTCGGTCAGGACGGCGGAGCGGAATCCCTCGACTGGCGGCACACCCTCGACAACTGGCTCGCCGCCATCGGGGCGGACATCTTTCAGGAGGTTCCGTTCCGGCTCGGCCTGATCGGCTTCGAGCTCTCCGGCGAAACCTGCGCCGAGCAGCTCAACGGCCGCGCCCCCGAGGAGCGCTGGGACGGGTACCTCCTGCCTGCCGGCGGACGACTCAGGTTCGACCCCGCCAACCGATGACACCGGATCCATCGCGATGGTGACACGTCGCCTGTCCGGCCGCCGGAGCGGGCCTTCGCCCGGACGGGTGCGCCGGTCAGGGAGCGGGGACGGGGCCGCCGGGCCGGAATCGCTCCACCCCTACGATGTGCCGCACCTTGACCGGGCGCACGATCACGGAGACCCGCTGCTCTCCCGGCATGATCCACTCGTAGCGCTCCGTGCCGAGGTACTTGCGGGCCAGCCGGTCCATCCGGTCGTGCGCCTCCTCGCCCTGGATGAAGCGGGCCACCACACCACTGATCTGCACTCGGTCGAAGGGATCGGTGGCGTCCGCGTGCGAGAGATAGACGCGGGGGTCGAGGCGAAGGTTCTCCTCCTTCACCCGACCCACCGAGGTGGTGAACGTCAGCTCCCCCTCTCCCTCCAGATCCACCCACATGGGGCTGACCTGCGGTGCTCCGTCGGCGAACACGGTGCCGACGTACCAGATGTTGGGGGCTCGCAGCCGGGCGCGGACAGCATCGTCGAATGTCGCAGCAGTCATCCTGCGAAGCTACCAACCACGCACGTCCGGACGGCTGAAACGGAAATACTCAACCCTGCCAAGCCTCGCGCTCATGCGCCCCGCCGGCACAGCAGCTACCCGGGCAGACTCTTGCTCAGCCGGATGCGTCGGCTACCTGGCAGCGCTGCCGGCGCGGGTACCGAAGGTCACGTCCTGGACGGTGACCTTCTTCCTGGGGGCGCCGTCGCGGTAGCCGTTGGCGTTGTCCGTACCGGCCCGTGCGACGTTCTCCAGGATGTCCATGCCGCTGGTGATCCTGCCGAAGACGGTGTAGCCGGGGCGCAGCTGCGAGTCGCCGTAGACCATGAAGAACTGGCTTCCGTTGGTGCCCGGGCCGGCGTTGGCCATGGCCAGGGTGCCCTTGGTGTAGGTGGCGTACGAGTTCCCCGGTGCGGTCGAGATCATGGAAGTCCAATCGCAGATGGGCGCCCGCTCGCGGACGTCATGGGGCGGGCTGCTTCAGCCGCTTCGTCAGCTGCTGAAGCAGCCCGCCGCTCGCTCATCAGCGGCGTCCCTTCGGGTGGGTGGCCGGGTGGTCGGTCGGGCTGTCGGCCGGCGGAACGAGGCGATCACCCGAGGGGGTTCCTGGTCCACGCCTGTCAACGGAATCCGCCAGAAATTACCGTTCGTTGAAAGGCCGGCGTACGCGGTAGTCGGAGTTGTTGCGGTCCCGCTGAGCACCCCCAGCCTTTCCAGATTGTCGCCGATACCGGAAACTGCTTCGCTCATCTGCAACTGCGGGTCGCGCAGATTTACCTGACAGACCTTCCCGCCTTCGACGACGATGTACCCCACATCGTCCACGACAACGATTTCCGGAATACCGCGATCGAAGCCGAGTAAATGCTTCGAAGCAAGGGCGGAATTCTCCGCATCCACGGGATTGCAGGACCGCCCGCAAAATTATCCGCATCATCCGAAGACATGTCATCAACCTCTTCATGAGAGACAGCGCCCGTCGGACAGAGACAGATCCATCCACACGGCCAGCGCTGTCGTACCTGCCGACGCCGCTTGTAGGTCGCCATCGCCCGACCCCCTCGGTTTCCAAACCGACTCCTGAATCTCGCCGAGGGCCGGTCGCTCAACGGCGGCCTCCGTGGACGCCGCGACGGGCGGCCCTGCTCGAACAGCACGCGGCAGATCGGCGTGCGGTCCGGCCGCGGACAGGGCCCGGCCCACCAGGCGTGCTCGGCGCACAAATGAGGCTCGTGGCCGAGAGGGGCAACGCGCCAGCGGCGACATAGGACGCCCACAGACTCAACATTCCAGCCATTGGTCCCCAAAACCGATGGCCGCTGTCGCCCACCACGTGCAGCACTGCCCGCGGGATTGTATCGGCGCTTCACGGAAGAGGTGGCTCGGTGGGGAGACGGTGGATCACTTCCTGACCGTCCAGGAGAGGAAGCGAAGCGGCCTGATTCCGGGCCCTGATGTTTGGGAGAGACAAAGTGGCAGGGAAAGACATGACAACGAATTCGGCCGGAGACGCTGGACGAGCGGACGGGGGATCCGGTGGCCAGTTCGGGGTCACCTGGCTGGACGTCGGGAAGAAGATCGGACCCCTGACGGTCGATCGAATCGGGTTGTCCTTCGAGTCCCCTGACGACGTTTGGCTCTGGATCGACGCCGGGATGTCGGCGGCAGGCCTGACCCTTGACGTAGAAGGCCTGGGACTGGGCGTCTCACTCTCCAACCTCTCTCCCGAGTTGGCGCTGCGGGGCCTCGGCGTGGACTTCAACCGTCCTCCCGTCCGCCTCGCGGGTGCCTTCGCGTACTTCCCGAAGGCTGACGCGAATTACCAGTGGCACTTCGAGGGAGCCGCGGTTCTGGCGACTCCGGCTGTGAGCGCCGAGGCGATGGGCCTCTACGGAAAGATCGCTCAGCCACCGAACCTCACCACGATGTTCGCGTTCCTCAAGGTGATGGGCAAGGACGGCAAGGGTCTGGGTCCGCCGCAGCTCCAAATCACCGGGTTCTCGGCCGGATTCGGCTACAACAGTGCTTTGAGGATGCCGTCTGCCGAAGACGTGTGGACCTTCCCCTTCATGCAGGACATCAAAGACCCGGATTCGCAGCAGAGCCCTCTCCAGGCCCTGGAGGCGCTCACCTCCGGTTCCAACCCCTGGGTGAAGCCGCAGGACGAGACCTACTGGGGTTCGATCGGCCTGACGGCGAATTCCTGCAGGCTGGTCGACATCAGCGCGGCGGCGGTCCTGGAATTCGGTCCGGAGCAGTGGGCACTTGGCCTGCTGGGACTGGCCGGCGCCAAGTTCCCCCCGGAGGGACCGGAGACGTTCGCCCGTGTCGAACTGCAGCTGGCCGCGGAATACTCCTCAGCCACGGGTCTCCTGGCGATCGGCGCCTCGCTGACGAAGAACTCCTTCCTCATCGACCCCGGCTGCCGCCTCACCGGTGGCATGGCCTTCTACCTGTGGCTGGCCGGCCAGCATCACGGTGACTTCGTGTTCACCCTGGGCGGCTACGGGCCCCATGCCAACGAGATGCCTGCCCACTACCCCAAGGACATCCAGCCCATCGGCTACGCCTGGTCCGTTTCAAGCGCGGTCCAGGCGAGCGGCGGGGCCTACTGCGTACTCCGCCCGTCGATGTTCATCATCGGCGGGGCGCTCTCCGTCGATGTGCGCGGTGACTTCGGACCGGCCTCGGTTCACGCATGGCTCAAAGCCACTTTCGACACGAAGATCGAATGGAATCCCTTCCATTTCTACCTGACCATCAGTCTCTCGGTCGGTTTCCGGGTGAAGGTGTGGATCTTCTCCGCTTCCGGGGAGGTCAACGTATCCCTGGGCCTGTGGGGACCTGCGTTCGGCGGCAGCGCCACCGTGAGCCTGCCCCTCGGCGCGCACATCTCCATTCCCTTCGGCGCCGACAGGCAGAGCGCGCCGCCTCGGCCGGCGGACTGGAAGTCCTTCGCCGATCAGCATCTGCCGAAGGAAGCGTCCAGCCGCATGCAGCTCACCGCCCTGGGCGGCGTCGAGCCTCGGCAGGGTGGTCAGACCAGGGGCGTGGACGATTCGTGGATCGTCGGCTCCCACGGATTCTCCTTCGGGTTCACCACCCCCGTCCCGCTCACCAAGATCACGGTCAATACGACCGACCTGGTCAACAATGGGGCAGCGCTCAACATCCGGCCCATGGGCAAGACGGGGCTGACGTCCCACGCGACGATCACCGTGCGGGACACCACCGCACACGGGCCTCTTGACCTGAGCCGATGGAATGTGGCGCCCCAATTTGCCAACACCCCGAAGGCGCTGTGGGGCCCGGCCTTCAACTCCGGCGCCGAATCCGGGGACGCCGGTGTCCTGAACACCCCGGTGGGGGCGCTTCTCACGGTTCCCGTGCCCAGCCAGCCGGCGGGTTACGGCCCGTACGCGGCGAAGAACCTCAGGGAGTCCGCTCCTCTCGCGGGGCGCATGCCGATCCACGGCAACCCTGCGCCGAGCGGCGCCGTGCCGACGCCCGGAAGCCAGGGGGTCATCGGAAGCATCGCCTCATCAGTCAGTGGTTCTGCCCGAGCCGCCCTCAACAGTCGGCTCGGTTCCGACTACCAGGTTCACGAAGAGGGCGACGGATCGCTGTACGAGAACGAAGTGAGCAGGGGGCTCTTCCTCGACTACCCCATGGCTGTCGGCCCCGAGCCCAACTAGTGCGGGAAATCAGTCATGAGCCATGTCGACATCGCACCCCACTACATCAGGACCAGGTGACCCCATGACCTCGCCCACCATCCGGGACGAAAGTTCCGACGACGCCTCGGTGACTTTCATCGATCGGAGCATGCCCGACCTCAAAGGCGGCAACTACGTCATCACCATCGACCACGAAGTCAGTGGAAACGGAGTAGCGAGCGATACGAGCAGCCTCCCGCCCACGGTCAGGGAGTTCAACGTACGGGCCCCCAGGTTCTCCCTGGACTCCAAGCTGGTCCACTCGGCGCTCCCGCCCGGCGGCTCCATCAGCGACTGCCGACTGATCCTGCCCCACCTGAGCATGACCCAGAAGACGCTGCCCTGGGCCCAGCACCTGATGGACAGCCAGCACGGCCAGAACAGCGTGGACGGGGGCCGGACGAATCCGTGGCTGGCCCTGCTCATGTTCCGAGCGGGGGAGCTGCCGGACGACCCCGGAGCGACGGGCGCCACCAAGGTCCGCAAAGTCAGCGATGTACTGGACAGCCACGCATGGGGCGGCGAGGCCGTCGGGCCGCTGATCGACTCGACCGCCGTGGCCACCGACATCCTCGGCGGCGATTGCCGGACCGTGGACGTCCCGGCCGACATCTTCTACGCGGTGGCTCCCCAGCTCTCCGAGGTGGGCTTCCTGTCACACGTGCGAGTTGTGCGCAAGGGGCAGGGCGTCCGATCCCAGCACGGCAGGGACGTGGTCGACGAGGCGGGCGAGTACAGCGTGGTGATCGGCAATCGGCTGCCCACCGACTGGGGCACCTACGTCTGCCACCTGGTGTCGTTGGAAGGCCATGTCGGGCACCTGACGCCGGGCAGCGTCGAGCTGCCACTGCGGCTGGTCTCCCTGTACGCGTGGTCGTTCGCCTGCGCCGGCGACGGGGGCACGTCGTTCAAGGAACGGGTTGAGGCACTGGCCAAGCCCGGAGAGTCGGCCGGGGCCCTCGACCTGGCGCTCAAGCTGCCGTTCACCAAGCAGGGAAGCAGCGCGGCCGACAACGAGGCAGGCGCGCGCATGGGTCTCGGATACGTCCCGATCCTCTACTCCGTGGACACGGGGGAGAAGCTCCTGTCCTGGTACCGGGGGCCGCTGACCCCGCAGGCGCCCCAGGACGTGAGCCCGTTGGACGGCGCCCAGGGAGGTTCGAAGACCTCCGCGGAGAGCCTGCTCATCTACAACCAGGACCACGCGGTGTTCGACGTGTCCTACAGCGCCGCCTGGACTCTAGGACGGTTGCTCGGGATTTCCCGGAGCACGGGTCGAAACGCGCTCTCGGGTCTGTACGAGGGAGCTCGCAGGACGATGAACGAGGTGGTGGCTCGGCTCAGTACGTCGGCTGAGATCACCGGCCTGGACTCCCGCACGATGACGACCCCGGAGGCACTGGCCGACGCGACACCCGCCCGATCCCGGCTCTTGCGGCAGCTGGCCGAGCACTACGGCACCTCCCCGGTTCGGGAAGACACCACCGGCCCGGCCGAGCTCCTGCCCCCGGGTGCGGCCGGGGTGGCAGCGGCCCTTGAACGCGACGAGGTCAGAAATTTGCTCAGGGAACGCGTCTCGCGTGCCGCGGAGAGCACCGCGGACTTCTTCGACGCGCTGCGCCTGCTCAGGGGCGTTCCCTTCAATTACCTGGTCCCGGACAGCAGGCTCATCCCGCAGGAAAGCATCCGCTTCTTCTACATCGACAAGTACTGGATCAGGGCGCTGCTGGACGGCGCGCTGCACACCGGCATCAGCACGGACCAGGACAGGGAAGTGGTCGAGTTCCTCAGGGAATGTGTCATGGACAAGCTGGAGGCCAAGTACGGCGCGCAGCCGGCAGCCGGCAGCCTCATCAGATCGCGGTTGGTGACCGATTATCCGGGACTTGTCGTGCAGGGCCGGACCGCGAACAACACCCTGGTGCCGCTGACCCGTCAGGAAGTCATCGCGCCCGGATTGATGCTGGTTCTGCACGAGGGTATTCCAGCAACGCTGGCCCTGCGAGTCCCTCCTCAGAGCCTGACGGTCGGATTCACCAGCGACATCCCGCCCTTCGAACACAACCGGACCCTTCAGAAGCGCTACGTGACGGACCAGGACGCGGCCCCGCACCACAAAGAAGGCGGCGAGATCATCGATGGCGGTGCCATCAACGCCGATCTGTACATCAACAAGCGGGCCGGCCTCTCGGCGGACGTCGTCGACATCTCCCGGCTGGCCGCCGCGGCATCCGGCGCCGCTTATGGAGCATCTTCCGCCGTACTCGCCATGCAGCTGTGTGCCGAGCCGCCTTTCGAGATCGATTTCACACCGCCTGCGGCCCGGATCTCCGGCGAGGGCGAAAGGAGCCAGTCGTGACCTCCAACACCCCGGTGATCGTGCCCGTCAAGATCAGCGCATTTGCGATCAACGCGGCAGTGCAGCAGGCCGATGATCCCGATTCGGTCGGGACCACGATGCCCCTCGATTTCACCAAGCCGGCCTTCGACTACCCGGAAAAGATTCCTTTCGGCGGTGGGAAGCCCGATCTGGGCGTGCGCGTCCACTGGCAGCTTCCGCTGGCGCACCTGCACGGCGTACAGGAAGCCGGTGGCGTGGTCTTCCCGGAGGCTCCCAACAGATGGCTCGTCACCCGGATCCTGCGAGAGGGCGACCCGAGGCCCGGAGGCGGAGTGACGACGGGCACCGAGGTCAAGAAGAAGTACTTTCTCATTCAGAGCGACTATCTCGACGCCACCGGAGAGAACTTCTGGTCCAGCTCGTACGGTGTCATGAATCCGCAGACCCACGCTCTTACGCCCACCACCGTGACTCAGGGAACCGACCAGACGCAGGCCGGCAAGGTGTGGCACCTGGAGGACTGGAACAGTGCCACGGCCGATCAGCGGGGTCCCGTACTTCCCTCGCTGACAGCGGTCGGGCCGGGAATCGCGAGCTTCCATGCCTACCAGCCGTTCAACACCGCGATCTTCTCCTTCGTCGACTTCTACGTGTCCGCCGACAACAGCGACAACGACACCGACGCGACGGCAGTCGACCGCGGTGTGGTGTCCTACGAGGTGGTCGGCTGGTATTCGGATCCGACCAAGGACATCCTGAACAACGACCAGAACAGGGGCAAGGACCTTTCGCAACTCCTTGACGAGCTCGGATGGACCCTGCAGAACGGCGTCGGCGCCGATGTGATGCGAAGGTCCCTCTATTTCGGTACGGCCATCGGCGTGCGATGGGACCGGAACTCGGCCAGCGGTCAATCCGACCAGCACGACAAGAGGCCCGGCAATGCCGAAGAGGTCAGCATCGCCGTGGGCAGCAGCACCGCGGAGGCCATGACCGCGCTCCCTCAGAGCGACGACGGAGACATCATCTCCGCACGTCTCTTCGAGGCCTTCATCGCCGGTGAACTCGACCAGCTGGACGCGGACCCGGGCGGCTTCGACGAAACGATCCACGCCTCCTGGTTCAGCCGTCGGGACTCCGACTACATCTTTGAGATCAGTGACAAGAAGGATGCGGACAACCCGCACCAGACCCCCGACGCGGAGCTGCAGAAGGAGCAGCAGTGGCTTGCCGATCTCAACCGGAAACAGCGTCTCTTCGACGTCGGAGTACACCAGCTGCAATCACTGCGCCAGCGCCTGTACGACATCTGGTGGCTGACCATTCCGGACCCGGACCCGAACCTGGAGAACCCCGGCAACCACCGGCCCCCGCCGCCCGGTGACGCGGACAGCTACCAGCGACAGCTCGACCCGAACACCGCGGGCACGGTGGCCAACCAGGTGCGGCGCCTGCGCGACTACCTCTACGGTCCGAACGGCCACGCCGGTCTGCACCTCCAGCTCCCGCACGGTGACACCGCGATCGACCTGGAGAAGAGCATCGCCGACTACGCCAAGTCGAAGGACCTCGTGGAGTGGCGCGAACTCAAGCGGCTCCCCCGGGCCCCCTTCTACGCCCCCATGGACCCCGTCATCGTGCTCAAGGGGACCGGGACGCTCGACAACACCGACGTCGAGCAGCCGGACACAGCCCTCGTCTGCCGCCGGACCACGGATCTGATCGCCAGCTACCAGGTGAACAACGCCCCCTACACGGAGAGCGGTGTACAGGCCGAGGAATGCGCGGAGTTCGATCCGGCGCTCCGCGACGCGCTCGCGGCCGCGAATCTGGAGGCCCTGCTTCTCGCCCGCGCCGCCGTGGACGGCAGCGCGCTGGAGGACAACCTCGCGCACCAGGACTTCAAGACGGCGAGCAGCCAGACGGCGCACCCGGACCAGTTCACCGTCCGCTGGCACCAGCCGTGGCGGCCGGCCTTCATCCTCTGGGAGCTCATGTACTACCCGCTGCCCTTCGACAAGCCGGCGGAGTGCTCATGGGTGTTCGACGCGGCCTCGGGCCGGTACCGGCTGCACCCGCCCGCCAGCGGGTTCCAGTCCCAGGAACACCGGGGTATCACCGTCAGGGGAAAGTCCGAGCTGGGCCCGCTGCCGGACGTCCTCGGCGCAGGCCGGGCACGGCAACTCATCCAGATCCACGACGACGCGTCCGAGGAAGTGCTGGAAGCCCTCGCCCAGTTCGGCGTCGAGGTGGGCAAGGGGTTCCTGTCCCAGGCCACCGAAGGACTCACCGAGCGTGCGATGCTTCAGCGCTCTCCGGGGGTGGCCATGTTCCCGGATCCGGCTCATGATCCATATGACCTCATCAACCTGATCGGGCAGCCCCAGTCCTCCTCCGTCCCCTGGCCCGGCATGAACGACCAGGGCTTCGAGCGGGTCATGCCGTTCGACCCGTTCAGGGGCGGCCAGTTCGTCCTCAGCCGACTGGCCGTCATCGACACCATGGGCCGGGCCCTGAACGTCTCGTCCGCCGACACCGCAGCCGTCAACTACTGGCACCGCAAGGCTCTCTACCGGGCTCCGAGCGTCACCCCCGACAGCGCCGCCGCGACACTTCCGCTCCCGCCGGACAACGAGCACCACGACGTGCCGCAGGATCTGATCATGCAGCTGACGCCACGGCTGGCCCAGCCCACACGGCTGGAGTTCGACTTCGTGGACGCCGTCGACGACACGATCGTGGTGGACGACCCGCCCACGGTCATCACGGCGGAACACCCCGGACCCAACCCCGTGGTCGGCTGGCTCATCGGCAACGACGCGGCCAAGACCCTCATGGTCTACGACCCCGAAGGCACCCCTTGCGTTCACGCGCGTCTGGGCCGGGGCCCCCATGGGGACGCCGCCTACTGGCAGGTGGTCCCGGGCTACCCCCTCAGTCTCTCCGACGTCCTCGACGAGAACAGCACCTGGAGCCGGGCCCATCCCCAACTACAGGGCTTCTTGGCACCCTGGTTCAAGGCAAACGATTCGGATTGGCAGCTCAAGGCCTTCCACGACCTGCTCGGTACCATCAACAGCTACCAGAGCAGCCACATGGCCAACACGGAGAACGTCCCCCTCAAAGGCCAGGCCGGACGCCCCGTCGCCCTGCTGCGGGCCCGGCTCTCCCTCGGCATCGACGGGGTGCCGTTCATCGACCCGGGCTGGGGCAACTACATCACCCCTCCGGCCCTCGGCTATCTGGACCCCGCGCAGCGGGACAAATGGCGGTGGAACCTTCGGCTCGGTGGTGCCCAGCACTACAGCACCGACGGCCTCGTCGGATACTTCACCCACGGCCTGGACGCCGGCCAGCGCATCGACCCCAGCCTCAAGGCCGACTACCGGTCGCTGCGCACGGCGCCGGGCATCCCGGCCGGCCAGGTGTACACCACGCCGATCGACGCGAAGGAGCTCGCGCTTCCCGTCAACACCGCACCGACGCTCGACACCAGTGGAGCCGGTCAGGTCCAGGCGCCGAACGCTCCCGTCGCGGGCTTCGTGACCATCCTGGCGGACCCCTGGCGCTCCTTCCGCGCGGTGAGTGATGTCTTACCGGTCACCACGCTTCGGGCCCTCCCGGAGGTATTCATGCGAGATCTCCACAAGGCGGCGCTGACCATCCCCGTCGGTCCCGTCATCACCGGCTTGCGCAAGCGGACCGACCAGCCCGAACAGGGGGATCACACGGATCCCGACAAGTCGATCCTGATGCCCGTTCCCTCTCCGTGGACCGGGGTCTGGGACTGGCTGGAGGCGGTGCCCGGTGGCCATGACGCGGGCGCGTGGAAGTGGTACAGCATCTCGTCCCCCGACGTTGCTCCCCACCTGGACGTTCCCCCGCCGTTGTGTGCCCGCACCGGCTATTTGTACCTGTCCAAGCCGACCGGCGGTCTGTCGCGCGGAGCCAGGACGGAGACCGCTGACAGTGGCACTTCGTCCATCTCACAGGAGGAGCCCAAGAAATGATCAGTGTATTCACGAGCAGTTCGGGACTTCGGTACTCGGTGAGCACCACGCCCGAGTTCCTTGCCGCGGGCGGTACGGCAACCGTCACGGTAGAGGTCTCGAACCCTACGCAGTCATCGATTCTCTGTCCGGGCCTGACGGTTCGGTTTCCGGAGGAGGGCATGACCACCGTGCCGGAGGCGGTTCTGCCGTCCATCAGCGATGACTGGGAGGTCACGAGCTCGCGGGAGAACGCACCGGATTTCACCTTCGCTCCACCGTCCCCCGACACCCTGGTCGAAGCCGGCGAGGAAATCACGATCAGACTCGACGGGATCCTGCTCAGTCAGACCGTCGGGCGTGTGAGGCTCACCATCGCAGAGGGGGCGGAGGAGCATCACGTCCCGCTGAGCAAAATGCCTCCGCAATTCAAACTCGAAGACTTCGCCCCGTCGAGCTCTGCCGTCCGGAGCGGGGAGAAGGTCACGCTCTCCTGGGTCTGTTATGCCGGAGCGTTTGTCGCGTACACTCTCACCTTTTGGTCGGGTCAGTCCCAGAAATCCTACGGCGACAATCAACTTCGACACCAGGTCGGCTGGCAACTCCGCGGCGATGGCAGCGGCTTGGCCGATGTGACGTTCACACCGGATGAGCCGGTCACGGATGTGGTCACGGCTTTCCTTCTCACGGCGAATACGAAGGAAACCAATCCGGACTTCGTGAGCCAGTCCACTGTCGTCATTGTCACCGGGGGCAACCTTCGTGCCGGAAACCTGGCGGCAAACGGCAGTGTCGACATGATCGGTGCCGCATCCGGAACCGTCCCCAGCATCGCCCCCACGGACGGATTCCTTCAGGCCAGCACCTCGGGCACGAAGACGGTCAGTGTGACTCTCACCCCTCCCTCGGGCCAACCGGCCGACCCCGGCTCGCCCTACACCGTCAAAGGTCAGGACACGACCAATGGCCAGTACAACGAGACACTCCTCATCCCCGTCCGAAATGGCAGCGGCATCGGTCTCGGGGGTGATGGGCAGGCCACCTGGATCCCGATGGCCACTGGCCGTCACGTCAAGGAAGACGACCCGGCAGCCGCCGAGAACATTCCGTCAACATTTTCCCACCCGGAGGTCCGGTCATGACCGTACATACCCTGACCAGCCGCGCGGGTCTGGAGTACACCGTGAGCACCGATCCCGAAATGATCGCTGCTCAAGCTGACACCACCGTCATCATCACCATTACCAACCCCACGTCGGAGCCGATCCCGTGCGAACGTGTCGCGCTCGGGCCGGCTGCGACCAGAGGTCTGGTTCTCGACCACGAGACCGTTGTTCCCCTGGTGAGCAACAACTGGAAGGTCGGTACCGAACGCAACGCCTTCGTCTTCTCGGCACCGGGTATGTCGCTCGAACCCGGTCGACAAGTCACCGCCAGGCTGGAGCACGTCCGGATTCCCGAACCTGGAGAAACCGAACTGGCACTCACCCTGGATGGGGTCGAATCGCACGGCATCACGCTCGCGTCAATGCCTGGCGGATACAGCCTCGGCCTTCTCTCGCTCAGCGCATCACAGGTCAACCGCCTCCAGCCGGTAACGGTGTCGTGGGAGTGCGCCTGGGACGGTGCCAACAAACTTGTCATCTACGACCTGTACTACAGCGCCGACGGTCAGACCACCATTCGGAACACGATCGACAACAGCGACACCGGACCTGGCGGCAGCATTGTTGTGAGTGCTGACGGGAAAACTGCAACCATCACAGTGCATTCGGAGCCCCTCACCGGCATCGCGACCGGTTTTCTCCTCTTCGCGCATTTCCAGGACGCCGCAAGCAGCCGGACGGGAGTGGTGTCGGTCAGCGGCGGAGACGTCGTCGCGGGAACTCTCGAAGTCGACACGGCGACTTCAATGCTCGGTACACCGCTCAAGGTGGACCTGCCCCATGTGAGCAGCTATTTCACGGCGATGACCGACGGTTTTCTCACCTGTGCGGTCGAGGAAACGAACAATGACGCACACAGGATGAGTGTCTACGTCACCCCGCGGGCCCCGTTGTCCCATCAGCGCAAGTACATGATCGAGGCGCACAGAATGGGATCTGCGGCTGACCCCACACGCAAGAATATTTTCATCCCAGTGGAGAAGGATTCGGACGTGTACTTCTTCTGCCCGCCGGGCGACTTCAGATTGGCCACAGTTGTCTGGCATCCGCTCGGGGCAATGGCCAACTCATTCTTGTACGTCAATCCAGAGGAGTGATTTCTATGTCTTCCGTGGGTCGGGATGAAGATGTTCTGCTCAGCTATGAGATCTCAAGTCTGCCTGAGGCGTCCATCAATGCGACGGTCACGCTGCACGTCAAGGTGAAGAACGAGCAGTCGAAGACGGTCAGGCTCAACAAGATCCTCATCGGTATTCCCGTAGGAGTCGGAGAAGAGCACTCCCTTACCGATAAACCGGACAGCATCAACCCGACCACCGGATCCGGGTTCGGCGGGTGGTCGACCGCAACGGATCGGAGCAAGCACCAATATGGCGTCGGGACGCTTGTTCACAAACTCTGGCCGTTCCCCTCGAAGAGGGGTGAGCGCGAGTTCCTGATCAATACGGTTCAAGTCAACGGCGAGCCCGGTGTTGTCACCCTCACCATCTCGGAGACGAGCACTCTTGCCGCGAGCGGTGATCCGACTCTTCGATCCAGGACAGTTGATTTTCTCAAAACAGGCGCGAACGACCGCTTCCAGAATTTTATGCCCGCTCCGATTCAGAACATGCTGGTGAAGGCCGGTCAGAACGTCAAGCTGACCTGGGACGATGCATTTACTGATTACCACTACAGCGTGAACCCCATTCAGGGGCAGAAGACGTTCAACCTGTCCCTGGATTACGACCAGCTGAGTTCACCCACGGTATTCGATTCCGACCGGGTGACCGCAGATTCTGCTCCACTTCACCACACCACCATGTTCGCCCTCCGGGCCAACCTCACCCAAGAGGATGGAAAGACCTTCCACAAGCCGCTTTACCTTCTGGTTTCCGTGGCCGATCCGGACCTTCGGCTCGGTAATCTCGCCCTCGACATCGGATCCTCGCTGCTGAAATCGACGTATTCCGGTCAGCTCGCGCTGAACGAGACGCATACGACCACGACCAGCGGATTTCTGATGTGTACGGCCACGAACGCAAGAGGATACTCCTCGAGTTTCGAGCCGTATATTCTCGAAGCGGTGGTGGATTCGAGCACGACGTGGCGGATCATGTCTGATGACCACTACGAGATGGACCACAACACTCAGATGTGCATTCCCCTGGGAAAGGGCCAGCGGGTGAAGCTCTCGCAGACCGGATCCGGCACCTACACCACCACGTGGCACTCTCTCGGAAACGGCGTCGTGACCCTCTGACCGCCGATGTCCGGTGACCGGTGGTCTCGGCCGGCGGGGATCCGTCCGAGGCCACCGGGTACACGACGAGCACCGACGGGGGGACCGGGGTTCGACTCGGCCCCAGTCCCCTGAATCCGGGGTGCGGGAGGCTAATCGACCGTGAAGGTGGTGATGGAAGTCGACCGGCGTGATGATGCCCACTGAAACGGGGCCGGTCCTGCTGGCGTTACTCGTCGTAGCCGAGTTGGCGTCGTAGTCAGTGATGAACGCATTGCCCTGAGAGTCCAGTGCCACGGCCGAGAGCGAACCAGTCCCCGCAGAAACGATCAAGCCCGGTTCGGGAGGGACAACGGCCGAGCCTGGACATAGAAGGAGGCACGCAAGCACCGGTGAAGGGGATCCGGCCGCCTGTATCCCTGGTATGGCTCGAGAGGATGACTGAAATGTCCCAGACGGTTGACACCCCGACTTCTGCGTTGCCCGTCCTCCAGGGCGTGTCACTGCGCCCGATCGACGCCGCACGGTCCCCTCTGGTTCATCAACTCGGCACGGGACTGGGCGATGCGAGCGGCGTGGCTCTGAACGACAAGATCTACGTCAGCACGAAGAACGACGGGATCTGCCGTCTTCCGCTGGCGGGGGGTGCCAAGGAACAGCTGACCGCTTCCGCCGCCGGCGGCATGGCTCTGGACGCCGGCTACCAGTCGGGGACCCCCGCGCTCTACTACTCGGACTTCTGGGATGGATCGGTGCAGAGTGTCCCCCTGGTGGAGGGCGTGCGGCCCGTTTCGATCGTGGGCCTGAGCGGTCCTTGTGGCCTTGCCCTGAGCGACAACGGCAGGCGCCTGGCCGTATGCACGGTGGACGGCGACCTGTTCTGCGCGGATCTGGCCCAGAACGATCCGGGCGCCCCACTCGCGTCGAACCTGGGGACCCACAACCTCGGTGTCGCGCTCGACCAGGGCAACACGCCGCGGAACGCGTACGTCTGCAGCCGATACGGCGGGCAGCTGTGGCAGGTGGCGCTGGACGGAAGCGGCAGGACCCTCCTGGCCGTCGGCATGGACTCACCGTGCAGCGTCGCCGTGTACTCCGACGGGGTGCGGACCCCCTCCGCTTACGTGGCCTGCGAGAACGGTGACTTGTGGTGCGTTCCGCTGGGCGGCTCACAGCCACTGCGGATGGAGCGGGAGCAGCATCTGGTGGCGTTCAACCTGGGTACAGCACGTGCCGTCGAGCTCGACGCGGAGGGCAATGCCTACGTGGCGAACGCCGAGGGGACGCTGTTGCAGATCCGGGACGCGGTCTCAAGTGGAGACGACCCCGATCCCTCCGGCGCTCCGAGCACGCCGGTCATCACGACCCCGCGCAGCGGGGCGATCACGGGCATCAGGCCGGACTTCAGCGGCACCGTGCCCGGACCTTTGGCCGCGGGCACCACAGTGCGGGCGAGGGAAGGGGCGACGACCATCGCCGAAAACGTCCCGGTCGACGAGGCCACTGGGCAGTGGATCTTCGACCGTGACCCTGCGGTGGGCCCGTGGACGATGGGCGAACACACGGTGAGCGTGGTCGCCGAGCACGGCGGTAGGACCTCTGATCCCGCGACGGTCACCTTCTCCGTCATCGACCCCCGTCAGCCGGTCGTCACCAGTCCGTACAACGGGTCCACCACCGGTCTCACCCCCTACTTCGAGGGCATCGTGCCCCGTCCCGTGGAGCCGGGCACCTATGTCCGCGCCACCGATTCCGTCGGCGACAGGACCATTGCCGACAGGGTCCGGGTCGACCCGGCCACTGGGGCCTGGAACTTCGTCCGTGATCCCGCGGCGGGCACCTGGGCCGTCGGCCCGCACACGGTGACCGTGACCGCCGTCGACGGCGCCGACGTCTCCGTGCCGGCCGGTGTTGAGTTCACTGTCGATGGTCTCCAGCAGCCGGTGATCGTGACGCCGAGGAATGAGGCGACGACGGGCCTGGCGCCGTATTTCACAGGGAACCTGCCTGGTCGGATGCCTGTGGGTACGACGGTGTGGGCGGTGGAGGAGGGCACGGGCAAGGTCATTGCCGAGGGTGTGCGTGTCGATCCGGTTTCGGGAGCCTGGGACTTCGTGCGCAGGGCCGAGGCGGGTGCGTGGACTCCTGGTGTGAAGACGGTGACGGTGACCGCGGTGTACCGAGGGGTCAGCTCCCCGCCCGCCACCGTGGTGTTCACCGTCCGGGACTGATGCCCCGCCCCGAGCGAACAGAGATTTCAAAAAATTCTGCGCGAGGCGAGGGGGGAAAGTGAGAGGGCGACATAGAAGGCTGTGACACCGCACACCACCTGTGCCGCTCGACCCCGCCGATCGGCGGCAGTCGAGCGGCCGACCGGCGGCAGTTCCGACACCATCGTCGGCCCCGCCAGGCAGGGCCCGTGGGCAGCGCTGCAGGAACGCACTACCTGCACCCCACGGGCCCTGCCCCTGTCACGGCCCCGTTCCGCCGGCCCGGAGGCATGGGCACTCGGCCGGGCACGGATTCCCGGGGCCGGGGTCAGCTCTTGGCGCCGGCCGGACACTGCTTCCAGGCGAACTGGTAGATGGTGTTGATGCTGCCGTCGGTGGAGTCCATGGTCATGAAGTTGGTGGTGTTGGGGGAGGCGGATCCCTGGTTGACACGGAGCTCAGTGTTGATGTTGAGGAAGCGCTGTGCCCCGCAGGGGGCGTAGACGAGGGCGGAGACGGGGGTGCTGTCATTGGCAAACCAGCTGTCACCCAACGGCCCCCTGAAGTTGTGGGTCGATTGAGCTGTCTGCGACATGCCCGCGAAGTAGTAGTTGGCCCGCTGCATGGCTGTTGCCCCGCGGTTGAGGGAGGCGAAGCCGCGGTAGTCGGCCGATGCGATCGCGTAGGTGTAGCCCTGCGGGACATGGACGTTCAGCGCGATCTGACAGTTCTTGCGGAAATCGAGGGGGTTGCTACCGCCTCCGGTGCGCGCCGTGTATTCACTGTAGGTAACGGTGAACGCGGTCTTGTCCGGAGTGACAGCGACGGCCGCGCTTCCCGGCTTGCACCCCGTACCATTGACGCTCGCGATGTCGATCGTGATCTTGCCCGGAGGGGTGGTGAGCGGGCCTGGCGCCGCTGCGGGGGTGAATGGTGTGGCCATGAGCACGGCCGCCGCACCGCTGATGGCCAGGGCATTGAACATAGTGCTCCTCCGATCATGCCGCGAGCGATTCCGCGGCAAGAAATTGTTGCGTCCATGACAGCAGGATGGTTGTGGCGGTGTACAGGTGCGAACTGGCCAGGCCAACGGAACCGCTGCTTCCACGCCAACTCGGGCACTCCCGGCCGGAGGCCGGCCGGACGCCGAAAGGGGCCCGAAGATCAGGCATCCGGGCCTCGACCCGAAGTCAAGGGCTTGCCAATGGGCCGTCCAGAAGATGAGGTTGAGAAGTAGCCATCGGGGTGCGCATGACAGAACCGGTACGCGCCATCTCAATGCCCTTACGAATCACGCAGTTGCACCCCCTGATCACGAGTTCCCAGACGCGAAGAGAGGCCATCCGTATGGCGGAGTCACAGCAGGCGACCACCGGGCTCAAGGCACAGTACGCGGCACAGGTGACCGCCGACTTGGACCGCAGCGCCAAGGAGCAGGAACGCATCGTGGCCGAGTTGGCCACCCTTCAGGAGCGGCTGATCGAGCTGCGAAACGACCATGCCCTGCTCCTGAACATGCACCGGACCCTGAGCGGCGACAGCCGCACGGCAACCGAACGTGCTCCGGAGTCGGGTGAAGCGGCGGTGGCTCGTGTGCCCCGCCAGGTTCAGGCCGAGCCGGCGCCGAAGAAGGCCAGGATTCAGCCCGAGAGCGCTGAGGCGGACAAGGCGGCTGCAGCGACCTGGAGCACGCTCGTCGATCTCGTGCGCAACCATCTCGGCGAGCAGTCCGAACCCTGCTCCGCGGCCGAGATCACCGCCGCACTCACGCAGGCCCACCCCGACCGCCGGATCAAGGACGCCGTAGTGCGCACCACGGCGGAGGGGCTGGTGGCCAAGGGCCTGGTCGACCGCACCAAGCAAGGAAAGTCCGTCTTCTACACCGCGGCGACCGACCACGGCACGACGGGCTGAAAAAGTCCGCCGAGGCGTGACTCACCCCTGTGGAGGCTGCTCTGACCCAAGAGCAGCGTCCAGCAGGTGGTCGTCGAGATCCACCACGAACTTCTCGGACCGCCAGGGGGCGAGTGCCTTGCGAGCCCAGCGCAGCCTCACCGCCGGAATCCGGCCGCCCATGTACGACAGGTCGATGCACTCATGGAGCAGCTCGGCCGCGGCCCGAGGATCTCCCGAGTCCACCCTCGCGAGCGCCAGGTCGGCGACGATAATCGCGCGGTGCGCGAGCGGCAGGTCGGACGGGGACGCCTGGAGCGTTCGGCCGAGGAGGTCGTGCGCGGTGTCGACGTCTCCGATGAACAGCGCGCACACACCTTCGGAACAGTGCAGATGCCAGGGGCCGAAGGTGTGCCCGGACGGGTCGTCGAACGGTGCGCGGTCCATGCCGTAGGCGGCCAGGGCCAACGCATGCTGTGCGAGCCGCCGCTCTCCCGAGCGGGCCGCCACGATCGCCTGCCAAGCATGGGAAAGGGACCGGACCGCTGTGTACGGGCCCTTGTTCGTGTCGCGAACCGCCGCGTCCGCCAACCGTCGCGTACGGTCCAGGCCGTGGGCACCATGCAGGGCCACGAGAGCATGGTCCAGGTGCACGGCGGCCCGTCGCCAGGGTTCCTCCAGCAGTTCGGCCTCACGAGCCGCAGCCGAGTACAGGGCTTGCGAAGCCACATCGTCGTGCAATTCGAATGCCAGCCGCCCCGCCAGAACATACGCCGACGTGACGGCGGACCGCAGACTCGGCAGGACGGGTTCCGGCACGGGCATCGCCAGCAACCGTCGGCCCGCTTCGACGACGGGAGCCAGCATCAACTGCAGGCGCAGGAAAGGGAGGCTGTCCAGTTGGCCTTCGATCTCCGCCACCGCCGCCTGCAGGCCCGCGGCCAGCTGCTCGTCCGCTTGCTCGGGGTGGGCCGGCACGGTGGCCAGAATGGAGGACATCTCAGGTGCCCCGAGAGTGATGAGGCCTACGCCCTTGTCCGTGAGGGTGCGTGCGACCGTGCTGCGCAGCGCTTCCACCTCGGCTCGGCTCACACCCATGTGTTCAAGAGCGTTGAGGGCTTCGGCGAAGTCAGAGCCCGGTCCGAGCGCGATGTCGCCGGCGGTTGTGCGTGCGTAGAGACGGCAGAGCAGTAGCCGATGTCTCTCGTCGGGCAGCGTGGGCGAGGTCGCGCTCTCCCAGCGCGATACGGACCGCTGCAGCCCCGTGATGGTGGGTGCGGCGCCTGCGGAATGGCCCAACGCGGCGGCCTGCTCCCGCAGGGCACGCGAGCAGTCGGACAGCGACATGCCTCTGCTGCGGCGCAGAGCCTTGAGAGCCGCGGCCCCTTTTGCTCTGTCGTCAGAAGTCATCTCATCCAATATGGCACGAACAAGTTCCGTGTGGGGTATGCCGATTGCTCTGTGGCCTGCAGTGGCCGCACCGCTCCGGCCGAGACCGGATGCTCATCGCCGGGCAGACCCACGCAGAGGCAGCGGGCCGTCCGTCTGACGTGACCGTTTTCCGGCGGAGTGTGAAGGAACGCAGACCGTCAGGCCGGGCCTTGATACGTGTTCACAAGCGCGCAGGATGGCTGCACTCGCAACACATCGGCTCGTTGACGCCTGTTGCCGGGTCTGACAGGGAATGGTCGACTTGTAGCACCTCGCTGCTGTGCCTCTGGGGAGCACGCTTCGGAGGTGGGCCAGTCACCGCTGGTGAAGCGTTTTGACTCAGCAAGCCCGTCATGGCGACATGCCATCGATCTGTGAGGAAAGCCATGTACAAGCGTTTTCGACGCATTCTTGCGGGCATCGGCGGACTCGTTCTTGCGGTGGGAACGCCGATGATGGCGACCCCTGCTCATGCCGCCGCCCCGTCAATATCGTGCAGCGGTCCTATGACTGAGACGTGGGACCCGGGCCTGTTGCTGCTGACCGTCAGGCCGGTGCACTACACGGCCCAGATCGACTACACATGCACGTCCTCCGACAGCACGATCCATTCAGGACAAATCAATGTGGATGCCACGTACGCCAACAGTTGCGCCGTCAATGCCGGGGCCGTTGTCGCAACGATCACCTGGAACGGCGGGGGCAAGGGGGCGCCACGGAGCACCCTGAGCTTCCCGATCGCCACAGGCGTCAATGTTCTCGGCGCGCTCCAGGCCTACCTCGCGACGGGTACCGTGACCGACGGTGTGTCCGCGGGCAGTACAGCCACCATGCTCAACGCGTTCACCGGCCAGGGCGGTTCGTGTCTGAGCCCTTCCGGGCTCACGAGCCTGACGGGGACCAGCACCCTGACCATTCTGTGAAATCGAGTGATTGACCTGGTGCTCCTCGCGCGGTCGAAGATCCAGGTCAGGTCCGGGACAGTGGCCATCTCCTCGACACTTTCCGGATGTTCCAGCGTCCGCACCGCGCGTGGCGGGAGTTCGGCCCGGCGGAAATCACGTCGGTGCGCGTGTGCCCCGGGTGCCGCCGGGGGTGCTTACGGCGTAAGCAGAGCCGGGGCAGCCGCCGTGCCGGACCTTCCCCTACGCGCCCCGGCGATCGGACGAACGCGTGCCATGGCGGTTCACGACGAGGGGAGCGCACGGACCGGCGACTACAAGAGGGGGTGACGACGATGCTGCCCCTGCCGCCGCCCGGCCGCAGTGAACCGAGGAGGCACAGCCATGGGATGGCAACATTTTGAAGCAGCGTTCACCATCGGTGACAAGGGGTACTTCCTCCACAAGGGGATGTATCTCGAATATCAATGGGGTGCGGGCGACATGGCGCGGGCGGCGGGTCAGCGGGGGAGGGTGGATTATGTTCGAGATCTCATGCCGGGCTTGCCGTATGACTTTCAGTTCGGAGTGGTCGCGGCCTTGGGTTCGGATCCTTCGCACATCTATCTGGTCAAGGGCGGGAACTATGTCGTCTATGACATCTCCCGGAGAGAATTAGAGAAGCAGCCGCAGCCGCTCTGTGGCCCGGATGGACTGTTCTCCGACGTTCCTGCCGACACGATCGTCACAGGTGGGGCGAGTTTCCAGCTCGGAGGCGACCGGAACTGCTACCTGTTCACCGCGGACGGCAAGGTGTACCAGGGCGACCTCGACAGCGGTTCGGTCGAAGGTCCTGAAGCCATCACCCAACGCTGGCCCCTGCTGGGCAGCAACTTCGGCGACACCGTTGAATGTGCGATTCCGTCGCCCGGCGGCGAGGTCCTGTACGTGTTCAACGGCGAAATGTATGCGGAGATCGACCCCATTCACAACGGTGACGATGCCGGGGCCGGGGGCAACAAGAACCGGGCCCCGGCCTCCTACCAGGAGGAGGACTGGCCCGGCATGCGCCGGATGGTCTTCGACCGGCCCGGCGGCACCAGGTTCCCGGCGTTCTGGGGGGACGCAGCGCGCCCGACGTTCCATGTTTGGGGTGCCGGCGGCGGGGGCGGCGCTGCGGGAGGTTCTTCCGCGGGAGGGCATGGCGGCGGTGGCGCCTACCTTCGGGCCGACCTCGCCTACTACTGGACGGCCCCGTGGAACGAATTGTGGACAGAAGTGGAGGTGACCGTCGGCAGCGGCGGAACAGGCGCGGCGGACGGCTCGTCCGGCGGCGCGGGCGGACAGCACTCCTTGATCACCGTGAACGACCCTTCGTACAGCGACTCATGGGTGGAGGTCGGCGGCGGAGGCGGGGGCGGCAGTGCTCAGGGCGGCCGCGGTGGGGACGGCGGCGCGGGCGGGTCCAGCGGCTCTCGTTCCCACGACCCCAACGGAGGTGGCGGGGGCGGCTCGCTCCAGGCCAATGACCTGGGCGCGGCTCCGGAGAACGGCGGCGACGGGACCGGGGCCGGAGCCGGTTCCGGCGGAAACGCGGGCGGCAACGGAGGTGCCGGGGGCGGCCAGGCCTCACCCGGTCAGAGCGGGCCCGCCGGTGGAGGCGGCGGACAAGGCGCATCGCAAGGCAGCGCCGGTGGAGGCGGCGGCCGGGGCATCTCCACAGGTGGTGGCGGAGGAGGCTCGGAGAGCACCGGCGGCGGAGGCGGCGGAGCCGGCGGCAGCAGCGCGGTGACGGCCGAGACGAATCCGCCTCATGGGCCGTGGGCATGGGTCACCGGCTTGGGTGCCAGTGGTCAGCTGCCCAACGCCCGGAATGAGGCGGGCTACGAGAGCGGGGCCGGCTGTGGTGGCGACGGTGCGGCCGGCGCGGGCAGCGGCCGCGATGGTGGCAGTGGGCTCGTCATCATCACGTGGTGACACGGCCGAACGATGACGTGGTGGTGTCGCGCGACGTCGAGGACGAAACACGACGACGCGTGAACGTCGGCGGTGAGCCCGCAGAACACGGCCCCTGCGACGCCAACGGCCGCAGCGGCCGTGCCCTTGACCGGATCGATCGGCCGCGTCGAGAGGGGTGGTGCGGCAGTCGCGACTTAGAAGGGCAGCAAGGATCGGTAAGGGACGGTGGCGACGATGTGCCACATCGGATCATTGGCGAATGTTCGCCAAGGGCAGGGAGAAACCGTGGCGGCAGATGGAATGATATTCGATTTAAATTTCCAACAGGTCGGCCAGAATGTTGACTTTACGGCTACTTGGTCGGCCCAGGGCTCGGATTCGGTGAGTCTCGGTGGGCTTTTTTCGGCACTCGGCTGCGATATCACCCAAATACCGCCCGGCTTCCGCGGTCCGAAACTCGTCAGTGCAGGGTTGAGTTGCAATAGGATTGGCGGGAATCGCGTACTCGTCGTGTATGCAAAAACTGCCGACCCGCACGCTCTCGATATCGTATTCGCCCACCTGGGGCTGGGGTCCGATGCGCCCTCCGTGTATGCTGGTCAGGCGGCAATCGAGATCGGAATCGGACTGGCCGAAAACCTTCCCCTCGTTGGTGGCGTTCTGGCGGGCGAGGACTTGAAGCTGGACTACCTGGGACTTGCGTTCCTGTCCGGTGCTCTCAAGAAAGAGCAGATCCAATTGCTCAACCAGGCCATCGGCACGGTAAATCCCAGCCTGCCTCGGTTCAACGAGCACGACTACAGCGGAGGCCATCCCATGGTCTTTGTGGGAGTGAACCTCCCAGGTGAATCGAAGAGGACGATTCTGGAAGCCGGCAGTTTTGTTGCCTAGGCCGCCTCTTCCGGATCTTGTCGGTCCCGTCCGCGTCGTCCGGCGCGGACCCCGACAAGATCCGAAAGAGACGGCCTGGCGCTGTGGCCGGCAAACCCCCTGCCGCTCACAGCGACGGCAGGAACGCGGAACGCCCCGGGGGTCCCGGCACCGCGCACGGCGCGCGGAGAGCCTCGGCAACTGAGGTGGAGACCTGCGTGGCCGCCATTCCAGGCGCGGTGGAGGGTGTCTACTCTGACCATTACGCCCAATAATGTCCAGATCGCATAGTGTGACAGGCGTTGTTGTGTGCCGTGCTCTGCCGACTGGGGGATCTCCGTGGTGCTGGTGAACAAAGCGGTCATCATGGCGGCAGGAGTGGGCACCCGGTTGGGACTTCGGGGCCGTCCGAAGGCGATGACGCCGGTCAACGGCGTCCCCATCCTGCACCGCGCACTGCGCGAGCTGTCGGCGGTCGGCGTCCGCGAGGCCGTGGTCGTCGTCGGCCACCTGGCCGACGACATCATCAACAGCGTGGGAACGCACTTCTGCGGCATTCGGATCGACTACGTCCGCACATCCGCCTTCGCCCACACCAACAACGCCTTCTCCCTCTGGCTGGCGCGCCACCACCTGGATCGGGATGTCTTCCTCCTCGACGGCGATGTGCTCTTCGACGAGGCCCTGCTGCTCCGCGTGGCCAAGGCCGAAACAGAGCTGGCGATCGCGGTGGCTCCCTGGGAGCCAGGGATGAACGGCACCCGGGTCGAGCTCCAGGGGAACAAGGTCACCCGAATCCATCTCGCTCACCACCAGGACCAGGACCAGGACCAGGACCAGGACCAGGACCAGGAGCGGGGAGGACCCCTCGCCGCATCGTTCAAGACGGTCAACGTCCATTTGCTCCGCTCCGGGTACCTGGCAACTGAGTTCCTCCCCCGCCTGGAGAGACTCATCAGCGGCGAAGGCGGAACCCATGCCTTCTACGACGTGGTGATCGCCGAAAGCGTCCACCTGGGGCGGACCGCCGCCCAGGGCATCGACTGCGCGGACCTGCGGTGGCAGGAGGTCGACGACGACGGCGACCTCGCCCGCGCACAGTACGGCTTCGCGTCCTTAGAGGAGCGCCTGGAGCTGATCCGGGGGCAGCACGGCGCGTATTGGCAGTACCCGGTGACGGACCACAGCCTCCTCCACAACCTGCATTTCCCCTCGGAGGAGCTGTGGCAGGCCCTGACCGCCGCCCTGCGCGTCGCCGTGGCCCACTACCCGGTGGGTCAGGACGCGGTACGGGAACTCCTCGGCGCCGCGATCGGTCAGCCCATGCGGCATCTGGCCGTGGCGAACGGGGCGTCGGAGCTGATCAGGATCCTTCCCCGCCTCTTCGACCGGGTCGTGCTCACCGTGCCCGGCTTCAACGAGTACGAGGCCGTGTTCGACCCGGCGCACACGAACCTGATCGAACTGCCGGCCCCTGACTTCGAACTCGATCCCGAGCAGATCCAACGGGCGGTGTCCGACTCAGGCGCTCAGGCCGTCATCGTCACCTCACCCAACAACCCGACAGGGCGGGCGGCGCCACAACAACAACTGCTCACCCTGACGCGGCTGCTCGCGGAATCCGGGGCACGGCTCGTGGTCGACGAATCCTTCGTGGATTTCTGCGCCGAGCCGCGCAGCCTCGAACCGCACCTCGGCGAACACCCCAACCTGGTGATCGTCAAGAGCATGAGCAAGGCGTACGGAGTGGCCGGCCTGCGCCTGGGCTACCTCGCCTCCTCCGACACCGACTTCACCTCAAGAACGCGCCGGCAACTGCCCATCTGGAACATCAACGGTCTTGCCGAAACCTTCCTGCGCCTCCTGCCCCGGTTCGGCGAAGAGTTCCGTCACAGCATCGAGCGGGTCCGCGGCGAGCGGGCGGAGCTGTGCCGAGGCCTGGCGGCCATCGACGGGCTCGACGTGCTCCCGTCGGACGCCAACTTCGTCCTGGTGCGCCTGCCATGGCCGTGGACCGGCCCCGCGGTGGTGCGCGCGCTGTTGGAGCGGCACCAGATCCTGGTCAAGGACTGTGCCGGGAAGTCCATGAAGGACGGCGAGCGGTACGTGCGCATCGCCAGCCGCACCGAGGCGGACAACCATGCCCTCGTGGCGGCGCTCGGCGCCGTCCTGGACCGCGCTCCCGCATGACGGCGACGCAGCGAAACCTTCCGGCACATCTGCCAGATGTGCCGGAAGGTTTCAGTTGGCCGTATCGAAGGATTCACCCCAGCTGGCTGTGTACGCGTTGGTCCCTCCCCAGTGCAGGAAGGCAGGCACCTTGGGTGCCGGTGTCATCGACTCCACGGCAATGAAGGCCTCGGGGGAGACGTAGTAAATAATCGCCCACCTTCCACATCCATTAAAACCTGAGAGTGACAGGAACAGAGAGAGGAGAGGTGCCTTTTGCGGTATCTGATCGATCTCTCCGGCCCACGTCACGGTGGGTGCTGTGCTCGGTTGCTGAGATGTGAGTCCTTGTAGCTTGAACGGCTTTCCCGGGCGGACGAACGTGGCCCCTTCCAGTGCGACAGCCCCGAAGACTTCCCGTCCGGCAGGAAGCTCGGCCCAGACTTGCAACTGTTTCGCAAGGCCCGGCTCGGTTGTTGAATGTTGGGGAGGCCAGGATTCCAAGGTGGCTACGGACGTCCCACTGCGAGGAATGTACTGGAAGAGCGGCCCGAAGAACTCCGACAGCTGACTGTTCGTGTCAGTCGTCGAGTCGTCGATGAAGAACATTTCCAGGCGAGGGGTGGCGGGGAATCCACCCTTGTAGTAGAAGCATCCCCATCCGAGGAAATGGTTGTGAATTTGCGAGCTGCCGTCCAGTCGGATACAGAAGAGCGGGTCACCTGACGGTGTACCGCTCACCCAGTCGACGTGTATGTCCGGTACGGCCAGATCGCGCAGAATGAAGCTCTGACCCGGAGCCATTTCCTGAGCCATTTCTACGTGAAAGCAGGTGCGATCTGAAGGAAGCTTCGCCAAGCGATTGAGCTGATCTTTTAGTGAAGCCAGATCGTCGGAGCGTTCCGGAAGGAAGGAAATGGGTTCGAAGGCGCCATCGGACTTAAGGTCGAGAACCGGTCCGGAATAATTGCGCATCTGCTCTTCCGGTAGTGGGAAGAAGTCGAGTCGCGGAGCTCCCGGAAGGCCTCCTGAGTAGTAGAAGCATCCCCACTCGTCTCCGCCGAGCTGCCATCCGGTGTTGGCGCAAAAAAGAGGATCGCCATGTGGCCTACTTGTTACCCACGACACCTCGGTCACGCTATTGGTCAGACCTTCGAGCTGGTAGGTCCCCCCGGGTCGCCACTGGAGGTACGGTGATCGGAAGAGAAAACGTCCGAGCGGGAGAGCGGCCCATCGAGTCAGTTGCGATCCAAGCCCCGCTACCGTCTCCCTCCGTTCGGCAGGCCCGCCTCGCACATTCTTCGCGTACGCCATGGTCCAGTCGCTGTAAAGCAAAGGCGTTTCAAAGCATGGCCCGACGTAGGTGTTCAGTTCCGATTGCTCGGCGGGAAACATATCGAACATCGGGGCCGAACCGTACGGATTGGAATAATAGAAGAAGAACCAGTGGCTCGTCGGTGGTGGAACGATGTCATCGATGTGCCTGAGCATGGCCAGGGCGAATACGGGAGAGCCGCTGGGCTTACTCGCAGGCCACCTTGCCCTGATGGTTCGGTAAGGCTCATTCACATCGATTCCAATGGTGAATTCCATTCCCGGGCGGTATTCGCTCGGCGATGTGACACTGGTCCACATTGCAGACGATCGCGATCGCAGACTCAACTGCCCGAGCAAGGATCGAATCCCGCTGTCAACGGCCGGTGTGGAGACTGTCCCTTTTTCCCTGCGTGACATGTTGACGCTCCCTGTGAAGGTAATACCGCTTTTCCTTGGTCCCTTCCCGTGGCATCGTTCTATGTCATTGATGCGGCTTTCCCCCTCGCCCAGGGCAGCGCACGTGCGTCCAGTGCTTTTTGCCTTGCCGGCCTCCAAGGCCGGGCCTCGGCATCCGGCACGCCGCGGTGGGCCCTGAGCCGTGCTGGAGGTGTGAGGACTACCAGGTCACGACAACGAGGCCGGGACCTCCCGGCTCCCCGGGGGAACCGGGCCCGCCTGCGGCACCGCCCACGCCGACCCCGTGCACGTAGTCCGGGTAGTTCGCGCACGCGGGCACCCGGCCCTGCCCTTCATAGGCCGTGATCTTGCCGGTCCAGGCGAAGAGGGTGCCTCCTCCTGCTCCCCCTCCTCCGCCACCGCTCCCCGATCCGTTGCTGTTCTGGCCGCCGGCCGTCCCGCCGCCGCCGTGGCAAAAGCCATCGCCGCCCCAGCCGCCACCGCCGCCGGTCTGGCCGGCCGACGCGTCCTGCCCTGTGCTGGAGGGGTCGGAGTAGTCCGCTCCTCGACCTCCGGTACCGGGGTGCTCTCCCGTACCGTCGCTGCCCTTCTTGGCCAGTTCGGGTCCGACAGGGGGGATGAAACCACCGGGCGCGCCATCGCCCCCGGTGCCCGCGCCCGGACGGGAACCGCCTTGGCCTCCGCCTCCGCCGCTCCCTGCGTAGATACTGGGCCCGGAGTGGGAGTCGTCGTCCAGGGAGAAGACGGAGGTCGGGCTTCCACCTGTGCCGCCCTGGAGCCCGGCGTGTCCTCCTTGACCGACCACGACGTCCAGCTTGGTCGCCGTCCTGTACTCGACGGGGCCCGCGATGTACGAGCCCCCGCCGCCATTCCCACCCACACCGCCGCCGCTGCCGCCGTTTCCACCGGCTCCTCCCGCGCCCCAGAGTTGAACGGAGGGGCGCATGTTGCCGTGCATGAAGAACGTCGTGGAGCGGGTGGCGGTCAGTTTGCGCATGCCGGGCCAGGCGCCGTTGTTGAACGGCGTGGCAGGCAGGTTGCGGTTACCTGAGGCTCCCGCTTGCGACCCGTTCTTGACCGGGTCGGTCTCCGCGTAGGTGTCCGAACTGCCGTTGTTGCCGAAGAGGTAGAGGGTGCTGGAGTCGGGGTTGGGCAGGGCGTAGTCGACTCGTCCGCCGAAGCCGCTTCGGCTGAGCATGGGCCAGAGGTCGGCGATGTCGTACGGGCCGTCGGCGCTGCCGTCGTCGAAGGTGCAGCGGTAGACCTGCCGGCCGCCGAAGAGGTAGCACCGCTGTTGGTTGCCGCTCTCGCCCAGGCTGGAGAAGGCGACGGAGGCAGTGACGGCGAAGGCGGCGGGGACGCCGGTGAACAGGCCGTCCGGGCCGCACAGCAGCTGGGGATCGGACTGCTCCAGCACTTTGCGCTCGAAGTCGTAGATGATGTAGTTGCCGTCCTTCACCAGGTAGATGTGAGCCGGGTCGGAACCGCAGGCCGCATCCAGGTCCTGCGCGTAATCCTCCGGCAGTCCCGGCATGACGTCGTCGATCCGGCCGAAGGCTGTCTTCTGCCCTTCCGGCCGTGCTTTGGCGGGATCACCGGTGCCCCACTGGTAGCGCACGTAGTACGCGTCCGACAGGAAATATCCGGACGACCCGTGTCCGTCCGCATCGCGGATCGTGAAGGCCGTGTCAAACAATGCCCGAGATGTCATCGAAGGTTCTCCTGATTCGTCGAATCAATGCCGTACCAACGCAGACGGATGGAGGTCCTGCTAGCCCATCAGGGTGAGTTTTCCGGTGAAGTTCGTCGCGCCATTTCGGATTTGCGCATCCAGTGACAGATCGGCAGTGGTGGTGTTGCTGATGGGGAAGGATCCGGAGCTGCTGACCGATCCTGACCAGCCTGTTGAATGGCTCAGGGATACCGATACCCGGTCGATGTCGAGTCCCGCTATGCCGTTCGGAAGGGGGGTTCCGAAGGTCGTGTTGAACCAGGTTGCGAAGTCGGCGAGCTTGATGTCGAAGCCCGACCCGGAGGCGGTCCAGGCGCTGCCCGATTTTGTGCCCGCAACGATCAGTGAAGAATGTCCGAGTGACATCCTGCCGGCCAGCTCGACCGTCGCGAGGGGCTGGCCGCTCTGGCCTGATAGGCGCATCTCGACATCGGTCATCTCCACGCCGCCGCCAAGGTCCCAGTTCGTCTGCAGTCCCAAAGCCAGGGTGTACGCGCTGGGTGTGTTGGCGTCGCAGGTGATGTGGACAAAATTGACGTGTGCCGAAGACGAAACTCCGGTCCCGTCCAGTGCTCCTCCGGGGATGAGGGCATTGGCGTTCGACGGGTTCCACAGGACCGCCGACATCTGTCGTTCGGGCATGGAGAGCTGAGCATCGAGCTCCATGCCGCCGAACGTGCAACGCGCACCCACGGTGCATCCCACGCGCCATGTGGTGCCGCTCTGATCACGCGAGGCCCCGAACCGCAGCGGGGTGATGGTGTCCAGCGCGAAAACATTCGGAATGATCTGATAGTGGAGCCCATTTCGCAGGCCCAGCGAAACCGAGACCTCGTCCCAGCGGTCCAGTCCCGGATCATAAAGCGCGGACACCTGCGTCAGCATGACAGTGTCCAGTATGCCGGAAATCACTCCGGAAAATGCCGAGAGTACGCCGTCGACGATGCTCGGGTCTTTTGCGAGGAACGGAAGCGCCCGAACTGCACCCTCGTTTGCCAGCTGAAGACCGGCGGGGAAGTATCCAGACATTCCGATTCGCGTGGATCCCGGATTCTGCAGCCATACGACCGGGGGAGTTCCCGACCCTCCGGTCGTTGCGAAGGCCAGGCCGGCCGAAAATCCTGAATCCCGTTCTCCGTCTGCTCTCGGCACGGAGGAGAACCGCATCATCAGGAGCGTGAATCCCTGTCCGTGCAGTTTCGTCAGGTCCGCCGACAGGAAGGGTGTGTTAATTTTCCACGAGTTCTGACTCGCGAAGGCGTAGCCCGCCTCTATTCGGCATCCGGTGATGTACTGCTTCTGTGCGTCTGCAGTGAAACTCACCGTCACGGGAGCCTGTGGGTCGAAATGACTGATGGTGATTTTTCCGGTGAGCTGCAGACCCGTGGAGTCGAATTTCGGCTGAGTGGTGACAGTCAGACTGTCGGTTCCCAGGTACGCGGAGAACATGGCGCTCACGTCAGGAATGCCCACGTCACTCGCTCGGATCGTGACGGACCCGCTGGACAACTGGTTCGTGATCAACTTGCCCAGCTGGTCGACAGTGATTGCCATGACGCACGCTCCAATGGTTTCCAGGGTCAGTGCCGACCCGCGGATCAAAGATCCACACGGCAGGACGCGCCGGCGCCGCCTTCTGGAGGCATCCCCGCGTCACCCAGGCCCTCATATGTCGCGCTCGACCGGATGCCCCTCGCGTCCCCCTCCGTCTTTGGGGAGACACCGCGCGCCGTGTGCCCCGGCAGCGGTCGGATGCGAGGGAATCGGTCGGCCTCGGCGCCGGTGGCCTCTGTCCCTTCACCCGCACGGGCATGGGGCCCGCTGGAGAGGAAGGGGAGGAGTGGCGGCTCCCCGCTGTGCCAGGCCCGGCGGACCGCCGGTTCCCCCTCCTCCAGTCGCCCGCCGGCCTGGTGCGCTCACGCCCTCCGGGGCCCAACGGGGGTGCTGCCTAAGCGTCTATCGGCGCACAGGTGGCATAGATGTAGGCGGTCCACAGGTGGGACATGGGAATCTCGATGGCCCAGCTGGATGTCTTCGTGCAATTCACCGAGTGGGTCTGCTCAAACTCTCGCATCTTCTTACGGGCGTCCAGAGCGGACTCCACAGACGTCCACGAATTGCCCATGAACACCTGCTCGCTGCTGGGCTGAGATGCCGCCATGGCATGTGAGGAAATACCGGTCAGAGCGACTGCGAGAAGGGGAATAGCGGCAAACTTAAGGGACTTGCGCATGTAGATTCCTTTTTGCTATTCGGCGGGTTGCGGAATCGGAATCGTTGCATGCGCTCCCTGCGGGTGGGGAACATCGGGCCATTGATGGCAATGCAAGCCAAATAGCTGAGTATGTGTGGATCTACCCCTTTGGTGAAGTCCGATTGATCGTGGATCGTCACTGTCTGCAACGCCTCCCCGGAATCAAGTGACCACGGGGCGCCCGGTCCCCGAACTGACACGTCTCAAAAGTGATCTCGGAGGGGAAGCGGGCGGCCTTCGGCCGGATCGCCGACCTGATGCCGGGGCTGCCGGACGACTACTCCCGTGATCTCGACGCCGGGAGGTGGCTGGGACGGCGGCGGACTGGGTGGTACTGGAGCGACAAGACCCCACCGGCGTCCGCCAGGAGCTCTACGCCCACCTACTGGTGCACCACGCACCACGCCCCGCGCGCTGATGGCCGCAGCGGCCGCCGGCAGTCCCGAGCACGTCGACTGCGACCGGCTCTCCTCCACCACCGCCCTGCGGGCGGCCCGTCGGCTGTCCCAGAGACTCGACGAGCTACGCGCGCCCCGATACGGTCGCGTCATCGCTGCCGGGACCGCCCCTGACCGGTACCGCCCGGGGCCGTGCCGTTCCCCGGTTCCGGGTGTCCGGTGATGTTGCTCGCGATGAAGTTGGTGCCTCCCGCACCGCCTCCACTGCCGCCGGTGGCGCGCTGCCGAACGCAACCAGAACGCAGGCCGGCCGACGCTGAGGGACAGCCTCCGCGATGCTCTGGCCCTGGCCGCTGAATCATGCTGGCCGTGCCATCAGCGGGTGGAGCAGGCCGAACACAGCTGCCCCGAATGGATGAGCCCGAACGCACCAACGCCGTCGTACGCGCTCTGGGCCGTATGCACCCAGGGGTCCCGGTGCTCGGTATGGTGCTGGGCCACCGCACCATGGACTGGCACCGTCATCCGTACAGCCTCGGTGCCTTCGACGGTGACTGGATGCCCGACTCCAGCGCTGACCGCACCGCGGGGCCGTCTGCAGCGGCCGGGATGCAGCCCGTTCGCTCTTGGACCGCATTGGCCCCACGGGGCTGTGCAGAGAATGATCTCGAACTGATCGCGGAGGCTCTGCCGAAAAGCCGCGACGATCCCGCTGCTCGGCCCGGAAGCAATGGCCGCCAGCGGCGACACGGACTGGGTCACTGACCACCTGTCACGCGTGGGCAAGCTGGACGCGGGCTGATTCATAACCTGATTGATCATGTTGCGTCGCAGGCCAGGGGCAGCCCGAAGAGCGCGAGCGGGAGGATGAACGGCGAGCCGCCCCTTCAGACAGAACCGCGCGTACGGCACTCCTCGGACTCGGAGCCATGAAATCCGCACAGGAGCGAGGGGGCTTCTTGAGGAACGGACATAGGAACAGGCAGACCTGCGGGCACACGTCATCCAGCAAGAGAATCGGAGCAAGCCATGAAGGAAATACTGGTCGGCCAGCGCCACTCTTCCATCTCCACGGTGGCGGGAAATGGGAAGGCCGACTACTCCGGCGATGGTTGCTGCGCGTCCACGACTGGTCTCAACCGGCCCCGAGGCGTCGCGGTAGACGCGCACGACAACGTCCGCAGCGTGGCGCCGGGGCTGCAGAAATCACTTCTCCTCAATCCATCTCTCACCATCCCTGGAGTAATCGTGCACACCACCTGGCTACAGGCATGAAGACTCGAAGCCTTTCCATCGCGGCCAGGGTGTACGGCTACCCGCCGACCCACAATGCGGGATCGGAGTGGATGCTCCACTCGATGCTGCGCCCGCTGATCGAGCGCGGCCATCGGGCGACGGTATGGCTGTCGCATCCCGGCGAGCTGTCGAAGAGCTACGAAATCGACGGAGTGAAGGTCGTCCCCTATCAGCAAGGTATCGACTTTGCTTCCGAGATCCAGAAATCAGACGTCCTCCTGTCGCACTTCGAGAACGTCCCCATCGTGTCCGCGCTCTCCAAGTCGTACGACATCCCCGTGGTCGCCATCTGCCACGACAACTTCCCCACCAGCTTTCACAATGCGGCCGGGGCAGATCTGGTCGTGTACAACAGCGAATGGATCAGGAGGGACGGCGAGATCTTCTACTCGCGCTACCCGCGGGAGTTCCTGCCCAAGCAGACCGTCGTCGTCCGCCCGCCGGTCTTTGCGGAGGACTACCGCACCGAGCCGGGCGATTGCGTGACCCTGGTCAACCTCAACTCCGACAAGGGCGGTGGCCTCTTCTGGCAGATTGCCGCATGGATGCCGGAGTTGCATTTCCTGGGTGTCTGCGGGGCATACGGCGAACAGGTCAAGCCACCCATGCGCCTGTCGAACTGTGAAGTGATCAGCGGCGTGACGGGGAAGGACATGAGCGCGCGCGTCTACAACAGGTCGCGGATCATTCTGATGCCGAGCCTCTACGAGTCGTGGGGCCGCGTGGCGATCGAAGCGTGTGCGTCCGGCATCCCGGTGGTCGCCCACCCGACTCCCGGGCTGGTGGAATCCCTCGGAAGCGCGGGGATCTTCGCCTACCGCGATGACCTCAACGCATGGGTGCACGCCGTGGAGTCCTTGCGGGACCCGGAAAACTGGGAACGGGCTTCCCGTCGGGCCAGGCAGCGGTCCGACCAGCTGAACCCTGACTCCGACCTCGAAGTCTGGTGCGATGCCATCGAAGAACTGTGCAGCACGAGTATCGGCGGCCGCGGCGCCAACCTCAGTCGATCGGGCACGATCTCACAGGCTCTGTCGAACGCGAGGTGAGCCGCGCGATAAGTACTTCAGCAGGTTCTTGATGTCTGACCTGCGGGTTTCGCTGGGCGGCTGGAGTGCAGCGGGTTGCGGTGCGGTCAGGCGTGGTATTCGTCGGGCCGCCCGCCGACCGTTCGGGGCCGAAGGGGCGGGGCAGGGCGGTCAGCCCTGACCCTGCCACAGCGCCCGACAGGGCGACACAAGGGGCTCGCCCGGAGCCCCCTTCCACAACGGCGGGCAGCGCCACCGTCCCCGCCCCCGTAAGGACCGGTGCAAGAGGCCACTCGGACAGGGAAAACGCAACTTCGACATGGCCCGCAGAGGCAGCTACCTTCACCTCGTCTTCGGCGATCGCCCACGGTCGCACAGAAGTTCCATCGGGCTGAGCCACCCGCGACGCGATGAGTTGGTCACGCCCCACGAACCCTCGCCCCCATGCCTGAGCCACCGAACCGGGTCCATACAAGGCACCCCCAACCAGGGAGAGACGCATGCCCCATCTCGCGCTGTACACATTCGGCGTCCTGAAGTCGCCTCTCGCCGATCCCGCACCTCTCACGTGCGAACTCCACGACAGCGGTAAGGCCATCTACCCGGAGATCAGCCAGCACCCCGGGTACCTCGCTCATGCTGAAGCGGCAGACGGCGACCGGGGCACATACTTCGACTTGGACTGGGGTGCATGGGGAGAGTTCGCCGTACCGACCTGGTACGACAAGGGTCGTACGGTGGAAACCACCGCCCTGGCCGCGACCCTCTCACTCTGAACCGACCTGCGCCCCGCCTTCGACGCCATCTACACCGGTCTGCACCGTGAGGCGCTGAACAGGCGTTACGACTGGTTCGAGAGGACAGGACATCCGGCTTACGTGTTCTGGTGGATCTCCGACGGTGTGATACCCGTCTGGCAGGACGGGATTTCCAGGCTGGAGCACCTCCACGCCCACGGCTCGGCACCGCACGCCTTCACCTTCCGCCACCCGTTCGCCCCGGACGGAACTCCGACCAGGTTCGCTGACAAGGAGGCCTGAGCGACTGGGTTCGAACGAGGCGGCTTCGGGACGTCCTCCTTGGCTTCCTCAGCGCCGCCGGCCCAGGCATGCCCTGCACCCGCGGCGCGCCCATCCGTCCGTCGCCGCTGCGGGGCAGCCGGCGAGGGGTATCGGCGGCGGAGCGACCTACAAGGACTCCGAAGGGTGTGGGGGCGGGGGCAGCCCTGATTCCACCAGCTACCAGGAAGGATGACCGTGATGTCTGAGACCGACGGCAACACCGCCGCGAGTCCCTCGTTCCAAGAGGACGCTGCCAAGACTCCCATCGATGCCGCATGTTCGGCCCTGGCGACGAAGCTCAACACTTCCATGGGCGGTCAGACGCTCGTCATGTGTGGGGAGTCCTTGTACGCAGACATCCAAGGGCAGATCTTCCAGTACGCGCTGGACGGCACCAAACAGAAGCCGTTGGCACAGGTCCCCGGCCAGATCTGGACCATGATCGTGGATGACGGTTCGCGATCCGGAGGAACGGCGACGCTGTACGCGGTGGCCGCCGACCGCGTCTGGCGTGTGCCGCTGGCCGGGGCCGACGCGGGAACGGCCAGGGCCGTTGCCACCCTCAACGGCGGGTTCGGTATCGCGGTGAGCCCGGACGGGACGTACGCGGCGGTGACCACCGCCAACGGGCTGCTGTTCCGCGTGGACCTCCAGACGGGCTACCACGGTGAGCCGATCGCGACCCAATTGGGGGCCGCGTACGCCGTGGCCTTCGACCTGGAGGACGACCCCACGTTCGTGTACGTCGCGCAACACGGAACTTCCAGCGGCAGTTCCAACGTGCTGTGGCGAGTACCCCTGGACGGCAACGGTGACAAGACGGCGGTGGCCCAGGGATTCGGCTACATGTACGGCCTCAAGGTCATGCCCCACCAGGGCCCGGGTGGCAGCGTCACCTCCGTGGTCTACGTCTCCTCCCAGGCTGGGGACCTGTGGCGGGTGCCGCTGGGCGGCAGCTCGACCGTGACCGTGTCCCGGGACCAGCACCTCGCGGTCTACAACCTCGGTGACGGGCGTGCGCCGGTGCAGTTCGACGCCCAGGGCGTGGCGTACGCCGTGGCCGGCCGGCTGCTGTGGCGCATCGAACAGGTTGAGGACCCGGCGGCGCCCCCGAAGCCGAAGGTCGGCATGCCAGTGATCAGGACACCGCGCGATGGCGGTGTGACGGGTCCCCGCCCTGACTTCTCCGGCACCGTGCTTCCGCCGGTACCCGCCGGCACCACCATCCACGCCACTGACGGGACCACCGTGATTGCCGACGGTGTCCCGGTCGACCCCGTGACCACGCACTGGCTCTTCGACCGGCTTCCGTGGGCGGAGGGTTGGCCGGCGGGCCAGCACACGGTGACCGTGACCGCTCGGTGCGACGGAGCGACCTCCGACCCGGCCACGGTCACCTTCACCGTCGATCCGGGTTCCTTCGACGTGACCCCTGGGGGACCGCCCGGTGTGCACCTGGTCCGCGGCGGCGCGCCGGGATATCCGGGTGTCCACTTGCACAACGGTGGGCAGGGGGCGGTTGCGCTGCAGGACGTCACTGTGGTCCTGCCGTCCGGCAAGCGCCTCCGGTTCGAGTCCGAGGCGGGTACGGACTACCAGCTGAGCGTCATGGATTCGCAATTCAACGTGAGCAACCACATCGGAGCGCTGTCGGTCGACGGACAGAGTCTTGTGTTCCGGCAGGTGGATCTGGCTCTTCCAGTGGCAGGTGCGGTCTCGGCGGCGTGGGTGTCGGTGACGGCCGCGAACGACGCTCCCGTAGGCCCGACGGCGCTCGCCTTCACTGTGGCCCGCAAGCAATCGGTCTCCACGTCCATCGTCGTGAAGGGCGGCGGGTTCTCACTGTCGCCGGGCGGGCCGCCGGATGTGCATCTGGAGCGCGGCGGTGCGACGGGCTATCCGGGAGTGCACCTGCGCAACGAAGGCGAAGGCCCGGTCGACCCGCAGGACATCGCGGTGAGCCTGCCGGTAGGCAAGAACCTCAACTTCGTACCGGAAAAAGGGGTCCAGTACCTGCTGACGGTGATGGATGCCAACGGGACCCTGACCCAGCACATCGGCCTCGCGTCCGCGGACGGACACAGCCTTTCATTCCCCCAGATCGATCTCGCCCTGCCCGGCAAGGGGTCGACGTCAGTGGCGTGGATCTCGGTGGCCGCAGCTCCCGACGCGCCTGTGGGAGACACGGCTCTGGACTTCTCGGTCGGTGGAGAGGGATCGGCGTCCACCCCCATCAAAGTCGGCTGAACGCCTTCTGGAATCCGTCCCGGACCCGAGGGGCTTCTAGAGGGTGGCTATGCGGAGCGGTTGCCGCTAGAGACGGCGACCGTACCAGGCGTGCCTTCAGCGCCATGATGAACGCCGTGCAGTCGGCCTCGGACGCTGAATGCGTTCTGGCAGGGCCCCGGTTGGCAGCGCTGCTTCCGGCCTTCCCGCCCACCGGCCCGCGGCCGACGCTGGCGATGGCGGCCGGCTTCTGCGTCGAGCGCGGTGCCGATCCGGCGGCCTGCGCCGAGCCGATCCTCGGCGGCGTCCACCAGGACCTGCTCGACGCTCTGGAGTTCGCACGCCGCTGGACCTCCACCGGCGCAGCCGAGAACGAGCTACCAGAGCCGGACGAGAAGATCATTGACGACGGACTGCTGGCGCGCCTCGGCGGCGACCGGCACGAGGCCGCGCGGCTGGCGCTGGCCTGGTGCTCGGTCGAGGAGTGGCAGCCACCTTCGCTGGCCGTGCTGTGTCGCAGCACCGAGGTGCGCCGTCGGCATGCATCCGAGGTCCTCCCCACCTGCCGCGACCTGGCGGCCCTGGCGCGGCACGACCTCAAATGCCTGGCCCATGCCTTGGCAGTCTTGGACGACGAGCCCCTCATGGTGTTGCACAAGCCGACCGGGACCGGATTCGAGGTGAGCATCGGCGGCATCGGGGACAACTTTCAATTGCACACGCTGCTTGCCCACGTCCTCGTCGGCGGCGGGCAGGTGCCTGGCACTGCTCCTTCCGCAGCCGGCGTTCGCCCGGCCACCGACCCCCGGCCCGCCCAGGGGCGCACCCAGACCATCACGACCGGCACCTTCGAGCTCCTCACCGGGGACGGAGAGCGGATCTGGAACGAAGGACTCCCTGACGACATCCCGGTAGTGGAGGGACGCCGCCTGCTCGTGCTCGACGAGCCTACATACCGGCGCAGCTGGAACGCCGACCGCTTCTTCCCGCATCTCCCGGGCACGGCCGAACTGACCCGCGTCCTGACCGCAGACGAGACGCGGGCGTGGTTCGCCCACACATCGCTCGGCAATGGGATCCCCGGGCCTTCCTGACTCGGTGGGCCGGGCCGTCACTGCTCCAGGCCTGGCGGGTGGGGCCAGAAGCCGGGCCCCGGGACTGGTCCCCACACCGGCCGTGCGGACGGTGCGGGATGGGTCGTGGACTTCACCCGCATCACCGTCGTTGCCGGCGTCGTCTACGTCGCGTTCGTCGTCGGCACGGGAGATGGCTTTGTGGCGACGCGACCGGGAAGGCCGCCCGCACACCCCCGGAGCTGGTTCATCACGTTCAAGCTTGCCGAACACCTCGATACGGCCGGCATCGTGGCCCCGATCGGATCCGTCGGCGACGCATACGACAACGCCCTGATGGAGTCCACGACCGGCCTGGATAGGACCGAACTGATCAGCCCTCCAGCCACGCTGGAATCGGCAGCAGTGGACGGATGGCCGCCCACTCCGCGTCCGAGATGTCTGACGGATAGCGGGCAACCCGCCAGCCGTGATCGACGGCATTCCCGTACGCGTGCGCGATGCAGTCACACGATGGAATGGCGGGGTTGGACGCCCTGCGCCCCGGGCCTGCGGACGACGCCACGCTCGTGACCGCCGCCCAGCTGCGGGAGGTCGTGAAACGACTGGTCAGCGCCGGGCACTGGAAGCCGGGCGATCCCGAGATCCTGATCGTGATGGACTCCGGCTACGACGTCGCCCACCTCTCCCACGCTTTGAGGAATCCGCCCGTTGTGCTGCTCGGACGACTGCGCTCGGACCGGGTGATGCTCCGCGACCCCGGTCCCACCCGCTCAGGGCCGAAGGGCGGACGGCCCCGCGGCACGGCGGCGTCCTGTCCTTCGCCAAGCCCGACACCTGGCACGAGCCCGGCGTCACCACCGCCACGGACATCACCCGCTACGGCAAGGCGGAGGCCATGGCACGGGACCGGATGCATCCCAGGCTCACCCACCGCGGCCCCTGGCTGGAGCACGCGGAAAGAACTACCCGTCCTGCACGGCACGTTGGTGCGGCTCAAGGTTGACTACCTGCCCGGCGCCCTTGGGAACGTCCCTCCGAACCCTGCCGGCTCACCCCCGCCCGGGTGAGGCGGGGGTTTCGCAACGTCCGAGCGACCGCGGCCCGCCCTGCAGCCGCACCGAAACCGTCCCGCCCGGGCCCTGGACGACCTCTGGGCTCGAAGAACGAACACAGGGCCAGGCACCACGACGTCGGCAAGACGGTCAAACGCGCCGAGTCGATCAAGGAACACCGAGCCAGCCGACGTTAAACGTCAAGCTCAGATAGTGAGGGGGTTGGTGGTGTAGAGGCCTTGGGTGATGCGGGTCTGGAAGTGGGTGAGTGTGTTGTTGGTGTGGGGGCTGTAGTCCTGTGTGCCTGCGGTGAGGGTTTTGCTGTTTTGCAGGGCTGTGTCGAGGCGGTGTCGGGCTGCTGCGCTTGTGGTGGTGATGGTGGTGGTGATGGTGGAGATGGCGTTGGGGTTGGTGGTGGGGTTGGGTTGGTCGGCGGGGGTGGTGGCTGTGGGGCTGATGGGCAGGTCGCTGTCGTTGGGGACTGTTTCGTAGCCGAGGCTGGTGTTTACGTTGATGGGGGGGATGTCGTGGCCGAGTTTGGCGTCGGGGACTGTGACGCGGACGCCGGTGTAGGCGTCGAGGAGGCCGCCGGATGTGAGGTCGGGTTTTTCGTCGAGGCCCAGGGATGTGCCCCAGAGGGCTTCCGGTACGCCTTCGGAGACGGGTTGGACGCTCCAGCCGTCCTTGGCGAGGTCGACGGTGCCCACGCCTACGTGTGTGATGGTGACGACGTGGTTGGAGGTGAGGCCTTTGGCGTCGGGTCCCATGGGCCGGACGTGGAGGGCCCGGGAGTGGTCCATGGTGCCTTTGCCGTTGATCGGCAGTTGGTCCGAGCCGTTGACGGTGATGTCGGTGGAGGGAACCACGCAGTGCGTCGAGAAAGTGAACCCGTGGATGGAGACGTTCCACGTGTCTGTGGAGTCGGAGCCCTTCACGGCGAGGGTTTTCTGTCCGGAGTCCGGAGTTCTCGGGACGGGCAGCATGCCCGACTCGACCTTCGCGAGCATCCGCCCGTCACTCGGGAGCATCTTTGTCACAAACGTGTCCCACGAGAGCCAATCCGGACGCTGCGGACGATCTTCACCGAAGGGGAAGGACGGACGAATATCAAACGGCAGCTTCACCGTTGCGATACCACCGAAATGCGGCAGCCACACGGAGCACGTGGCGGACACCTCCACGCTTTTACTGAATATCCAGAATTTAATCTTCCCGCCGAATTTTGCCTGGAGGGACAGTTCGACATGGAAAGGAGACCACTGGACGGCGAAGTCGAGAGACAGCGAGAAGTACAGCTTTATCTCGAATTTCCACAATTTTCCAGTCAGGCTGATGTCCCATCTACCGCCGACTGCTATGCCGGCGTTGGAGAACATCAGGTACTCTTGGGTAGAAGCCTCAAAAACAACTAATCCGAGTATGTTTGCCCTGCTGGTGATTCCGATTCTCGGCGGAGCTGGCGGATAATGAACAGGCACTTTGAAGTTGCTCGGATATCCACCTGCGGTGAGCACCCACTGGCCCCTGTAAGTTCCGCCGATGTACGCGTAGAAGTATATACCGCCGTTGAGAGCGAACCAGTTCTCATTGATCAGATAACTACCGTGGGCGAGTGTGGCACCGAAAGCTACCAGCTCGGCTGATATCTCCGCTTCGACGGCAGCCTTGATGGCGAAGATATTCTTGAATTCCGCCATTTCCAGTGTGCCGATCAGGGCCGCAGCCCAGTTTCCGCCCTGCGGGATAGAGACGACGAGAAGCCCCCAAATATTGAAGGCTTCGACGATATTTGCCTCGATCCCGGCCGTGAGCCAAAATCCACCGTCCTGCGGCGTTACCCACGCGACATTGTCACCGTGAGCGGGCACGGTGAGATGGCGCACCAGCTCCAACGGGCCCATCGTGGTGCCGGACATGAGCGAGGACACGAGCGGGAAATTCAGCACGGTGGCAGGATCCGGCACGCGCAGCTGGCTGTTGACTCCGAGGCCGAAACAGAGCCCCGTCAGCATCACCCCCGGGAAGACCTCTATTCCTTCCGGCGGAGCATCTCCCGTTTCGGAAGTGAGCTGAAGCTGCATAAAGACGAACATGGAAGTAATCGCTGGATCGATGAGGCGTATGTATTCACCGAAGGCTTGTGCGCTGAATGAAGGCGTCGAGAGAACGATGCCGCCTTCTACCTGCAATTGGTAGTTTGGGTCTGTTGGTGGCTCGTGATTGACGAAAGCGCCGGCGAGCTGTACCGGAGGGCGATCAAAGTCGATTCCCAGGCCCTGAAGTTCCACCGTGGGTTTAAAGGTGCCGAGTGGGATGCCGACACCGAGCCCGTCTACCTCGACGTTAAGACCTGAAGTCGACAGAGTCGCATCCAGCAAGAGCCTTATATCGCTGGAAGAACCTTCGTAAGACAGGCCGATGCGTTGGATAGCTAAGGGTCCTAGCTGCTTGGAATAATCTATCCAGACAACGCCAGATCCGGTAGAAGTCCGCTGCACCGGAGAATCAATATTTTCATCGGAGGCTCGGGCTGACAAGTCAGCCCCAGGACTCATTTTAGCTGTGTCATCCATCTTTTACTCTCACCTACCCGTATCCTTATTTACTCCAAGAACAATCGGTCTCTGAAGGCCGCCTGGCCAGCAGCTCGACCCTGCGATACAAAAGATGCCGCTTCAAGTGCGATGGGCCCGTATCACCCTTCTCTCCCTCGCTGGTACTTCAGCCTCGTTGTTTCACGGCTGCAACCGGTTGAGATTTCCGCTTTTGTGGTGGCGTGTTTTTAGGTGGTGGGCTTGAGGGTCCCGGTTCCGAACGGGTACCAGGCGGCGCGGTAGGTGCCTATGCTGCCGGGCCAGCTGATGTTGATGTCGCTCTTTTGGGGGATGGGGAGGAGGATTCGGTTGCCGGTGAAGGAGCCGCTGGGTTCCTGGTGGCGATAAAGGGAGTTTTTGATTTGGTAGGTGGTTTGTGTTCCGCCGGGCGGGGTGACTTTGATGACGAGTGCGGAGTTGCTGCCCTGGGCGGTGCAGAGGAGGAGTCCGTCGGTCATGGCGGTGTGGTTACCGAAGGTGGTGATGAGATGCGGGTTTCGGAGGATGTTGACGGTGTAGTCAACGGTGAGCTTTCCGAGATCGACATCGCTGTTCTGGACGGTGACGAGTGCAGTTTGGGTGTGGGCGCTCGATGTTTGTCCGGTTTTATCCCAGAGAGTGAGGATGAGTTTGAAGATAGTGGTGTGGGAGAGGGCGAGGTCGTTTCCGCCGCCGGGGCCTGTGTATGTGCCTCCACCGGCGGTGTTGAGCGCGGTGATGTCAAGTGGTTTACCGTTGAGTTGGTCGTAATCAATTTCGAGGGTGTAGTAGGCCTTGCCTGAGGTCTTGCCACGTTCGAATCCGACGGGGTTGCACCTCCAGCTGAGCTGGGTCTGCTGTCCTTGTTTGACGAGGACGTGAGCGGGGGCGAAGCTGTTGAATTCGGTTGCTGGTGCAGTTTTAGCGAGAGGGATGTCTTGATGGACTCCGTCATCCGTTTTCGAATTATATTCGGTGATGGTGATGGCGGTCTGCGTGAGGTCGTCTACATTTAATGCAGCGCTGACGTTGACGTTGACTGCGAAAACGAGTGAGCTTTTGGCTTTGAGATATTTGTTGCCGCCTTTCGGGGTGAGTTTGACGATGGGTTTTTTGTTCTCGTCCCTGACGACGGCGACTTTCCAGTCTTTGTTGGGGTTGGGCGGGGTGACTGTGGCAGCCATGGCATCTTTGTCGGTGCAGAGGTTTTGTGGTCCGTCGCCGGGGTTGAGGCTGATGTCGATTTCGTAGCAGGGGATGTTTTGATTTGTGTCGTTGGCGAGAGTGAAGTTGAGAGTAAGGTATTTGCCGGCTTGGACGGGGTCGGGGTTCGTGGAGAAATCGGTGAGAGGGATGTAGAGTTTGGGGTCGTCGGTGATGTGCATGGTGTGTCCTCCGTGGTGTTCTCTTATGCAAGGTTTCCTGTGCCGAGGGAGTGCCAGATGATTTTGTAGCCGGTGGGTGGTACGCCGGGGAGGCTGAAGGTTATCTTGCTGGATTTCCTCACAGGGACGGTGAAGTTTTTATTGTCTGCGCTGGTGTAATCGAAGCTGTTGGAGCTGATGGCGACTTTGATCTCGGGCTCGCCGCTGGGTGTGATGCGGGCGAGGAGCGCTCCGTTTTGGACGGAGCCGAAGAGGAATCCGTCCGTGGGTGCTGTGTATGAGGTGTTGGGCTTGAGAGGGGTTTGGGGGTTTTGGTTGGTGAGAAGCATTTTGGTGGAGCCGCTGACACTGATGTGCCCGACTTCGATGTCGCCACCGGTGACGACGGCTGCGGTGGTGAAGTCGGAGTAGAGGGGACCGCCTTGGTCTGGTTGGTAGGTGGCGGTGAGGTGGAATCCGATGCCGACGCCGTTGAGGGGTTGGGTGGGGACTACGTAGTAGGCGAGTTTCTTGTTGTTGGGGTCGGGTGTTTGGCACTTCTGAAGGTCGTCGTTGTTGAGGGTGACGGGCTGTGTTTGGGCGCCGGAGTTGATGCTGTAGGTGAGGGTGTAGCTGAAGGGGGTGCCGGAGTCGTTCTTGGGGCCGTGCCAGCGGAGGTTGGTGGTGTGGCCGGCCGGCACAGTGAGGGCGTCGGGGTAGAAATCTTCGACGATTTGGTCACTGGGCCATCCGGCTACGGATTTTTGGGTGCCGAATTGAGGGGCAGCGTGAAGATATGAGACCAGGTCTTCGGTGAGATTTCCTGTGCCGTTCGGTTGGCTGCCGAGCGGCTGCCAGGTCAGGGTGCAGTCCTGGCTGGGGAAACCGAATTGGAGGGTGCTGTCTTTCCCGACGGGGATGGTGAAGTTCCGGTTGAATGTGCCCTCGCGCTTGTCGGGGGAGGTTTCGGGGAGCACCAGGTGGAACATGGAGGGCATGCTGGGATGTCCCCCTTGGCCGTCGCTGGGTGGGTTGATTGTTGCCCAGAGTTGGTCGGTGGAGGCGGAGACGATGGAGCCGTAGAGGATGCCATCGGTGGGTGCGACGTACTGGGTGTTGTTAGAGAATCCTTGCTGGCCTGGGGTGAGGATCTGTGCGGGGCCGGCCACGCTGTTGATGGAGCCGGCTTCGAGGTCTCCGCGCTGGACGAAGCTGGCCGTGGTGAGGACCTTTTTTGCCTCGTCGCCGGCGTTCTTGTAGACGGCCCCGAGTTGGTAGCCGACGACCAGACCGTCGAGTGCCTGGGTGGGGTAGGTGTAATCGTTCAGATTCTTGTCACTGGTATCTGTGACGGCGTACTGCTTGAGATCGTCGTTGTTCAAATGCACGTCTTGGGCGTCGACACCGCCGGTGTTGTAGGTGAGGGAATACTGAATGAGATCATTCTTCGCGGCTACCCAGTGGAGGGTGGCTTTCCCCCCTCTTTCGACGGCGGTGGTATCTGCATAGAAACCGGTGAAGGTGCCGTCGTCACCATCCGGCCAGAATCGGACGGGGATGAGGACGGAGGGGCCGCCGATGGCGGCGGGTGTGACGGTGATCTTGAGGCTGGAGGCGGCGCCGCCGGCGGCGCGCCGGATGCCGGCCAGGGTGAAGGTGACGCGCGCGCCGGCCGGGACGGTCGAACCGGTGGGGGTGGCGCGGTAGGTGCCGGGCTTGGTGGGAGTGATGCTCCAGCCGGGACTGGCGGTGGCGGTGATGGTTTCGGGATGGGTAGTGAGGGCGTTCGCGCGGGCCGAGGTGGTCACGGGGAACGCGAGGGTGATGCCGGTGCAGGCGATGGGAGCCGGCGTGGGGTTGGTGACGTGCAGGGTGAGGGTGACCTGGTCCTGCTGCGGGCTGGGTTCGCTGGTGGTGAGGCGGTAACACAGTCCGCTGGCGCTCGTGAAAGTTTGACTGATCATGATTCGCACTCCGGGTGGGTCTCGATGGTCGGTGCGTTGTCCTGGGCGCGCTGGTATTGCTCTGCGGGGGGCGGTGTTTCGCCCAGCGCGGTGGCCAGCGTGAGGTAGCCGGTACGGGCTACGGGGTTGCCCTGGTCAAAGTGGGCGAGGGTGTCGGGGGGCGTGATGGGGTAGTGGTCCCACGCCAGGGCTGCTTCTTTTTCTTTGCTTCCGACGTCGGGGGTGTGGACCTGGGACCAGTCCCAGGTGCCGGACCAGTTTTCTGGGCGGGGCATGACGACAGCAGTCGCTTGCTTGATGTCGCCGTTGGCGTCGCTTTGGCCGGTGGGAACGGGTCGGGTCGCGGCCAGGATCGGGCCCATCCGGCAGGGGATGCGCAGGCGGGAGAGAGGGGTGCGGACGTCTTCGTCGGGCAGGCGCAGGGTGGCGGTGGGAAGGATGTCGCTGACTGCGTTGATCTCCCCCCAGGGGTGGACCAGCATGGTGACGTAGGCGACGACCGGGTTGGTGGGGTCGGGGTCCGTCCCGTGCTTGTTGGGGTTTTCCGGCATGGGCGCGAGGTTGACCGGCAGGGCAAGGTCCTGCGCGGTGATCTTCTGGGCGTAGCCGGAGTCCTGTCCGTCCGCGGTGCGGAAGACGGTGTAGTCGGTGGGTTGGTCGGTTTGGACGTGGCCGTCGGAGCCGGTCTTGTGGGTGAAGTAGCCGATCAGGCCGTCGGTGGTTTCGAGAGCGCCCTGGGTGTTCCTCTGCTGCCCGCCGAGGCGGATATTCCACTTCCACGCCTCTTTGAGGTAGTCGGGGGTGGGGAAGTCCAGCACCGGAAACGGCGATGTGCCCCAACTGGGATCGGTGATGGGAAGGGAGGCACTATCCAGCATCAGGCGCGCCCGGAGAAGGGCAACGGGTGTGCCGACCAGGGGGGCGACCATGCTGCTGGTGTTTGGCGTGGGTGGAGCGGTGAGGGCACTGTCGCCGATGCACTGCACGAGGGAGTCGAAGGCTGCGGTGCCGCCGTTGCGTAGGCCGGTGAGGAAGCCGAACAGCTCAGGGCATTTCTGTGCGAAGTCACCATTCTTGTCGGTCGGGTCGTCTCGGTAGGGATAGTAAGGAAGGCTGGCCCAGTCGATTGCGGGTGTCTCGACCGAGTTGTTGGTGCCGATGCCTTTGCGGCCTTCCATGATCCCGACGCCATCGCTGTTGTGGACCAGGAGTGCACCGGTGAGCTGGTTCACCAACAGCCAGCCCACCACGGGGGAAGGCGCGGGGGTTTTCGCCGTGGCCACGACCGGGGGGTCGTTGATGACCACACCGGATTGGGTGTGGGAGGTGTTCGGGGAGACGAAGTCGAACCGCAGTCGGCTGGGCTCCGCAATCCGGGGCCCTACCTGCACGTAGATCGGCCCAGCCCCGACATCGCTCGTGTTCACGTAGATCGGCAGCTTGTCGGTACCGAGGGAGGGCTTGAGGGTGCAGGCGATCGAGGGGATCCGCTGATTGGGCTTGAGGTCACTGCCTTCTTCTGCACCGGAGTTGATGAACTGGAAGTTGCGGCCCATGCTGTCCACGACGCAGGCGAAGGTGAAGGCGAACTGTGCTCCGCCCGCCGGCGTGAACTTCATCGCCGCGGTGATCATCTCGTCGGGGTCGGGCAGGGGGAAGCCGCTGTCGGGATAGTCATAGGAGGCGAGCAGGTCACTCACACGACCTGAGGAGGTGGTGTCGGAGGGATCATTCGGGTTGGGTTTGACACCCGCGCCACCCATCCGCTGTTCCAGATTCTGGAGAAAACCATCCATCATCTGAGAGATCGCACCCTTCAGCACCTCCGGCAGCTCCTCCAGCGCTTCGGCGGGGGCATCGTCGTAGAGGCGAACATGGCGGGCCACCGCACCCTGGGCCAACTGGTACGGCAGGTCGGTCAGAGCCGAGCGCCCCAGGAAGATCAAGGGAGCGATGTCGCCGGGAGAGCCCTGCTTCGCCAGTTCGTACCGGCCACGGTTCGCATCGAACACCCAGTGGAAGCCATCGCTGGTATTCATGGGGACCGGGAAGTATTCGATCCTCCACAGCAGGTAGACCGGCTCCCACGGCTGGTGCCACATGCCGGCGAAGAATCCGGGGCCGGTGTCGTGCCCGTTCGCGTCCTTGAACTTATCGGAGACGCCGTTCGAAATTGTGGCGAGGTCGGTGAGGAGGTCATTGTTCGTGGCCGTGCCGTGCGCAGCGGCCCGGGACAGGAGAGTGAATTCCAGGAACAGGCCGGCGAAAGCATCCTGCACCTGGGGGGGAAGCTGGCGATGCCAGTCAGGTACCGAGGGCGCCGCGGGAGGCGGCTGCAGGTTTCCATTGATGCTCATCTGAGCCGTCAGTTGGTCACGGGAACGGCACGGCAGCACGTCCGGGTATTCGACTCCCTTGTCGGCGTTCACACCGTCCATAAGAACCACAGGGTCATAGGGGGTGTAGAAGGGGGGGAGGGAAATTCGTTTGAGAACGCGGTGGACTCCGTTCTTATTCTCGCAATTCGGGTCCAGCCCATGAGCCTTCTCGTACTGCAGAACACTTGCCTGGAATGCATCCTCCGTCGCCCCGTACGGGATCGCCGCCGTACCTGTGATGAGCGAATTCATCTGGTCGTTCACGCTCTTCAGGCTTTGCGCAAGCTTTTCGATTTCGGGTTTGGCTTCTTCTGCGAAGCCAGGAGGCTTTCCGTACTCGGTGCCGCGGCCCTTGTCAGGCATCTGGCTTAGGCGCCACGTGTTATACAGCCGGTCCTGCAGTCCCGTCTTATTCCGGGCCAGCAGATTGTACTTGTACTGGTTCGTGTTGAGCTCGGCGAGCCAAACCCGCTCTTTCTCCAGTTCATCGTCGTTCGTATTCGGCTCGCACTCCGGCGCATCGATGATCGTCCAGGCGTAGTCCGTGCCTTCCGGCGTGAACCACGTACTGTGCACGGTGTCGTCGAACTCCTGCGGATTCTCATCCAGGGCCGTCATACGGTCGGCAAGAAACGCATGGAACAGCCGGTCTTCCGCACAATTTTGGCCCATCTCGGCGGAGCCCGCCTCCGATGTGTCATGTCCGACCGCGAGCTGGGCCTCCGTCGCTGAATCAGGCAAGTTACCCTGCAGATACGTTCCCGATGTCCACGGCAGGCGCAGCGATGTTCCGGCATACACCGACAACGTGTCCGTCCCGCTGCGGCCGGGAGCCCAACCCAGCTGCTGCAGGAGCGCCCCCAGATCTGTTGCACCAGCAAGAAGGTCCTTGGAGGGGTCTGAATACCAGCCCATCACCAGATAGTCGAGGGTCGACTGGTCGGCCACACCACTGAGGTCGTCATAGAAGGAAAAAACTCCCTTGTGGTAGGGCTGGAACCCGCAGAACGCTAAATGCCCGGGCCCTAACGCGGTGAGGAAAAGAGCATCAGACTTCTTCTCGCTCCACCCCGCTACGTCGAACGGCCGCCCAATGTGACCCTCTTTCACATCGCCCACATTGTAATGACCGTCGCTGTAATCGTATCCATTCTTCACCGTAAACGGATAAGAGGAGCAGTTGTCCTCCGACCACGGATATTCACCAAAATTACTATCGTTGAAGTTGGGGTCATCGGAGTCGATGAGATAGTCACTCTCCACCACCCACGCCTTAAATGATGGATCGGAATCCCACACCCCGGCCAGGCTGGACCGGACCACGAGCCACCGGTTAGGAACCAGCGGGAAATCCTCCAGGTTCGACTCCTGAGGTGTGCGCAGCGCATGCGGCAACGCCCAGTGCAGGTACGTTCCCTGGGCAGGGTTGAGGTACGAGCTCACGTCCGGGTACGGCTCGGGCGGGGTTCCCAGGTCCTCAGGGCGGGAAAAGTCGAGTTCCCAGTGCCCGAAGCTACCTTCACGATCACTTGTTGTATCGTTGACCAGGTATGCCTTGACTTCGACAGGAACGATCAATGGATTACTAGTCACAATAAGCTCCGAATGGTAAGAGGGTGCGCCTGTGTTTACGGCTGGATAAATTTTTGGCGGCTCGGCGTCTGAATCAGCTCCACCGCGAAGCCGGCTGGCGTGAGAGTTTCCCCACTGTTGAGCTGGCCATATCCCTGCAACGTATGGGACAAGTCCGGGATCACGCGGTGAACATCAAGCGTCCCCGCCGCAGAATTTCCTGTACGAAGATAATCGAGGAGGCCTTTCGAGTTTTGATTGTAAGGCGGAAATGTGTCATTGTCTCCAACCGTGCCACCCGTCTTGTCGCCCGGCAGGAGCACTCTCACGTCCAACCAGAGACTGTCGACACCGTCGTGTTCCTCTGGCTGTGCGCCCAGATAAAGGTCCTGGTGCGGTTCGCTGAACATCACCGTGTCCGGTACATCCTCGAAAAGAACCAGCAGGAGATCGGGGGCCAGGTATTCGTGGCGCACAATTTGGACCGTATTCCCGCCCTTGTCTCCTTCGATGAGCATCCCGGGCCAGTCGCTGGCGAGCCGGGATCGCAGCAGCAGACCGGCCTTCGGCCAGTCCACCGTGTTGGCCTCAACTTGAAGCCGGGAAAGGATGGTCTCCTGCAGGGCTTTATCGGAATCAGATTGGGCGCCGGCGCTGACGAACCCATCGAACAGTGCAGTAATCCAGGTGGAGTCGACGTAGAAGAAGCGCACGCTCTCCTTGGGAAGCATCCTCTGATCGGCCACCAGGTGATCGAAGGGGACGAGATCCAAAGCGCCCAGAGAGTTCAGGACGTCCCCGACCTGATCCATCTCGCCCTGGAGCGCGTTCGTCACCATCTCACGGACTTCATTTCGGGCAAGAAGAGCACGCAACTGCTCACCTCGTGACGGCGCTGCCCCAGCATCAGAGGCAGAGGCAGAGGCAGAGGCAGAGGCAGAGGCAGAGGCAGGCTGCCGGTGATTCCGGGTCAGACGCTGGGCCAGGCCGCCCTCAACCAGCGTGTGCCACCGGTGGGTGGCGGGCGAGTGGCGGGACAAGGCCTCTGCAGTGGTCAGCGTGTCCGGATCCAGACCGCTCACCTCGGGGGGAGTCGTCAAACGACGCACGGCCAGCGCAGCAGCCCTGCGTGCCTTACTCCAGAACGCTTTCTGTGCGGTCCGTGCCTGTGCGTGCGACAGCGCCAGCTGCCAGCCCGTCATCCACGCCACTGCATACGACAGATCAAACACACCCCAGTTTTGGATGTAGACCAGAAGCCCATCCGTCGTGCTGGGGTTGGCGACATCGTCCTGAGCGGACTGTGCCTGTGGGTCACGCGCCAGCGAGGGCGGGACGAGACCGGGGGGAAGCTGGGTCTGCGGTACCGGGGTCAGCGGCCCTCGGTACCAGGCAAAGGTCTCCTCTCCCTCAGCGGTGAGATAGGACAGCGGAACATAACCCCACTCAATCCGCTGCTTCGCCTCGCGCTCCTCAGGAGTGTCTTGGGCGGTGGGAGGCGGCAACCGCAGAGCAAGGGCATGCTGCGCATCCGGGTTCGGGCTCTCACCCGGCAGCGCCAGCTCGTGGACCACCTCAGAAAAGTGCCCCCCGTCCACCTTTTGCGAGGTGAAAGACCACGACACCAGCGACACAAGGCGCACCGTCGTGGCAGTATCGGGCAGCACCTGAGGTCCACCTGCGGGCGTCAGACAGTCGACGAAGCCTTCCAACGACACCAAATGGGCAGCATAGTTCCCCGTCGTCCGCGGGAACCGGTTTGCCACGATGACGCTGAACTGGCCCAGATCCGTCATTTCATCCAGCTGCATCCTGGCCTTCGCCAAGGTTGTGGGCGTGTCGGTCACGTTACGCACATGCGCCAGATACGGCAGTTCGTCATACCGAGGAACAACACCCGCAAACACCTTCGCCGGCACGTCGATCGTGCGGCACGTGCCCTTCAAGACGTCATCGATTACTGAGTCGGTCAGGATATTCGGAACGCGGATGGTCTTGTCCTTCAGTGACAGCAGCTGCTCGACCGTATAGGTCGTATCGACGAGGCCCTGCGCGTGGGGGTCATTCGGCAGCTCGTTCTCGGCGAAGACAAGCAGCGCCAGCCACGGAACGCCCTCCCCGCCCTCCTGCAGCATGACCTCCCAGGGCAGGATGATCCGGTTCAGGCTCACGTGTGCCAGTTCGTTGTCGAATTGGCCGGTAGCCCCGGACGGCGGGTGGGTTGCATGCACAAAACTGGGATCGAAAGTGAACCGTGGGCCGTGAATGGAGAATGGCTGCGTGACCATAGGGAACTGGTCGACGCCATTTTCTCCGAAATGGCTGATGGATTGTCCGTCTTTTTGCACCTCTTGGTGAATGTCGATCTTATAGTTGCCTACCGTCAGGGACGGGACATAGGAATCGTAGAAATGAATGGTGCGTGGTGTCGCCATGATGGATTCTCCCGCGTCCGTGGTGTTTAGACAGTGAGGGGGTTGGTGGTGTAGAGGCCTTGGGTGATGCGGGTCTGGAAGTGGGTGAGTGTGTTGTTGGTGTGGGGGCTGTAGTCCTGTGTGCCTGCGGTGAGGGTTTTGCTGTTTTGCAGGGCTGTGTCGAGGCGGTGTCGGGCTGCTGCGCTTGTGGTGGTGATGGTGGTGGTGATGGTGGAGATGGCGTTGGGGTTGGTGGTGGGGTTGGGTTGGTCGGTGGGGGTGGTGGCTGTGGGGCTGATGGGCAGGTCGCTGTCGTTGGGGACTGTTTCGTAGCCGAGGCTGGTGTTTACGTTGATGGGGGGGATGTCGTGGCCGAGTTTGGCGTCGGGGACTGTGACGCGGACGCCGGTGTAGGCGTCGAGGAGGCCGCCGGATGTGAGGTCGGGTTTTTCGTCGAGGCCCAGGGATGTGCCCCAGAGGGCTTCCGGTACGCCTTCGGAGACGGGTTGGACGCTCCAGCCGTCCTTGGCGAGGTCGACGGGGCCCACGCCTACGTGTGTGATGGTGACGACGTGGTTGGAGGTGAGGCCTTTGGCGTCGGGTCCCATGGGCCGGACGTGGAGGGCCCGGGAGTGGTCCATGGTGCCTTTGCCGTTGATCGGCAGTTGGTCCGAGCCGTTGACGGTGATGTCGGTGGAGGGAACCACGCAGTGCGTCGAGAAAGTGAACCCGTGGATGGAGACGTTCCACGTGTCTGTGGAGTCGGAGCCCTTCACGGCGAGGGTTTTCTGTCCGGAGTCCGGAGTTCTCGGGACGGGCAGCATGCCCGACTCGACCTTCGCGAGCATCCGCCCGTCACTCGGGAGCATCTTTGTCACAAACTGGTCCCACGAGAGCCAATCGGATGACAGTGGTTGGCTGCCGAACGGGATTGACGGGTGGATACCGAACGGCAGATCCAGCCTTACCTTTCCACCGAAGGGAGGCATCCACACGGTGCCCTTGATGGACACTTCGAAACGTTTGCTTAATATGTAGAGCTTTATGTAGATTCCGAGTTTTACTGACACGTCGATGCTGGCATGGAAGGGGGACCATTGGACTTGGAAGTCCATCCCAATCGAGAAGTACAGTTTGAGTTTGATTTTCCATACTTTTCCAGAAAGGCTGAAGTCCAAGCTGGCGCCGGCTGCCAGGCCGACGTTGGAGATCATCAGATATCCCCTGGCTGCCACCTCGAAGTCGACTTTTCCGTTGAGCACCTTCAGCGAGTAGCTGGCTCCGATTCTCGGCGGAGCTAACGGGTAGCTTCCCGGCACGTTGAGCGTTGGGGGGTACCCGCCTGCGGTCAGCACCCACTGACCCTTGTTTGTCCCGCCAATGTATACATAAAGATCTATTCCGCCGGTGGCGGTCACAAAGTCGTCACTGAACAGGTAACTACCGGGGGCGAGCGTGGCGCCGACGGCCACCAGCTGGGACGATATCTCGGCCTCCACAGCAGCCTTTACCTTGAAGATGCCCTTGAACGACACCATGTCTAGAGTGCCGATCAAGGCGGCGCTCCAGTCGCCGCCCTGCGGGATGGAGACGACGACAAGTCCCCAGATGTTGAAAACTTCGACAATATTCGCCGCGAGTCCGGCCGCAAGCCAGAAGCCACCGTCCTGCGGTGTAACCCACGTCAGATGCAGATCCTGGTCGGGCATCGTGAGGTTGTTCACGACCTCCAGCGGGCTGTTGGGTATCTGGCCGCCGGCCATGAGCGGGGTCACGAGCGGGAACTTCAGCACCTTGGCAGGATCTGGCACGTGAAGCTGGCAGTTCATCCCACCGCCGAAGCAGAACCCCGTCAGCATCACACCAGGAAAGACCTCGATTCCATCCGGCGGGGCCCCCTGCGTTGTGGACGCCAGCTGCATCAGTAAGTAGAAGAACACCAACGGGTAATCGGCCAGGTTTTCCCCAGATTTCGCCCGCGCATAGGCGCCAAGAATCTCAAAGTTCAACCCTGGGATGGAGAGGGCCAGGCCACCCTCGGCAAGGAAATCGTATTCTCCCCTGTCGTGGATGACGGCAAAACCGCCCCCAATCTGCACCGGGCCTTTCACATAATTCAGGCCGAGCCCGTCCGGCCAGCCCCCAGCAAATGACCAAGAATAGTCAGGATTAGTCGTAATACCGAGATGGAAGTCCAGCAGCTCAAATGTGACCCCATCGCCTTCGACGTTGCCCTTATCGTCTGGCTTCCCCCCAAACGAGTACGTGCCGTCCAGCCACACGACGAACTGGAAGGCTCCGGCAATCGTCTTGTAGGTGATCCCGATGCGACGCAGGTAGAGACCTTTTAGCGAAACTCCAAGATCTGTCCATGAGGGCTCGGAGTCCACACCTAGATAGGGAATCAAGATCGTCGAGTCAACGGATCCGTGGGCCGACCCAATTCTAAGGCCCGCTCCAAACGTAAGGGTGAGAAAGGCGAACCCTGGAGTTTCTTTGAGCTGACGGTCACCTGGAGTGCCCTCTATCCCTTTTCCAGGGAAGCTGATCGGGCAATTCGGCGCGAGTTTCTTGAGATTCTCGTTCAATGCATCAAGGTTGGCTTCGCTGAATGTTCCCGTGGCTAGCCCTGTGCCGACGTAATCCAGGCCGATATCGTATTCTACCCCCACGCCGCCTCCGATAAGGGCGAGAAGCGACAAGTAGGCCTGGGGGACAGCATTTGGGTCGTGTTTACTGGCGGAAATCACAGCGTAGGCGGTGAGTTGCGTAAGCGGGTCCTTGATGCCGCCGAGGACAAAGATGAATTGCTTGTCGCTTGATTCTCCGTAAACCAGTAGGGGTTCATCTGGATTGTTGACGCTCCCTGTCTGCTGCGTACTTACCGAGGGTTCGAGAGAAACCTTCGGCATGGATGCAGGAGTAGTGCCGACGGAAATCTTGTAGCTTGCCAAAATTTCCGCGACGGTTTGTTGGCTCGCTTTGATGTTGGTCATGCCGTACCTCCGGACAACATGCCGTGCGCCGCCGCTACGGGTATAGGAACGGTCTCCCATCTTTCAAGGCCCGCGTGGATTCACGAGTCTGTCCATCCCTATGGATCACAGACTCGCGTTTCTCCCCAGGCTCAGGAAGACGGATGTCGGACGCTGTAGTTCTGTAGTGGGTAGTGGGTCATGCCGATGAACACTGCGTTTGTTAACCGACCTCTTGTATGTGCTGGTCCGCTTGCTTCCCCTCGCCTCTCACGGAAAAAACCTCATCCTGGCGTCGCGGGTACAGCTGACCGGTCCGGCGCTCGACGCGCGAGGAGGGCGCCGTCACGTTGTCGGCGGGGTGGGAAAATCTTCAGGTTGGCTGTGTCCGGGAGGGGCCCGACCGTGTCGTCCACGCCGCCGGCGTCACCGTCGTACAAGGACAGGCCTACGCCAACGGTCTACGCCGGCGGTGCACCCGACCCGGGGACAAATGGCACCTCGACGAGGCGTTCATCAAGATCAACGGTGAGTGGAAATACCTGTGCGGCCCGTCGAAACCGAAGGCAACGTCCTCGACATCCTCGTCCAGAACCACCGGAGCAAGGCCGCAGCCAGGCGTTTCTTCCGCCGGTTCCTCAGGACGACCGGAACAGCGCCCAGGGTGATCGTCACGGACAAGCTCCGTGCCAACGTGCCGCCCAGCGCGAGGTGATGCCCTCGGTGGAGCACCGCTCCCACAAAAGGATCAACAACCCGGCGGAGAACTCCTTCCACCACCAGGAGCTACAGGGTGGGGACGCGATATGGATCACCGTGATCTCGTGGGCCAGGGCCTCATCCGCCCGTTGGAATCGGGCAACCTACACGTGTCCCGCCCTCTTACAGCACCGTGAGTACCGGCGTCGCTGCATCGATGTCTGAACCCTCGATGTAGTTCAGTCATGGCTGACTCCCTTCATTCATGTCCAGCACGCACTTCTATGTACTGCGACAAACAATCTCCCTCGCCGCAATGTGAGGTGATGAGCCCTCCGTGGAGCACCGCTCGCACGATGTCGAAGGCGTTCATCGCGTCCTTCCAGCGGTTGGACCAGCGTTGGCATCGCGTTGGTGGTCGAGATGATCTTCTCGCAGAAGTCGGCCAGCTTCTCGAGGGCCTGGGCCTCATCCGCGGCGGTGTAGACGGGCTTCAGGTCGCGGGCGACGGCGTCCCAGTCCGCGCGGGCGGCGTAACGCAGAGTGGTGCGGATGAGGTGGACGAAGCAGGTTTGGACCACGGTGGCGGGGAAGACGGCACTGACCGCCTCGGGCAGGCCCTTCACGCCGTCGCAGACGAGCATCATCACGTCGCGGACGCCGCGGTTTTGCAGCTCGGCCAGCACGGTCTGCCAGAACTTGGCGCCCTCGCCGCCGTCACCGGCCCACGGTCCGAGGATTTCGCGCATTCCGTCGCAGGTCACTGCGAGGACGACGTGGATCGGACGGTTCGCGACCGCACCGTCTCCTTCGACGTCTCCATCCCATAGACCTCGGCGAGGTGGGCGACGCTCTCCCCGGAGGTGAGGCCTTTCGCGGTCAGCGGCAGGACCATCTCCTCAATGCAGCCGGTCCCGGGGCACCTGCACCGTCATGGCGCAGACCTCCGTCATCACCTTCCTCGGCCGGTAGCCGTTGCGGGCATTGCCCCCCCGGACCGGGGGGCGCGGCCGCCGGTGCGGCCGGCCTCCTCGGCCAGATGCAGGTCCATCTTCGCCTCAAGGGCGGCCTGCATCAGGTGCCGGGTCAGCTCGGACAGCAGCCCGCCCTCGCCCATCAGCCCGAGCCCGCCGTCCCGGACCGGGTCCGCGGCCAGGTCTGCCAGCTCGTCCAGCAGTTGCGGCCCAGCCCCGGGCCGGCCCCCGTTGGTCTCACGGTGCTTCGTCGTCGTCCGTGCCACATCGGCACTGTCAACGCTCCAGCCCGGCACCGCAAAGCGACTTGCCGTCAGCGTCCTCGATCAGGTGGCCCGTCTTCGCGTCCATCAGGTGTCCCTTCAGAGCGGGTGCCCACCTGATTCATGACCCTCCCCGCCTCGACGTGAGGTTGGAAAACCCTCAAAGGTTCCGAGGGGGATGGCGTGGGTGGTGACATACGAGGGGGGTGAGGAAGTTGTGCCCGGTTGTTGTTTCTTGTGGGAGGAGCCGGGGTCCATTTCGCATAGACAGGGAGTGAAGGATATGACGAGCGACATCGGTGGGCCGGTTTCCCAGGGGCAGGTGCCTGAATGGGCCTTGAGGAGTCCGATGGCTGACCTGATCTCTCAGGCTGCTTCCGTGGCACAGGGCACGACGGGTAACTCCTCGCCGTCGGATGGATTCGACAGGTGCCATCGGTACGAGGCTACCGGCGCGCAGGACTCGTTTATTGTCCCGGCGGGTGTCACCAGTGTGGACGTCCGTATGTGGGGTGCCGGTGGCGGGTGGAGCGCAAAGCATCAAGGCCAGCCTGGGGCGGGGGGATATACCCGCGGCACGGTTGCCGTCACACCGGGAGAAACCCTTTCCCTGGCTGTGGGTAAAGCCGCCTCGGGCGTCACCGGTGGTTTCCCCGGCGCTGGCCAAGGTGGTCCCAAAGGCGGCCAGTACGCAGGTGGTGGCGGGGGCGGCATGAGTGCCGTGTGGCACGACGAGAAGCCCAGTACTCCTACCCTTATCGCCGGTGGTGGTGGCGGCGAAGACTATTGGAGCTTCCAGTTCGGTGGTGGTGGCGGCGGCGTGAGAGGCGGCGACGGTGCCGGAGCCGCCCCAGGTCATGGCGGTGGTGGTGGCATTGGTGGCTCGGGAGACGGGGGATCAGTGTCCAACGCCGGTGATGTCATTGTCGGTGGTGGGCAACGAGGAGGGAACAGCCGGCTCAATGGTGGTGGGGGATCTGGCTGGGGAGGAGGCGGCGGCGGCACCGGCAATTACACCAACGGCGATGGTGGTGGTGGCGGTGGCGGTGGCGGTTATTGTTCGGGTTCTACGGTAACCAATGGCATCACCATCGCCGGCCTGTCCGGCAGTGGAAGTAATTCGAATAATGCCCCTAAGCAGGATGACCCGCAGTATACGGGCACTGTGGGTATGGGTGGCAGTGATGGTCTGGTGGTAATTCAGTGGAATGACTTTTCGGTGGTTGCGGGTGGCCCGCCGGATGTGACGCTTGTGCCTGCCGGGGCGTCCGGGTATCCGGGTGTCCATGTGGTTCATGAGGGGGATGGGCAGGTCCCGCCGCTGGATGTGACGGTGAAGCTCCCGGCGGGTGCGCTTCTCAAGTTCCAGCCGCAGCCGACATATTTGGTTTCGGTGATGAATTCAGTCACCGGCGTAATCACCAACTATGACGCCACCGTGTCTGGCGACGGGCAGACGCTGACCGCTCCCCAGGTCGATCTGACGCACGCGGGACTCGGTGGGAACGGGACGTACGTCGCAGTGTGGCTGGCGGTGACGGCTGATGGGAAGGCGCCGGCGGGCACGTCACAGCTGGGCTTCACCATCGGCAATGTGGCCTCCCAGTCCACCCCCGTCAACGTCACCTGACCACCGAGTTCACCGTGGCGCCGACAGCCTCCGATGTGACACTCGCTCGCGGTAAGGGTCTGTCAGGGAGAAGTGCGCGGCTTCCCCATGTCCCGAGGGGAAGGCGTCCGGGCGGGGACTACAACCCGGACAGGCGGAGGGCGCCCGTCCCCCGCTTCGTGGCCTCCCCCCGGGGCGTCACGGACGCACTGGCCGAATAGGGCCGATTACCAAAGGAATGTTGCTCATGAAATCCTACTTAGCGGCTTTCTCCGCCCCTATTGTCGATACCCCGTACGCCGGCGGCAAGCGCTGGCTGCCGAGTCTGTACTGCCTGTACGGGCAAGGCAACGGTGAACAGGTCATGTGTGACCGCTACGAGTGGGACTCGGCCAAGGGGAAGCCCTGGCAGGGCGATCAGCCCGCCGACACACACTCCCTGGATGCCCTGGACGATGGCTACAACCTGTTCAGCGACGACGGCACTGGCAACCTCCTCAACGCCGGCAAGCCCGTCGACGCCGCCCTCTGCCTGGGAGATACGAGCACCGTCTATCTCTTCCAGGGCGGGAACTGCATCACCTTCTCCATCAACAGGCCCACGGGAAGCCGGCGAGACACCCAGGGCTTCACCCAGTCAATCGCACAAGTGTTCGGCTACCCCTTCGATAACAAAGCAAAAGTCTTCCCCTTCGACGGGGTCGACGCCGCACTCTACTCACCCGCGGACAATAAAATCTGGTTCTTCCGGGGCACCCAGTGCGAGTCCTTCGACGGCGACACCTACCAGCCGGACCACTGGGATCCGTCCAACGGCAACGGCGGCTGGGGCGACTACGACCCCGCGATCAACTCCACCTGGGCCAACAATCCCGGCGACTTCAGCAACGGCATTACCTGGGCCGCCGCCTCGAACCTCGTCACCGACCCAACAAACCATCCAGAAGGCAGCTACCAAGACCGGGGCTACCTCGTCAAAGACACCGATTGGTGTCCCGTAACCCCCAGCACCCCCACCGGCTTTCTTCCCGGCATCATCAAGCCCGGCGACCAGGCCCTCGCCATCCCCGACGGCGTCAAAATGGTCATCCTCGAACTCTGGGGACCCGGAGGAGGGGGTGGCGCTGGTGGGGCTGGCGACAACGGCGGCAAGGGCGGCAACGGCGGCGCCGGTGCCTACATCAGGCAAATCATCAGCCTGGCACCAGGCCAGAAGGTGCACATCGGTAAACCAGGTGAATCCACCTACTACCCTGCCGACGGCGCCCCCGTCCTCCTCGCCGCCGGCGGGCGGGGGCGGGGGCGGGGGCGGAGGCTTCAAGGTCAGCAGCGGCAGAGTCCCCTTCGGCCTAGGCGGAGACGGAGGCCATGGAGGCGGCGGCGATGACAGCGCCGGAGGCAACGCCTTCCCCGGCGCCGGCGGCGGAGGCCGCGGAGGCCTCGGCCGCGGCGGCGGCGGAGGCGTTGGAGGCAGCGATGGCAGCGGCCGCGGCGGCAGCGGCGGCAGCGCCGACAACAACAACGGCGGCGGAGGCCAAGGCGGTGCCGGCGGCAGTGGCCACGCCATCAAGGGCAACAGCGGCAAGGGCAACAGCGGCACCGACGGCGACAACGGCGACGGTGACTGCAAGGCGGCGGCGGCGGCGGCGGCGGCGCCCAGGGCCTGAGCCTTTATCCCACCCAGGCCGATTTCAAACCATCTGCGGAAGGAGACCCGCGTACCCCTTATAGGACGCTCAGTAACAGTAACAGCGCGGGATTCGGCGGCATCGGCGGTGGGGCAAACGCCCAGGGCAGTCCTGGCGGCAATGGCGCTGCCCGTATCACCTGGTAGACCCCTTGGCAGAGACGGGCAGTCCGTTCCCCGACCGCACTGAGCGGTCGGGGAACGCCGACTGCCACGTCTCAACAGCAGAAGACTGCTCGATGTGCCTGCCATCCCTCAACGCCCACCTCGGGTATTCAGCTGAATTGGGCGATCTGACGGCCCGGTAGCAGGAAAGGTGCCCTGGCCTGCAAGGATGCGAGTGAGCTATGCCGCTTGGGCCAGGGTCGTTGCTGTGGGTTGGAAGTCGTTCTCGTAGGCGATCGGAGATCGCTGGCCGAGGCGGGAGTGGCGGCGTCAGGTGTTGTATCGGGTCAGCCAGGGGAAGGCCTCCAGACGCGCTTCACGCTCGTTCGCCCAGCCTTTGCGGCCCTTGAGAGTCTCCCTCTTGAAGGTCGCGTTGAAGCTTTCAGCGGCGGCGTTGTCCGCGCTGGACCCGATCGCGCCCATGCCGTGCCGCACCCATGCTGACCTGCAGATTTCAGCGAAAGCCCGACGCGTATATTGCGTTCCGTGGCCGGTGTGCATCACCGCTCCGGTCAGGCTCCCGCGGGTCCGCTCGGCTGCCGCGAGGGCGTCGGTGACGAGCTGGGTTCGCATGTGATCGGAGATCGCCCACCCGGTCCCCGCCGTGGAACATCTCGACCTGCTCCAGAACCTCGATCAGTCCGGTCGTGTCGTAGCTTCCGGGCTTGAGGTGGAAGCACAGGCGGGCCAGCCCCTCGACCGGGGTCGGTGGTGTGGTATCCCAGGGCGGCCATCGAAACCATGGGCTGGGCACCCCGCTCCAACGCGGCCCGGATCGTCTCGGCCTGGGCGTCGTCCAGCATGGGCGGGCGACCGGTGGCCGCACGCCGACGCAGACCCGAAGCGCCGCCTTCCTCGCACACGCGCCGCCACCGCCGCCCGCTTTCGGCGCACACCCTCCCCGCCCGCGCGATCTCAGCATTCGAGGTGCCCTCCTCGAACAACTCGACCGCCCGAACACGACGCGCCTCCGCCAACTGCGGCCGTGACAAAGGGGGAACAGAGGAATCAGTCACAGAGGATGAAGGTCGATAGGCCACCCCGACAGCCAAAATGGTACGCCAGCGAACTGGCGTACCCGTCACGAAAGATCGACGTTAAAGGCAAAGCATTCCGCGAATGGCCACCCAATAGTCGGGAATATCCATCGGGATGTTAATCATGTCAAGCACATTCATACCTTTCTCCGCAATTTGAAACTGCTCGCTAATTGCGGAATATACTATCCGTGGCCGGGTCGCGAGGTCTTCCCCCGGAGGGGTTTAGCTCAAGATCACGCAGCAGCGTTGCATCTAAAGGATCACCATAAACGCCACATATCCAGATTCGAAATCTCCATGGGTTCATTCATCATGCCAATCACGCTTCACCCCATCACGATAGATGTGCAAATTTTGACTACCCACCAGCAAGGCGAAAGCGGCGAACTGCAAGCCGCGACGCCATTGGATGGTCGACCGTGCCGCAGGCTCGATCGAGGTCGACGGTGCTGAGATTACCAAACTTCCCAGGGTGCATCGGACGCCAAATTTTCACGTAATTGGTAGAATGCTCAACCGGACTTCAAGAGTTGCCGTACGGCGACGGCCCTTGGAATCAGTCGAATCACCTCGTGAGGCTTGTGAATAGCTCTCCCGGCGTGCATCACGCCTATTGTTCAAATGTGTTCCAGAGTTCTTTCGAGCTAAGAGAAGTGTAAATACCTGGCTCCTCCTGGGTAGCGCAATTTTCCCCGCCTCGGGAGACGATGCCGATCTGGATCGGTACCTCACGCCCCGGGATCTTCCTGAAAAGCGGTCCTCCGCTGTCGCCACGACATGAGCCCTTACCGGCGACTCCGGCACATATGTCGATCTCAGGGTTGAATTCGTCGGATCCGTAACTCGCTTGACATTCAGCCTGGGACAAGATCGGTACCGTAACCTGCTGCATCCGATCAGGAGAATGCTCGAGAACGTCGTCGGTCAGACCCCAACCTGCAACGACAGCCTGTGCACCGGGGCGAATAAGGGCATCAGTCCCTGGGGTTGGCATTTGAACGGGCGTGATTCCCTCAACGGGTTTGTCGAGTTCGATGAGCGCCATGTCATATGACTCTTCGCTACGGGGGTCACTCTGGTCGTAACGGGGATGTATTTTGAAACTGACCGCGGCGCGCACTTGTCCCTGCTGGGTGTTGGAAAGGACGGTACGCCCCACGGCTACACTTACACCATCGGGGTCTCTGCCTGTCACGCAGTGTGCTGCAGTCAGGATGACATTCGGTTTATAGAGGGTTCCGGCACAAAATTGCATTCCGCTTTCTGGGCCGCTGTTGATGAGCAGAGCAGCCATGGAAGGGTACTGGTCATTTTTAACCCCGGTTCCACCTATGATAGGCCGGATAAGCCGGATAGGTTGAGCTGAGCTGCGCTGCTTGCGAGTAACTTCCAGGAAGCGTCCCTGGGAAGGTTCGCTCGTTGAATTCTGTGCCCCGCCGGGCTGGTAGGCAGAAATGCTGCCCCTCTCGGCGGCGCTGGAGGCGGGGGCAGTTAATCCGAGCGTCGGAAAAGCTACGGCGACTGCCACTCCGAGGCGCGCCCAACTTGACTTCATATCAATCCTTCTATGGGCCTACGGAACAGAAGCCGATGAGCCATCGGCATCCGCAGGCAATCACACACTGGCTCACCTATCATCGACGCATCCGATGGCCGATCAGTCAAACTCAGGTCGCATCTTGTAATCAGACTCAGGTCTCACCTCACGATGCGCCGGGTGTGTCAAGTCAACGGCTCTGACAATATTTTCGTAGGCGTTGATCGCTCGCTGGGGTGGATCAGTTGAGCAGGATGCGGTGGCGGAGGAGGTGGAAGCCGGCTCGGCCGTACATCTAACGCTTGATCAGTTTCGTCCTGGTGTTGACTCCTTCGGCTCCGCCGTTGTGGAACGGCTTCACAGCTGCGATGCCCCGACCTGCTGGACCTCGATGACCGCGGTGAGCATGGCCAAGAGCGCTCGGGGAGACCGAAAGCGGGCGCGAATCCCGAGTGGCGGGCCGCGCGGAGGGCATGTAGTGCGGAGAAGCCGGGTGTCGGCGGGCGCAGGTTCCCTAAGGTCTGTCGTCAAGGCTCTTGTGGTCGATCGTTGCGATCATTCCTGGACGGGTCCGAGCCTCGGTTGTGAGAGCGGGCCGTGTTCTGTCACGGTCGAGGGGCTGTAGACCTTGATCGAGCGGGTCGCCGCCGACCATCCCACCGTCCGCAAGGCCTGGGTCGACGGCGGCTACCGCCAACGCCTCGTCGAGCACGCCGCAAATCTCGGCGTCGACATGCACATCGTCTGCCGCGACCCCACCGCCAGGGGATTTTCCGCCCTGCCACGAAGGTGGACCGTCGAGAGAACCCTCGGCTGGCTCATGAACCGCCGCCGCCTGGCCCGTGACTACGAAGCCCATCCCGGCCACCGGTCCCGCCTAATCTACCGGCCGTGCCGGGACGACGGCCGCCGCGACGGCCGCAAGAGGCCCCCTGATGATCCGCGATGTTTTTACGTGAGGTTCAGTAGGTTTTGTCAGTGTCTAGGGTGGTATTTCTTCAAGTGGGAGTGAGTGTCGTTGCTGATATGGGGTACCGATGTGGTGCCGTCATGTTTGCTGTCCGGGCCGGTCGTTTTGGTACTGATCGGGTTGGCGTGCGCCAGGGTCGCTGGAGTCGCTGCTTTGCTCCTGGCATGTCCTGAATTTGTGACCATGCAAGCATCAACCCGTGTTTAAAAGGTGCTTGCCCCTGGTTCATCCAGGAATATGTTTCCGCCGTGCCCTCCCACAGAGCCCACGAGCCCACCCTATTGCGCTTCCTGCGTGGCAGCATGCCCCAAGCACGGCCCCCTGCCACGCTATCAAACCCGGGACTCTAAAGGATTGAAAGCGGCCCTAGCGACCCAAACGACACCGACAGGATCACGAGACGCGGAACCGGAAGGAATCCTGCAATGGCAAGTGACATCGTATTCGATAAATCGGGCGACAACTTCAAAATCCACCTCAACCGGGCGGCGGTCCAGAAACTCGAATCCGCGCAATCCGACTTCAATGACGATCTGATTGCGGCCGCCCAGCAATACCTGGACATAGCAAGCGTCATCTCTGAAATTAAGTGGGACATGACAGGATTGACTGCCGAAATCGTTGGAATGTCGAATACTGATTCGACAGGACGGGTCAGCGTTCATGGAACCCTGCCCAAGGGACACCTTGCCGGATACTCTTCCGACGACAGCTATCCAGGCTTTTCGGTGGTTGCGGGTGGTCCGCCGAATGTAACGCTTGCGCCTGCCGGGGCACCCGGATATCCGGGTGTACATGTGGCTGGGCAGGTCCTGCCGCTGGATGTGACGGTGAAGCTTCCGGCGGGTGCGCTTCTCAAGTTCCAGCCGCAGCCTACATATTTGGTTTCGGTGATGAATCCGCAGACCGGTTTGGTTACTAACTTTGACGCCACCGTGTCTGGCGACGGGCAGACGCTGACCGCTTCCCAGGTCGATCTGACGCAGGCGGGGCTCGGTGGGAACGGGACGTACGTCCCGCTGTGGGTGGCGGTGACGGCTGATGCGACGGCGCCGGCGGGGACGACACAGCTGGCCTTCACCATCGGCAGTGTGACCTCCGAGTCCACCCCCGTCAACGTCACCTGACCACCCTTGTTCACCTTGGTGCTGCGGGGTGCGCTGGTGCGGCCGTGACTAGGTCGGTGCGTGGATGGAGGCCGGAGCGTCCGGAGCATCGTGCCTGGTCAGGCCCGAGGGGCAAGCCTGATCGCCACGGCGACACCTCTTTCTCCGCGATAGCCGGAGGAAGAGGTCTGCTTTCTTTTCAGGGCCGGGCCGGCCTTCACCACCACCGTCCAGCCCAGCTCAGTCCAGCGCGGACCGGCCCCGCCGGAAGGTGTTCCCCCGACACCTGCCGCCTTGTCCCAGCCGGGCTACGCGTACGCGATCCGCATGTCGGTGGTGGTGAGGATGGCGGGTCGGACGGTGCCGGGTCCGTAGCGGGCGCGGTCGGTGACGGTTCGATGGCCGGGGCCCGGGTGTGTGCGGTGGGTTCGATCAGGGTGCGGCTGCGTCTGCTGGCGGTGCGGTCGGCGTACCGGACGGTCAGCGTGAGGTTCCCGGCCGTCTGGCGTTCGTCGCGCAGCGGGGCGCCGGGGCGCTTTCGGGGAGCTCGGTGGGGTAGAGCTGGTCCATGCTGCCCTCAGGCAGGTAGCGGCGGGAAGGCGATCCTCTCGTCGTGGAGCTCGAAGAGCACGGCGGTGACCAGCCGCAGGAGCGCGTCGTCGTTCGGGAAGACAAAGACCGTACGGATCGTCGCGGGTCACCATCTCCGCCGCTTCCTTGTTGATCACGCCGAACACATTGCGCAGGAAGTGAACCCTGCAGAGCTGGGCTCAGCGACCGCAGCCCCTTCTGCTGTTGAGACGTGGCAGTCGGCCTTCCCCGACCGTTGGGTGCGGTCTGGTGGCGGACTGCCCGTCTCTGCCAAGGGGTTACCAGGTGATGCGGGCGGCGCCGTTGCCTCCAGGACTGCCCTGGGCGTTTGCTCCACCGCCGTTGCCGCCGCATCCCGTGCTGCCGCTGAGTGTCCGATAGGGGGTACACGGGTCTCCGTCCGCAGACGCCCCGAAAAGGGCCTGGGCGGGATGGAGGCTGGGGCCTTGGGCGCCGCCTCCGCCTCCGCCTCCGCTGTAGCCCATGCCGGCGTCGTTTCCGTCGGCGCCGTCGGCACCGTTGCCGCCGACCCCGCTGCCGCCGCCGCCCGCCTTGCCACCGCCGCCGCTGACGCTGCCGCTGCCGCCGGCCCCGCCGACCCCGCTGCCGCTACCGTGGCTGCCGTTGCCACCATGGCCGCCGTCGCCGCCGCCAGCGGCTGAACTGCCGTGGCCGCCGTTGCCGTGGCCGCCGTTGCCGCCGCCTCCGCCGAGCTTGCCCCCTCCGCCTCCGCCTCCGCCGCCGCCTCCGCCGCCGGCGAGGAGGGTGGGGGTGTCGGCGGGATAGCTGGAAGAGTCACCCGGCTTGCCGATGTGGAACGCAAGCGAGGTGGTCTTCGGCGGGACGGTGACGGTGTCGCGGAGGTAGGCGCCGGCTCCGCCGCTGCCCCCGCTGCCACCCCTGCTGGACTTGCCCCCGCTGCCTCCGCCACCGCCGGGCCCCCAGAGTTCAATCACCACCGTTGTGATGCCCTCGGGGATGGGGAGGGTATGGTCGCCGGGAGTAGTGAAAACCCTAGCGGTTGTCGTGCTGGGGGTGACGGGACACCAGTCAGTGTCTTTGACGAGGTAGCCGCTGTCCTGGTGGGTGCCTTCGGGCTCGGTTACCGGATCGGTGACGAGGTCCGAGGCGGCGGCCCAAGTGATGCCGCTGCCGAAGTCGGCGGGGAGGCCGGTCCAGGCGGAACCGATCGCGGGGCTGTAGTCGCCCCAGCCGCCGTTGTCGTTGGACGGATCCCAGTGGTCCGGCTGGTAGTTGTCGCCGTCGAAGGACTCGCACTGGGTGCCCCGGAAGAACCAGACCTTGTTGTCCGCGGCTGAATAGAGTGCGGCGTCGACCCCGTCGAAGGGGAAGACCTTCCCCTTTTTGTCACCGAAGTCATAGCCGAACACTTGTGCGATTGACTTGGTGAAACCCTGGGTGTCAGGCCGGGTTCCCGTGGGCCTGTTGATGGAGAAGGTGATGCAGTTCCCGCCCTGGAAGAGATAGACGGTGCTCGTATCGCCCAGGCAGAGGGCGGCGTCGACGGGCTTGCCGGCGTCGAGGAGGTTGCCAGTGCCGCCGTCGCTGAACAGCTTGTAGCCACCGTCCAGGGCATCCAGGGAGTGTGTGTCGGCGGGCTGATCGCCCCACCAGGGCTTCCCCTTGGCCGGGTCCCATTCGTAGCGGTCACACATGACCTGTTGACTGTGGCCCGTCCCGTGCAGGCAGTACAGACTCGGCAACCAGCGCTTGCCGCCGGCGTACGGGGTATCGACAATAGGGGCGGAGAAAGCCGCTAAGTAGGATTTCATGAGCAACATTCCTTTGGTAATCGGCCCTATTCGGCCAGTGCGTCCGTGACGCCCCGGGGGGCCACGAAGCGGGGGACGGGCGCCCTCCGCCTGTCCGGGTTGTAGTCCCCGCCCGGACGCCTTCCCCTCGGGACATGGGGAAGCTGTGCACTTCTCCCTGACAGCCCCTTACCGCCGTTCGTACCAGGTGTGCCGGTATGGGTGGGGGGCTCCGCGCACCACGGCCATCAGCCGGCCCTCGGTGCCGGAGGTCCAGCCAGTAGGGCGGGTGTCGGAGCTCCGTATGCGGGCCACTGAAGGCCTCGTTCGCCCGTTGCGGCGGCGGTCGGCCACGCGGTGCAGAGGCGGACGGCCCCTGGGGGCATCGACCGCGTGGCGGGCCGGGCCGCCGGGCCGGGGGTAGCAGAGGGTCAAGCCGTCGGGAGTGGCACGGCGGCTTCGGGTGTGCGTGAAGTCGGCCCATCAGCGGCACCAGTTGTGGCGGGACGGCGGTGTTCAGGCTCTTGCCTCCCGAGGTCCGAGCGGGAGCCGGTGCCGGCTGTCCCCGTGGTGTCCGGAGAAGCTGGCCGGGTATCCGGAGCAGGGGCGGCCGCGCACGGTTGGGTGGAGGACCAGGGTGTGGACTGCATCGAGGGTGGCCACACTGATCGGCCGGAAGTGCCACGTCTCCTACAGCGTGTCGGGCGCGGGGGCTACGTCTGCTTCGAGGACGAAGCGGGCTTCATCCGACGGCCGCCCAAAGGACGGACCTGGGGCCGCCGCGGCCGCACCCCGGTCGCGACGGTCAGCGGACGACGCTCGGGACGGCTGTCGGTGGCCGGGCCGATCGCCATGCGGCCCGGCTCCCGCACTCGGCTGTGCCACCGCCTTCGCACCCACCCGGCTGGCAAAGGCGCACGTCGCAGCATGGGCGAGCGGGACTTCATCTCGCTGGTCGACGGCGTCCACCAGCTTGTCAGAGCACCGATCGTGCTGGTCTGGGACCGCCTGAACACCCACGTCTCCCGCAGAATGCGGGACCTCGTCGCCGAGCGGGCGTGGCTGACGCGGTGCTGCTGCTGGCCCACTCACCCGATCTCAACCCTGCCGAGGGTGTGTGGGCGCACATCGAACGCAGCCTGGTCAACCTCGCAGTCATGGCCCTCGACCGCCTGGAAGCACTCGTCCGCAACCGACTCAAACGCCTCCAGTACCGGCCCGACACCCTCAACGGCTTCAAAGCCGGCACCGGCCTCACCCTCGAGACCCCATCGTCACCTTGAAAAGCCGAAGTCAGTAACGTCGCACTCCTCGTCTGTCCTCCATTGGCAACACGGTCGTCCGAATGAGGACTGTGCCATGGGCGACGGGAACGGATAGTAGTTCTCATGAGTATTATCCGAAGTTGGGCTGCTGTGCTTGTCCTGACCGGTGCCGGAGCAGCCGCCCTCGTGGCCTGCGGCTCCTCCCAGAATGCGAGCACCGGCCCTACCCGGTCGAGCACAGCGACGGCCGAGCAGGCACTGGGAACGATCGCGCGGCTCGCCGGTGAACGCGTGATGACCGCGGACACGGTAGCCGCGGCGAAATGGGGAACCACCCAGCCCATCGACGACCCGGCACGCGAGAAGACGGTCCTGGACGGTGCCGCTTCCCAGGCCGCGAAACTCGGGATCGACCAGGCCACCGTCCAGCGGATCTTCAAGGACCAGATGGCGGCGAACAAGGACGTTCAGCGCGAGCTCTACGCGCAGTGGCAGGCACAGCCCGCCGAGCAGCCGACCCACCGCCCCGACCTTGCCATCCAGGTCCGCCCGGTCCTGGACCGCATCGGTAGCCAGCTGCTCACTGCCATCCAGGCTGCCCAGCCCCTGCTGTCCAGCCCCGACTGCAGCGCACTGCTGGAACGGGAGAAGACGACGACCTCCCGGACCATGGGCCTGGACGCCATCCACAGGGCTGGCCTCGACCGGGCTCTCGCCCACACGTGTCAGAGCCGATGAGGACGCAGCCACCGCCAGTGGTGACGACTCCCATCGAATCCGCAATCGGTGGAAGCCGTGGAGCCACGCGATGGTCCGCTCCACGACCCCACTGATGGATGCCGAGGCGGGCATCCGAACCGAAAATCACATGATCAACGGCTTCCGTTGAGATCTTTTAGGGGGCCGTGCACCGGGAGGTGACGCCGTCGGCGGAACGCCGTCCCCATAAAGATCTGAACAACCGTGTGGAGAGCTCGCACCAGCCCACCCGCCAGCGTGAACGCGCCGAACCAGATGACGGGCACTGCTGGCATGCCCGTCACAGCCTGAACCCCATGCCACTTCCGGCCGCGACGCACCACGACGCACCAACACTGGTCGCCTCCGCTGGGCGGAAACCTGCGTGCGCGGCCTGTACGGCATCCGGGCGTCACTTTACGGTGAGCTTGACCGTAGCCGAGTGAGCACCTGCAGCAGTGACACGCAACTGCTGCACTCCCTTTTCCCGGAAAATCTCGGAAAGAGAATAACTGGAGTCGCCTTTGACTTTGGCAGTAGAGTGCAAATTAGTCCACTTATCCCCCTTCTTGTGCTGTAAAGTTACTTCTTTCCCTACCAGCGTGCAGAGGAATGCATGGCCGGTAAATGTGACCTTCTCTCCGGATTTTATGGAGGAATGCTGTGCCTTGATTGTCAGGGTTTCTTCAGCCTGGGAGGTGGATGGAGCCGGGTGCGGAACGGCTAGTGCTGCCGGGCTGGAGATTGCAAGGGTCAGGGGCAGGGCAATGACTGCGAGAGCCATGGCTAAACGGTTTGGTATGACGGTCATGGTGAACTCCGGTTAAGGTGAATTCCGACTTTTCTGGCGGCATTTCCATGCTCCCGCACCCCGGCTGGCCGGGCTGTCGGAGCAGGGGCGGTGTCTCCGTCCCTCCCGCACAGGGCTACGGAGAGCTCATCAGCTGCTGCGCCGACGGCACCTGGTCTTTTACTGGTGCTCCGGCGTGCGCCCCTGCGTCCTTAACCTTGTCGATAATGCCCTGGTACTGCTGGGCCGCTGCGTCAGAGTCGCCGCTCTTACTACTGTGGAACTTGTGGGGTAGGTCTTTCAGGCCCTCGATGCCCGATCCGAGCGGAGCGAGCAGCTTGGACAGTGCCGGGTCAGCCGCGGCGTTGCGCTTTGCCGCCTTGAGGCGGTCGTATGCGAACACGCCCGCAATCCCGGCTTTCACCAGAGCCGTGGTCCGGCCGGGGTGGCCCTTCTTGAACTTTCCTGCCTTGTAAGGTTCCACGATAAATTTGTAGGTCGCACCCGCAGCCAGGCCCGCGTCAACCGCGAAACGAGTTTTAGCCAGATGCCGTTCCTCTTCGGTGGGCTTGGGCGAAGGTTGGGAGTTGGTTAAGACCCCGTGGGGAGCGCTGCCCAGGCTGTCGGCGAAGGCCGCCGAGCTGCTGCCGGCCAGCGTGCAGCAGAGAGCAAGTGCGAGAGTTAAGCGCCGTATCGAAGCCATTAAAGTCTCCTCACAGAACGGCTCCGGGGACAGTCGCGTAGAACAGTCCCCGGAAATATGGCTTACAGCTTCACCCACAGACCACAACTCCGCCATTCGAAACGGACTCACCAGCGCTTTTTCCGTCTGGGGCCGGGGTTGGAGGCAGCGGATGCACGGCGTTTTCACGTGCTGTCACGTTGTCGGTCCGGGTGGGGTGCCGGTGGTGCTGCATGTGCCGTCGTCGTACCGGGGTCACTGGTGTCCGATGGAGGTCATCGCGCACCTGCGTGTGGCTGTGCGTCCGCTTCCCGCTGAGCTTCCGTGAGTTCGAGGAGCTCATGCTCGAACGCGGGGTGATCGTCTCCTACGGGACCATCCGCCGTTGGTGCCGGAAGTTCGGGCAGGCCCACGCCAACTCACTGCGCGGACGACGACCGAAGCCCGGTGGTAAGTGGCATCTGGACGAGATGTCCATCAGGATTGACGGGGTGTGGAAGTACCTGTGGCGGGCCGTCGACGGCGACGTCCTCGACATCCTCGACATCCTCGTCCAGAACTACCGGGACAAGGCCGCGGCCGGGCGGCATCCCACCCCACTTACGGTCCCACCGGCATCTGATGCCGACCGACCGCTTGGGCGGGGGCGGGCTGTGTCAGGTCGCCGTGCATCTCAGCTATGCGAGCGATGCCGGTGCGCGTTGATCGACCGGGCTCTGTACCTGTCCCGGGACTGGGACTTCGACGACGAACGTCGCGTCCTGGCAGGTTTCCCGGACGAGGTGGCCTTCGCGGCCAAACCGCAGCAGGCCGCCATCCTCATTACCCGAGCCCGGGCGCAGGGCTTCCCGGCCCGTTGGGTGGCCGGTGACGAGGTCTATGGAGGCCGTGCCCTGTGCTTATCCATGGGTGAGCTCGGGTTCAAGCCGTTTCGAGAGCGCCGCGGTGTCGGCGAGGCGGCCCCGCCGGGCCTGGCAGCCGCCGCGGACCGGATACGGCGCGGTAGGGGACCGGCATTACCACTGGGCGATGATTGAAGTCATCGGCGACGACACCCTGCACCGCCTCGCCGGTCGATCTCGTGCTGAGACGCCCAGCGCCGCACAGACTCACGCGAGACGCCGAGCGATTCGGCGACCTCGGTGGATAGATCCGAGCGGTGCTGTGTCATTACTGAGGTTTTCAGGGTGGGGTCGGTGGGTTGATGGCCAGGCCGGTGGCGGTGAGGCAGCCGTCGATAAGGTGGGGTCGGAGCTGGATTCTGCGTAACTCGCGGCGGAGTTTGCGGTCGAGGTCGTCTGGGGTTCCGAAGGCGGTGTTGGCCGTGGCTCTGCGCACGAGGGACCAGACGGCTTCGACCGGGTTCAGGTCTGGTGCGTATGCCGGGAGGCGGATGGTGGTGAGCCAGTCGTGTTCGGCTTCGTAGCGTTTCAGCCCGGCGGTCAGATGGGTGTTGAGATTGTCCCAAATCACCACGATGGGTCCGCCGAGCTGGATATGTGCCCGTACCAGCAGGTCGCGGTAGTCCTGCCAGGAGAAGCTCTTGCGGGCGCCCTTGAGCAGGAGATGGTTGCGGGGCCGGTGGATGAGGCGGCTCGGCTCGCCGGGTTTGTAGCAGCACAGGGCGGCGACCGAGGTCCGGCGGCGGGAGCGGCCGCGGACGCGGATGACGGGGGTGTGTCCGCGCCGGCCCCAGGTGTGGGCACGCGGCGGAGTCATGGAGAAGCCGGCTTCGTCCTCGAAGACGAGCCATGCCCCGGACGCCGCCGCGAGGCTTTTACCTGCGGCCAGACCTCCTTCTTCCACAGCTCGATCGCGTGCTCGTCGCGCTCGAGTGCTCTGCGGGCGGGCGCCTGCCAGGACCAGCCGTGCCGTTTCAGCAGCCGCCACACCGTCGCGACCGACAGCGTCAGCCGCAGCCGGCGACGGATCACCGTCTGGACCCGGACCAAGGTCCAGCGTTCATCCTCGAAGCCGTGCGCTGAGGGGCCCTTGCCGAGTTCCTCCTCGAGCACGGCGAACTGGGTATTGGTGACGGTCGGGGAGTTTGCCGGGCCCGTCGAGCGCAGGGCCTCGATGCCGCCCTCGCGCCAGGCACGACGCCAGCGTTCCACCGACCGCACACTCACCCGCAGTTCCTTCGCGATCACGGCGGTCTTCTCACCCGCCACGAACCGCTCGCCGGCCTGAAGCCGGATCCCCTCACGAAACGCCCGACGCTCAGCAGTCAGGCCCCCACCCTCCGGATAACGCATACCACCTGCATACCGCAAGGATCATGAACCGTCACCACCCGACGACAACCCGAAATCCTCAGTAGATGTGCAGCCTGGCCACGAAGTGCGGGGTCAATCCAGGGCGTCTCAACAAGATCCTGTTACGAGCTCTTAGGGCGTGCAGATCTTTAACTCGTCGTTTTGACCTTGGTCTGGGTGGAGTCGGGAGCGAGGAACGTTGCGACGTCGGCTGGTGTGCGAAGGCGGGCGGTAGAGGGGGTGATGTGGTGACCGTGTGCTTCCAGGAGTGGTCGGACCTCCTGTTTCGCGCGGCTGATGGTCATGGCGGTGACGTCGAAGAGTTGGCCGAGTAGGTCCATGGTCGCGAGTTTCCGCAGGTGGAGCACGGTGGCCAGGACCCGGTCGGCTGGGGTGAGCTTGGCTTTGGCACCTGCGCCAGGGGCCATCAGACGCTCGTGACCGCGACGTGTTCGGAGCACTTGCTCGCGTTGAAGTTCCAGCGCTGGAGTCAGCGTGGCGATGAGCTCGCTGAGTTGTTGGCGGGTCATCCCGGTCAGTTCTGGGTCCTGCAGTGAACACCGTGTGAGGCGAGGCGGTCTGTTCGCCGGGGCCTGGACTGACGTGTTCTCGGTCGTCGCCGCGTCCATCGGATGCTGGGGGTGGAGGGTGTAGTTCCAGTCGCCGTGGAAGCGGTGCCGGGTGATCGGCAGGGCGGCGATCTCGTCGTCGCTGACCTGGATGCCGGTGGGGTAGGGGTTGGTGTCGAGTTCGGCGTGCACGGTCAGGCCGGTTTTGGTCGTGGTCGCCGCGATGCTCTCGACGATGACTTCGTGGCTGGTCAGCGGCCTTCCACGCCAGTTCATGGTGATGTGGGAGAACAGCCGGTGAACCTTCCCCTTGATCGTGGACACCTGGAGACTGGGACCCGAGGTTCCAGAGGAAGTAGCACCAGGTGGGAAGCAAGTACACGAAGCGGTACACCGAGGAGTTCAAACGGGACGCGATCGCGCTCGTCGACTCCACGGGTAAGACGGTCACCGCCGTCGCCCGGGACCTGGGCATCAGCTCGGAGTCCCTGCGCGGCTGGTACCGCCAGGCCAAGACGGACCGGGGCGAGGGACGGCCCGGTGAGCTCACCATGGCCGAGAGGGAGGAGCTCAAGCGGCTGCGCAAGCTCGCCGCCGAGCAGGCCAAGACCATCGAGGTACTGCGAAAAGCCGCGGTCTTCTTCGCGAAGGAGAGCGATCGGTGAACGACACGTACGCGTTCATCGAGGCGGAGAAGACCACCCACGGCGTCGCTTTCCTCTGCAGGCTGCTGAAGGTGGCCCGCTCCTCTTTCTACGCCTGGCTCGCCGCGGCGAAGTCCCGGGCCTCCCGCCTGGCAGCCGACGAGGCCCTGGTGCACGAGATCGCCGTCATCCACGTCGCCTCCCGCCAGACCTACGGTGTCCCGCGCATCCACGCCGAACTGCGGCGGCTGGGACGGTGCGTGAACCGCAAGCGCATCGCCCGTCTGATGCGCGAGCACGGCATCCAGGGCGCCCACCGTCGCAAGAGACGATCGCTGACCCGGCCTGACAGGAAGGCGAAGCCGGCACCGGACCTGATCAGCCGCGACTTCCACGCCGAGATCCCCGGCGCGAAGCTGGTCGGCGACATCACCGCCCTGCCCACCGGCGAGGGCTGGCTCTACCTCGCCTGCTGGCTGGACCTGGCCACCCGCGAGGTCGTCGGCTACTCCATGGCCGACCACCACCGCGCCACCCTCGTCGTCGACGCGTTGAAGATGGCTGCCGGCCGCGGCCGCCTCAGGCCCGGCTGCATAGTGCATTCGGACCGCGGTAGCGAATACACCAGCAACCAATTCCGGTGTGAAATAGCCGAGTTGGGCCTCCGCCAGAGCTGCGGACGCACCGGATCCTGCTTCGATAACGCCGCCGCGGAGAGCTTCTGGGCCCTACTCAAAGAAGAGATCGGCACTCGCGTCTGGCCCGACCGGGCCACCGCCCGTGCCGAGGTCTTCGACTTCATCGAGACCTTCTATAACCGCCGCCGGCTCCGCAAGCACAAGGTCTTCGGCTACCTCACCCCAGCCGAGACCCGACAGCGGCAACAGCACACCCTCGCCGCGTAACGAACGAGTGTCCGAGATCACGGGGAAACTTCACGGTGCTCGATCCGGTTCCACTTGGAAGTGCCGGGAGGCAGGTGGCAGACGGTGACCGTCATGCCGGCCTCGGCAGCAAACCTGGCAAGTTCGGTCTTCCAGGTGCGGGTGCGATAGCCGTTGGAGCCGCCCGCGTCGGCGGTGATCAGCAGTCGGCCGGCCGTCGGGTAGGTGGCCCGTCCGGTGGCGTTCCACCAACGGCGGATCGATTCGACGGCGAACGCGGCGGTGTCGTGGTCGGTGCCCACGTTGACCCAGCCGGTGTTCGCGGCGACGTCGTAGATGCCGTAGGGCACTGCTCTGCCCAGCTCGCGGTCGGGGAAGTCGTGGGTGTCGACTCGCACCGGCTCGCCTCTCGGCTCCCACTCACGGCCGTTGTTCTTGAATGGGCCGACCAGTTCCTTCTTCTTCGTGTCCACGCTGATCACAGGAGCCCCGCAGTCCTGATGGCCGCGGGCCTGCTCGTTGAGGTACTGGAACTGTGCGTCCCGGTCGGGGTGCTGCTTGCCTTCCAGCGTCTTGGCGTTGCTCTGCAGGCTGAAGCCCTCCTCGCGCAGGAGGTCGCCCACCGTGTCCGCGGAGATCCTGTGGCCCTGTCGGGTCAGCTGCTCAGCGAGCTTGCGCGTGGATTTGGTAGTCCAGCGCAGCGGCGACATGGGATCTCCGCGGACGTCGGGCTCGACCAGCGCAAGAAGTGCCTCCCGAACAGCCGGGTTCCGCTCGGCGACGCGTTTGCGTCCGGCACCGGGCCGGCGGACGCGTCCCAAGGGGGCCTCTCCGGAGCCGAGTTCCCGTACTCCGGCAGACACCGTGGCCTCACGGACACTGGCGGCACGAGCGACCGCTCGGATCCCGCCATGGCCGAGAGACTGGGCCTCCGCCCCTATCAGCAGGCGACGCTGCCGCTCATCCAGATGCGGCAAAATCACCGCGAACTTGGCTGCCAGCACGGCCCGTTGCCCTTTCAACCCGCTCATGCCAGACCAACGAACCACCGAGTGGAAAGCTACGAGTTAAAGATCTGCACGCCCTTAGCGTTGCGCCTCTGGCTTACATACCCAGCACGAGGGCCAGGACCGCCAGATGTAGCAACATAAGTCGGCCTTTTTCACAACCTTTGCCAGTGTGCTTGGGTCAGGAGTAAAGGTGGAAATATCGGTCGTTCCGGTAGCCTTCTCAACTACCGAGACCGCCTGGTCGGGCATGCCGTCAGAGGGCGGGATCGCGGCATTGGCCGGGACGGCTGAGCCGATGAGTACCACTCCTGCAATGGCGGACATCGCGGCAATGGTGAACCTGCTGGTACGGCGGCGAGTTGTAATGGCTTGCACCTCTCATATTCTTATTCAGATTTGCGGTTCGGGAGCGGCAGGCAACCGTTATTTGGCTCCCTGGAACACCGTGTTGCGCGGGCTTGTGACGCCGAACGCCCAGCTGATCCGTATGAGTTCGGCGCATCCGTCACGAGCGTAGAACAGCCTTCCCCCTCCGCGTCATCTTCCCTCCCCCGTAGGCCTCCCCGTGCCCGATCACCGCTGAAGATCATCTTTGCGGCCGATCTACATGCGTGCCATGGTCTTTAGTCTCAGAAGGCTTGGGTCTTCCGACCTGCAGGGAGCCCGTCGGGGGCCGGCGCAACGCCTCCAGCAGGACCGCGGCTGGTGCGGTGGTCGACCAGCCCGCACAGAACCTGCTTGCGGTGGGCGAGCCTCATCCGCTGCACCCCAGCGCGGTGAGCTCGGCGGCTTTGGCCTGCTCCCGCTCGGTCAGCGTCCACCGGCCCGGGTCGTACTGGAACCCCGCGGCCTTGATGCGGTGTTCGGAGCTCGGCGGGCCCGGTCGTCACACTCGGCGAGGAGGAGTTCGGCGAGGAATCCGAGGTAGGACATCTGCTCTTGTTTGGCCTTCTCTGCGAGCTCGGGGAACTGGGACCGGATGGTGGGCAGCCGCGCCATCCTGCATGCCTGGTCGACGGCGGTGGTGGCGGCCTGCTCGGCGAGTCCTCGCCGGCGGTGAAGGGGCACGGCGTTCTCCTCAAGTGGTGGGGCGGTCGGATCGGCGGAGCCGCAAGAGCCGGTTGTAGTGGGCGACGGAAGGCAGCGGGCGTGTGTCAGGCGGCAGACGGGCCCGAACAGCAGCGGGCAGCGGAGCGATACCGGGCGGACTTCCAGGGACGGGCGGCTGCGCGGGCTCCTCAGGCTCGGCGTCGGCCGCCTCGCGGGCCTCCAGGTAGTGGTCGGGTTCGAGGCGGGTAGCGCCGCGGTCGATGAGCCGTTCATGCCGGGCGACTTCCTCACGGCCGACGTAGACCACCATTCCTCCGGCAGGGTCGCCAGCAGCGGCTGCTCGGCCGCGAAGTACTCGCCGATGGTGCGGGGTCGGGAGGGGATGCATCGGACGTCTTCCTCCTGGTCCCACCGGTCGATCATCGCGTTGAGCTCGGCGAGCGTGTCGACTTCGGGGACGGGGACGAGGTGGTTGCGGCGGAACCAGCCGATCCGGCCCTCGACTCCGCCCTACTCGTAAGCTCCGCGGATGCCGGGCGTGGTGATGTCCCAGGTGAACACCTGCGACGGTGCGGTGGCGACCAGCTCGGGCACGGCCTTCGCCGGGTGGGTGGCCTGGCGGCGGCGTTCGCCGCACTGGCTCCGCTCCCGCCGGATCCGGTACATCGTCGGGACGGAGCAGTGGCAGCGGCCGGCGTCCAGCTCGCGGGCCCAGATCTGGGCCGGTGGCAGCTCTGCGTACTCGGGCGAGTTCATCAGCTCCAGCACCGCGGCCCGCTCGTCCGCGTCCAGCGCTGAGGGCGGCGTCGGCCTCGGCGCGTGCTCGCGCACCGGTGAGGGCTTGAGGCTGCGGTCATGGGTCGCCCGTGAGCGGCCGGTCAGCCGACACGCGGCCGTGACGCCCAGCTCGCCCTCGATCCCGCTGAACGCGGCGGTGGACCAGATTCTCCAGGGCCCCCGCATCACGTGCGGCCCGCCACTCGGTGACGTGCGAGTGGTACAGACGCTCGCGGCGCAGGACCGGGCTCTTCTCGTTCTTGGGTGCGGCGTCGTACTCGGCCACGATCCGCAGCTTGCACTTGGGAGAGAAGGTGCGACGCTTCGGCCTCGGCGCTGGATCTATGCCGGGGTGTTCTTGCTGGTCATGAGGGGTGGTAAAGAACCAGCCTGACCCGGCAGCCCGGCGGTCCTCCGCGACCACCGGGCACCTGGCCATGCCATCACCCACCCTGACCTGCTGTTATTTACGCGTCAGAGTCAAGTTAGCGTTGGAGTGGGAGCGCCAGCGAATCAGACACGTCGTTGTCTTTAATGCTTGCCGTAAGGTAAATCGCAGATCCCGAGAATGAATCGCCCTCGGGCGGATACGGGAAGCGTGGAAGACTATCATCAATTGACAGTAGTTCGGTATTGATTTGAACTACCTGATCCTTCGTTAGTCCGCTACTCACCCAAAGTAACCCGATGCCATTCAGCACTGCATCGTATTTCGGCGGGACGCCTCCGCCGACGAGGGGGAGGAGGTCTGACAGTGCAATATCGAGCGTCACTCCGCCTTCGACCGCCCATACCCCTGAATCCAGTTTTACGATAGCGCCTTGAAAATGAGATGTCCGGAAAGTTACCGCCATCACATTCTTTGCACCTGACTGGTATACGAAGCTGGCCTCACTGAGCTCCGGGAGGAGCTGTTTGAGATCATCTGGAACAGCTGCCATATCAATGCCGAATGCACTTGCTATATCGGTGAGTTTCAGGGGGTCTTCTGGCGAATTCAATGACGCGCTTAGTCGCCACCCATCGCTGGACTTGGTGAAGCTTCCATCGAAGTAGACGGGGTCACTGTCGCTCTCTTGATTACAGAAACCAAGGTTGGCGCTCAGAGAGAACTCGTCGTCAAGGTTTTCTATCTCAAGGTTGATATCAACCAGGGAGCCGGCAAAGCTGGTTTGCAGCGCTGCAGAGAATCTCCAGTAGGTTTCTACCGCGGGCCCGTATACGTGCTCAACCCGCAGGCCGACGGCTTTGAGACTGCTCAGGTAATCCGGGATCTGCAGATTCTTGCCCGGCCATTGTTGCGTCAGGTATTGAAGAAGCGCACCGACCGAAATATTGGCTGCTTGTCCGATGAAGCCCTTCGTTCCGTCGTCTGTCGTGAATGTAAGATCGAGGCATATACTTTGCCCGTCGATGGTAATGCAGTTACCATCGTCCAGCTGTACATGCTTGCTGCGGTTAGGTGCGGCCGACTCGCTTGGCAGCTGGAGCTCGACTTTCCTCCTTGACGCCGCCTGGCGCAACGGGTAATTAAGTTTATTTTTCGGCCAGCCACCGGCGGGCGGGGTGGGCGGGTTGGGCGAGTTGAGGAGATCATATGTAATACCGGGAATATACAACTCCTGTGGTTCGATGGTAGACCACGCAGCATTCGTGACTGCCTGAGGGTAAAATGTTCCACTCCGGCATAGGCTTCTGTATTTATCCCAGAATGTGCGCAAGTATTTTCTGTTTCTCTCCGCCGCCTTCGAGGGCGAGGTTTGAGTGGTGGGAGGAAGGTATACTGTCCACGCTTCCTGCATCGCAATTATTTGCCCCATATTGTGATGGTTCGTCATGCTTCTGATGAGATGCTTCTCGAAATGGTCTTCTGGGTCGTCCACTCGGAACGCCTGGAGATCTTCATGATCCTTGTTTGGCCCTATTATCAGGTTCGCTGGGAGCCAGCAAATTATGCCTGCGAATTCTTCCTTCAGGGCATTGTAGTCAGTATTTCCGCTGTTTCCGTCGTGGTATATGCCCCCGTTCTTCAGTAAGTCGATAAAGGCCTTCAGGTCATCCTTATTAGCGATGCGCTGCAGCGGATACTCGTCAATGACGTATTTGATCGCATCGAAACCTCCAGCCACCTCCTTGTCCAGCTTGACATCGGGGGTGCAATAGTATTCATATACTGTAGAGTTCCAGAACGGTCTCAGAGTGGTTGCCCAAGGCAGCATGTGATGCCGCTCCAGTGCAACGAAAGGGCTGTTTGGCTTCCTCGCTGCCTGGAGATCTTTGGCATCGCGCTGCGCCATGGGCTCCACCGCTTCCTGCCCGCTCCCATCCTCGAACACCGAATTTGGTCGGTACTTGCCCTCGGTGAAAAGGAGATTTATTCCTACCATCTCATTTGTTCCTTCCCTGGTGTTTCGAAGGTTCCTCGGGTGAGAAACCTCTGTTGAGGTTATGCGGTGAAGAATCGTGTCCTTATATGTGCGCGGCGGAGTGGCATCCCTCGCCGATGTCTCCTTACCCACTCCTCAGGCAGCAGGCGCTCCCGCTCGGCCCAAGGGGAAAACGCCTCCCGAGCAGTCATCACTGCCGCCTGACCGAGGACAGTCGACCGACTGCCCTGCGAGAAGGCATCACGCCAGGAAGGCATCGGAATCTCCAAAGCCGGCCACTCAAGCCCGTTCCAGGCTTGAGCCCACCTGCATGCTGCACACCAATCCATGGTGTTACTCAGGTTCAACCCGACCAGGAAATGCGGGCGGCGCCGTTCCCCCCGGGGCTGCCCGTGCCGCTAGGGCTGGAAAGACCGCCTGCGCCGATGCCGTCGCCGAGCTGGTTGTAGGGCAGGCGGGAATCGCTGTCCGAGCACGGTTCGTAGACGGCCCCGTCGGGATAAAGGCTCGCGCCCTGAGCGCCGCCGCCGCCGCCACCACCACCACCGCAGGCGGCGGCAGTGGCGCCGTCGCCGCCGCCGTTGCCGTCGTTGCCGCTGGCCCCGCCCGAGACGCCGGGGATGCCGGTGGCGCCGGCGCCGCCCTTGCCACCGGTGCCGCCGTTGCCGCCGCCGCCGGTGCCGGCGCTGGCGCGGGCTCCGGTGCCGGGGCCGTTGGGGCCGCCACCAATGCCGCCGCCGGTGCCGCCGGCGCCACCGGCCCCGCCATTAATCCCGCCGCCGGTGCCGTTGCCGCCGGAGGAGCCGGCGTAGAAGCCGCCGTTGCCACCGCCGTTGCCGCCGTTGCCGCCGGCCCCGCCAGTGCCGCCGCCTAAGCCGAAGTAGGTGCCGCCGGCGCCGCCGTTGCCGCCGTTGCCGCCTGCTCCGGCGATGAGGTTGAAGGCGTTGCTGTAGTAGTAGGTGCAGTCGCCCGGGGCGCCGACGTGGACGCCGCTGGGGCCTGGTGATGCGGTGGTGGTCTGTTTGATGTAGGCACCGGGGCCGCCGTTGCCGCCGGTGCCGCCGTTGCCACCCGTGCCGGCGCCGGCGGCGCCGTTGCTGCCGTTGTTGCCGCCGTTGCCACCGGGTCCCCAGAGTTCGAGGGTGATCTGCCTGGCGTTGTTGGGGATGGTGAATCTGGGGTCGCCCGGGTCGGTGCACAGGGCTCCGCCACTACCCGTGGCGCCGGCCGCGCTGGGGGTGACAGCGCACCAGTTGTTGTCTTTGGCGAAGTAGCCGCTGTCCTGGTACACGCCGTCCGGGTCCTCGTCGGCGACGATTGTGGTGGCGGCCCAGGCGATGCCGTTGGTGAAGTCGGCAGTGAGGCCGGTCCAGGCGGTGCTGATCGGGGCGGGGTACTGGTTGCTGTCCCACTGGTAGTCATCGTCGGCGACGGGTACGCATTGGGAGCCATTGAAGAACCAAATTTTGTGGTCGTTCGGGGAGTAAAGGGCGGCGTCGACCGAGCCGAACGCAAACACCTTCCCGCTACCGGAGTCGTAGCCGAAAACGTCCTGGATGGAGCGGGCGCTGGTGTCAGTGTTTAGTTCTGATCCGGTGTCCTTTTCGATGGATACCCGGAAGCACTGGCTTCCCTGGAAGAGCCAGATCTGCGACGCTACACCCAGACAGAGAGCGGCATCCAGCTCCTTCGACCCGTCAAGGCCGGCAGGGTTGTCGGGTGTAAAGATGCGCTGGTTGATCAGGTCGGAGAGATTTCCGGTGTCGGCGGGCGTGTCGCCCCACCAGGGCTTTCCCTTGGCCGGGTCCCATTCGTAGCGGTCGTAGGAGGCCTGGCTGCCTGTTCCGTAAATGCAGTACATGCTCGGCATAACCGCGGCATTATTGGCATTCGAATCCGCGCCCGGCCAAGGATTATGCTTACGCGCGGAGAATGCTGCGCTATAGGATTTCACATCAAACTCCTTTACCATTTTTACGCCGAAATTTCCTTAAGGGGCTGGGTCGGCGGGGATGATGCACCGGACGCGACGCGTGGAGCGACACGCGGTAGCGGAGCCCCAGACGCCCGAGAGCTGGACGCCAGCCCCTGACACGCTTCAGTTTTCACACTTGTATGTGCGGCCGACGTCGCTACCCCTCGCACGGGCATCGTCAACTTGGCGGTCGGGGTCCGTGAGGTGAGCCGCGGGTGGTGCCGACGCGATGAGATAGCGTCCCGGCACATGACGGCCGAAGACAACGAAGTGAAGTCTTCCCGTGATCTCGGGCACGCTGCCGTTACGCCGCGAGGGCCTGGTCTTGTCGGTAGCGCAGGCGTGTCTCGTGGGGTATGAGGTAGCGCCATTGGATGTGCTTGCGCAGGCGGCGTCTGTTGCAGAAGCTCTCGACGAAGTCGAAGATGTCGGCGCGGGCGGTGGCCCGGTCGGGCCAGAAGCGGGTGCCGATCTCCTCTTCGAGTACGCCCAGAATCTCTCCGCGGCGGCGTTGCCGAAGCAGCTCCCGGTCCGGCCCACGCTCTGCCATTGTTCCAACTCGCTGATTCTGTCGCGGAGTTGACAGAGGCGTATTCCGATCCGCAGTCGCTGTGGATCACGCAGCCGGGCTCCGGACGGCCCAGCGCATAGGCCATGTCCAGGGCGTCGACGACGAGGCCGGCGCGGTGGTGGTCGGCCATCGAGCACCCGATCACCTCGTGTGTGGCCAGGTCCAGCCACGAGGCCGGGTAGAGCCGGCCTTCGGCGGTGGGGACGTACGTGATGTCCCCGCCGATCTTCGTTCCGGGGGGCGGGCGGCGGTGAAGTCCCGGCCGATCAGGTCCGGCGACGGGGCGGCCTTGGTGTCGGCCTTGGTCAGGCTGCGGCGTCCGGTGCGCCGGCTGTGCCCGGCGATGCCGTGTTCCCGCATGACCCGGGCCACCCGCTTGCGGTTGACTTCTCCGCGTGGATGAACCGGCACACCGTGCTCACTGGTCGCTCTCCTTCGCGAAGAAGGCCGTCTTAGATTCAACCGGTCAAGGCAACGCTCTCGGCTGGTGTCCGGAATCCCAGGCGCTTTCGCGGACGGTTGTTGAGCTTCGTCGCTATGGCGTCGAGGTCGTCCTGGCTGAAGGCCGACAGGTTCGTCCCCTTGGGCAGGTACTGGCGGAGCGGCTTGTTGGTGTTCTCGTTGGTGCCTCGTTGCCAGGGGTTCCGTGGTGCCGCGAAGAAAACGTCGATACCGGTGTCGGCGCTGAGGCGCTTATGAGCTGCCGGTTCCATGCCGCGATCCCAGGTCAGCGTGCCGTGCAGGTGGGAATCCATGCGTGCGTAGGCTTCGGCCAGCGCGGGAACGACCACGGCGGTGTGGCGGCTGAGGCACGCCCCAGGCGAGCGGCGATCGCCCGGTAGGAATCGCCGGCATACAGCCTGCGGGAGACATCTCGTCCGACATCCCCGGTCGACCCAGTCTCGCCACTTGTACGGCCGGGTAATGCTTCCCCACGGGGACTCCGTTCTCCTGGACCATCAAGATCCAAGTCTCTCCGGTGTCCAGAACCCGGGGTCAAGGCCCGACCACCGACGACGCCCCCCCGAGCGAAGAGCTGCGTACACACGGTGCCAAACGCCGTCGTTACTGAGGTTTTCAGGGTGGGGTCGGTGGGTTGATGGCCAGGCCGGTGGCGGTGAGGCAGCCGTCGATAAGGTGGGGTCGGAGCTGGATTCTGCGTAACTCGCGGCGGAGTTTGCGGTCGAGGTCGTCTGGGGTTCCGAAGGCGGTGTTGGCCGTGGCTCTGCGCACGAGGGACCAGACGGCTTCGACCGGGTTCAGGTCTGGTGCGTATGCCGGGAGGCGGATGGTGGTGAGCCAGTCGTGTTCGGCTTCGTAGCGTTTCAGCCCGGCGGCCAGATGGGTGTTGAGATTGTCCCAAATCACCACGATGGGTCCGCCGAGCTGGATATGTGCCCGTACCAGCAGGTCGCGGTAGTCCTGCCAGGAGAAGCTCTTGCGGGCGCCCTTGAGCAGGAGATGGTTGCGGGGCCGGTGGATGAGGCGGCTCGGCTCGCCGGGTTTGTAGCAGCACAGGGCGGCGACCGAGGTCCGGCGGCGGGAGCGGCCGCGGACGCGGATGACGGGGGTGTGTCCGCGCCGGCCCCAGGTGTGGGCACGCGGCGGAGTCATGGAGAAGCCGGCTTCGTCCTCGAAGACGAGCCATGCCCCGGACGCCGCCGCGAGGCTTTTACCTGCGGCCAGACCTCCTTCTTCCACAGCTCGATCGCGTGCTCGTCGCGCTCGAGTGCTCTGCGGGCGGGCGCCTGCCAGGACCAGCCGTGCCGTTTCAGCAGCCGCCACACCGTCGCGACCGACAGCGTCAGCCGCAGCCGGCGACGGATCACCGTCTGGACCCGGACCAAGGTCCAGCGTTCATCCTCGAAGCCGTGCGCTGAGGGGCCCTTGCCGAGTTCCTCCTCGAGCACGGCGAACTGGGTATTGGTGACGGTCGGGGAGTTTGCCGGGCCCGTCGAGCGCAGGGCCTCGATGCCGCCCTCGCGCCAGGCACGACGCCAGCGTTCCACCGACCGCACACTCACCCGCAGTTCCTTCGCGATCACGGCGGTCTTCTCACCCGCCACGAACCGCTCGCCGGCCTGAAGCCGGATCCCCTCACGAAACGCCCGACGCTCAGCAGTCAGGCCCCCACCCTCCGGATAACGCATACCACCTGCATACCGCAAGGATCATGAACCGTCACCACCCGACGACAACCCGAAATCCTCAGTAGACGGTGCCGACGAAGCGAACACACAAGCGCACAGGGTTGCAAGGCGTGCACCACGTTATCCGCCTGGCTCCTCTTCCTAAAGCCGACCCTGGGCATTCCAATGGAGGTGCCAACCCAGGCTTCTTGGCCAGATGCCCGTAAATGGCCGAGAAGCGGGGAGTGTTGGGGAGCAGATGCCGGGCGGCGCCATGGTGGCGAGCCTGGCGTCTGCGGCGATCCTTCCCGGGACGTTGTCCACGGCTGTCACCTTGCGAGGAACCCTCCAGATGGGGCCTGCACATCTCCGTCCACTTCTGCCGCTTCGGGTACATCGCCCCACGGAAAGAGCAATATGAAGAGTCACGCCATGAGTGCAGCGCGTCCCTTAGCAGGTGCCGACCGTCTGGCGGCACCGATCGACTGTTCACGCAACGAATTTCTCCATCCGCATCCGATCGCCGGTACGCGGCGTTGGCCTCGGCTGCGTGCCGGTGACATCTGCCGGTACCAGTCCAACCCGCAGCTGCTCACGCACCTCTCCAAGCGGTTTGGGTGCGAACCGGAGCAGCTCCGCCTGCACCATGGCGCCGAGGCTGCACTCAAGGCCATCTTCGCCGCGATTGCCCGCATCCCCGATGCCACGCTGTTGTTGCCCGAGCCGGGCTGGGATTACCACAACACGCTCGCCCGCCGGTATGGGATCCGCACCCAGCAGTACCGCTATCTGGAACAGGGAGACCGGTACGTCCTCGACCTGTCCGACCTGCTACGGCAGATCGAGCAGCTCGCCTGCCCGGTGCCGCTGATCGTCTCCCCGTCGAACCCGCTCGGCTGCAGGCTCCCGGACGAAGAGCTGATGGCATTGGCGGAAAGCGTCGCTGGCGCCGGATACTGCATCGTCGATCAGGCGTACGCCGGGTTCGGAGCGGTGCCAAACCTGGACTGGTCGATCGGGCAGCTCCTGGCCGGCATGCCCTCGACCGTGCTGGTGCGCACCATGTCGAAGTACTACGGAATCCCCGGCCTGCGTGTCGGGTTCACCGCCGCCGATCCGCGCACCCACGAGATGCTGGGCCTGGACCCGGACTACCTCGGCTTCAGTGCCTTCTCCGACAGGTACGCGGTGCGCTGCCTGGAGGCCCATGACGACTTTGCGCGTATCGCCGACGCGACAGTGGAGCAGCGGCACGCGCTGGAGGCGGGCCTGACGGCGATTCCCGGGTTTGCCGCCTACCGATCGGACGCCAACTTCGTGTTGGTGCGCACGCCGGGCCCCGCCTACGCGCGGTGGCTGGACAGTTGGGGAGTCAAGGTCCGGACGTTCAGTTCACCCTTGGCCGACCGGGTCCGGATCACTGTTCCACCGGAAGCCCACGTTCGGTCGATCCTTGCCGCCACCGAATCGTTTTCCCACCACGCCCCCATCGCTTCCACCACGACGCCGAGCGGGTGATGACGCCATGCAAGCACAGCTCAGCCTCAGCCAGCTGCAAGACCTTGCCAAGGCCGGAGCGGTCGACACCGTCGTCGTGGCACTGACCGACATGCAGGGCCGGTTGCAGGGCAAGCGCTACCACGTCCAGCACTTCCTCGACGAGATCGCCGACTCCGGCGCAGAAGCCTGCGCCTACCTGTTGGCCACCGATGTGGAGATGCGGCCCATCCCCAACTATGAGCTCAACTCGTGGGAAACCGGCTTCGGTGACTTCGTGCTCCGGCCGGACCTGGCCACCCTTCGCATCGTGCCCTGGCAACCCCGGACAGCACTGGTGCTCTGCGACGCGAGGTGGCAGGACGGCGAGCCCGTGCAGGCGTCACCACGCCAGATCCTGCAGCGCCAGCTCGATCGGCTCGCCGAGCGAGGCCTCCTCGCCTACGTGGGCACCGAGCTGGAGTTCATCGCGTTCCACGAGTCGTATCAGGAGGCGCGCCGCCGCCGCTATCACGGCCTCACCGCCACGAGCGACTACAACGTGGACTACTCGGTGCTGGGGACGGCCGGCATGGAGCCGCTCCTGCGACGCCTCCGTGGCGAACTGGTGGCCGCAGGACTGCTGGTTGAATCCGCCAAGGGGGAGTGCAACCTCGGCCAGTACGAGGTGGTGTTCCGCTACCAGGATGCGCTGACCACGGCCGACCATCACGCCATCTACAAGAACGCCGCCAAGGAGATCGCCGCACAGGAGGGCATGAGCCTCACCTTCATGGCGAAGGCGAACGAACGCGAGGGCAACTCCTGCCACGTGCACTTCAGCCTCCGTTCGACCCAAGGCGAACCGGTGTTCGCAGCCGGCTCCCACGGCTCGGAGATGTCCCCGCTCATGCGGCACTTCCTGGCCGGCCAGATGGTCGGTCTCGGCGACCTCACGCTGCTCTACGCACCCAACGTCAATTCCTACAAGCGGTTCACTGAAGGCAGCTTCGCGCCGTCCCGTATGACGTGGGGCCGGGACAACCGTACGTGCGCGCTGCGGGTGGTGGGGCACGGCCCGTCGCTGCGGGTGGAGAACCGAGTGCCGGGCGCCGACGCCAATCCGTACCTCGCCCTGGCCGGGATGATCGCCGCCGGTCTGTATGGCATCGACGCGGAGCTGGCACCCCCGGACATGGTTGCCGGCAATGCCTATGAGTCCGACCGGCCCAAGCTTCCGGCGAACCTGCGTGAGGCCGCGGAACGCTTCGACGGATCGGTCCTGGCCCGTCAGGCCTTCGGCGACGAGGTGGTGGACCACTACGTCAACGCCGCCCGAGTGGAGATCACCGCCTCTGAGACAGCCGTCACCGACTGGGAGCTGATCCGCGGCTTCGAGCGACTGTGACCGAAGTCGGACCGCGTCGTCGGCCATCCATAGAGAGTGAGACGCCCCATGTCTGCGACTTCCGCTCCCCGACCCAGGACCGGTCCTGACCGGTTGGCCGTCTTGCCGCCTGCCCCGGTGGCGCTGTTTGTGTACGGCACGCTCACCTTCCCCGACGTCCTGCGTGCACTGCTCGGGCGAGTGCCGGCGACTGAGGAGGCGAGCATCGAGGGCTGGCGGGCAGTGGCGGTCCCGGACCGCAGCTATCCCGTGCTGGTGCCGGGTACGGGGTGGACCCACGGCCTCGTGCTGCTCGATCTCCAACGGCCGGAATGGCAGATCGTCGACGCCTACGAGGACAGCATCTACCAGCTGTGCAGGCTCCAGTTGACCCCTGCCCGCCACCAAGCCGTCGGCTACGTCAGCCGGACCGGGCCGGCCACTGACCCCCAGGCCTGGGATCGAGACCGCTTCGCGGCCGAGGATCTCGGCACCTACCTGGTGGGATGCCGTCGGTGGCGCCTGCGCGAGTTTCCGACTCTCTGAGGCGGGGCCTGAACGGCGGACCTGGCGGTGGCGTTGAGATTACTCGCTTAATGTACACACTAGTTCAAGGAGACGATCTTGCTGTCCCCTGATAGTCACGTCCACAGTGAATGGTCTTGGGATGCTCACCGGGGATCGATGGAATTAACCTGTGCCCGCGCGGTGGAATTGGGCCTGCCTTCGATCGCCTTTACCGAGCATGCGGATCTGGGGCCGCAATTAATCCCACCGGGGACTGTCATCCCTGATGAACTTAAAGATTTTTTGGCAGATGGCTTTCTGATCGCGCCGCAGTTCGATCTCGACGGATACTTTGAGTGCCTGGAGCGGTGCAGGCACATGTTCCCTGAACTTCGTATCCTTTCAGGCGTCGAGCTGGGGGATCCGCACTGGCACGTCGAGCGTGCAAGGGACCTGTTGCGACGCGGGAGGTTTGAACGCGTACTCGGATCGATGCATTCATTTCGGTTCGGTGGAGGTTCCAGCGACTTTTGCTGGGGGTACAGCGAGGTTCCGCCAGGCGACGGACTCCGCAGCTACCTGGAGGAAGTCATCATCATGATCAGAGAGTTTGACGACATGGAGGTTCTGGCGCATGTCGACTATCCCGTACGGTACTGGCCAAGTGGCGGCATTCCCTATGACGTATCGCACTTTGAAGAAGAATACCGGGCGGTGCTCCGGGAGCTTGCGAAAAGCGAAAGGATACTCGAAGTGAATACGCGAGTCCCTATGGATTCTTGCATCGTCCGCTGGTGGTACGAAGAGAAGGGCGCCGGAATTTCGTTTGCCAGCGACGCGCATGACCCGGACTCGCTCGCATTCGGATTCACGCAGGCGGCATTGATGGCTCAAGCGAATGGATTCAAGCCGGGTCGCAGGGCCGATGAATTCTGGCGACGCACTTGATTCTGGCATACGGGTACATCCACCAAGGGATCACGGCGGCACCGTCAGGGCTGATTCAGAGTCGGGCGCTGCCGGTATCGCTGCCGGCCACGAGCTCGGACCTCTACGTCGTACAGGAAATCACCGTTGTCCGATGGAGGTGATCTCGCACTGCGTGCGGCTGTACTTCCGCTTTCCCCTCAGCTTCCGTGAGGTGGAGCCCTGTACCCCCGATGCCTGGCGATCCATCTACACCTCCGCGCTGTTCAGCATCCGACGGTCCGAAGAGTCCCGCCGGTTCTACGACCGCAAACGCGCCGAGGGTAAGCGCCACACCCAAGCCGTCCTCGCCCTCGCCCGCCGCCGCGTCAACGTCCTCTGGGCCCTTCTGCGCGACGGACGGTGCTACGAGCTCACGCCGCCGACCGCCCTCGCGGCTTGACAGACAGCATTAGGAATCACTGAGATCTGTCGAACTCTGCTGCTCGGTCTGCTGGGGTCGTCACTCGTTGGTGGGATGCGGTCCGGCGTGTCGGAGTGGGGTGCGTGGCCGTGGACAGCGATGGTCGCGGTGAACTCGGTTCTGCACATGCGCGGTTGGCTGCTTCGGCTTTGGGTGTGTCCGAGCGGACGGTGTCGAGCTGGCTGTCGGTGGCCCGGCGTGAGGGGCGCCTGTCGGCCCGGAAGCCCGCGCGGACTGGTGTGAGCGCGGCATGTCCATGCGTGTTGGGAGGGTGATCACAAGCGGATCCCGGTACGCGTGGGTCTCGAAGGTTCTGCGGCCTGTCCGTGGGTGACGTGGTTCATCGATGTCGCGACGAAGGAGATCGTGGGGGTGGCGGTTACCCCGCACCAGCCGGCGAGAGACGCGGTCCTGCAGTCCCGGCCTGTCATCGCCGTCACCAGTGGCGAGGGCCTGGCACTTTTCTGAGGACGACCTCCCGGCTGAAGGCCGCCAGGAATCTCTACACCGTACCGACGGCCCGGAAGTGTCAATCCCCTTGTTGGCATCCGTGAGATGACGGATGCATAGAGGACGCCGCCGCTCCGCGACTTCGCTGCAAGGACTCTCCCCTGCAAAGTCAAGCACAGGCGGCCCTGCTGTTCTTGAGGGGCAGCTGTGAACCCGCAGGCCTTCGCCTGGTCTCAGGTTGGGAGGGCCCCCAGGCGCTGCAGTGGCGGGTATTTCCGGCACAGGCTTAGGATGATGCATGACATGGCTGATTTGTGACGGTATGTGCGTTTTGAGCGCTAGTCACATCAGCCGCCCTCACCTCTTGAGAGGAGCTTGAAATGGGCGCGTTAGACAAGTTCAAGGATCAGGCGCAAAACAAGGCCAAGGACGTCACCGGGAGTGTCGGTGACGAGGTTGACGAGAAGACCGGCGGCAAGTACGAGGAGCAGGTCGGCAATGCCCAGGGCAAGGCGCAAGACGCCCTGGGCATCGATGATGAGCAGCAGGAACAGGAGTAGCTCCTGACGTGCGGCTGCGGGTCCGGGGGTACTTCCCGAACCCGCAGCCCCCTCAGTGCTCTGCGCAACGCCGCTTCCGACGGGCCTGCCCTGATGCGTACTTGTTCGACCACGAGGCGCTCGACGAGCGCGGCGAGCTGATCGTCGTGCACAAGCTGCCCTACAGCGATGTCACGCAGTGCTCCGCCGAGGAACGCGCCACGAAGTTCGGCGCGGATGCCCCTCAAACGCGGCGCGCGATCACCTCCATGCACACGCGGTAACGCTCGCTGACCGAGTACCGCAGGGGCTGGAAACCGTGCTCTTCCAGCAGGTCGCAGAGACGCTGACGGCTGAAGTTGTGGAAGTGCTCCAGCTCACCCCAGTACGGGTTGACGTTGCCCGCGTCGAGCAGCCGCCAGGCCGCACAGTTGTAGTTGGGCATCGACGCGAAGATCACGCCGTCCTCCCGCAGTAACCGGTGCGCGGCGGCCAGGCCCTCACCGGGGTAAGGCATGTGCTCCAAGACGTCCGCCAGACTGATGACGGAGTACCGGCCGGGCTCATCGAGCGTCGTAAGGTCGGCGCAGCGGGCCTCGACGCCGAGCTGTCGGATCCCCTCGGTGGTCGACGGCCGCAGATCGAGTCCCTGAGGCTCAAAACCCCATTCCTCCGCCGTGAACAGGAGTGACCCGTTGCCGAAGCCGACATCGAGCCAACGGCCGTCCGCGACGTACTGCGCCACCCGCTCCACGATGCGCGCCGATACGTAGCGGTTCTGCTCGAACGACGCGCCCGGCTGCTGGTTCGGGTTGGTCGAGGAGAAGACCTCCGCACAGACCTCGTCCGAGAAGTAGCCGTTGGTGAAGACGTGTGCGCAGCCGGTGCAGCGCATCCACGTCATGACTGGCTCGACCACCGGCTTGTACAACAGGTGTTGTGAGCAGTCCCCCGTCCGAAGCGTGGAGATGCCCGGGTCGGAGCAGAGGGGACAGGCGTCGTACATGACTCGCGGCTTGGGCGTGGTCGATGCTAAGGCAGGGAGGGATGCGATCACTTGATTGGCGAGCATGCCCGAAAGGTAGTGATTATCCCGCTGGGTGGCATGCCGACGCGCCCTCCTCCCCACGAGTGTTCCGCTCGCGCCGGACCCGGATCGCCCGCGAGGCTGCCCGTGGCGTGCGTCATTTCCTGGAGGAAGCAGTTCCCAGTAGTGAGCAAGAAGCGCAATACGAGCAAGCGGTACACGCCCTGGCGACGGTCGTCGACGTGGCTACCCCGCGAGGTGATCGGGTACGCGATGGCGGACCACCACCGCGTCGAGCTCGTCGCTGGTGCGCTGAAAATGGCCGCCGGCCGCGGGGGCCGTCTTCTCGTGAGGCCGGCCGCGCGGCAGCTTCCCGTCGTGCCCGCATGCGGTCACCCGGATGGTGCCTTCCACCGGTAGAGGTGCTCCGGCCGCCCGGCGGTGCCGTACCGCAGCTCCACCCGTACCGTGCCGTCGGCGGACAGGTCGGCGAGGTAACGCTGTGCCGTCGTACGGGACAGGCCGAGGCTGAGGGCGATCTCGCTCGCGGTGACCGGGGCGTCGGCCTCACAGACCGCCGTCGCGACCAGTTCGGCGGTGGGCGAGCGACGTTTGCGACGTCCACCAGAGACACGGTCCGTGCCGCACAACGACCGCAGGGCGCGGTCGACTTGCTCCTGGTTCAAGGTCCGGCTGCCCAGGAGCTGCGCTCGGTAGCGGGCATACGACTCAAGGCGCCTCGCCAGTGTGCTCGCATCGAACGGTTTGATCAGGTATCCCACCGCGCCGCGACCCAGCGCCAGCCGGATCTGCGGCGCGTCCGCGGCGGCCGTCACCATGATGACGTCGGCGCGCAGTGCCGGCAGCAGGGAGCTTCCCAACTGGTCCGGCAGGTACTGGTCCAGCAGGACGAGGTCGGGGCGCAGACGCTCGTCGAGCTCGGCCGCCTGCCGGGCGGTGCGCGCGGTGTCGACCACTTCGAATCCCGCCACCCCGGTGACGTAGCGCGTGTGTAAGTCGGCCACGCGGTAGTCGTCGTCGACGACGAGTACTCGGATCATTGCTCGGCTCCTCGGAAGGGTGTTCCGGTCACGGCCTCCACGAACCCGTCTGGGCTTCCTGGTGGCTCCACCACCTCCGGGACGCGGGCGATGAAGACGGCCCCGTGGTCGGGGCCGCTGCGCCGCTCCAGCTTCAGCTCACCGTCGTGCTTGGCGACGAGCTGGCGGGCAAGCGGCAGTCCCAGCCCGTGCCCCGCACGTTCGCTGTCCGGCCGGGTGGTGAAACCGTAGGCGAACAACTGGTCAGCGACGTCGGCCGGTACGCCGTCTCCGCTGTCGACCACGGCCACGTGCAGCGTGTCTTCCTCGGCCAGCACGTCGAGCTCCACCCAGGCTGGTACGCGGGAGCCCTCGGCGGCGGCCCGTGTGGCGTTGTCCAGCAGGTTCCCCACCAGGGTGACCACACTCAGCGGATCGGTGAGCCTGCGCGGCAGATGGGACCCGGGCATCAGCCGCAGCTCGATGCCCCGCTCCGAGGCCACGGCCGTCTTGGCCGCCAGCAGACCGCGCAGGTAGGGGTCGACGATCCGCCCGCCGTCACGGCTTTCGGTGGCCAGCGGCGAGGCCGACAGCTCGCGCAGGTGGATCTCGGCCTCCTCGTAGGCACCCATGGCCAGCAGGCCGGAGAGGGTGTGGAGCCGGTTGGTGTACTCATGGGCCTGCGCGCGCAGGGCGTCCGACAGTGCTCGCAGCCCTGCCAGCTCCCGTTCCAGCTCGTCCATCTCCGTGCGGTCACGCAGGGTGAGGACGTGGCCGAGGTCCTGGTCTCCGCGGCGTACGGGCTGCGCCGTCACGACGAGCAGCCGGTCACCGACTGCCAGCAGGCTCTGGCGCAGCTCCTGACGGGACGAGAGCACCCGGAGCAGAGCCGTGGGGATCCCGGCTTCGGCCATGGGTGTTCCGGGTGACGGTGTCCCGCCGAGCAGCCGCGACGCCTCCGCGTTGCACACGGTGACGTTCCCGCAGTCGTCGACCGCCAGCACTCCGTCGCCGACTCCCCCGATGACCGCCTCGTGCTTGCGGAGCAGATTGGCCAGATCCGCCGGTTCCAGACCGAGGGTCTGCCGCTTCAGCCACCGGGCCAGTCGTACGGCTGCTGCGGTCCCCAGCAGCAGCACGCCGCAGGCGAACAACGCGGCGGCCCAGACCTTGGGTGCCGCCGCCGAGTCCGCGGTCCGCAGCTGGATGCCGACGGCGACCTCGCCGATCACCCTGCCGTTGGCGCCTGTCACCGGCACCTTCGCGCTGGCCTCGTCGAGGCCGCCTTCCTGCACCCAAACCGACTCCTGGTCGCTGAGCGTGGAAGAGCCGGTGCTCACCGGTTTGCCGACCTGGGAGGGGTTGGGGTCGGAGTACCGGATGCCGTGCGCATCGGTGACGACGATGTAATGCATGCCCGTGCGTCGGCGGATGTGCTCGACTTCCTGCTGCACGGAGCCCTCGGGGTCCTTGCCCGATTCGATCCGGTCGATGACCAGCCAGGTATCGGCGGTGGTACGCCCGACGGCTAACGCCCGCTGGATGTACTGCCGCTCCGCCTGGTCACGTAAGAGCACGGCAGTCAGGGCGAACCCCGCGCCGAGCACGAGCAGCAAGACCACGACCTGTGCGAAGAGCATTCGGGTGGTGATGCGCGGTGTGGTCCGGCGACTGAGATAAAGCATATTTTCAGACTACGTGACCGATTTGCTGCCCCGTGCGCACCCCCGCCCACCGCCACACCCGGAGGCTGTGGCGGCCCGGGCCGGTCAAACGGTGGGTCCCTCCGCGGCGCGGACGCTCAGCCGGAACTCCAGGCGCGCCACCGCCTCTTGGGCCGCCGCCACGGCCTTGTCCGCGGTCGGCCCGAGCGCGCGTGCCCTGGCCACGCGTGACTTGGACGTCGTGAGGACACCGATCTTCGAACCGAGGGGGACGAGGAGGCCCACCTCGCTCACACCGGGCACCGCCCGGGCCCGGTCCGCCCCGGCGACCTCTTCGAGCAGGCCGGAGGTCTCCAGCCCCGCGAACCAGATCGCCGAGCTGGGAAGCGTGCGCACCTCGGCGAGCGTAGCGCGGATCCCCGGCAGCACCTTCTCCCCGAGGGTCTGCCGCACGGCGCAGTCGTCGAGGTCGACACCGGTCGCGTCGAGGGTCAGGGACGGAATCTCGTCGCCTCCCGTGCGGACGTGCGTCTCGATGACCCGTGGGCCCGCAGCGGTGAGGATGATCTCGGTGTGGGTGGGGCCCGACTCGATGTCCAGGGCGTTCAGCATGCGCTCCACACAGGCCTGGACCTCCTGCCGCTGCCTGGCCGGCAGCTCGGCCGGCGAGACATGGCCCAGCTCGACGAAGGTCACCGGGTCCGAGTACTTGCGGGTGATGCCGACCACCTGGTGCTCGCCGTTCTCCGAGAACGCCTCGACGCTGAACTGCGGGCCCTCGTGGTACTGCTCGACCAGCACGCCTGTGTTCGGCAGGCCCAGGTAGCTGCCGCCGGCCCGGTCGAAAGCCGTGGCCAGCTCGCCCTCGTGCGCCACCTTGGAGACGCCTGCACTGCCAGCACCCGATATGGGCTTCACCACACACGGCATCCCGTGTTCCCGTACGAAGGCGCGCAACTCCTCCAGATCCGCGACCCGCGCGTGGGCGGTGGGATCGACACCCGCTTCGCGCAGCCGTGAGCGCATGGCCTCCTTGTCGTGGACCAGGGCCACCGTCTGCGGAGAGTGGGTGGACAGACCGAGCGCCTGGCCGATCGCCGCGCAGCGGTCCTGGTTGCGCTCACCGAAGGCGGCGATCCGGGTGAAGGGCTGCAGGGCGTGCGCGGCCGCGGCCAGATCGATCCAGTCCTGGTCGGGTGCATCGCCCCGGATGCCGATCACCCGGGTGTTGCCGCCCGGTTCGCGGACGTTGCCGACGTACTCCAGCTGGACGATCACCGTGGTCTCGGCGCCGGGCATGGCCCGGCGTATCCGGGCCGGAAAGTCGCGGCCGGGGCCGACGACCAGAACGTGTTCAGTCATGACGACTCATCTCTGTGATCCGTGGGGAGTGTGCGCGATACGGGCTAGGGGCGCCAGGCCGTGTTGGTGTGCCACCAGTCCGTGAGCTCGTCCAGGCGTGCGCGGACCTGTTCGGCGCCCTCCGCCTGGATGAAGGCGTGCGCCGCCGCGTCGGCCACGTGCTCGACGCCCTGTCGCGGTGTCCCGGCCTCCAGCAGGAGCTCAAGATCGATGCCCGGCACGGGACAGGGCTCTGCGGGCGGTACGAACCTGCCGTGCCCGGGCGCCAGGAGAAGCCAGCCGATGGCCGCGGAGGGAGCGGTCGGCTGGCACTCCAGCGCGAGGGGGGAGCCGCATTGGGCCCTCAGCCCTTCCCTGGCCAGCTGGATGCCGAGCCCGCGCTCGTAGGTCTCGGCGATCAGTGCGCCGCCCGCCCGGCTGGCGATCTCGCACAGGACGGGTACGCCATCCTCTCCGATCCATGCTTCGAGGTGGAAGGCGAGGCCCAGCGGGGAGCCGGGAAGGGCGGCGATCACCTCCTCCGTCATGCCCAGCAGTGCGGGGACGCGGCTGTCGTCGGGGTCCAGCAGGACGCTGCCCACGTGCGTCTCGTCACGGATGCGCTCCGCGAGCCCGCCGGTATACCGGGAGGGCCAGGCGTGGACGGTCCGGCCGTCGCGCATGATGCCGTCGACGTGGAAGAAGTCGCCGTGCGCGAAGCTCTCGGCCATCCACTGGCCCGGCAGGAAGGGGACCGAGTCGGGCTCACGGCCGAGGAAGGCGGTCAGGTCCGCCGGGGTGCGCAGGATCGCGACACCCACCGACCGGGCCCCGGAGCGCGGTTTGACCACGACGGGAAATCCCTCCGCGTCGATGAAGTCGAGCAGGTCCATCGGGTCATCGATCGGAGCGAAGGCCGGCACGCGGACACCGGCCGCCCGGGCCAGCTGCTTCATGACCACCTTGTCGCGGTAGGCGGTGGCGGACGCGGTGCTCTGACCGGTCAGCCCCAGCCGGGCCCGCAGCCGGGCGGCGCGCAGTACGTCGCCCTCGCTGGTGCTCGCGACGAGGTCGACCCCGTACTCCCGGGCCGCCTCCTCGGCGGCCTGTTCGGTGGCCCAGGAGTCGTAGTCGGGGACGAGCCGGTGATGCGGGAAGTGCTCGGCCAGGATGTCCTCCGCGCCGGCCACGGCCTCGGGGGTGGTGACCAGGACGATGTCCTGCGCGGTGTTGTCCAGCCACTCGTGGAGCGGACGTTCGGTCAGCGGCTGACGGGAGAGCAGCAGCACTTTGGGCATGGTTCAGTTCCTTGGCGCGGAGGCGGACGTGACGGGCTGCAGGTTCCCCTGGACGTGCACCAGGCTGGCCCCGGGTGTTCCTGTCTCTACGTGCTCCACGGCGCCCACCACCAGATGGTGGTCGCCGAGCGTGATCTGGTGGTGCTTGGAGCAGACCAGCCAGCACAGGCAGTCGTCGAGGAGCGGCACACCGTGCGGGCCGGTGCGCCAGTTGGTGGGCGGTGCGAAGCGGTCGGTGCCAGAGGTGGCGAAACGTTTCGCTATGTCGGACTGGTGGGCACCCAGGAGCTGCACCGCGAACCAGTCGGAATCCTTGATCAGGTCCCATGTGCTTGAGGTGTCGGCCAGTGCGAAGGACACGAGGGCCGGCTCGGCACTGATGGACGTGAACGAAGTGATGGTCACCCCCGCCGGCCCGGCGCAACCATCCGCGGTGAGGACCGCGACCCCGGACGCGTGCGACCGCAGTACCGAGCGCAGATCCGCTGCCTCGACGGTCACAGCAGACCTCCGGAAGTGGTGAAGGAGGGACGCGGCAGTCCGAGGTTCTCCCGGAGCGTGCTGCCTTCGTACGAGGTGCGCACCAGCCCGCGCCGCTGGAGCTCGGGCACGAGCAGCTCGACGATGGCGTCCAGACCACCGGGGTGGTAGTCGGGCATGATGTTGAAGCCGTCGGCACCCCCTCCGACGAACCATTCCTCCAGCTCGTCCGCGATCGACTCGGGTGTGCCGAGCAGGAAGCAGTGGCCGCGCCCGGCTGCCACCGACAGGTAGAGCTCGCGGATGGTGAGTCCCTCGCGCCGCGCCTTCTCGTAGATCATCTGCTGCTTACCGGCGCTGCCCTCGGTACTCGGCAGCTCAGGCAGCGGACCGTCGAGCGGATAACCGGAGAGGTCGACCATGCCGAGCTGGTACGAGAGCATGCCCAGGCCGACGACCGGGTCGACGAGCTCCTGCAGCGTGGCGTACTTGTCCTCGGCCTCGGCCTGCGTACGGCCCACCACGATGAACGCTCCCGGCATGATCTTCACGTGGTCGGGGTCGCGGCCGTAGGCGGCCACCTGCCTCTTCAGCCCACGGTAGTAGTCCTGCGCCTGCTCCAGGGTCTGTTGCACCGTGAAGACGACCTCGGCCCACCGGGCCGCGAAGTCCTGGCCGTCGGGGGAGGAGCCGGCCTGCACGATGACGGGGTGGCCCTGGGGCGGGCGGCTGACGTTGAGCGGTCCCTGGACCGAGAAGTGCTCGCCCCTGTGGCCGAGTATGTGGAGCTTCTCGGGGTCGAAGAAGCGCCCGGATTCCTTGTCGTAGAGGAAGGCGTCGTCCTCCCAGCTGTCCCACAGCCCGGTGACAACCTGCATGAACTCGCGGGCCCGCTGGTAGCGCGCCGCGTGTTCCGGCTGCTTGTCCAGGTTGAAGTTGCGGGCTTCCGCATCGGTGGCGGAGGTGACGACGTTCCAGCCGGCCCGGCCCGCGCTGAGGTGGTCGAGCGAGGCGAACTGGCGGGCCACGGTGAACGGCGCGTTGTACGTCGTGGAGGACGTGGCCGTCAGACCGATGTGACGGGTGTGCACGGCGAGCGCGGACAGCAGCGTCATCGGCTCGAAGTGCACCATCCGGCCCTGACGGCTCAACTCGTCGGCATCCGCGTACTTGGTGCGCACTCCCGCACCGTCGGACAGGAACACCATGTCGAACATCCCCCGCTCCGCGGTCTGCACCAGCGAGCGGTAGTAGTCGAAGTCGAGGCCGCCGTCGGGGCGGGCGTCAGGATGTCGCCAGGCGGCGACGTGGTGCCCCGGTGCGGGCAGGAACGCGCCGAGCTTCATCATGCGACGGTGAGGGCTCACGTGGATCTCCAGAGGGACAGAGGTACGGGCTGGTGGTGTGCCTGCGTCAGCCGAGGCGGCGCAGGGGACTGCCGTCGAGGAACGCCTGGATGTCCTCCACGGCCTGGCCGTAGTAGGTCCGGTAGTTGGCCTGGGACACATAGCCGAGGTGAGGGGTGGCCAGGAGGCGCGGCGCCGTCCGCAGGGGATGGTCCGCGGGCAGCGGCTCGACGTCGAAGACATCCAGTGCCGCGCCGGCGATCCGACCTTCGCGCAGGGCGGCCAGCAGGGCCTCCTGGTCGATGATGGCCGCGCGGGAGGTGTTGACGAGGTACGCGGAGGGCTTGAGCAGGGCGAGCTCGCGAGCGCCGAGCAAGCCGCGGGTGCGCTCGCCCAGGGCCAGGTGTACGGAGACGAAGTCACTCGTGGAGAGCAGCTGCTCCTTGGAACCGGCCAGCCGGACGCCGACCTCGTCGCAGCGCGCCTGGGTGAGGTTCTGGCTCCAGGCCGTCACCTCCATGCCGAAGGCGCGAGCGACCTGGGCGACCCGGCTGCCGATCTTCCCCAGGCCCAGCAGGCCGAGGCGGCTGCCGTGGAGGTCGGCGCCGACGGTCGACTGCCAACGGCCCCCGCTGCGCAAGGCGTTGCTCTCGGGTACGACTCCCCGGGCGAGCCCGAGGAGCAGGGCCCAGGTGAGCTCGACCGGCGGGGTGGAGGAGCTGGCGGTACCGCACACGGTGACGCCGTTGCGTTCCGCTGCCGCGAAGTCGATCACGGAGTTGCGCATCCCGGATGCGACGAGGAGCCTCAGCCGGGGCAGCCGATCCAGCAGGGAAGCCGGGAAGGCGACGCGTTCGCGCAGGGTGACGACGATGTCATAGCCGGCGAGCGCGGCCGCCAGGTCCTCCTCAGTGGTGAAGTGCTCGGTGAAGCCGACGACCTCCACCCGATCCTGGAGAGGGCTCCAGTCGGCGATGGTCGTGGCGACGTCCTGGAAGTCGTCGAGTACGGCACAACGCAGGCGCATGTCAATTCTCTCCCTTGGGTTTCGTACGCGCGCCGATTCCCGGCGCCAGGGGCACGACGAGGGACCCGCGGTCGATGCGGATGCCGTCGAACGGGTCGCCGACGAGCCCGAGGTGACCGTCGAGGTCCAGGTGATCGGCCAGGCCCGCCAGCTGCGCCATGGCGGTCACGCCGAGCGCGCTCTCCACCTTGCAGCCGAGCATGACCTCAAGACCGCACTGCCGGGCCAGCGCGATCATCTCGCGGGCCGCCAGAAGGCCGCCGCACTTGAGCAGTTTGATGTTGATGCCGCTCGCCCGGCCGCGCAGCCGCAGGACGTCGCCGGGGCCCACGCAGTCCTCGTCGGCGAAGACCGGTACGGGCGAACGCTCGTGTACGTACGCCAGAGCCTCGTCCGGGGGTCCCGCGGCGACGGGCTGCTCCAGCAGCTCGACCCCGTGCCGGTGCAGTTCCTCGGCGACCCGCACGGCCTGCTCGGGCGTCCAGGACCCGTTGCCGTCGACCAGGATCCGGCCCCCGTAGACCGAGCGCAGCACACCGGCCCGGCTGCCGTCGTCCTGTGGGGTGAGCTTCAGCTTGACGACCGGCCACTCGGCCAGTTCCTTCCCCCGGGCGAGAAGCTCCTCGGCCGGGCCCGCGCCGATGGACACGGCCGTCGGCGGGGTGGCCAGCCCGGCCAGCCCGAGCAGCCGCCGAAGCGGCTGGCCGCACGCCTTGCCGAGCAGGTCGTGCAGAGCCATGTCCACGGCGGACCTCGCCGCGGGCGTCACCCCGGCCGCCGTCAGCCGCCCGAGGACACGGTGCAGCTCGTACGGGGAGAGACCCTTCACCAGGGGGGCGCAGGCGGCGATCTCCCCCGCGTCGGCCCCACGCGCCGTGCCGTAGCCGGTCAAGTCCTGGAAGGACAGCTCGACCACCACCTGGCGCACCTCGGTCGTGACGCCGGTGTTGCTGGCGAACGGCTCCGCGAGGGGGACGGACACGGTCCGGTGGGCCAGCCTCATCCCAGGGCCTCCTCGAAAGCCGCGACGACACTGCATGCCTGACGGAATGTCAGATCACGGAAGCCCTCGGGCTCCACCGGCACGCCCGGATCCCGGGGCGTGCCACCCACCCGCACCCCGCTGTCGGCCTTGAACCGCCCCCGCAGATAATCCGAGAGCCGCTCACCGTGCGAGGACAGCCAGCCCAGCGACGTGTCGTAGGCACGGTCAGGGCCGCCCGCCAGGACATCCTTGAACAGCCCCGCGAGGAGCTCGGGGTCTCCCGGCGAGGTACTGGACGGGCAGAGCATGAAGGCCTGGGCCGGCAGCAACACGAAGGCCAGCGGATTCGCCTCATCGAAGTGCTCGACCAGCGGCGTCGTGATGGCCCGCAGCGACCTGACCGTCGACTTGCGCACCAGATACCCGCCGCGCCGGGGCGGGCAGCCCGCCATGGCACGGGCACCCCAGTGCAGATGGGTGACGAACGGGCTCTCCGGCGCGGAGCCGGCCGGACGATCCGGGTGGTGCGTGTCCAACAGCCCCCACAGCACCGTGCTCAACTGCAACGACATCACCGGAAGGACCGGCGGCAGCTCACGTATCTGACCGAAGAACCAGCGGGGCTCCGCCAACGCCCGCACGGTCAGCAGTACGGCCTCGGCGAGCGCACGCGCCGACGGGAACCGGTGCCCGTCGATCACGAATCCCGCGCCGTCCCGTACCACCTCACAGCGGCCCACCTCACCGTCCAGCCGCACCGACTGCCGGATCAGCTCCTGCAGCCGGGTGCCCTTCCGGGCCGTGGGGTCGGCCTGGTCGATCAGCAGGGTGAGCATGTCGACGACCAGCGGGCCGTTGTCGACCAGCGTGGTGGCCCACTGCCTGAAGGGGTAACCCGGGATCGCGAGCATCCGGCGCCAGTGCACTTCGACCAGCGGAACGAGCTCCCCGTCCACCTCCGTCTGGGTCAGCGGGCAGAACAACGGGCGGCTGCGGTCACGACGGGCGAAGCCCTGACCGTCCCACGTGTACAGCGGCAGGGGGCGCCGCCGCCCCTGATCGATCAGCGAACCCGGCTGGTACGTCTCGTCCCCGCCCTCGGTATCGGCCTCCGTACGAGTGAACCCGTAGATGAGGGGGTAGCCGTAACCGCTGCCGCAGATCGCGGTGTTGAAGTCCATCGGGCCGGAACGCCCGAGGGCGATGTCCTCCCAGTTGCCCAGGTGCCCGGTGCGCGGCGGCAGCAGCTCTTCATGCCGGTCCAGCAGGTCCAGCAGCGTGCCGATGCGCAGGTCGTGCGTACCCGCGTGCACCGGAACGAAGCTCTTCGCACCGGCCGCCAGCTCGTCGGAGTGCGCCGCTGTGCTCAGACCCAGCTCGCCGAGAATGTCCGTCGTGATCACGCCGCAGTACCCTTCCGTAGCCGTTCGAGCAGATGCGGCAAGGTGCCGCCCGCCAGCAGGACGTCCCACTCACCCGACGAGCGCACGTCGGCGCGCACGGTGAAGCGGACCTGACCTGCGGTGACCTGCGCCTCGCCGGATTCCCGGACCGTGTCCAGCGCCAGATCGAACTCCTCTCGGCCGGTCAGGCCGAGCTCCGCCCAACTGCGGCCCTCGGGAAGCAGCAGGGGAAGGATCCCCATCGCGCAGAGGTTCGCGCGGTGGATGCGTTCGAAACTCTCGGCGAGAACCGCCCTCACCCCGAGGAGCCAAGGGCCCTTCGCCGCCCAGTCCCGGGACGAGCCCATGCCGTAGCTGCGCCCCGCGAGCACGATCAGCGCCGTCCCCTCGTCGGCGTACCGCTGTGCGGCGTCGAAGACGGGCAGCTTCTCCCCGCTCGGAACATGCAGCGTCATGCCACCCGCATCGCCCTCGCCGACCAGCCGGTTGCGCAGGCGCGGATTGCTGAACGTACCGCGCGCCATCACCTCGTGATTGCCGCGCCGAGAGCCGTAGGAGTTGAAGTCCCGCACCCCCCGCTCCCGCAGATGGATCCCGGCCGGCGAACCGGGCGGGATCGCCCCGACCGGTGAGATGTGGTCCGTGCTGACGTCGTCACCCAGCACGAGCAGCGCCCGGGCACCCTCCAGCGCTCCGGAACGCCCCGTCGCGTCCACATAGGCGGGCGGCCGGACATAAGTGGAGTCCTCGTCCCAGCCGAACACGTCCGACACGGGCGCGGGGATGGCATCCCACGCGGCCTGCGGCGCGCCGTCCTGCGCGAACACCTCCGGCGTGACGTACGCCGACTCCAGCGCGTCCAGCTCTTCGGCCTCCGGCCACAGGTCACGCAGGTACACCGGTTCACCGTCGCGGCCGGTGCCCAGCGGCTCGGTCTCCAGGTCGACACGCAGGTGACCCACCAGGGCCAGCGCCACCACCAGGGCCGGTGAGGCGAGGTAGTTGGCCTGTACGTCCGCGTGGATGCGCGATGCGAAGTTGCGATTGCCGCTGAGGACCGAGGCCACCGTCAGCCCTTCACGTCCGACCGCCTCACCGATGCCCTCGCGCAGCGGACCGCTGCCGCCGTTGCAGGTCATGCAGCCGTACCCGGCGACGTGGAACCCCAGCGCCTCCAGATCGGTGAGCAGCCCCGCGTCCCGCAAGTACCGGGTCACCGCCCGGGAGCCGGGCGACAGGCTGGTCTTCACGTGGCCCGGAACGGTCAGGCCGCGCTCGACGGCCCGCCGGGCGAGCACCCCGGCCGCCAGCATGGCCTTCGGGTTCGAGGTGCTCGTGCACGAGGTGATGGAGGCGATGACGATGTCGCCGTCGGTGAGCCCGCCGACGGTCCGCGGCTCGGGATGCAGCGCGGCGAAGGAACCGGGCAGCTCACCGAGGGAGATCCGCTGGTCCGGACGGCTCGGCCCGGCCAGGTTCGGCCCCACCTCGCCGAGGTCGAACTCGATGACACGGCCGAACCGGGGCTCCTCCTCCCCCTCGTTCAGCAGCCGCTGATGACGGTGGTACTCCTCCGCGAGCGCGACCTGAGACGCGGGGCGGCCGGTGCGCCGCAGATAGTCCAGCACCTCCGCGTCCACCGGGAAGAAGGCGGTCATCGCACCGTACTCGGGCGCCATGTTGGCGATCGTGCAGCGGTCGGGAGCCGACAGGGCTGCGACGCCGGGACCAGTGAACTCCAGCATCAGGCCGCGCACGTCCTGCGCGCGCAGCCGCTGCGTCAGAGCGAGGACCACATCGGTCGGCGAGGTACCGGCGCGCACGGCCCCGGTGAGCCGGACCCCGACCACCTCGGGGACCTGGATCGGCTGGGCCATCCCCAGCATCAGGGCCTCGGCCTCCAGACCGCCGACGCCCCAGCCGAGCACACCCAGACCGTTCACCATCGTGGTGTGGCTGTCCGTGCCGATCACGGAGTCCGGGAACAGCACACCGCCGGGCCCCCGCGCCACCGAGGTCGTCAGGTGCTCCAGATTGACCTGGTGCACGATGCCGCGGCCCGGCGGGATGACCCGTAGCCGGTCGAACGCGCCCTCGGCCCACTTCAGGAACGCGTACCGCTCCTCGTTGCGCTCCATCTCGCGCGCCTCGTTGCGGGCCAGCGCATCCGCGCTCCCCGACCAGTCCGTCTGCACCGAGTGATCGACGACGACGTCCACCGGAAGCCGGGGGTTGACCCGGCCCGGATCCGTCACCCGGTCCCGCAGTGCGGCGAGATCCACCAGCAGCGGAATGCCCGTGTAGTCCTGGACGAGGATGCGAGCCGGCCTGAACTCCATCTCCAGATCGGGACGGTCGCCCGCCGCCAGCCGCCTGCCCAGTACCGCGGCCTTGCCACGCTCCCCGGACCGCAACAGCGACTCCAGCAGGACCCGCCCCGAGAACGGCACGGAGCCGAGATGAAATCCGCTCTCCGCGGCGAACGGGGCCAGGCTGAAGACCTCGGCCTCCTGCCCGGCAAGACGAGTCCGGCTGATCATGGGGAACCTGTTTCCTCTCTCTCGCACGGCGCTCAGTGGGCCGAGGCCGGGAACTGGCGCCCGTGCGGCCCCACGTAGTCCAGGAGCGGCCGGATGAGCACGTTGTTCGACTGCTGCTCCAACGCCTGTGCCACCCAGCCCGCGGTCCGGCCGACGACGAACAGCGCGACCGCCAGATCGTCGGGCAGCCCGAGCAGCCGGTAGGCCAGACCCGCGTACAGGTCCACGTTCGGCGCGACACCGTGCCGGTTCAGCGGCCGCATCGCCGCCGCCACCGCGTCCAGGATGTCCAGACCACGGGAGTCGCCGCGCTCCTCGCTCAGCTCCAGCACGGTGGCGCGCAGGTGACGCACCCGCGGGTCCTCCGTACGGTAGACCCGGTGGCCGAACCCCATCACCGGCTTGCCCTGCCGCTGCAGCTCGGCGACGTGCTCGCCCGCCCGGTCGGGGGAGCCCACCTCGTCGATGAGGCCCACGACCCGCTCCGCCGCACCCCCGTGCACGGAGCCCGCGAACGCCGCGACGGCGGCGGTGATGGCCGCCGTCATCCCGGCCCGGCAGCCGATGGCGACACGGGCCGTGAACGCCGAGGCGTTCGAGCTGTGGTCGGCGTGGACGATCAGCCCCTTGTTGATGAACCGCGCCGCGGCGGGACTCGGCCGCTCGCCGAGCAGAGCCGTGAGGAAGGCCTCCGCATGCGACGCCTCCGCCGGGGGCACGACCGGCTCACGTCCGTTGCGGAACGCGTGGTGCGCCGCGACGATCATTGGTATCTGGGCGATCAGCGCGATACCGGCGTCACGGGCCTGCTCGTACGTCTCATCGGTGCCGTGGTCGCGCTGCGGACCGAACGCCCCGAGCGCGGACACACAGGTACGCAGCGCCTCCATCGGATGGGCATGGGCCATCGAACGGGCCAGGTCCAGGATCGGCCGGGGCAGCACGCGGGCGGCACGCAGCTCCCGTTCGAAACCCTCAAGCTCGGCCGCGTCCGGCAGCTCACCGTGAACCAGCAGGTACGCCGCCTCCTCGAAGGAGGCACGTTCGGCCAGGTCGTGGATGCTGTAGCCGCGGTACTCCAGAACTCCCGCGGCACCGTCGATGTGCGTGATCGTGGTGTGGTCGAAGCTGACGCCCTCCAGACCACGGCGCACGCAGGAGCGCTCGCCGGCAGCAGAGGAGGTAGCCGCGCTCGGGGCACGGCCCTCGGCGAACTCGCGGATCGCCGGGACCGAGCGCAGCGCGAGGATGAGCTCGTCATCGACGGGAACGCCGTACTTGTCTTCCAGGGCCACCATCAGCGAGACATGGCCGAGTGAGTCCCACTCCCGGATCGACTGGTACTCAAGGTGGTCGGTGACCCGCTCCTCGGCGATGCCCAAGGTGTAGGCGATCAGGTGGTCAACGCTGCTCATGATTTCCCTTCCGGGGATGGACGGTGTTCCGGGGTCATATGCGGGCCAGTCGCCCGTCGAGCCACGTGCGCAGCGCCGAGCGGTCCACCTTGCCGTTGCCGTTCACCGGCATGTCGTCGATGGCGTGCACGGACCGCGGCACCATGTAGGCGGGCAGGCTGGAGGCGCACGCATCGGCCAAGCAGGTCGTCTCCTCGACCCCCGACACCACCGCAGTGATCGTTTCCGTGTCGGGCCACAACAGGCACACGGCCTCCACGGCCCCGGCGCGGCGCAGTGCGGCCTCGATCTCGCCCAGCTCGATCCGGTGGCCGCCGACCTTGACCTGCTGGTCGTTGCGGCCCACACAGACGAACTGGCCGTCCCGCTCGCGCACCAGGTCACCGGTGCGGTAGTAGGTCAGGCCACCGCGCTCGAAGTAGCGCTGCGCGGTCAACTCGGGCGCCTGCCAGTAACCGGGCGTGGTCTGCGGCCCGGCCATGCACAGCTCACCCGTCGCACCCTCCGGGACGGGCCTCAGCTGATCGTCGACGACGAGTGCCCGCAGCCCGTCGTACGACTGTCCGATGGGCACGTTGTCGTGGACGCACTCCGCCGGGCTGGTGCGCGGATCCCAGCGGTAGGCCGTGCAGGCGATGGTGAGTTCCGTCGGCCCGTACAGGTTCTCCACGGTCGACGACGGCGCCGCGGCCTGCCACGCCTCTGCCGTGGCCCTGGGCAGCGGCTCGCCGCAGAACAGGCTCCAGCGGAGCGTGGGCAACGTTCCGGGGCCCAGCACCCCGCGTTTGCGCAGTACGGCGGCGAGCGACGGCACCGAGAACCAGACGGTGATCCCGTTGCGCTCCAGGTACTTGAACGGGGCGAGGAGCTCGATGGACTCCATCGAGCACACCCGGGCCCCGTTCTCCCATGCCATGAACAGATCGAAGACCGAAAGGTCGAAGGTCTGGTCGAAGGTCTGGGTGAGCCGGTCCTGCGGGGTCAACCGGTAACGCGCCTGGTTCGAGTCGAGGAACGCCCGTACGTTGCCGTGCGTCACCGGCACCCCCTTGGGCACACCGGTGCTGCCCGAGGTGAACAGCAGGTACGCGGGGTCGTCGGGCGACACTTCGGGCAGCCGCTCCAGCGGGTCGGCCGCAGCCAGGTCCACGGCATCCAGAACAGTGCCCGCACCGAGGCCGACGGCATCGGCCCGAAGGGTGTCCGGAAGCAGGATCACCGGCTGCCGGGGCAACCCACGTATCAGGTCGTGGAGTTGAGGAAGCGAGGCCGCGTCGACGATCAGCGCGTCGACATCCGCGCGCTCCAGCATGGTGCGCGTCCGCGACAGCGGGAACTTCCGGTTCATCGGCACGAAGGCGGCACCCGCGCACAGCGCGGCGGCAACTCCCAGATAGGAAGCCTCACTGCGGTACGCGAACACCCCCACCCGACGAGGCCGGCCACCGGTCGCCTCGACGAGCCGGGCAGCCCATCGCAGGGCCGTGCTCGCGGCCTCCTCGTAGGTGTAGTCACGGCGCCCGATGGTCAGCGCCACATGGCCGGGCCGGACCCGCGCGTGGTGGAGGAGGCCACTGCCCAAGCGTGGGTCGAGCACTGCATTCATGTCGGGATCGCCGGCCACGTCAGTCATGTGATTACAGTCCATTCTTCACCCCGTCCATATTCATGCGCCGTTCGGCTCGCTGGCTCGATGGGGAGTACGGGACGAGACGTTAGTTGGGCCTGCGAGAGGTCGGCGCAGTTGAGCGCGCAGTTCTGGTTAACCTCCTTAATCGAGAAAATCCCGTTCTGTGCACGGATCCTGCGCCCGTGCTCCCCGGAAGAGCACCGCACGGCACCGTGGGATTTACGGGAAGAACGGGTTTTCCGCAGTCAACTCACATTGCGCTCGCAACACGAAACGAGTTGCCGCGGTGTCCTAGCCTCGCCGGTAGATCAGAGCGAGAAGAGCCCTCAATGAAACCCATCCCTGTCGGCCGACGGATTCCGGCCGACGCCGACCGTCACGGCACGGCCGCCACCACGACCTCCACGAAGCGGCAGGGGGCCCGGTCGTGCTGACGCGACTGCTCCTCCCGGCCGGACCCGCGCGGCTCCTCACCGTCATCACCATGGTGATGAGCCTCGGCCAAGGTGTCTGGGGCGCGATCAGCGCCATCTACGCGGTCACCATGCTGCACCTGACACCGGGCCAGCTCGGCATCAGCGTCAGCGTGGCAGCCGTGATCGTCCTGGTCTCCAGCATCCCCCTGGGCCACCTGGCCGACCGAGCCGGCCCCCGGACCGTCCAGATGTGGAGCTTCCTGGCGCTGGCGCCCCTGACGGCCGCACTCCTGCTCGTCAACGGCTTCTGGGGCTACCTCATCGCCACCTCCGCCCAGGCCATCGCCTACCGGGCCGGCAACAACGCCCGCAAGGCCATGATCGCCGGACTGGTCCCCTCCACCGACCGGGTGCGCGTCCTGGCCCACATCCGCTCAGCCATCAACGTCAGCCTCTCGATCGGCGCCTGCCTCGCCGGTCTCGTCATCGCGACCGGCGCCAGGCCCGCCTACCAGGGAGCAGTCGTCTTCGCCGCCGTCGCCTTCCTCCTCACCGGCCTGCTCACGGCGAAGGAACGCCCGGTGCCCCCCGTGCCGGCAGCAGCCGGGCCCGCCCTCGCCGTTCTCCGGGACAAGCCCTTCCTCACGTTCAGCATCCTCGACGGACTGCTGACCACGCATGCGCTCCTGCTGGACGTCGTACTGCCGCTGTGGGTCATCACGCACACCGGCGCCCCCCGCTTTATGAGCGCGGCCATCCTCCTGGTCAACACGGCCTTCGTCGTCGGCTTCCAGAACTGGGCGGCCCGCGGCACCGACGGGCTGAAGGCCGCCGCGAGGGCCAGCCTGCAAGGAGGCGCCTGCGTGGCCGCCGCCTGCGCCGTCTTCGCCCTGAGCAGCGGAGCCTCCCTGATCCCCGCATGCCTGCTTCTCGTCGCCGGAGCCCTCATCCACGCCCTCGGCGAGGTGAGGCAATCGGCGGGCAGCTGGACCATCGCGTACGACCTGGCCCCCGACCACGCCCAGGGCCAGTACCAGGGCACGTACAAGATGGGCGCCGACATCGGCAGGATGTTCGCTCCCGCGATCTTCACCTGGCTGGTGCTGGAGCACGGGGCCCTCGGCTGGATCGTCCTGGCCGCCGCCTTCATCGCGCTGGGCACCACGATGCCGGTCGTCGTGGGCCGCGTGCTGAACAAGCGACCCTCCGCGCGGGAACCGGCCCCGACCGGCTGATCGCCGCACAAGAATGCGCGGCCGCCCACCGTAAATCGATACACGAAATACGAGGATCAATCGATGATGTGCAACATTGCCCCGCGGAGCATGAACCTCCAGGGAGTCTGCCTGGTGGACAACTCCACCGGATGGGCCGTCGGAGACGGTGGCGTGATCTTCGCAACGCGCGACGGCGGAATTACCTGGACCTCCCAGGGAGACACCGACAAAGACCTGCGCATGGTGTCCTTCTGCGATACCGAAACGGGATGGATCGCCGGCCGTGACGGAATAATCCTGCACACCACGGACGGCGGAACCCACTGGGAAGAGCGCGAGACCGGCACCAAACGCAATCTCTACGGGATCTCGTTCGACCGGTCCGGCCGCACGGGCTGGGCCGTCGGTGACGGTGGCGTGATCCTTGCCTCCTGCGACGGCGGTGTCACGTGGCAGCCGCAGGAAGCCCCCGACGGCACCCATTACACCCGCTGCTTCGCTTTGGACGAGCGCGTGGCGTGGGTCATCGGCAAGAAGGGGACGATCATCGCGACGACCGACGGCGGTGCGACGTGGATCAACCAGCCGACCCCCACCGACGTCGACCTGCGCGGCATCTACGCCTCTTCCCCCGACCTGTGCTGGGCGGCCGGGCGCGGCGGCACCCTACTGCGTTCCACCGACGGCGGAACCACCTGGAACCACGCCGACAGCGGAACCCCCCTCGACCTCTACGGCCTGTGGGCGGCGCCCGACGGGCTCCATGTCAGGACCTCGGGTGATGACGGGATCATCCGCGGCTCCGACGACGGGGGCAGGACCTGGTCGCCGCAGACCAGCGGCACCCTGAAGGACATCGTGTCCCTGTCCTTCGCGCCGGACCTCAGCCACGGCTGGGGCGTCGGTGACGGCGGCATCATCCTGACTTCCCCGGACGGAGGCCGGTCCTGGAAGCGGCAGCTGGACGGCGTCCACAAGGATCTCGTGGCGGTCCACGGCGCAGGTTCCTCCCGCTGGGCGGTTGGTGAGGACGGCGGCGTCGTGGTCACGCACGACGCGGGAACGACCTGGCACGGTGGCACGACCGGCTCCGACGAGGTGCTCTGGAGCGTCCACTGCCTGGACGACGAGCAGCACGGCTGGGCGGTCGGCGGTGCCGGAACCATCGTGGCGACGCAGGATGGTGGCGCGACCTGGACCGGGCAGGACAGCTCGGTGGAAGAGCCCTTGTTCGGCGTGCACTTCGCCGACGGCGGCCGTCACGGCTGGGCGGTCGGCAGTGCCGGAACCATCGTGGCGACGCAGGATGGTGGCGCGACCTGGACCGGGCAGGACAGCTCGGTGGAAGAGCCCTTGTTCGGCGTGCACTTCGCCGACGGCGGCCGTCACGGCTGGGCGGTCGGCAGTGCCGGAACCATCGTGGCGACGGACGACGGTGGCGCGACCTGGACCAGCCAGGACTCCACCGTGACCGCCCACCTGACGGCCGTACACGCCGTCGACGACACCACGGCGTGGGCCGTCGGCCGCTCCGGCACCCTCTTGGCGACGCAGGACGGCGGCGCGACCTGGAACCGTCGGACCACCGGAACGGACGTCGCACTGTGGGACATCGCGTTCTCCTCCTCCGGTAGCGACGGATGGGCCGTCGGAGACACCGGCACCGTGCTCTCCACCTCGGACGCGGGCGACCGGTGGAGCACCCAGGACTCCCGGGTCATCGACAACCTCAAGGGCGTGTGGGCAGCGCCCGGCGGCAAGTGCGCCCATGCCGCTGGCGACGGCAGCGTGCTCGTCTCCACCGAGGACGGCGGCGCCAGCTGGCAGGCGAACATCGCCAGCACGGGCCGCAACCTGTACGGCGTCTACCTCTTCCCCGGTGGACGCGACGGCTGGGTGGTCGGCGACGGCGGCACCGTCGTGGCCATGCGCGACCGGCAGCGCTGGACCCCCCGCCGCAGCGGCACGGCCGCCAACCTCTACTCCGTCGCCGCACCCGACACCCGGTCCGCGTGGGTAGCGGGCCGCGGTGGAACCATCATGGTCACGCACGACTCCGGCGCCACCTGGCAGCGCCAGGAGACCGGGACCATCAACGACCTGCTCGGGGTGTACATGTGCCCCGACGGCCTGACCGGCTGGGCGGCGGGCGACCGGGGAACGGTCATCGGCACGCGGGACGGCGGCGCCACCTGGTTCCCCCAGACCAACCCCCGGCCCAAGAGCTCCTACTGGAGCCTGGACTTCGGCGATGCCCGAACCGGCTGGGCCGTGGGCACCAGCGGTGCCATCGTCGCCACGCGCGACGGCGGGCAGACATGGGAAGCACAGGACAGTGGCACCATGGACGACTTGATCGACGTCCACGCCGTCGACCCGCTGACCTGCTGGGCCATCGGCCACTGCGGCATCATCGTGGGGACCCGGGACGGCGGCCGCACCTGGCGGCGCCACACCAGCAACACGACACAGAACCTCACCGCGGTGAGCTTCTCGGCCGACGGCCGCACCGGATGTGCGGTCGGCCGCAGCGACACCGTCCTGACCTCCCACGACAGCGGAGAGACCTGGCAGGTGCGGACCCCCGGGTCCGGCATGTCACTGTGGGACGCCCACGTCACCTCAGCTCAGGAATCCTGGATCGTGGGTGACGAGGGGACCGTGCTGGTCACCTCCGACGCTGGACAGACCTGGGTCCAGCACTTCTACAGCCCTGAAAAGGACTCAGCCGCCTGAGGCAGCCCGAGCAAAGGATTCCCAATGAAGTTGTCAAGCTCGCCCGGTGGCGCACTGTGAGCGTTTCATCCCAGCGTGACAGGGCTGGGCGGTGCGGTGATCTCGAAGGCTCGGCCGTCGCGTATGAGGGCCCACAGAACGTTCAATCGGCGCCGTGCGAGGGCGATGACAGCCTGCCTGTGGTTCTTGCCCTCGGCTCGTTTGCGCGTGTAGAACGCTTTCGAGGTGGGGCAGCATCGGGCGGCGACCTGGGCGGACATGTAGAAGACCCGCAGCAGGCGGCGGCAGTACCGCCGTGGCCTGCGCATATTGCCGGTGATCCGTCCGGAGTCCCTGGGGACGGGTGCCAGGCCGGAAACGCCGGCGAGACGGTCGGGACTGCCGAAGACGCTCATGTCGCCACCGGTGTGTGCGATGAACTCCGCAGCCAGGACCGGGCCGATGCCGGGCATGCTCAGGATGACTTCGGCGTGTGGGTGGTCGCGAAACCGGCCCTCGATCAGGGCATCGGTCTCAGCGATCTCCTCATCGAGGGCCATCACCTCCCTCGCGAGCTTGGCGACGACGACTGCGGCCAGCTTCTCCCCGGCGACAGCGGTGTGCTGGGCTTCGGCGGCCTCGATCGCGGTGTCCGCGACGAGTTTGTAGTTGCGGACCTTGCGGTTCTTCAGCCATTCGGCGAGACGGTTCTTTCCGATGCGTCGCAGGGCCGCGGGGGTCTGGTAGCCGGTCAGCAGCACGAGGGATGCCTTCGAGGTGCTGTAGTCGAAGGCCCGCTCCAGGGCGGGGAAGTACTCCAGCATCTGGGCCCGCATCCGGTTGATCGTCCTGGTGCGGTCGGCGGCCAGGTCCAGGCGTCGCGAGGTGAGGATCCGCAGGTCCACGGCGATGTCGTCGCCGCGGTGCATGGTCTGCAGGTCGCGGCGCATACGCGCCTGGTCCGCGATGACGAAGGCGTCCTTCGCGTCCGTCTTGCCGTCGCCGCGGTAGGACCCGGAGGCGTGGTGGACGGTGCGGCCGGGGATGTAGAGGACCCGCTGTCCGTTGTCGGTCAGCAGGGCGATCATCAATGCGGCACCGCCGGCATTGAGGTCGATCGCCCAGGTGACCGGCTCACCCTGGCTCAGCTCCAGTACGTCGGCGAGCAGTTTGAGCAGTGTGGTCTCGTCATTGGCGACCCGTCGCGACAGCTTCCGCTGGCCGTCGGTGTCGATCACCACGCAGTGATGCTCGGCTTTGCCCGCGTCTGTTCCGGCCCACAGTTCGGGCACGGTCACCTCCGAAGTCGTTCCAGTACCGGTCCCAGCAGACGACCTCGCCAGCGTGTCCTTACCAAGCGATCTTGTCGCGCGCATCCCAATGAGTGGTCGAGTCGTCGCGGGATGCCGGGCGGCCAATCCTTTGAAGCCACCACTGGGCTGGAGAACCACAGCCACACCCGACATCCCCGGGTCTTCCGATCCTACGAGTGACCGGAATCAACCCACCAACAACGTAAGGAAGAACATGAACGACAGCAGCGCATTCAAGGACGTTCCGCCGACCACCCTCGCGGACGTGCTGAGCCGTGAACAGGTCATGGACATCGGCATCCGCCCCCTGTGGTCCGCCACCCCGCGCGTGGCCGGCCCCGCCTTCACAGTACGGTGCCCCCCGGGCGACAACCTCATGCTGCACACGGCCATCTACCAGGCCGAACCCGGCTCGGTCATCGTCGTCGAATCCGGCGACCTCGACTACGCGCTGGCCGGCGGCAACGTCTGTGCTGTCGCCCAGCGCCGGGGCATCGCCGCCTTCGTCCTCGACGGAGTCATCCGTGACCTCGCCGAGGTCCGCGAGATGGGCTTCCCCGTCTTCGCCCGAGGCGTCATTCCCATCCCGGGCACCAAGAAGGCGGTCCAGCCCCTGAACGAACCGGTGCGGTGCGGCGGCGTGACGGTGCACCCCGGCGACATCGTGGTGGCCGACGAGGAAGGCGTCGTGGTCGTCCCGGACGCCCGCCAGGACGAAGTGCTCCTCGCCGCCCAGGCCAAACTGGCCAAGGAAGCCGAAGAGTCCCTCGACGACTGGGAGCAGACGCACCGCGCCCGCATCAACAAGGCCCTCGGCACATCGGGAATCCAGGTCTGAGGAACGGCCACGGCCGGTCCGCCTCGCGGGGAGGCGGACCGGCCCGGCACCCGCTGGAGGGACTGCATGAAGCTGCTGGCGTTCTTCGACACCTGGGACGGCAGCGATTCGAAGGCCCTCGACCGGATGCCCCTGTGGACCCACGCGGCATGGGCGGCGGCGGTGACCGCCGCCGGCGTCACCGCTGGCTGGGCCGCCGCCCGGATCCGCCTGGGTCCCACCAACATAGGCGTCCCACCCGCCGCCCCGGGCCCTTCCTGGCCCTACCTCACCGCCTGGGCCCTGGCGGGCCTGATCGCGGCCACTCTCCTCCGCGCTGCCGCCACCAAGGTCCGCGTACCAGGACCGGGCGAACTGTGTACCCTGTTGCTCTGCCTGGGCACCTCGACCACCCTGGCCGGGCGCCCGTCCGCCCCGACGATGTGGGTGGCGACCGCCACGCTGATACTTATCGCGGCAGCCTGGTCCGCCCGCTCTCTCCGCTGCCCCGCCGGGACGCCGCTCAGGTGGTCGTGGGCGTGCAGTTGGCGAAGAACAAGGTCATCCACAGGCTGTACATCGGAACCCTGGTGACCCAGTCGGATGTCTTCACGCACTCCACCGAGTTCGCCTCCTCGAACTTCCGCAGCCGCTGCTCGGCGTCCATCTGCGACTTCACGGGCGTCCACCCGCGGCCCAGGAACGACTGCACGCCGCTGGCGTCCTGAGACGCCGCCATGGCATTCGACGAAACGCCGGCCAGGGAGAGCGCGAGAAGCGGAACGGCCACAAACGTAAGGGACTTGCGCATATTGATTCCTTTGGTGCTATTTGTCGTACACAGAACGCCGGAATCGTCGCACGCAGCCCTCACGGGAGGCATACATCAGGCCATACCCGCTATTCATCTCGATGTCTCAAAATGTGCCAATCTGCCCGTTTAGTGACGCATAAGCACCTCGGCCCGTCACGGTATGCAGCACGCATTCGGCGCTGCGTAGCGCATCACCCCCCGTCCCGCCGCCCGGCATGTCTCAAAAATGACCGGGCCCATGCTGATCACTTGTCTTCCGCCACGCACGTAGCCCGCACGTGGGCGAACCGCATATGGGCCATGAGGTTCAGCTTGGACCGGCTGGACGTCACGGTGCACTGCACGGAATTGCTCAGCTCGAACTCACGCGTCTCCTCGGCCGTGGCCCGGGACTCCGCCGCGGCGGTCGAAGAAATGTGCCGGCCAGGGGCGCTGTCACGTTGTCGGGGGAGAAGTGCGCAGCTCCTCGTGTACCGAGGGGGGAGCGCCCGGGCGGGACTACAACCCGGATGGGCGGTGGCGCTCGGCCCCCGCTTCGTGGCCTCTCTTCCCGGGGTGTCACGGACGCACTGGCCGCATAGAGCCGGTCACCAAAGGAGTGTTGCTCGTGAAAGCTTATTTGGCGGCTTTCTCCGCCCCTCTTGTCGATACCCCGTTCGCCGGCGGCGAGCGCTGGCTGCCGAGTCTGTACTGCCTGTACGGAACGGGCCACAGTCAACAGGTCATGTGCGACCGCTACGAGTGGGACCCGGCGTCCGGGAAGCCCTGGTGGGGCGATCGGCCCGCCGACACGCACTCGCTGTATGCCCTGGTCGGGGGCTACGACCTGTTCACCGACGGCGGCACTGGCAACCTCCTGGACGCAGGCAAGCCCGTCGACGCCGCCCTGTGCCTGGGAGATGTGAGCACCGTCTACCTCTTCCAGGGCGGGAACTGCATCACCTTCTCCATCAACAGGCCCTCGGGAAGCCGGCTAAACACCCAGGGTTTCACCAGCTCCATCAAGGATGTCTTCGGCTACGACTCCGGTGATGGAAAGGGGAAGGTGTTTGCGTTCGGTTCGGTCGATGCTGCCCTGTACTCCCCGAATGATCACAAAATCTGGTTTTTCGATGGTTCCCAATGCGTACCGGTCGCTGACGACAATTACCAGTGGGACAAAAGCCAGTATCCCGTCCCTATCAGCACTGCGTGGAGCGGTCTTACTGCCGACTTCAGCAACGGCATCGCCTGGGCTGCCACCACAAACCTTGCCAACGAGAACCCAGATGGGGTGTACCAGGACAGTGGCTACTTCGTCGAGAACGACAACTGGTGCGCTGTCACCCCCAGCACGACCACCGCCACGGGTAGTGGCGGGGCCCTGTGCACCGATCCGGGCGACCCCAGGTTCACCATCCCCGGCAACGCCAAACAGATCACCCTCGAACTCTGGGGACCTGGTGGTCACGGCGGCAACGGTGGCTGGAACGGCCAGGACAACTTTGGCGGCGACGGCGGCCCCGGCGGCAATGGTGGCAATGGCGGCCCCGGCGCCTACATCAAACAGATCACCACTGCATCACCGGGTCCCAGCGGCGTCCATATCGGCGCCCCGGGCGACTGCACCTACTTTTACAGCAACGCCTGCAACCTCATCGCGGGCGCTGGCGGCGACGGCGGCGACGGCGGCCACGGCGGCATCGCCGGCAGTTATGCACCCTCGGGTGGCGGGGCGGGCGGCCACGGCGGCAACGGCGGCGGCTACGCCGGCTCCTACGCCGCTTCCTCCGGCAGCAGCGGCACCGTTGGCGTCGGCGGCGACGCGCCCGTCGGCGCCGGCGGCGTCGGCGGCGGTATTGGTGGCGGCCCCAACGGCCCCGCCACCAGCTGCGGGGGCCCCGCCGCCGGCGCTGCCGGAAGCGCCGGCGGCCACGGCACCCTCGGCGGCGGTTGGGGCGGCAACAGCGGCCAGGGCGGCGCCGGCGCCGCCGGCATCCCCGGCGTCCGGGGCGGGGCCGGTGGCGCCCCCGGCTCCGGCGGCGGCAGCATCGGCGGCCAGGACAGCGAAAGCATTGGCTCCGGCGGCGGCGGCGGTGGTGGCGGCGGCGCTCAGGGCGCGAGTCTTTATCCCGAGGGGGCGGTCTACAAGCCGTGCTCGGACGGCGATTCCAGCCTGCCCTACAACCAGCTGGGCGATGGTATCGGTGCAGGCGGCCAGGGCGGCGCCGGCGGCCAGGGCGGCGCCGGCAGTCCCGGGGGGAACGGCGCCGCCCGCATTTCCTGGTCGGGTTGAACCTGAGTACCACCACGCCAGGTGTGCAGCATGCAGGTGGGTTCCAAGCCGGGAACGGGCTTGGGTGGCTGATTGTCGTTGCCGTGCCCGGCTGGTTCGGTCTCACAGGGTTCGGGAGTCCGGAAATGTGAGGTTCGGTCGTGATGGCACTGGGGCGAACCATTGACCTGGTCAGCAATCCAGCCCGGCTGATGAATCGAGGTCAAGGAGTTGTGCTCCGCCGGCGGAGTGGAATCGTTTCATCGCGTGTTCGCGTTGCCCGTGACGCGGGGCCCTTGTCGAGGTGACAGGGGCCCTTCACCGGTGGAGGGGATGTCTCGGGGCGGCTGAGTGACAGGCTGTGGGCAGTGCTGGCGGAGGAGGGGGAACGTCTCGGCCTTGTACCGGAGGTTGGACCGGGCCCGCGCGGATGGCCTGCTTGAGGATCTGGGCGTGGGGCGTGTTCCCTCAGCTTCGACACTGCAGCGTGTGGTGCGCCTTGACCTGCAGGCCGGGCGGGTGCTGGAGGAGGCGCGGCCGGCGTGGGGTCGGGCTGTCGCGGAGCCGGGGGTGGGGGAAGACGGTGGTGGGGATGAAGCCGGGCCTGCCGCAGATGGGCGCTTCGCTGCTGGACGCGTTGGGGCTGTCGGCGGGGTCTCTGTCGCACCGTGCGCAGCCGGCGGACCGCGCGCTGGGGGAGGCGTTGCGCCGGCCCGGAGTGCTGTTCCTCCATGACGCGCAGCGTCTGTCTCCGCCGCTGCGGGACTATCCGGCTGCTGTGGGACGAGCCGGGTACGGCAGCGGCGTTGCTGTTGTGCGGGGCGGGCGCGTAGCGGGTGATCGCTCGGGCGCCGGCGTTGCGGTCGCGGGTGTTGACCTGGCACCAGGTCCCCGGCCTGGACCAGGAGCGGCTCGGGGAGACGTTGGCGATAGGGATGTGCGCCGGTGCTTCACGGTCCGGCGCTCGCCGCGCTGCGCGGACCGGCGGTTCAGCAGCTGTAATCGGCTGCGGGCTCAGAGGCGGCTTTCGCGGGGGGAGTGCCTGGGCAGCTGCACACCCGCTCGGACCTGCCCTTCAACGACCTCGCCCGATGGATCACCCCCGTAGTGGCGGGCTGGATCAACTACTACGGCCGCTTCCGGCCGTGGGAACTGCATCCCTTCGTGATGCGCATCAACGCCTACCTGGTGCGCTGGATCCGCCAGAAACAAAAGCGGCTCAAGGCCAAACGCAAGGCCCTCGCGAAGATGCGGGAGACCGCCCGGCGATACCCCCGCATGCTACTCGGCAGTGGGCGTGTGGCATGTGCAAGGGCTGCTACGGGCGTTGCCAGGTGTTGGCGTTTTGGGCGCTGAGGGTGTGTCAGGTCATGGTGGGGCCGGTGGCGGTGCGGTGTTCAGGCTGTGGTGGACGCGCCGGTGATCTGGTTCCAGATGGTGAAGCGGATGGTCATCTCAAAGCGGTGGTCGGGCGCGGTCATCAGGTGGCGGCGGGGGCGGAAATGGGGTGAGATGCCGCTGAACGCGGCCAGGAACCGTTGCGCCCCGCCGGTTTGGCAGGAGGATGTCGAGGACGTTGCCGTCGGTGTCCACGGCCCGCCACAGGTACTTCTGCACCCCGTTGATCTTCACGAAGACCTCGTCGATGTGCCACTTGTCGCCCGGCTGCGGACGGCGCCGAAGAGAGCTCCCGCTCAACCTGACGACGCCAGACGACGCCTTGTCCAGTCCTGTCGTAACGCCCCCAGCTCAACGGCCCTGCCCCGTAGTGATCTGATGTCGTCGGAAACATCATGCTACGGAGCAGGGCCGTCTTCAGGATCAAGGAAATCGGGCTATGAACCCATGTGCATAAGCCTCCAGGATGCGGGTCAAGTTAGCATCGTGGGTGTGACCATCCGCCGCCCATGCAGGCGTCCATGGCCTGCCATCCGTACCACCACGAGTTTGAGCCAGGCTTATCGGATGGACACATCATCCAGTTGTAGACATATGGGGACTGGGCTCCTTCGGCATTCATCACCAACGTGTCCTGGAATACGAAGAGCATTGCTCCGTGCCCCTTGTAGCCCATCCCGCTCCCAGGGGTCACCCGGCAAAGCGCCTGCAGTTTCCTGTTTTCTTGGATGTAGGGGGAAAGTTTGGCATCTGAGAGTCCCGGCCACATATCGGAGATGGCCCCAGGACGCGTAATTCCGGGAATATCTGTTGGAAAGTGCAGGAAATCATAGCCATTTTTTGGATCAAGGGCCGCTAGTCTGTTGTTTCCTGCGACCAGGGTGAGGAAGCCATTTTCGTCTATGGTGGCGCAAGAGATTCCGTATTTCCAGTTGCGTTTCTCGTCCTCGCCGAATTCTCCGTTCATGATTCTGTTAATGCCGGTGAAGGAGGTGGTGAAATTCGCAGGTCCTGTGATGAGCTGGTCTCTGCCAGGGCTCACCACAGCGTAATTGACACCGTTAAATGCTAACCAATTGCCATTAACGGGGTTGCGGGCGCAGGTGTCTAGCGTGTCAGGGAATTCCGGGTGTCCCGCGAGGGCCCGGAATCCGTACCAGCTACTGTTGACAAACTCGGGGGCTATCTGGAAGGTGTTTCCGTCGGGTGGCGTTGAGAACAGGAATGTCGGGGATCCCCAACTCAGGTTGACGTTGGTGGCGGTAAAAAACCATTCATTGCCCTGTATGTTGATTGAATTTACGGTAAATCCCTCGTAGTTGTTCTGCCGAGGCGGAGGGTTCCAGCCGTCGGGCGGGGTGTAGCTCGCGTCCGTTGATGCCCCCACGGGTGGCAGGGGGATAACGCCTGATACCTTGACCTGCCCGTTCGAGGACTGGTCCGACATTGCTGTAATCACAATCATTTCAGAGTCGCAGTAAGCGTCTATGAGTGTGGCCAGCGGATCAAGTTCTTCGAACGCGTCGGTGGCAATCTTTAAAGTCCGGCCGAAAAGTTCTCGCGCAGATTTCAGGTAGCCAACGGCCGTTCTGTCCATGTGGATGGTGTAATTAAGGCCGTGCACTTCGGCGACGATGTGGTTGGCGCTTCCTGCGTACGATCCGGAGGTCGGGGTAAAGGGTTTGCCGCACTTGCCCACGGCAGGCAGATCATTGCGGTCTGGCATGATTATCTCCTTGAATCTGCGAGTGTCTAGAGACGGCATTGCATGTTAAGGTGCTGGCTGGTTCAGGGTTTAACCCTGCCCGGATTTGGATTGCTGAAGGCTCTAATTCGTTTTCAGTTTGTCAATTTATCGACCCCCTCGAATTCAGCCTGAGCGAACAACGTGACAGCGCCCTGCCGCATGTTGCGCTCCGGTTCCAGCCCTTCCCTACCTGGACGGTGGAGTGGTCAGCGCCGGACGGGAGCCGGCCTCCCCGTGCCGTGTGGCCACGACGACGGATGGTTGTCCTTGCGGCAGCGTCCGCCGCAAGGATCGTTGGAATCCGGCAGCCTGCACGTGTCCCGCCCTCCCACAGCGCCGTGAGTACCGGCGTCGCTGCATCGATGCTTCTGAACCCTCGATGCAGTTCACTCATGGCTGACCCCCTTCATTCATGTCCAGCACACACTTGTATGTACTGCGACAAGCAATCCCCCTCGCCACAATGAAGAGGCTTTCGACGGGGACCCGGTGGTGCCGGGCCGGGGGCGGCCGATTCTGTACTGCCCGTACGGGGCGGGCGACAGGAGAGGAGGCAGCGGCCTGCTGCGCCTGGCCCGTTGCACCGCCGTCCCGGAGGTCCATGCCATGGCCCACAAGGCGGAGTGGTTCATGGATCACCGCAACGCGGACGGCTCGCTGGGTGCGATGTATGGCCACGGGGTGCGTGTCCTGGCCCGCCACCTCGCTGCCATCGGCCGCCGCCAGGCGGCCCCCTCACCCTCGCCACTTGCGCCGGGGCACGCCACCTTCACGTTCCCGCCGGACCGGATGCCCACCAGGGTGATGTCAGCGTTGCCATGGGCATCCTGGTCCTTCCCGGACCGGAGCGGATCACCATGACCGTCGGCGCGCGATGCTGGCGCGCCCTCCACCTCGAGTCGGCAACCCGCACGCCGTGGTCTTCGTGGACGACCTCGACCACGCTGGCACTCTGGCCACCGTCCCTGCCGTGGCACCGGAGAGCGCCGACCCGCGTGGCGTGACCATCGAGTTCGTGCGCAGCCTCGGTTCCAACCAATTGGTGCTCCACGTTCACGAACGCGGGTCTCGGAGTTAGAGGTCCTGACAAAGGCGTTGGATGTGTCGGTGGGGGATGAGGCAGGTGGTGGGGCCGAGGAAGGCTTCGTGGATGTCGTCGCGTCGTTCCCACCGGATCCGGAGCTGGCGGAAGCCGTGGAGCGAGGCGATGGTCCGTTCGATAGCCCGGCGCTGGATTCCGAGGCCGGCTCCGTGTGGGATACCGCGGCGGGTCGATCACTGGTTTGATGCCGTGCGCCCGGACCGGGCGGTGGTATTTGTCGTGGTCGTAGCCGCGGTTGTCGAGGAGCGTGCCCGAGGACGCCCCTCCGCCTGTTTCGGCGCCGGCCCGGGCAGCAACGGTGCGATGAGCGACCACAGTTCATCCGACACGGTCCACGGTCGCGACTGACGTTTCCCCACGGCCAGACCAACAACCACCCGGACCGAAAGTCACATAATCAACGGCTTCTGTTAGGACCTCTCAGGGCCGGACCTGACCACCCGCGAGATCATCGGGTACCTGATGTCCGATCACCACCGCGCCCACCTCGTCGTCGACGCCCCCGACATGACTGCCGAGCCCAGCCACTTCGCGCCCGACACAATGATCCACAGCAATCACGGATCTGAAAACACCTCCGATCAGCCCCGAACCAAAATAAGTGAGCCGGGACACCGGCAAACACAGGCCGGACCGGAAACCGCTTCGACAACACCGCCACGGAGAGCTTCTGAGCAGTCCTGAAAGAACAGACCGACACCCGCCTCCGACCCGACCGGGCCACCACACACCCCACGAAACACACCCGGAGGCGAGGTCGGTGACCAGCCGGGTGGCGGTCGCCGACTCCCTCAGATAGAGCAGTGTCCGGCGGGAGTTGAAGTTCAGTAGCGTGTCCACGATCTTGTCGAGTTCGGGTCGGGCGATGTCATCCCGGCTGGCGGAGACCGCCCCCGACGTGGCCGCCGCATCCGGACCCGTTCGCCTCTGCACCGTGTGGCCGACCGCCGCCGCAACGGGCGAACGAGGCCTTCAGCGGCCCGCATACGGAGCTCCGACACCCGCCCTACTGGGCTGGGCTGACCGAGGCCCCACCCGGCTCCTCAGCAGCGAACGCGACTGCCACGATGGCCAGGACGGTGCGGAGGCAGACGGGTGAAGGGCGCCGGCCACGAGGATCCCCCGCTGGTTGGCCGACTCCTCCGCGCCATGGCCTCCGGCACCGAGGGCCGGCTGATGGGTGGTGCGCGGAGCCCCCACCCATACCGGCACACCTCGTACGAACGGCTCGGGTACATCCGCTCCACGGCTGGCGGAGTGGAGCTGGCAACTGCCCTGGTCAACGTTGAGCCCTTCGGTGCCTCCTGAGCTTCTGAAAGTCTCACAGCCTGTTCCGAGGGGGATGGCGTGGGTGGTGACATATGAGGGGGTGAAGAAGTTGTGCCCGGTTGTTGTTTCCTGTGGGCGGAGCCGGGGTCCATTTCGCATAGATAGGGAGTGAAGGATATGAGGAGCGACATCGGTGGGCCGGTTTCCCAGGGGCAGGTGCCTGAATGGGCGTTGAGGAGTCCGTTGGCTGGCCCGACTTCTCAGGGTGGTTCCGTGGCACAGGGTACGACGGGTAACTCGTCGCCGTCGGATGGATTCGACAGGTGCCATCGATTTGAGGCTACCGGTGCGCAGGACTCGTTTATTGTCCCGGCTGGTGTCACCAGTGTGGACGTCCGCATGTGGGGTGCCGGCGGCGGGCTGCCCGGAAAACATGAAAGCCAGGCTGGGGCGGGTGGCTATACCCGCGGCACGGTTGCCGTCACAACAGGAGAAACGCTTTCTCTGGTTGTGGGTAAAACCGGCTCGGTCGCTACCGGTGGTTTCCCCGGTGGTGGCCAAGGTGGTCCCCAAGGCCACTCGTACGCAGGTGGTGGCGGGGGCGGCATGAGCGCCTTGTGGCACGACGCGAAGCCCAGTACTCCTACCCTTATCGCCGGTGGTGGTGGCGGCAGCGACGATGCGAGCCTCCTATTTGGTGGTGGTGGCGGTGGCGTGAAAGGCGGCGACGGCGCCGGGCCCAATGCAGGTCACGGCGGTGGTGGTGGCATTGGAGGCTCGTGGGACGGGGGATCAGCCTCCAACGCCGGTGATGTCATTGTCGGTGGTGGGCAACGAGGAGGGAACAGCCCGGGCGCTGGCGGTGGGGGATCTGGCTGGGGAGGAGGAGGTGGCGGCACCATGGTTTCGGGCAATTCTCATGGTGGCGGCGGTGGTGGCGGCGGTTACTGTTCGGGCCCTACGGTAACCAATGGCATCACCATTGCCGGCCTGCCCGGCAGCGCGAGCAATTCGAACAATGCCCCTAAGCAGGATGACCCGCAGTATACGGGCACTGTGGGTATGGGCGGCAGTGATGGTCTGGTGGTAGTTCAGTGGAATGATTTTTCGGTGGTTGCGGGTGGTCCGCCGGATGTGACGCTTGTGCCTGCCGGGGCGTCCGGGTATCCGGGTGTCCAGGTGATTCATGAGGGGGCTGGGCAGGTCCCGCCGCTGGATGTGACGGTGAAGCTCCCGGCGGGTGCGCTTCTCAAGTTCCAGCCGCAGCCTACGTATTTGGTTTCGGTGATGAATCCGCAGACCGGTTTAGTTACCAACTTTGACGCCACCGTGTCTGGCGACGGGCAGACGCTGACCGCTTCCCAGGTCGATCTGACGCAGGCGGGGCTCGGTGGGAGCGGGACGTACGTCCCGGTGTGGGTGGCGGTGACGGCTGATGCGACGGCGCCGGTGGGGACGTCACAGCTGGCCTTCACCATCGGCAATGTGGCCTCCCCGTCCACCCCCGTCAACGTCATTGCCAGCAGCAGTCTGCCCCAGACCCCGGTCATCACCTCCCCGAAGAACGGCAGCACCACCGGTGACCGGCCCGACTTCACCGGCACCGTCCCCGCCCCCGTCGAGCAGGGCACCTACATCCGCGCCACCGAAGGATCGACGGTCATCGCCGACAACATCCCGATCAAGGCCGACCGGACCTGGATCTTCGACCGCGCTGCCCAAGCCGGACCCTGGACCCCCGGCACCCACACCGTCACCGTCACCGCCGTCCACGGCGCCGACACCTCGGCCCCGGCCACGGTGACGTTCACCGTCGTCGACCCCCGGACCCCGGTCATCACCACCCCGAAGAACGGCGGCACCACCGGTGTCCGGCCCGACTTCACCGGCACCGTCCCCGCCCCCGTGGACCAGGGCACCTACATCCGCGCCACCGAAGGGTCAACGGTCATCGCCGACAACATCCCGATCAAGGCCGACCGGACCTGGATCTTCGACCGCGCTGCCCAAGCCGGACCCTGGACCCCCGGCAGCCACACCGTCACCGTCACCGCCGTCCACGGCACCAACATCTCCGCCCCAGCCACCGTCACCTTCACCGTCGCTCAGGGCTGATTCATAGTCGTGGTGATCATTTGGCTGTGCAGGTCAGGCCGTGCGAGGCGGCGGGCGGATGGTCAAGGTCCTGCCGCGAATGTCTCCTTCACCGGCTGAGCCCCGGAGCGCAAGCGGATCATTCTGGCCTGAAATATGACATGTCATCAGATTTGCTGGTGTTAGGTTCATAAAAGAACTCCTGGTGGAGCGGCGGGTACACCAGTCGCCCTGCCAGGAGTTCTCTGTGCCGACTCGCCCGCCGTGTCGTGCGATTGCCTCGCGCACATGGACGGCAACGCCGCCGATCATCCCGACCGGCAGCGCCCGTATCCGTCGGACATGACGGACACGGAGTGGGCGGCTTTGCGGCCCTTGCTGCCGACGCCATCCCTGACTGGAGGGCACTGTCACGTTGTCGGTCCTGCGGTCACCGGCTGGTGGTAGGAATTCTTCACCGCCGAGCGCCGCTACACCTCGTGGGTCGGTCTCCACGGCAGCAACCCCGCAGCCCAGATCACCCTGATCCAGGAGAGCGAGGGCGGGGACCGGGTGCTCAGGAGGTGGCCACCACCGGCAGAGCAACACCCTGGTCGGTAGGTGGGCTGTGCGGCGGTCGCGCGGATGAGTTCTCTGACGTCGCTCACGTGGTGATGCTTGGCGTCGGACTATTTGTGCCCCTTGAGGGAAGGAGCCTGCCAGGATGGTGGAAACTGTCTGTCCCTCTTTCGAGGAGGCCGAGTTGACCAGTTCCGAGGCTAAGGGGCCCAAGTTGCCGCCGACCTACCCGCCGAAGACACCTCCGCCCCAGAAGAAGCCGGCGGAGGCTCCGCGGCCTCAGCCCTCGACGAAGTCAAAGACGGAGGCGGAGGTTGCGGTACGGCGGCCGCGCATGATCGTGCGGAATCGGCGAACAGCTGCGTTTACGTTTAGGGCTGACGAGTGGGCGGCGAAGAAGGCCGCACGCCAGGCCGTGGAGACCGTACGCGGTTGGGACTATCCGGCCTTGAATGAGAGCGACCTCGAAGTCGCCGTGCAGCGGCTGGTTACGGCCGCTGTTGCGGACGGTGGGAAGCGGCTCAGCGTGCACCTCGGAGACCAGGATGAGAAGGTCCTTGTTGCCGTGCTCAGCCACGTAGCCGGGACGCCCGACGACGGCATGCTCGGCGAGGTCGCGGCGCTGGCTACAGTCGACTCGGCCGGTACGGACTCCGGGCCGGATGGCCGACGGATGTGGGCCGTACTGGACGCGACGCTCCAGCGCCCGCGGGCTGGGAAGACAGCAGCGTGAAGGCCGGGAACACCTGGTGGCCCGCCTTCTGACTCGCCCCTCCAGCCTCTGTCCCGAACGGCGGCTGGCGTCTGTCAGTGCCGTCCGGCGCTGGTCGGGCGGGGCCTCCTCGTGCCAAGAATTCAGGGGTCTCGTGAACGGCGAGAGCGCCCTGGGCAAAGTGCTCGAAGCGGCGCTCGTACTGCTTGACGATGCGTTCCTCGCGGCGTACGTACCGGCAGCGCCGTCGGCTCCGCCGCTCTGTCCTTGAGGAAGCGCCCGTACTCCCTCAGGTCTGGACTGATGTGCTGGTACGTCGGGGCCCCCAGGCCGTTGGCGAAGCCGGCACGCAGCAGGCGCCGCGCGGTGGACAGCCCGGCCGGGTACTCCAGAAGAGCGGGACCGTCCGTGTCCAGGCACTGCTCTTCCCGTACCAACCAGTGCCGCGATTGGGCGACCAGCTTCAAGGCATCGAACTGGGAGTCGATCAACCTGGGGACGCTGGACTCGGCGGAAGCCGAGACGGCACTGGCCCAGTTCTCCGACCGCTCATGAACACGCCATCCGGGCACGCCTACGCCGGACCCGAAAGGAGGCTCGACGGGGCCTTCGTCTTGCAAAACACACAGGGATGCGTACAGTTCCGGCCTATCTCCAGGGGCTATCAGGCTCCGCGGCGCCTATTCCGGCCGCAGGGACGGCGGCCTGGCCGTGCGTTGTCCACGAACGTTCGCCGGGTCGGGTGACAGGGGCGGTTGGAGTTCGCGGTAGGGCCGAGGAGAAGACCGGACCGGCTGCCGACCACCTACCACCGCACCCATGGCATCCGCTATTCCACGGCTGCTGTTCCATCGGAGACGACCAGCTGCGGGGTGTGACCCGGCGCCGCAAGGGCGGCGACCACAGCCTCGCGGCACTGGAGTCGATCCGTGCCGCCCGGCCCGACGGCGCCCCCATCTACGTGATCATGGACAACCTCTCGGCAAACAAGACGCCGGCCATCCGGACCTGGGCGGGCAAGAACAAGGTCGAGTTGTGCCCGACACGACCAGCGCGTCGTGGGCCAACCCGATCGAGGCCCAGTTCGGGCCCTTACGGAACTTCGTCATGGGCGGTTCCAACCACCCCAACCACCCGGCGCTGGCCCGGAAGCTTCAGGACTACCTGCGGTGGCGCAACGCGAATGCCCGCCACCCCGACGTCCTGGCCGCCCAACGCCGCGAACGTGCCAAGGTCCGCAGCGAACGCCGGCGGCGCTGGGGACGACCACGGCCTCAAGCCGCCTGATCAACCCCGGCGAACGTTCGTGGACAACCTAGCGGTGTCACCGGAGGCTTGCTGCGCAAGATTCCCGTTGGCGAAGTACTCTCCGCCGTCCGCTTGAATGCAACTTGGGAGACAGCGCGCCGCGAAGGCACACGGGTAGTTCCGGGCCAGCAACCCCGTTGATCATGCTGCCCCGCCGGGGATCCTCAAGATCCCCGGCAGAGTCAAGCTAAGGCTCCCCGCGCGTGCCGCCGAAGATCCACTGACACCATGAATCGGGCCGGGATGCCGATGGCCCCGGCACGTGCGGCTGCTGTCCTTGAACCGGGCGTCACGCGACCATGCCGAAGCCCTGGGGAGCGCCCTGTACCACGCGGACCCGTTTACCGGTCAGCCGAGCATCGCTGGGACGGCAGGGGGGGAGAGATGGGCAGCGCTCCAAGAAAGGGTGGTTCAGCCTCCGAAGCGGATGCGGTAAGCCCACTTCTCGTTCGTGGCAGGCAGCGCTTCAAAACACATGCCTTCTTGCCCGGTGGCAACGGTGTCTCCAGCCGCCTTCCAACAATTCCGGCCGCCACTATCACAGCACACGATTTCGCGTGGCAGGGCATCGCTGGCGTGGCTGGTCACGGCCGAGCTGCCTATCAGGCCGACGGACATGAGCGTGAGCACGAAGAATCTTTTCCACATAGCATTCGTTCCTTCAGAGTCGTCGTTGGCGCGGGCAGCCCAGTAGACTGCACTATTTCTTTCCGGTGGCTGACCAATACTAGGACGCACCTGACGAGTGATCAAAATTGTGCACCTTGAGGGCCCTTAGAGGTCCTGACAAAGGCGTTGGACGTGTCGGTGGGGGATGAGGCAGGTGGTGGGGCCGAGGAAGGCTTCGTGGATGTCGTCGCGTCGCTCCCATCGGATCCGGAGTCGGCGGGCCGGCGACGGACGGGATCTTCTTCAGCAGCACCAGGTGCAGTTGGTCCCACACGCCGGCGTCGTTCCGGGCGGCCGGGCGCCGCCAGCAGGTCATGCCCGATTCGAAGCCCAGCTCCTGTGGCAGGTACTCCCACTGGATTCCGGCATGGAGCACGAACAGGATCCCGCACAGGGCCTGCCGGTCCGGGACCCGAGGACGCCCTTCCGCCTCTTTCGGCGCCGGCGGGGGTCGGTTCCGCATGGGATGTCGAAGCCGCTCCTGGAAGGAGCTCGGCGGGGCGTCTGTGGCTTCAAGCGTAGGCGCCGGCTGCTCGGTGCGCGGCGAGTTCGACGCGAAGGTCGGCCACAGGGGGCCCTTTCCGTAGTCACCACTGCAGAGGTTGTTGAGTGGTGAAGTGACTTGTCGGTCAGTTACCGGTTGGGTCACGGACAGGGCAAGGGCTCGGCCGGCTCCTCGTTGTCGGTGGTCGATCTTGGTGTCGGCTCGTCTGTGCGGCACGGGTGCCAGGTCCGGGGCGCGCCCGGGAGGTCGACGGCGGCTGTCAGCCGTGGCGGCGTAGACAGCCCGGATCCCGGGCCAGCACGGTGCGTGTCACTCACTACCGCGCGTCAATTGGACGTCTATTGCCGTGGGGGAGGCCTTGGCGGCCGGTCCGCACGTGGTGGTGCGGGATCCGCTCACGCAGTGCCCGCGTCACGCAGGGCCGCCAGCCCTCACTGCCTTCCGGGAAGTTGTCACGTCTGCGGTACGCCGGGCTGGCAGAGCGTTTGGGGTGTTCGAAGGAGTGCGCCGCAGCGACTGTCGCCGGGTTCCGGGGCCAGGGCGGCGGTGTACACATCGGGGGAAGTAAGGGGGGAAGTATCGAGGGAAATATGAGGGGACGTATCAGGGGAAATATGGGGGGAGGGTTCAGCGCCGTCGGGTTGGTGTTCTGCCTGTTCAGCTCCCGGTTTTTGGCCGGTGAGTGCGCGGACTTTCTTTGTGTGGGTGTGGGGAGTCGTTGGAGGGTCGAGAGGAGCGAGGCTGCCGGGTCGGCGCTGCGCGTAGCTCTTGAACGGGTTCCGTGGCTGGGGCAGGTCCGGCGTGTGATGGAAGTGCTGGGGCTATTTGAGGGGAGCTCGTGCTGAGGTCTTGATGGGGGCGTTGTCGGGGTTGCATTGGTTGGCGGGTTCTCGCACGGTGTTGTTCTGCTGACCTGTTCGCAGCGCTTCCGATAGGGCTTCAGCCAGTCAGGCCTGTCATCGGCGTTCCGCCGTAGCGGTTGTGTGCTGGCACTGGTTGAAGTCTCTGCTCTGGCGCGGGGCGTCCTTGCTGTCTCGGCCACCGTCGCGTACGCGTGAACGGTGTCGGCCCCTGGGTGATTTCATCCGGAGCCGGTTCACAGCAGCTGAGCTGCTTGCGATCTTGCTCCCGACCCGCGTGGTCTTCCGGGGCGGTGGTGTCGTCGGAGCCAGCTGTGTCTATTCGCTGGTGGTGCCGCCCGCGCCGAGGGCCCGGCGCCTCGGCCTCGGGGCGGTCTCTGGGGCCTGTTCCCAGGCAGGAGCCATGGGATCGGGCCAAGGGCGGCGAATCCGGCCGCCAGGCGGCCGTGTCGGGTCGGCCTTTCCGGGCCGGAGTCTGTCAAGCGGGTCCGGAGCCGAACGGGCTACTGCGTCAGTACTTCCCGAAGGGCACTGATCTCCCACGCTGGTCGTCCACGGACCTCGAAGCCGTCGCCATGACGATCAACAACCGGCTCCGCAAGATCCTCGGCTGGCGGACACCGGCCGAGGTCTTCGAGGAACAGCTACGCTCGCTGCAACAGCCCGGTGTTGCAACGACTGGTTGAACTCGCCGAATGCACTCCGCCGCCTACAACAGCCTCTGCGACCGGCTCGGCGTGGTCCAGTCCATGGGGCGAGTGGGGTCCTGTTTCGACAACGCCGCCGCCGAGGCGTTCAAGTCGACGATCAAGGTCGAGTACGTCCACCGGCACAGGTTCACCACCCGCGCCGAAGCCCGGATCAAGATCGCCACCTGGATCGCCGACTTCTACAACACCAGACGCCGCCACACCCGTGCCGGCGGACTCCCGCCCACGGAGTTCGAGGAGAAGATCAGCCAGCAACGCGGCCAAGCCCACCAGAGGGCCGAAGCGGCATGGACGAGGGCTCTACGTTTCCTGGGGATTGACAGAACCCCCCACCCCTGCGCGCGCCGACCGGAGTGCACGCATGCCCCCCCGAGCAGGGGCAGCTATCCAGCCACCGCTGATGAAGCTCACTGGGTCCTCGTGTCCATCAAACTCGGGGCTCATCCGCGGCCTGCTTCCCGGTCTCGGCCCTGGTGCGGCTGACCGCGTGCCAGCTGACACCGGCAAGGAGGCCACCGAGGAGAGGGAACACGACGAATGCCCATAGCTGGTTGAGGGCCCAGCCGTGCTGGAAGACGGCGGTGGCGAGTGAGCGGGCGGGGTTCACGGAGGCGTTGCTGACGGGGATCGTGATCAGGTGCACCAGGGTCAGGCCGACGCCGGCCACCAAGCCGCCCACCGCCACGGGGAAGCCGCGGGCGGTCGTGGCAAGCACGATGAGCACGAACACGGCGGTGGCCACGACCTCGGCCAGGATGACGGCGCCGAGGTTGTAGTGGTCGGGGGAGTGGACGCCGAAGCCGTTGGACGCGAACCCTGCCTCGCTGACGGAGACGATGGTGGGCTTGCCGTTTTGGTCCTTGGCGGTGAAGCCGGCCTTGCCCTGGCCGATTGACCAGATCAGCAGCGCTCCGAACAGGGCTCCTGTAACTTGCCCACCCAGATAGGCGGGCAGCAGCCGGACGTCGGTCTTGCGGATCGCGACCATCGCCGCGGTGATGGCGGGGTTGATGTGGCAGCCAGAGATTGGACCGATCAGGTATGCCGCTGCCAGCAGACTGAGCCCGAAAGCGATCGCGACGCCGAGCACGCCGGCGCGCTCGGCGTCGAAGACTGCAGTCCCCACCCCGCCGACGATCAGGATCGCGGTGCCGAGGGCTTCGGCGAGGAAGATACGTAAGGGTGGCATGAGTGCCTCCTGGTCTGGGTTGCGAGGCATGATCACCTCAGGTTCCCCGACCGTAGGCACAGGTGTCGCCGCGACGCCCGTCGGCGGACCCGTCCGGGGGAACACCCGTCATCACCGGGGAGCGGTACCGTCCAGCCGGTCCGCAGCTCAGTGACGATCCGTCATGTGGACTGTGGGCGGAAGAACGTCGGGTCTGTGCCGGAATCGGTTGAGCCGGTTTCGGGCGACGGCTTCGAGCCGGTCGAGGGCGACGGTGGCAAGGCTGGTGAGGCGTTTGACGTGGACCCACAGGAACTCGACCGCGTTGAGCTCGGGTGTACGAGGGCAGGACGAACACCGTCAGCCAGTCCCGGGCCGCGATCAGCTCGCGAATGACGTACGGGACATGGGTGTCGAGCCTGTCCCAGCCGAAGGGCCGACCCAGCCTCCGCGAGGCGTTCGCCTGCGGTTCCAGATCGGCCACCAGGACCCGGTGCCCCTGCGCGGCGAGCGCGCCCGCCATGTTCACCACCCACGCGGTCTTGCCCACGCCGCGGTTGTGGTTCCCCGCCGCGACCCGCCTACTTGACAAACACACAGGCATCCCGAGGCGCGGCAATGCCGGTATCACGACCTGGCCAAGGCCCTGCTGCCACACCGACTGCTGCTACCACGATGAACCTCCAACGCCTCAACACCTGGTGGACCCAGGCCCCGCGGGCCCGCACTCGACTAGCACACCCGGCAGCCCTGCGGCCCATCGCATAGAGCTCGATGGGCCGAATTCACCAACGGTGTAGTCATAGCTGGCGGGGCCTTCTCCGCGTTCCGGCCTGGCCTGCGTCAGCGGACATCACATCGGGGGCCGCGGGCGCCACGGTGAACTCGGTGGTCAGGTGACGTTGACGGGGGTGGACTGGGAGGCCATGTTGCCGATGGTGAAGGTCAGCTGTGTCGTCCCCGCCGGCGCCTTCGCATCGGCCGTCACCGCCAGCCACACTGGGACGTACGTCCCGTTCCCACCGAGTCCCGCGTGCGTCAGATCGACCTGGGGAGCGGTCAGCGTTTGCCCGTCGGCAGATACGGTGGCGTCATAGTTGGTGATTACGCCGGTGACTGAATTCATCACCGAAACCAAATATGTGGGCTGCGGCTGGAACTTGAGAAGTGCACCCGCCGGGAGCTTCACCGTCACATCCAGCGGCGGGACCTGCCCATCCCCCTTATGAATCACATGTACACCCGGATATCCGGGTGTCCCGGCAGGCGCAAGTGTGACATTCGGCGGGCCACCCGGAACCACCGCCACCGAAAGATCATTCCACTGGATTACCACCAGACCATCACTGCCGCCCATACCCACAGTGCCCGTGTACTGCGGGTCGTCCCGCTTAGGGGCATTATTCATTTGGCCGGCAATGGTGATGCCATTAGTTACCGTAGGGCCCGAACAATAACCGCCGCCGCCGCCGCCGCCGCCACCACGACCATCGCCGCCGCAGCCTCCTCCTCCCCAGCCAGATCCCCCACCGGCAGCGAGCGAAGTATCCCCTCCTCCTCCTCGTTGTCCACCACCGACAGTGGCATCACTGGCGTTGGAGGCTGATCCCCCGTACCACGAACCTCCAATGCCACCACCACCGCCAGAACCTGGGATTACTCCGGCGCCGTCGCCACCTTTCACGCCGCCACCAGCACCACCAAAATTGGAGTTATCCGTGTCTTCGCCGCCACCACCACCGGCGATAAGGGTAGGCGTAGTGGGCTTCTCTTCGTGCCACAAGGCGCTCATTCCGCCCCCGCCACCAGCTTGGTACGCACCGTAATTGGGACCACCTTGGCCACCACCGGGGAAACCACCGGTAATACCCGAGCCAGTTTTGCCCACAGCCAGAGAAAGCGTTTCTCCCGGTGTGACGGCAACCGTGCCGCGGGTATAGCCACCCGCCCCAGGCTGTTGTGATCGATGCAGTGTGCTTAACCCGCCACCGGCGCCCCACATGCGGACGTCCACACTTGTTACACCCGCCGGGACAATAAACGAGTCTTGTGCACCTGTAGCCTCATACCGATGACACCTGTTGAATCCATCCGACGGTGAGGAGTTACCCGTCGTGCCCTGTGCCACGGAAGCAGCCTGAAAAATCAGGCCGGCCAACGGACTCCTCAACGCCCATTCGGGCACCTGACCCTGGGAAACCGGCCCACCAATGTCGCTCGTCATATCTGCACTCCCTGCTTGTGCGTAAGAGACCCCGGCTCCGCTCACAAGAAGCAACTACCGGGCACAACTTCTTCACCCACTCGTATGTCACCACCCGCGCCATCCCCCTCGGAACCTTTGGAGGGTTTTCCAACCTCACGTCGAGGCGTGGTGAAGGACGACTAACGGCCTTGACGATCTGGGTGATCCGGTCGGTTCTTGCGGTTGGCGGCCGGCCCGGCGGTCAGCACTGGTCCCGCAGCCGCTCGGGGTACGGCCCGAACCCGCCGATCGGCATTGCAGGCCCCACACCCTCACGGACACAGAACCGAAGACGATCACAACCCCACGCAGTCCCTGGTTACACGATCAGCACCCTGCTGGACGCCCACCCTCTTCACCCGGTCCTGACCTCGATGCCCGGAGTCGGATTCAGGACCGCCACCGTCCTCCTGGTCACCGTCGGAGACGGCACCAGCTTTCCCAACGCCGCCCACCTCGCCTCCTACGCCGGCCTCGCCCCGACGACGAAGTCGTCGGGGACCTCGATGCACGGCGAACAGACACCCAGAGGCGGAAACCGGCAGATCAAACGCGCCATGCTCCGCGACGGCTAAGAGCCCCGAACACCCACCATCACCCTCGCCGCATGACCACCCCGAACAGCCTCATGCCCGGCACCATGTCCTTGACAAAGGGCATAGAGACACCCCCCGGCTCACACTCACTCGTTTGGTGGCGAGGGGGCTTCCGATTCGTAGGACGTAGAAGCCGCCAGGTCGTTGGACCGGGCTTGGCTGCTGACCTGCACCATAAACTGAGAAAGGAGTGTCGCAATGTTGGATCTGGGTTACCTTAATGGGACCGCACCCGGAGCTGAAAAATCCGCTCTTGCAACGCATTCAAACGAGCTGATGGCTCGAAGCGCAATCGATGCTTCACAATCCCCACTTGCATCCAAGGTTACCGGTCCCCGCAATGGCACTGGCATCGCATTTTCAGGCGTGGATTTCTTGCACGTTGGTTCCACAAGTGACGGAATCAACAAGATTCCAAAGGGTGAGGCGCAGGTAAGCGAGTCAAGTGCGGACGCAAACTGCTATGCCATGGATCTTGATGGCGGTGGAACCACGGGGCGCATTGCAGACCTTTATGTAGCAGATTACCAACGCAGTAAGATCTGGCTTCTCCCTCTGGATCAAGGGATCGAGGCAGCACCCCGCTCCATCACCACCGTAAGGGATGCGTGCGGCATTTCAGTGACTGCTGACGGCCGGAATGCAGCCGTAACCAACCGAAGTGGTGAACTGTACTGGGTCGACCTTGAAACGGGATATACGGGGTTCCCCATCGCCACGGGGCTGGGGTCCTGGTGCCGTGTCGCCCTCGATGAAACAGGAAACGGTACGGCTTACGTTTCCGACAGTTCCGGGGGTGTGCTCTGGAAGGTTCCCATGGCTGGCGGGGACAAAGCAGTCGTCGCGACCGGGATGTCTCGGCCGCAGAATTTGTTTCTGCGACACAATTCCGGCCCCGGTAATGCGTTCACGTATGCCTATATCGTGACGGCGAGTGGGGACATGTGGCGTATTCCAGTCGGTGGCGCACCGGTTGCGGGCGATGGTTTTTCAGGGTACCAAGTGTCACGCGACAGGGATTTAGCAGTCTTTAATCTCGGTAATGCGGGTGCCGTAACAATCGATGCCGAAGGTGTGGCGTATATCGCGTCCGACGGCATGGTGTGGACCGTCAAGGAAGTCGACGATCCACTCCCGGAGAACGGCGCTACGGGAGAATTCTCGGTGTCATCATCGGGAGACACCACTATCTCCCAAGGGGGTGGGCCCGGGTATTCGGGTGTTGCGTTGCAGAACACGGGTACTGCACCGGTATCCCCAAGGGATGTGACCGTGACCCTCCGCTCTGATAGGGGACTACGGTTTGAGAAGCCGGGCGGCACGGATTTTCTGCTGACCGTGATGGGTTCCAACGGAACACTGGAGAATTATGCCGGGACCACGTCCACCAACGAGCAGACGGTCACCTTCCAGCAGGTTGATCTGGCGCTTCCGACGGCGGGTGCGACTTCCGCCGCTTGGGTAGTAGTCGCGGCATCCCCGGGTGCCCCGGTAGGCGTGACGGATCTCAATTTCTCGGTCGGCGAGCAGCGCTCTCCTTCAGGGGCGATCCACGTCGTTAGCGGACAAGGCCTGTTCGATGTATCGCCCAGCGGTCCGCCCAACGCCGTGCTCACACGGGGTCATGGTGCTGGATATCCGGGGGTTACGCTCCGCGGCCAGGGCACGGAACCCATCCCCCCGCAGGACATCACGGTCACGCTGCCGCCAGGCATGGGGTTACGGTTCGTGCCCGAAGGCAACCCCAGTTACGTCCTCACCGTCAAGTCTGGTGACCATTCAACATTTCACGCCGGGATGCTCGGGCACGACGGTCAGACTCTCACCTTCCCTCAGGTCGAATTGGGGCTCCTTGGCCAAGGTTCCGAGTCCAGGGCCTGGCTGGCTGCAGCTGCCCTCAGCGATGCCCCGTTCGGGGTAACGAGTTTGTCCTTCACTGTAGGCAGCCGGAGTTCTCTGTCCACTCCCGTTCAGGTCGCCTAATCCGATCTCTCTATTCTTTGCAGCATCCACTTCAGACGCAGGCGTCACAAAAGCCCACTTCGTAGCACCCAAGAGCCATCTGGAAGTTTCACCATTATCGCTAATCGTGCACAATGGATCGCCAAATAGTGCAACACTCCGCAGAATTTTCCACCCCGTCCCTAAATTTCAATTAGATATTCCTCTTGACCGGAAAACGAGGTAATCGGAATGACCGAGGTAGCCTTCAAGCCCTTTTTAAGGGATGACGTTCCCGCCGTTCCCTGTGAAATCAGTTCAGAAATCCAGGGTCTGCCACCCACTATGACCGACATCCTCTGCCAAGAGTTGTCTCACATGCGAAGCGTGTGCGATCGGGACGGCTTGGACGTACTGGAGACCGGTTGCATCAGGAACTCCGCGCCGGGTCACCACCTCGCGGATGGTTGGTCTACATTGGCCTTTGCTCAGCATGTTCGGGACTATCAAGGGCGTCTAACCTCTGTCGATTTAGATACATCGGAGGCGCGTCAAGTCCTGGCGACCTCAGGGTTGTCACACAAGGCTAACTTGATTTCTGGAGATTCCGTCACGCATCTTCAAAAGCTTTACGAGCAAGGGCGAAGCTTCGACTTCATCCTGCTGGATTCCGGCAACGACCCCGACCTAATTTTCTCCGAATATCAAATCGCGGTGAATCTGGTGCGCCACCCCGGCTTGATCGCTATTGATGACGTGCAGTATTATCCGGATTCTCACGGGACCAAGGGGGCGCTTGTCGTCCCTTACCTGGAGAGGCGGAAAATTCCATTTCGCGTCAAGCGTCGATGGGGCGGCATTGGGTGGATTGACGTTGTTATCATTGATATTCCGTAAACGCCTTCGGTCTGTGGACCAGGGAGGCGCGTACGACTGCAGGATTTAAATTGAACGGGCAGATTTTGGACGTTCGACCTGGGCTGAGTCGGGCGGTGTGGTCGGCTGATGATCCGCTTCACCATCTGCAACCACACCACCGGCCTGCCCGCCACCGGTTGAACCGCGAGCCACTCCCGCCCCTGGCGCACCCTGACGCATTATCAGCCGACCACAGCGCCTGACAACGCGACAACGCCCCTTCACCCAATCTCAGCACAGGAGCCGGATTCCCCATTAGTCTCGTGCAGAAGGATAGGCAGAAGGATAGGGAGAGTCGATGACTAATAGTCCAGCAGAAATCCAGAAGCGGCTGGCCGCCATGGTTCCAGGTGGCACCCAGCACGTCGAAGCCCGCAGCCGGTCCGCGTTCATGCTCGATGCCCTGTTCTACGACCTGATGGTCCTGTTGAAGCCGTCTCTGTTCGTGGAAGCGGGTGCCTTCGAAGCCCATGCCTCAATGCATGTGGCCGCTCTCTTGCCGGAGTGTCAAGTGGTCGCCTTCGAGGCGAATCCATATGTATACAAGGGATTCTCGGAATCGAAGGATTACTCGGCAGCACGTGTGGATTATCGCCACCAAGCACTCGTCGACTCAACGGGAAGCAACAGGGTCTCATTCTTCGTTATCACCTCCAGTTCAAGCGGGCACGACGACCGGATGGAGAGCTACAACTCGCTGCTCAAGCGGACGAGCAACAATTGGCTCGGGGTCAATGCATACGAAGAAGTCTCCGTCCCAGCGACAACTCTTGACCATGAGTTCGGAAACAAGACCGGCCATTTCGCCATGTGGATGGATGTCGAGGGAGCGTCGAAGGAGGTCTTGTCGGGCGCGCATCGATTTCTTGACCGTTGTGACATCGCGAAGATCGAGGTGGAAGAGCACTTATTTTGGGAGAGTCAATGGCTTGTCGGCGACGTCGTGGCTGAGATGGCTCGCCACGGGATGGAGCCACTGGCGCGGGACATCGAGGGGGAGGGGGGGAGACAGTACAATATGCTCTTCGGAAGCCGGCGGTTTTTGTCACGCTCAGACACGCAGAACTGTATCTCTTACTATATGGCCGAGGGTGGCAGGGGCGGAGTGACAGGTCATCACTAAAAGTGTGACCCGCCAGTTGTTCTCAATCCAAGGAACTCAAGGACAAGATCGGAATCGCGGCCGCGTGCCGCGTCATGAACGTCCCGCGCCAGTCCTTCCACCGCCGCCGCATCACGCCGGCCTCGCCGAAGCCGGCCCCGGTGCCGCATGCGGAGCGCGTCCAGCCCCAGGTCCTGACCGAGGCCGAGCGGGCCGAGGTGCTCGCGGTGCTGGCCTCGGACCGGTTCGCCGACGCCGCCCCGGCCCACGTGTATTCCACGTTGCTGGACGAGGACCGCTACCTGTGCTCGACGACCACGATGTACCGGCTGATCCGGCACAAGTGCGGACACGCCACCGACCGCCGTGACCAGGCCGTCCACCCGGCCCGAGCCAAGCCCGAACTCGCCGCCAACGGCCCGCTTGAAGTCTGGAGTTGGGGCATGACGAAACTGAAGGGCTCGAGGGTTGTACACCAGCTTGTGCTAATAGGGGATGATTGCTCCTGTCTGGTCCGATCCCTGCCCTGAATGGAAAGTGACGCATAGCGATATCGAGGCAGGGCACTGAGGCACCCGGACTCCCTCGCGTCGGCGATCAGCGCGTCGATCGGTGCTGTCAACTTGCACTATTCATGGGTGAGTTAGGGTATGTGAGAGGCGCTCGTGTCGCCGGGTTGCGGTGCTTCGAGGGGCGGTGCTCCACCGAGGGCATCACCTCGCGGCGGGCGGCTCCGTAGGAACGCAGCTTGTCCGTCACGATCGCGCGGGGCACGTACTCGCAGTCCTTGAGGAGACGGCGGAAGAACCGCTTCGCCGCCTGCGCGTTCCGCTTGTTCTGGACGAGGATGTCGAGGACGTTGCCGTCCTGGTCGACGGCCCGCCACAGGTAGTGGATCTTCCCGTTGATCTTGATGAGCACCTCGTCCGGGTGCCACTTGTCACCCGGCTGCGGGCGCCGCCGGCGCAACGCGTTGGCACAGGCCTGGCCGAACTTCAGACACCAGCGCCGAACGGTCTCGTAGGAGACGACCACGCCCCGCTCCAGCATCAGCTCCTCGACCTCGCGGAAGCTGAGGGGGAAGCGGAAGTACAACCACGCGCAGTGCGAGATGATCTCCACCGGGTACCGGTGGTTCCTGCAGGTCGGAAGACCCAGGCCTTCCGGGACTAAAGGCCATGGCACCTATGCGGATCGACCGAAAAGATGATCATCGACACTGATCGTGCAGGGGGGCCTACGGGGAGCAGGGGAGGCTATGGCAAGGAAGATGAAGACTGTGCGAGATTCAAGTCTTCACCCTCCTTGAATCGAGAGCTGGAGGGCGAACTGGGCTTACTCTGCTAAAGGTCGAGATTTACGCAGCAGTGGCAGCTGAAGATGCGGTTACGCTCGACTGTATCCCTCCAGGGGTTTGATGGGGGAACGATTCTGCGTGGAGCTACAGACTCTCCAGAATCGTGGATGGAGTTTGTGCTCGTGATGGATGCGCCGAACTCATATGAATCGGCTAGGCGTTCAGTGTTCGACACTGCGGGTCTACGCAACACGGTAGTCAAACGGCCATGTGCACGTTGAGCGCCGGGTTGGATGCGCCTTCCCGATCTCGGTCATAGCGGCAAGGATGTGTACCCCGCTGCATGTGAAGAGGGTCTCTGGAGCTTCCACTCCTCCAGGGATCGTCGCCCATACACGGCTGAGCGGGGACCTTCGGCAAGCCATCCGTTCGGGGCGCCTATTTGACCAAGGAGGCCGCTGTGAACGGCAGTCCAGAGTTCGGACGCGAAGCGGCTGGTGGCGTACTGCGGGCGCTATGAGCAATACCTGGCCCTGGATGAGACACGCCGACAGGCCGACTTGGACGTTCCGGTCTTCCGCTGGAACTACAGCACGATGATCGCCGAATAGTGAACGGGAGAGGATGCCTTGTGGAGCAGGTGATGCATGTGGTCGCCGACCGTTTCGCCACCTTCGCTGACAATGACGCAGTCATGGCGTTGGGCGCGGTACGGCAGGCCGTACGGACCGGAGTGCTGCCCTTTCCCGTTCCCGCCGTACTGGCCCCGGGGCAGGGCATTGACGCAGACCAGTGGGCCCATCTCGGGGAGGAGATCGCCCGCAGCGGGCTGCCCGAGCCGCCCAGCCTGGCCCCCGGCCCCGCCGCACTCACCGCGCCCGCCCAGGTGCTCAAACTGCGGCAGCCCAATGTCCTGCTGTCGGACCTGCGGGAGTGCGGCCCCTTGAGCTATGCGGCGGATCTGGTCGTCACCGACGGCACCGAAATGATCCTCGACCACACCGCTGACCGGCAGCACATCCCCGGCCTGCTGCTGATGGAAGCCTGCTGCCAGATGATCATCGCGGTGACGCGGCGGTTCTTCGCCGCCCACGGGCACGAGCACTACGCGGTCATGCAGCATTTCGACATCGACTTCCAGCGCTTCGTCTTTCCCCTGCCCGCCGAACTCGTGCTCTCCATCAACACGCACGGCGACGGCACCGACAGCTGCGACCGGATGCCGTTCGCCGTAACGATCGACATCCTCCAGGGCGGACAGGCATGCGCCCGGGCGCACTGGAACTACCGCGCCTTCCGGCCGGCGACGGTCTTCGCCGCCGAAGCAGGCCAAGCCGTCAAGGCCCTGGCCGCGGCTGAGGCCCGCGTCCCGAGCCCCGCATCACAGAGAGCCAAGCCATGACGAATCTCCTGCCTTTCGGTATCACCGGGACCGGGTCCTACCTGCCCGCGCAGACACTCACCAACGACGAGGTCGCCGCCCATTTCGAGAAGCCCGGCCAGTGGATCCAGGAAAAGACGGGCATCACCAGCCGCCGTGTCGCCACAGAGGGCGAAACCGTGACCCACATGGCCGCCGCGGCAGCCGGCAAGGCACTGGCCGCCGCGGACGTTCCCGCCGCCCGGGTGACGCTGATCGTGGCTGCCTCCTCCACTCCCGGTCAATTCGTCCCCGGGATCGCCTGCGGCGTCCAAGGCAGCCTCGGCGCACACCGGGCCACCGCCCTGGACGTGAACGCCGCCTGCGCGGGCTTCTCCACCGCCGTACACACCGCACTGGCCTTTCTGACCGCCGGCCTGACCACCGGACCGGTCCTGGTCATCGGATCCGAGCGATACTCACCGCACCTGGATCGCACAGACCGCCGTACCGCGGCGCTCTTCGGGGACGGTGCCGGCGCGGTGGTCATCGACGCCGTCCCCGCCCCCTACGGATTCCTGCACTCCACCATCGGCTCGGACGGCAACAAGGCGGACTACGTCCAGATCATCCTGGACGGCCGCCGCTCCCGTGATCCCTACACCCTGGTCATGGACGGCCGCTCCACCCGGGCCTTCATCGAGGACCGGCTGCCGCGCGCCCTGGACGAAGCCCTGGACGCCACCGGGATGTTGCTGACCGACCTCGACCTCGTTATCCCGCACCAGGCCAATGTCCACCTGGTGAACCAGGTCCTGGCCAAGGCAGGCGCCGCCCCCCAGCAGGTCTTCATGACCGGCCAGGACTACGGGAACACCGGAGCCGCGTCGGTCCCGATCACCCTGGACGCCGCCCAGGCAGCGGGCCGGCTCCACGACGGCGCGCACATCCTGCTGACCTCGATCGGCGCGGGAATGACCTGGGGCACCGCCATCCTGCGCTGGCAGACCATTCCCGGCTCCCCCTCCGGCCGGTGAGCACCCGATGGCCCGCATCCCCTACCCGGCACGGCCCGCCACCCCCCTCGACCGGCTGCCCGCGCCGCTGAACGCCTTTCGCATGCTCTCCCACGCCGAGGCCCTGACCGGCCCGGCCATCGACCTCGGCCTGGCCCTCCTCGGCTCCACCGCCCTCACCCCTCAGCTCCGGGAGATGGTCATCCTGGCCGTCGCCGCCCGTACCCGGTGCCACTACGAGATCCTCCAGCACACCCCGATCGCGCTGGACGCCGGAGTAACCCCCGTGCAGCTCGCCACTCTCACGGCCCTGCGCCCCTGCCACCCGCCGCAGTTCACCGACGCGGAAGCTGCCGCCCTGTCGGCAGCCGCGGAACTCACGGCCAACCGGACCCTGGCCCCGCCCGCCCTCAGCGCCCTGCAGCGCCACTACACCAACCGGGAAATCGTCGAGCTCACCATCACCGTCGGCTACTACGCCATGCTGGCCGGGCTGATGAACGGACTCGACGTGGACCTCGATCCCGCAGGTGAACACTTCCTGCCCCTGGCCAACCACCGAGAGGGGAACACAGGGGGGCCAAAAGGATCCCTGACGGCCACTCACTGACCCCTTTTCATCCCGGCTCCTGGAGGGTGAAAGGGCAGGTCAAGTGGGGTGGAGGTGACGTGGCAGGGCCCCTGGTCGTTGGCGTGCTGACTTCACTCATCACACCGGCGTCCGAGGGGCCCCTGTTGGTTGCGCTTCTTCCACGCTCGACGTCCCCTCAGCTTCTGTGAGGTGGAGGAAATGATGCTGGAGCGGGGCGTGGTCGTCTCCTATGAGACCGTTCGGCGCTGGTGTCTGAAGTTCGGCCAGGCCTATGCCAACGCGTTGCGCCGGCGGCGCCCACAGCCGGGTGACAAGTAGCACCCGGACGAGGTGTCCATCAAGATCAACGGGGTGTGGAAGTACCTGTGGCGGGCCATTGATGCCGACGGGCAACGTCCTCGACATCCTGGTCCAGAACCGTCGTGACAAGGCTGCGGCCAGGCGTTTCTTCCGCCGGCTCCTCACTGTCACCGGACAGGTACCAAAGGTGATCGTCGCGGACAAGCTCCGCTCCTACGGGGCCGCGCACCGGGAGCTGATGCCCTCGGCCGAGCACCGCTCCCACGAGGGGATCAACAACCGGGCGGAGAACTCCCACCAGCCCACCCGGCAGCGGGAACGCGCGATGAAGGGCTTCCGCAGTCCAGGCGGGGCGCAGCGGTTCCTGTCCGCGTTCACTGGGATCTCACCCCACTTCCGGCCAGACGCACCATCAAACGAACAGCCGCCGACAATGTGACAACCCCGACGGCCCCCCTCCCCGGACACGGACCAACCCGAAGACCGTCCCAGATCACCGAACAAGGTGACAACGCCTGATCAGCACCATCTGGCGATGCCCCGCGTGCCACCGCTTCCGCGAAGACGCATTCGGTCAAGGACCAAGACCGAGCTCTGTTCCAGGGGATTGACATGACCCCGGATTCCAGGCCTGGTGCTGTCGATTCCACGCTCGGTCAGTCGCGTGCACTGAGGTCCTCCCGAGATGCGGGGAAGGTACGCCGACGGGCGAGGGGCAGTGACGGTGGCTGCACATACAAGGGTGAGGACTGAAGTGTGTCTGGGGGCTGGCATCCGGCTCTCAGACATCTGGGGGTCCGCTGGGGCGTGTCGCTCTATGCGTGGCGTCCGGTGCGTGATCTCCGCGGCCCAGTCCTTAAGAATATTCCGGGGTTAAAGAGGTAAAGGGAGTTTTGATATGAAAGCCTACAATGCGGTGTTTTCTGCGCGCAAGCATAATCCTTGGCGGGGCGCGGATTCGAATGCCCATGGTGCTGCGGTTATGCCGAGCATGTACTGCATTTACGGAACAGGTAGCCAGGCTTCCTATGACCGTTACGAGTGGGACCCGGCCAAGGGAAAGCCCTGGTGGGGTGACACACCCGCCGATACCGGAAATCTCTCCGACCTGATCGACCAGCAAATTTTTACACCTGACAACCCTGCCGGTCTGGATGGGTCGAAGGAGCTGGATGCTGCGCTCTGTCTGGGTAAGTCGTCGGATGTCTGGCTGTTCCAGGGAAGTCAGTGCTTCCGGGTCTCCATCGAAAAGGACACCGGATCAGAACGAAACACCGATACCAGCGCCCGCCCCATCAAGGACGTTTTCGGCTGCGACTTCGGTGACGGGAAGGTGTTTGCGTTCGGTTCGGTCGACGCTGCCCTGTACTCCCAGAACGACCACAAAATCTGGTTCTTCAATGGCTCCCAATGTGTACCCGTCGCCGACGATGACTATCATTGGGACAACAGTCAGTATCCCGTCCCTATCAGTTCCGCCTGGACCGGCCTCCCCGCCGACTTCAGCAACGGCATCACCTGGGCCACTACCAAAATCGTCGCCACCAAAGAGGACGTAGACGGCGTGTACAAGGACAGCGGATGTCTCGTCAAAGGCACCGACTGGTGTCCCGTCACCCCCAGCACCACAACCTTGGCGATGTCCCTCTTCACCGACCCCGGCGACCACACCCTCGCCATCCCCGAGGGCGTCACATCAGTCACTCTCGAACTCTTGGGACCCGGAGGAGGAGGTGGCACCCGCGGCAGTGGAAATAGGGGTGGCGGCGGTGGCAACGGCGGCGCCGGTGCCTACGTCAGGTACGTCATCACCCCGAAGCCAGGCCAGAAGGTCCACGTCGGCGCCCAAGGCGACTCCACCTACTATCCCACCGGCAACACCCCCATCGTCCTCGCTGGCGGTGGCGGTGGTGGTGGCGCCGGCAGCGGCGGGGGCGGCTTCGGCGCCCAGGCCACCAACGGCCAATCCGGTGGTGGCGGCGGCGGCGGCAACGGCAAGGACGGCGCAAGCAACACCGGCTACGGCAGCGGTAGAGGCGGGAGCGGCACCGGCGGGAGCGGCACCGGCAGCGGCGGCAGCAGCGACGCTGGCGGCGGCTACGGCGGCAGCGGCCACGGCAGCGGCGGCGGCGACGGCGGCGGCGGCAGCTACGGTGGCGCCGGCGGGGGCGGTGCCCAGGGCCCGAGCCTTTATCCCACCCAGGCCGTTTTCAAGGCGTCTGCCGAGGGAGACCCGCGTACTCCCTATCAGGCGCTCAGTGGCAGGGCGGGATTCGGCGGCGACAGCGGGGGAAGCGGGGTACAGGGCAGTCCTGGAGGTAACGGCGCCGCTCGCATCAGCTGGTAGACCCCTGGCTGAGACGTGGCAGTCCGCCACCAGACCGCACTGAGTGGTCGGGGAAGGTCGGCTGCCATGTCTCAGTAGCAAGATGGGTGTTCGACGTGCACTGCAGCGGGTATGTCACGTGTGTGCCGGAATAAGTGGGAACTTTCGGGAAGCTGTGGTGGTCGGCGGCGTGGCTGGCGGACGCTGCCAAGGACAGGGAGTAGTGGGGACCGAGGCCCCACGATGCGGTGGAATAGCCGCTGACCGGCTGTAACGCAACGGAACCAGGCACTGCCCCGAACGCCGCTAACCACCCACCCCCACACACGCGACAGCAGACCTTTAGCGGGAAACGACACCGGCCTTCAGCAGAAGAACGACACCCCGCAACCCGCCCACCAGCAAAAACACCTACTGAAAGCTCTGTCGCCAACCACTGAAAATCACACGTCGCGCATCACGCGACCTCCTCGTGGCCAGCCTCTGTGAGTTGTGAATCTGCAGTGAGTTGTCAGCGGGGAGCCGTCTGTTGTCACTGGCCGTGGAGCGCTGTTCATGCTGGTGGCGAGCTCGATGTGGCGGGTCCGTGACAGGCTCCTGCGCAGTTTCACGGGACGGGTCGCTGAAGTCTTGAGGCACTGTCACCTTGTCCGACGGTCTGGGATGATCTTTTTGTCGTCCGGGTCTGGGGAGGTGGGCGGTCGTGTCGTCCGTGGTGCCGTCGTACAGGAACCACCGCTACCCGGTCGAGGTCATCTCGCACTGCGTGTGGCTGTACTTCCGTTTCCCCCTCAGCTGCCGCGAGGTCGAGGAGCTGATGCTGGAGCGCGGCATCGTCGTCTCCTACGAGACCATCCGGCGGTGGTGCAGGAAGTTCGGCCAGACCTACGCCAACGCGCTGCGCCGCAGGCGCCCGCGCCCCAGTGGCAAATGGCACCTGGACGAGGTGTTCGTCAAGATCAACGGCGAGCGGAAGTACTTGTGGCGGGCCGTCGACGCGGACGGCAACGTCCTGGACATCCTCGTGCAGGGACGTCGGGACAAGGCCGCGGCCAGGCGTTTCCTCCGGAAATTGATCAAGATCAGCAGCGCGGTGCCGCGGGTGATCGTGACGGACAAGCTCGCCTCCTACGGGGCCGCACACCGGGAGGTGATGCCCTCAGTGGAGCACCGCTCGCACAAGGGGTTGAACAACCGGGCGGAGAACTCCCACCAGCCCACGAGGCAGCGGGAACGCACGATGAAAGGCTTTCCGCAGCCCCGGCGGAGTACAGCGGTTCCTGTCCGCATTCACCGGGATCTCACCCCACTTCCGCCCCCACCGGCACCTGATGCCAACCGGCCGCTACCGACTCGAAATGATGATCCGCTTCACCCTCTGGAACCACATCACCGGCCTCGCCGGCCTGCCCGCGACAGCCTGAACCAGAACAGCTCCAGGGCCCCGCACGCCCCCAGCCGTTCACGCCCCCGGCAAGGTGACAGTGCACGCTTCTGACGGCCCATCGCACGTGAGGTGACCCCCGGAATGTGGACACAGGGGTCATGCTGCGAGTGAGAGTTTAACTGTCTTGTGGTGCTGCTGTTCGAACTCCATTGGGGAGAGGTAGTCCAGCGCGCTGTGGCGTCGGCGGGCGTTGTAGTAGGTGAGCCACTGGAAGATCTCCAGCCTCGCCTGACGGAACGTCGAGAACAGCTTCCGGTGCATCGTTTCTCGTTTCAGGCCCTGCCAGAAGCTCTCGGCCAGGGCATTGTCGTAACTGGAGCCGACCCGGCCCATGCTCCTGCGGATGCCGTACCGATCGCAGACCTGGGCGAACGCGGCCGAGGTGTATTGCGATCCGCGGTCCGCGTGGAAGATCACTCCGGTGACGTCGCCGCCGCGGGTCGCGACCGCGGCCTGGAGTGCGTCGATGACGAGCTCGGCCCGCATGTGCGGGGCCATCGACCATCCGAGTACCCGGCGGGATCGGATGTCGATGACGCAAGCGAGGTAGAGCCATGCGGTTCCGACCTGCACGTATGTGATGTCGCCGCACCACTTCTCGTCCAGCGTGCCGGCGGTGAAGTCCCGCTGGAGCAGGTCTGGCACCGGCGGCGCCAGGCGGTCCGGGATCGTGGTGCGCTTCTTTTTCCGCAGGTGGCGGCCGACGATGCCGTGCTTGCGCATCAGCCTGGCCACGCGCTTGCGGTTGACCGTGTACCCAAAGCCCCGCAGTTGGGCATGGACTCGGAGCGCGCCGTAGTTTCCGCGGTGTTCGGCATGGATTTCGCGGATCTCGGCGACCAGGGCGTCCTCGGTTCCCTGCCGCTCGGCCCGCGCCTGGGCGCCGGCGATCCACCGGTAGTAGCCCGAGCGGGAAACTTCCAGTACCCGGCATATCCGCTTGATGCCGTACATCTCGGCGTGGGCGGAGACGAAGTCCCAAGCGGCGGTCCTCACTTCATCTCCCGCGCGAAATAGGCGGCTGCCCGTCGCAGGATCTCCCGCTCGAGCTGCCATTCCTTCTCCGCCTTGGCCAGCCTGGCGTTTTCCGCCCGCAGCCGGGCCAGCTCGGCCTCGGTGTCCTGCGACGCGCCGGAGGCGACCGGACGGTCTTCGGCGTCACGCACCCAGGTCCGCAGCGTCTCGGGGTTGACGTTCAGATCGGCCGCGACGTCCCGAAACGTCCGCCTGCCGGCCGAGGCCCGCCACAACGCGACCGCGTCGGACCGGAACTCCGCACTGTACTTCGAGGGCCTTGCCACGTGGATTTACACCTTCCAGGATCAACAAGATCCATTGTCAGGTGTGTCCACACCACGGGGATCACCTCAGGACTTCCCCGATGGGGGAAGTCCCGTGCTTTTTGGTGGCGTCAGCTTCGCGTCCAGGTGTAGATCCGTCTGATGTCCCATCGGGTTTGGGGGCTGTTGGTGGTATTCGGCTGAACGTTCCATATTTGAGGACCTGGGCATTGACGGGTGGCGTGAGCAGTCTCCGCTTGCGCTGTGGGGGTGGTTTGCCTCGGCGACTGTTGACAGAGACCCCGGGACGTCTTGGCGGAGGTGCGGGGTCTCTGTCGTGCCGCTTCGAGGAACGGCGCCCGCATGCCGGATTCCCACGGTCGGGCCCTCTTCGCGGGGGCCGTCCCTGGCGGGGTGATTCCTTGGCTCCGGTCTGCTTTCCTCCAAGATCTGGGTATCGAGTGTAGTGGCGTTGGGGCCGGTTGTGTCCCTGGCATATGAACGTGGCTCAAATCCTCATGTGGTGGCGGAAAGCTGAATCGGTCATGCGTGTGGACTGGGCAGGGGTGAGTGCCGTGTCCTCAGCGGGGGCGTCGGCCTTGGCGGTGCGGGTGGTTCGTTTGGGTGGGTTGGCTGGTGTGGTGCGGTTCCTGGGGGTGGTGGGGCTCGTTGTTGTCGCTCGGAGGCCAGTGAGTGTGGAGGGATTTTGTGGTGGACCTGGGTGCGGTGGGGGATGGGCGGGGCGGTCTGGGGTGTGGGGCGGTCGGTGGTGCGGGGGAGGTGCCGGGCTGGTTTGCTGAAGGGGTTTCGTGGCGGTGGGAAGCGTGGCAGCAAGCGGTCGGGGCGGGCCTGTTGGGCGAGGGGGCGCTGGTGCGGTTCCATTTCGCGTCGGACGGTTCGATGTTCTCCGTCGCGGCAGGCGCGGGCGGCCGGGTACTGGTTGACGGCGAGGAGCTGACACCGTCGATGGCCGTCCGCTTACGGGCCCAGACGCCATTACTGGAAGGCCTGGTCCGGTACTACGAGAACAGCCAGACCGCCGGGCACGGCATCGAGGACGGCCCCCCGGACGGTGTGACCTGGATCGAACGGGCTGCTCGCCGGCCTGGACGGAAGGTCCGGTACGGGGCGGCAGCGCCGGCTGTCCGGCTTGGTGTCCGATGCCGGTGATCTGTTTCCGGGTGCTATCAACTTGTGGTGTTCATCGGTGAGTTCGGGTGTGTGGGAGGTGCTCGTGTCGCCGGGTCGCGGTCAGGATGCTGCTGTGCAGCCGGTGGTCTGCTTCCAGGTGATGAATCGTTCGGTCATTTCGTGTCGCCAGGGGGCGGGCGGCGAGGAGGTGGCGTCCAGGCCTGGATCACCGCACGCGGAGAGAAGGTCGCGATCCAGACCGGCGGACGCTGGGTCGTCGAGCGCACGAACTCCTGGATGAACAACTTCGGAAAACTCCGCCGCTGCACCGAACGACGCAAGGCCACGATCGAGTTCTACATCGCTCTGGCCAGCATTTTCGTCACCGTCCGCCACCTCATCCGCCGGGCCTGGACCCACTACCGATGGGACACACGACCCCGCACCTCACGCATCCGATGACCTACTGGCGGACGGTCTTAGCAGACCCGTAACTTCATGGATTTGGCTTTTTAAGAACGAGCTGGAGGGTGCTCTCGGGCTTGATCTTGTAGTAGGCCACGGTGTGCGCGTCCTCCAGCACCTTGCCCTGGAAGGTCAGAAGCTGCTGGTCCGACGGGATCCCTTCCTTGTCCTGAATCTTGGCCTTGACGTCTTTGATCTTGTCCTTTCCTACGACCTCGAGCGTGATGGTCTTCCCGGTCAGCTCCTGGACGAAGATCTCGAAGGGTGTCTTCTTCGGGGGAGTGCCCACGCCGCTGCCGCTCAGGACGACGCAGCCGTTGTTGCCGTTGTTGCCGGCGCCGTTGCCGCCGTCGCCGCCCTGTCCGGTGCCGGCGGGGCAGGCGCTCGGTACCTTCGCACCGGGTGCGCCTCCGGCGGCGCCGGTAGAGCCTCCGCTGCCGGGGTTCCCGTTGTGGAGTTTGGCGTGGGTCCCCTTGCCGCAGCGCACGGCGGTGCCACCGGTTCCTCCACCGGCTCCTAGGCCGCCGGCCTTGCCGCCTACGCCGCCGTTGGCCTGAGCCTTGATGTCCTTGCCGACGGTGATCTGGGAGGTATCCCCGTTCTCCCCGTTCTCTTCGCTTGGACCGCCGGCCCCGCCGGCCCCAACATGAATGAGCAGGCGTTCGCCGGGTTGAACATTCAGGGTGCAGTGGACGGTGGCGCCTCCGCCTCCACCGCCTCCGGAGCCGCCGAACTCGCCTCCGCCGCCTCCGCCGCCTCCGCCGGCGCCGGTGACGGAGGTGGTGATACGGGTGACACCGGGCGGCACATCGAATTCGTGGTCGCCCGGCGTGCTGTACAACACCTTGCCGGCCGGCGCTGCGGAACTGGAGCTGCCTGGCGTGGTGTACGGCGCCTGGGCCGCATGGACAGGAGCAGCTACGACCGCAGGCAGCAGGACACCGACCGTGGCCGTGACCCCGGCCAAAACCCGCCGGGCACGAAGACCTGAAAAACAAAAGGCAGAAGGCATAAGCGTTCCCCAAAGGTCAGGACAGACCGTTGACGCCGAGGCGCGTCGTTCCCCCAACTGTCTTGCTCCCGTAGTGAGAAGGGCCAGAGTTGCGGTGGGGGCGTGTGGGGGCGTAACCGCGTGTTCTTCCGTGCGCGGGCGCCGGTCACAAGGGGGGCGCAATCCGCCAACGGTCCACTTTTCACCCGCCACCGACAAGGACCGGGTCAGGTTCTGGCGGGCGATCGCGCGGGGGGTGAGCTCGGTGGACGCCGCGGCTGTTATCGAGGTCTCGCCTGCGGTGGGTTCGAGGTGGTTTCGGCATGCTGGCGGGGTGAATCCGTGCCTTGGTCCGATCGTCTCCGGCCGGTACCTGTCGTTCGCCGAGCGGGAGGAGATCGCGCTGCTGCGGGCCCGGAATATCGGGGTCCGTGCCATTGCACGGTGTCTGGGTCGTTCGCCGTCCACGATCTCGCGGGAGCTGCGGCGCAATGCCTTCACGCGGAGCTACCACCTGGAGTACCGGGCCTCGCTGGCGCAGTGGCATGCCGAGCGGCGGGCTCAGCGGCCGAAGACGGCGAAGCTGGTGGCCGACGAGCGCCTGCGCGAGTACGTGCAGGACCGGCTGGCCGGGCACGTCGTCCACGGCCTGGACGGCCGGGTCGTCGAGGGACCGCAGGTGCCGCCGTGGCAGGGCAGGAACAAGCCCCGCCGTCAGGACCGGCGCTGGGCGACCTCCTGGAGTCCAGAGCAGATATCGCAGCGGCTGAAGGTGGACTTCCCTGAAGATGAGTCCATGCGGATCTCCCCGGAAGCGATCTACCAGGCCCTTTACGTCCAGGGACGCGGGGCTCTCAAGCGCGAGCTGGTCGCCTGTCTTCGTACCGGACGCTCACTGCGGGTCCCTCGGGAGCGCACCAGGCAGAGTGTCCGCGGGCACGTCACCGCTGACGTGCTGATCAGCGAGCGGCCGACCGAGGCCGAGGACCGAGCTGTCCCGGGGCACTGGGAGGGCGATCTCATCATCGGCACCGGCCGGTCGGCGATCGGCGCGCTGGTCGAGCGCAGTACGCGGTTCACCATGCTGCTGCATCTGCCCCGGATGGAAGGCTTCGGCCTCGAACCGCGCACCAAGAACGGGCCGGCGCTGGCCGGCCGCGGTGCCGAGGCCGTGAAAGGCGCGATCACCGCCACCATCACGACGCTGCCCGAGCAACTACGCAGGTCGCTGACGTGGGACCGGGGCACGGAACTGGCCCAGCACGCCCAGCTTCGCGTCGATGCCGGGCTCCGGGTCTACTTCGCCGACCCCCACAGTCCCTGGCAGCGGGGTACCAACGAGAACACGAACGGTCTGCTGCGGCAGTACTTTCCGAAGGGGCCGGACCTGTCGCGCTGGGGTGTCGAAGAGCTCCAGGCCGTCGCCTTCACCCTCAACAGCCGACCCCGCAAGACCCTCGGC
>NZ_JBYQMJ010000003.1:0-294570 GCF_057834465.1 Streptomyces sp. GL_140
GGGTACCCAGGCGCTGCGCGCCTGGGAGAGACCGGGAGCGCTTCGCGCTCCCGAAGCTCCCCTTCGGGGAGCTCACCCTCCGCTTCGCTACGGGTACCCAGGCGCTGCGCGCCTAGGAAGAAAAAGGCCTCGCTGCGCTCGGCCCTGCTCGGCAAAGCCGAGCAGGGCCGGCCTTCGGCTGGAGTCCTGCGCTTCGCTTCGGACTATCCGGAGGGTTACCTCCCCCTCCGGGGGAGGTAACCCTCCGCTTTGCTTTGGGTACCTGAGCGCTGCGGGCTCAGGAGCGTGGCCCCTGCGCTTCGCGCAGGGGCTGGCCCTTCGGGCCGGTTGGTAGGCCTTCCGCTTCGCTTCAGGCCGTTGAGCGCTGCGCGCTGGGGAGGGGAACCGCCTCGCTGCGCTCGGCGGGGGCCGCTTTGCGGCCCAGCGCCTCCCCTTGGGGGAGGGGGGCGCCTTCGGTGCCAGGCCCTGAACTTAGCTCCGGGCGATAGCCAGCGTTTCGGGCCGGAGTCCCTCGTTTCGCTCCAGACTTCCTGTTCCGCTGCGCTCCATAGGTAGCCAAGCGCTGCGCGATTAGGAGAAGCACCGCTTTGTTGCGCTCGGTGGAGGCTGCTTTGCAGACCAGAGTGGGCTTTAGGCCGGTAGCTCTCCGCTTAGCTTCGAGCCAAGGCTGTCAGACCTGTAGCGCAGCCACAGGTGCCCGAGCCTGTGGGAGTGCAGCTGACCCACTGGTTTGCTGCGGGTCCTCAAGTGCTGCGTGCTTGGGTTCTAGTGAGCTGGGTTGCTAGGCACAACAGAGTCGGGCAGTAGCGGCCAGGGTTCGATGATCGGTAGCTGGACTTCTAGGCCAAGTTGGTGGTTCAGGACGGGTGTGTTTTGCCTGTAGAGCTACTCGATGGCTGGTCGCCGACTCGCTTTGTTGACGAGGTGTCAGAAGTGTCCTGTAGCGGGGGAGAGGGTTGATTCCTGGGCTTGGGTTAACGGCGTTAACGCCGTTAAGGGGGTCTGGGGCGGGGTGATTCAAAATTGAGGGTGGATAGAGACGGGAATCAGTCAGATTCTGCGGCGTTGTGGCTGTGGCGTAGGTCGTTCAGCCCTGGGGTGATGCACGTCTCCCGGCATTTGATCAAGGGCCAGGAACTGGTCGTCTGAAGGCTTTGAGACGGCCTTGAGTGCGCGCAGCGGCGTGCCCACCGGCCTATAGAAGGTACGGAGATGCGTCGCCGCAGGTCAGAGGGGGTACAGGCAGAAAGATATGTCCCCTCAGGAGGGACATATCTCGGTGGTTGTGTCGCTGCTAGGGGGACACAACGGCTGCAAAATGTCAGTGACGCTGACGTAAAATGGGCTAAAACGTCGGGGGCGCTGACGTTTTAGTGGAGATGTGTCGGCGAACTGGCGGTGGGGTGGGTGGGGTTGGTCGGGGAGGGTTGGGGGACGGGGGCTGGAAGGGTGTGGCTGAGATATGTCACCTGTGAGGGGACACAAGACACGCCGAACGTCAACGAGCGTGACACTTGTGTCACCCTTGTTGACATACTGATCTCCGCAGATCAACGGAGTGGAGAGCAGCCTCGTGTCATCAGAGCCACAGCGCCGCCGGGGCAATCCGGCTGGGACCCCGCGTCCCGATCTGCCGGTGGACGATGCGATCTCCGCATGGAGTCAGCCGCTGGCTCCGGTCAAGGACCTGGACAGCCTGGCCAAGCGGTACCCGACGCGGAAGCTGACTCTGGACGGCGAGCGCAAGCCGCTCGAGTTCTACGGGACCGAGAATCAGCCGAATGCGTTCTCGATGGACAGCCTCGAGTTCTTCCTCGTGATCGCCCAGTACTTCCGGGAAGCGTTGCCGCTTCGGCTGATCCTGCTGCTCATTGCCTGCCAACGGGCGGGGGGCCGGATTCCACTTACCCAGGAGGAGATGGCTACCATCCTGGATGTCAGCCGGACGAAGACCTCCGAAGCTCTGCACACCGTGATGTCTCATGGGATCGTCTTCAAGGTGAGGCGGGGTGTGTATCAGTTCAACCCGCCCTACAGTTATCGGGTGGCGGAGTTCATCCCGGGTACCGAGATGACGGGTGAGTTCGTGAAGGTGGAGCAGCACGGAACCATTTCGCAGATTCGTAGCGATACGAGCCTGCCCGACTTGGTGCGCTTCCCTTCGTTGGACCACATGAGGCAGGCCATCGCGGAACTGCGGGCCGAACGGGCAAGAGAGCGCGCTGCGCGTCGGGTGAGCCGGACGAAGCGCACGGGAGAAGGGACGGCTCAGTGAGCACCTTGCGATTCGCTGCGGTCAACGCGGATGGGCTTCTCTCGGACCTCGACCTTCCGCCGGCGGCCTACCGCGTGCTGTTGAAGCTGCGTTCGCTGAGCGAGCCGGGCGGGCGGATCCTCATCGACCAGGCGACGGTCGGCGGGATGCTCGACCTGAGCCGGCCGAGCGTGAACGCCGCGCTGCGGAGCCTGGAGCTCGCGAAGCTGGTCAGGAAGATCCGCAACGGCGTCTACCAGATCAACCCGATGCTGGCCGGGTACACCTCCTTCGAGGACGCTGTCGCGGCCGTGAACGAGATGGACGCGGACGAGCGGCTGGATGCCCGGGGCTATGTGGCCAGCTACCACCGGGCGGTGGCGGCCTATCAGGACCAGCTGGCCGAGCAGCGCAAGAAGCGGGCGGCTCAGGCCGTCGCGAAGAAGGCGGCGGAGTCGAAGCGGCGTAGGGCACTGCACGCGGTTGGCTGATTGTGTGGAGTTGAAGGGCTTCTGAGGGCGACTCAGGGGCTTGTGAGGGCCTCGGGGTATCCCGGGGCCCTTTGTGGTTCCTGAGGGGCTCAGAGGGGGCCTGGAGGGGCTTGGGGGAGTGGTTGGGGCTTGGGTGGTGGGGCGACTGCCCGTCAGGTCCTGCCTTTCAGGGGGATGGCTTGGTTATGCGGGTGTCCGCGATCGTGAACGCCATGGCTTGGATATGGCCTTCCGGCTGGGCTGGTGCGGGCATGTTGGCGTTTACGAACGCGATCCGCCGTGCCCGTGTCGGAGCGCCTCGAAGTCCCCGGCGGGCACCACGGTGAAGAGGTCGTGCAGTGTCCTGACTTTCGCGGCTTGCCGTGGGTACGGTGGCCGGATGATCGAAGTCCGTCGTGCCGGTGCCCAGGACGGCGATGCGCTCGGGGAGATCCATGCCGCGGCCTGGGAAGCGGCGTACGCACCCTTCTTCGAGGCGGGGTTCGCCGCGCGGGCGGTGCGGAGCAGACGTACCCGGTGGCATGCGCGGGTGGTGGAAGGGGCGAAGCCGATCCTGCTCGCCGTCGCCGACGGACGGCCCCTGGCGCTGTCCGCCTTCGGTCCGTCCCAGACGCGGGCCGGGTGCGCGGAGATCCTGAGCTTCTACGGGCACCCCGACGGCTGGGGCAGCGGGATCGCCGCCGCGTTGATGGCCGGGACGTTGCGCGCTCTGCGGGAGGACGGCTTCGCCCGGGTACACCTGTGGACCCTGCGCGACACCCCGCAGTCCCGTCGCTTCTACGCCAAGTCCGGGTTCACCGACTGCGGCACGGAGCGGGCCTGCGATTTCGGTGAGGGACACTTCCTCGATCAGGTGGAGTACGAGCGGGACTGCTGACGGGGGCGCACCCGGGTGTCCTCCTTTAGAAGTTGAGCTCCACGTAGTCGATGTCGGTGAACTCGACGAGGAGGCCCTGGGCACGGGCGCCGTGGTCCTTGAAGTAGATCTCCTGGAGGCCTTCGGCGGCGATGGTGCGCAGCTGGCTCTCGTTGGCTCCGGCTTCCTGGGCGGCGAAGAGGCGGGAGGCGTACTCCGGGGGGAGGTGCTGGGTGATGCGGCGCATCCGGCCGTCGTCGGTGGTGCCGGGGGCGGCGCTGAAGCCGAAGCGGGCGCGGGTTTCGATGACCAGGCCGGTCTGCTTGGCGGCCTTGGCTCGGGCGCGCTTGCGGACCAGGGGCTGCCAGCGGCGGCGTACCTCGCGCTCCAGGCGGGTGGAGAGCGCCGGCTTGGGCTGCTTGATCTGGTCCTTCACGTACCGCTCGACGGTGCGCCGGGAGATGGCGAGGAGGTCCGCCACGGCTTTGGTGGATTTGAGCTGCTTGACGAGGTACCGGATTTGGGCGCCCGCCGACTTGGGGATGGGACGGGTGAAGTTCTGTTCGTCGGCGCGGTCGAGGCTGTCGCTGATCTCGGACATGGGTGGCTCTTACTCTCCGTCGGCCGCGGCGTCGTGGCCCTTGATGTGGCGGGCGGGGTTGTGGCGTTCGTCGAGCATCTGGACGGCCCAGAGCAGGGGCTGGGTGCCCTCGTGCTTGACCATGCCGGGGCTGACGCCGAGGCGGAAGCCGCCGGGCAGCGGCTTGCCGTCGGGGGTGCGGGGGAGGAAGTCGAGGGGGCTGGGGCCGTCGGAGAGGTAGACCGCGCAGTCGGAGAGGACGGCGATGGGGTACTGACCGGAGGCTGTCGCGAGCTTTCGCATCTTGCGGTGCATGTTGACGCGGGCCGTCGAGATGACGGCGGCGCGGATGTCGGGACGCCACGTGGGGCGTTCGAGCGCGGGCCAGGCTTCGCCGGGGCGGTAGCCGGCGCCCTGCGGGCGTTCGCGGAGCTTGCCGATGCCGCCCTTGACGGTGGACTTGATCGCGGAGAGGACCGCGGTCCGGTGGGGGTCGTGCTGCTTGTGTTCCGTCATCGCGGTGAGGAACTCGGCGTCCGTGAGGTCCGGGTGGACGCCCAGGTCCGCCATGGTCGCCATGTAGGCGTCGCGCAGGCGGGTGTACCAGGCGTCCAGGTACGGGCCGTGCTCCGGGCGGAGCCAGGCCTCGGTGGGCTGGACGGGGACGCCGAGCTCCTGGGCGTAGGCGAGGGTCGGAGTGGCGTACCAGGCGGGGCCGGTCGGGGGCAGGCCGTGCGGGGTGAAGGGGCTGGGGAGGCGGGGGTCGAGCTCGGTGGTGGAGAGGTCCGCGAGCCAGCAGCCGGGGAGCTTCGGGTCGAAGCGGGGGGCAGCGGCGTGGACGGCGGGACCGATGCCGACGAGGAGGCGGTTGGCGGCGGCGGCGAAGGCCATGTTCACGTCGATGCCGACGGCGTAGGCGTGGGCGCACTCGGCGTCGGTGAGGAGCTGCGGGTCGCGGATCCAGTCGTACGCCTCTTCGTCGAGGACCTGGTCCGGAGTGCGCTGGTGGCTACGGGGGTAGAGGGCCGCGACGACCGGGTGCTCGTCGGGGGCTTCCGGGGGAGCGGGGTCGACGGGGCGGGTGAGGGAGCCGGCGACCGGGGCCGAGACCCAGGTGTTGGTGGACTCGTCCCGGGCGGCGCGGGTGGGCGGGCGGAGCGCCGTCATGAGCTCCAGGCCGGAGACAGCCGTCGAGCCGCGGGGGGTGAGCACGCGGGTGGCGTAGGAGGTGAGCAGCTCGGCGAGTTCCGGGGCGGGGAGGTCGGCGGTGCCCTCGCCCCAGGCGCGGGGGTCGAGGGCACCCCAGGGGAGGACCGCGAGCTGGACGCACTGGCGGCCGGTGGTGGGGGTGGCGGGGCGGTAGACGCGGGCCCAGGGGCCGAAGCCGCGGCGGGTCAGTTGCCACTTCGCTTTGGTGAGCTGCTTGATGACGGGGTGGTTGTCGGGGAGGCGCAGGCCCCGGCGGTCTTCGAGGACGAGGGGGAGGCCGAGGGACTCGGCGGCGGCGGGAGTGAGGACGAGGAGGGGGTCGCCGTCCTTGCCGTTGCGGTGGAGGCGGGGGGAGCGGAGGTCGGCGTCGGGGCCGAGGGCCCAGGAGATGAGGGCGGGGAGGGTGGCGGGGGGTGCGAGGACGATGCCTCCGGCGGCGTGCGCTTTGCCGGTGCCGTCCAGGACGGCGAGGGGGCCGTTGCCTTCCAGGGGGGTGGAGGCGGGGACAGGGCGGCGGCGCGGAGGGGTGGCCCGGGCGGGGGTGGGGGCGGGCGGTGCGGTCTGGGGGGTGGAGCCTTCGGCATTAACGGCGTTAACGCCGTTAATGGGTGCCGGGGCCTCGGGGGTGGGGGCTGCGGTGTGGGGTTCGGCATTAACGGCGTTAACGGGGGCCGGGGCGTTGGGCGCCGGGGCTTCGGCGGGGGGCTCGGCGTTAACGGCGTTAATGGGGGGAGTGCTCTCCGGGGTCGGGGCGGTGGCCTCGGCTCGGGGCACGTCCGCGAGGAGAGGCCCGGGCGCGGCATCCGGCTCGGCGTTAACGGCGTTAATGGGTGCCTCGGGCTGGGCCTCGGGCTCGGCGCTGGGGGTGGGGGCGTTAACGGCGTTAATGGGGTGGAGGTCTGCGAGGCCGTTGAGGAGGCGGGCGTAGGCGGCGCGCTTGGGAGGGCGCGGGGCCGTGCGGCCGGTCTCCCAGGAGGTGACCGTCTCGCGGCGGACGGAGAGGGCCTGGGCGATCTGGTCCTGGCTCAGGCCGGCCGCTTCGCGGAGGCGCTTGCGCTCGTCCGGGTGCGGGAGGGCGTCCTGTGCCGCCGCCTCTTCGAGTAGGGCGTCGACCGCCGCGAAGAGCGTGGTCTGTTCGTGGTCGTGCGCGTTGAGCATGAGAACCTCCAGGCGCAGCCTATGCGAGTCGCACCATGGAACGCACCTGAAACACACGTGGGGGCGTTAACGGCGTTAATGGTCGTCGGTCCGTTAGCGCCCCCGGGTCGTGTCAGATGCGGGTCAGGAGCAGCTCCGTGACCGCCTTCAGATCGTCCGGCGTGAGGTGCGCCGTGAGGGCGTCGGCGACGGTCTCGGGGGAGTCCGTCACGATCGTGATCCGGCGGGGGGACGGGGCGGCAGCCGGAGTGGGGGCCGGGGGCGTGGTGGGGGTTGCGGTCGGCTCGGTCTCGGCGGGGATCGGCCGGGCTGTGGTGGCCGTCGGGCGGGTGCGTTGGCGCGGGGGATTAACGGCGTTAACGGTTTCCTCCACCGCTGCCGCCTGATCCTCCTGGGGGAGGCGGCCGATGCGGCGGGCCGGTTCCACCTTCAGCTCGCCCGTCTCCACCTTGTCCTGGAGTTCCGGGGTGAGGTTGAGGAGGGTCAGGCGCTGGGAGACCCAGGCCGGAGTCTTGCCGAGCCGCTTGGCCACCTGGGCCTGGGAGCCGTGGACTTCGACGAGCTGTTCAAGGACTCGGGCCTGGTCCATGGGAGCCACGTCGACGCGGTGGACGTTGGCGATGAGCGCCGACTCCAGGATGTCCGCCGCCGAGGTGGCGAGTGAGTCGTTGACGTGGATGTGCATCGTCCGCAGCCCGGCCCGCTGGGCTGCCGCCAGGCGGCGGTTGCCGTCGATGACCACGTACGGGGCGCGGCCCAGGCCGTCGGTGTGGCCCGGGTGGGCCTCCATGAAAGCCATGCGGGTGGCGACGGCGAGGGGCTGCAGCTGACCCCGGACACTCAGGGACTGGGCCAGCTCGTGGATCTCGGTGAGGTCCTCGCGGAGGTTGAACGGGTTGTGCGCGAGGGCCTCGATGGGAACCTCGGACGGGGGGACCACCCCGGAGGTGGGGGCGCCGGTGGCCTCGGCGATGGCTGCGCGGCGGGGGCTGACGCCGACCGGCTGGGCCCGGGCGAAGGAGGTCGAGACTCCGAGTTTGTCGGCCTTGCTCATGAGATCTCCCTTGCGAGGGCGCGCAGCGCGATGGCCTGGTCGCCCTTGGGTGCGTAGACGAACAGGGGCTGCTTCACGCGGACGGCTTCGCGCTGTTCCTTGAGGTCCGGGACGATCGCCACCACGCGGGGATCCTTTATGTCCATCCAGGCCTGGAGGGACGAGGTCGCGATGTAGCCGCGCCGGCCGTCGTAGAGGTTCACGACGAGCCCGAGGTAGTCGATGTCGAGGCTGAGGTCGTCGCGCAGATCGTTGATCTGGGAGGTGAGGAGGTCGTAGGCGTCCGCGGAGGAGTCTTCGGCCTGGACGACGATCAGCGCGCCCGAGGCTCCGGGCTGTTCGGTGTCGCGGCGACGCCCGTAGTAGATGGCCGCGTCCATGCTGAGGCCGAGGCTCGGCGGGCAGTCGATGAGGATGACGTCGTAGTCGGCCTCGACGGGAGCCAGTGCGCGTTCCAGGGCCGCCTCGCGGGCGCGGACCGTGGAGAGGCGGACGTCGAGGAGGAAGGCGTCGGTGCAGGCGGGCAGGACGTGGAGCCGGTCGCCGAAGCGTTCGTCCTGGATGGGGAGGATCAGGTCGGAGAGGGGCCCCTTGGCCTCGCCCGCCATGTGGCAGGTGAGGCTGTCGCCGCCGATGGGCAGCGGCTGTCCGCCGAGCTGCTTGGTGAGGTGGCCCTGGGGGTCGAAGTCGACGATCAGGACGCGCATGCCGAGGCCGGGCAGGTCTTCCAGGTCGACGGGTGCGGCGGATTCGGAGCCCGGCTCGTAGCCGTCCTCGGAGGCCGAGGACCGCGCCAGTTGGCGGGCCACGCGGACCGGGTGGAGGGTGGCGGGATCCTCGGCGAGGGCCTCGGCGGTGCCGGCGGTGATGGCGGTCTTGCCGACGCCGCCCTTCTGGTTGCAGACCACGATGCGGCGGACCACGGAGGGCCGCTTCACCGTGGGGGCCGGGTTCATCTCCAGCCAGAGGCGGACCGCTTGGGCGAGTCCCTGGATGAGCGAGACGCCGCGGTCCTTGGAATCGGCGCGGAACGACTCCCATTGGCCGGAGGGCAGCCAGGTGGAGAAGGACTCGGCGCCGGAGGTGTCGACGGGGGAGGGGGAGGAAGCGAGCGCGCTCCAGTGGGCGATGCCCTGGTGAACGGCGTCCTGGATGTCCACCCGCAACTGGGCGGTCCGGATCTTCAGTTCCTGGCGCAGCCACGGAGGGAGTTTGGAGACGACCTTCTCTCGGTCGCTCTGTGACGAGGGCGAAGTCATGAGAGGGACTTTACTAACGTTCAGGGGTGCATGTGGGCGCCACGCTTGAGTTTTGCTAACGAAGTGGTGCGAGGGTGCGGGCGATCTGGGGCTGTTTGTGCCTGGATGCGTCGTCAGCCGGGGGCGCTGAGCGGGGAGTCGGGGGGGGGGCTTAACGGCGTTAACGGCGTTAATGCCGACAGGGGGTGGGGCTTAACGGCGTTAACGGTGCTGAGCTCGCTCGGCTCGGGGGCATTAACGGCGTTAACGCCGTGGGGGCATGCCTGTCGGGCCGGTCTTGGGCGTCGGTGCTCGACCTGGGTGCCGGATGCCATCTGGCTTGAGGGCAGTGGGTCGGCAGTGGGTCGTGGATTCCGTCGGCGGTGTTCCATGGTTCTTGGTCGTACGGCGCCGGCGGTGAAGTCAGGATCTCCCGGGGGAACACCAGTCGCGCGTGCGGGAGAAGACGGACGGCTCGTGGCTATGCCGAGACGGTGGCGCTGAAGCAGAGTGCGCCGTCCTGGTGGCCGGTGACGAGGACGGTGTCCGCGCCGTCGGGCAGCTGGCGGGGCATGCGGCGGGCCTCGATCATGCAGGGGGTGTTCAGCTCCACGTACCGCCTGAAATCGCCGGCGATGGCGAGGGGCAGCAGGGAAGAACGCTTGAGCAGGCCGGCGGTGGCCTGGCGGGCGGCTTCGAGCAGCACCATGCCCGGCACGTGGTCGAGGGGGTGGTCGAAGAGCACGGGGTGGCGGGTGTCCACCCTGAGCTGCCAGCGGTTCGTCTCGGTGGTGGGGGAGAGGACGACGTCCATGGGGGACATCCGTCCGACGCTCTGGGGCGCGGCCGGAGCGATGAGGGGCGGCTGACCCCCTTCGCTGCTGAGCGTGCGGCCGCCGCGCAGACGGCCGTAGACCGCCGGATTCAGGCACGTGTAGGAGCCGCCTCCCGTCGCGACGATGTTCCCGTCGCGGCGTATCACGACCTCCAGCCGCATACCGGCCAGAACTCCGCGGTGCTGCCTCACCATGGTGGCGACGACGTCGATTTCGAGCGAGGCGGGCTTGCCGGCTCCGGAGAGGTGCTCCGGCCGTACGGCCACGGCCAGGTCGTGGACCAGGAACTGGTGGCCCAGCGGCAGGCCGAACTCGGCGTGCGCCAGGAGCGTGCCGAGCTGGCGGATGGTTTCGGCGGCCATGAGCGGGTCGTAGGACTCGCCGTCGATCAGAGTGAAGAAGCTGTGGCTGCGTGACCACTGCGCGGAAACGTGGAAGTGGGTCTCATCCTGCCGCCACCAGTTGGTGAGCATGACCTCGGCGACGGCGGCGCGGTGTACGAACTCCTTCGGGACCGTGGCCGTCAGGGTGGGAAAGCGCAGGTCGGAGGGTGTTCTCAGGGAGCCGTCCGTGACGTTCACCTGGTACGCGTCCACCGTTGAGCGTGCAGCCTGAAACGTGCTCGCAGTCATTGTTCCCCCTGAACAGCGATGGCGAGGTGCGGATGAAGGAAAGATACATACCATCCGGTTTAATTTCCAGGGGGAATCATCCACGAAACGGGAATATCCGGAGTGATTGACTCCTGAACTTTTCCGCCGCGAGCCCTCACCCCGACAGCTGCGGTTCGGCCAACATACGAGGGTTCCCGTCGGACCGGGTCGACCTCCACTGCGACCCTAGGCGTCCTTTAGCCCGCGGTGCTTCGGTGGGGGGTCCCGGTCCGAGGGTGGGTGGTTGACGTTTTCGCAGATCGCATGGTGTTCGGGGCTGGTGGTGGCCGGGTCGTCGGGGCTCGTCGCAGCGGTGCCGATCGGGGCCGATTTCCGGGTCCTGATGGGCGTGGCGTCCGGCTCCGCGACCGAAAGCGGAGCGAGCGTTCGGCGGCAATCCCCCTCGCCGGCCTGGCTCTTGATCGAAGGCGACGGGTCGGTATCCGGACGGTCGCATCGCTTTCGGCCCGTCGCGGAGGGGCGGCGAATCGACGGCCGGGGCGCTGTCCGTCGTGTCGTCGGCCGTTTCGGCATAACCGCTCCGGGCCTGTTGATCAGTCACGCGTGCCGTTCACGGCCTCGCGGGGTGACCGCCAGTACGTCGCCCCGCCGTGCGGAGCCGACGGCGCGTTCCGGCCCTGTTTCGGGAAGGCCCTGCGGCAGGGGCGCCGTCCGCCGCGACTGGGCCACCAGGTGGACCCTGTCGTGTCGTCGGACCGTTGGGGAGCGCCGGGCTGGCTGATCAACACCGTCGGATTAATCGGACTATTCGCAATGAATATGGATTAAAGAATGGGGCAGATGAGCATTTAGCTCCACAAAGGTGATTTCGGCGCGCTCCCGTTCGGCTGATCCGAAGGGAAATTGCAGGTCAGGTGGTGTGTGGGGAGTGAGATCCCGAGGGGCGTGCATTAAAAACAGCGCGGACGGTTTTATATTGACAAACCGTCGGTCCTGTTTTTTACTGGTGATGCCTCAGTAGGGCGAGATCACCCACAGACCAGGGGGAATTCGGCGTGGACATCGATGTACTGGGCGCACTTTCAGTGCGTGAGAACGGCTTCTCGATCATGCCCACCGCGCCCAAGCCCCGTCAGGTGCTGGCTCTCCTGGCCCTGCACGCGGACCAAGTCGTACCGGTCTCCGCACTGATCGACGAGCTCTGGGCCGGCGAACCGCCGCGCAGCGCCCGCACCACACTGCAGACGTACGTGCTCCAGCTGCGGGCACTGATCTCCACCGCCCTCGAGCGGGATCCCGCCGAGGGTCACGAGGGAACCTCCGGGCGGCGTACGGCCAAGGGCGTGCTCGTCACCCTCCCCGGCGGCTACCTGCTCAACAGCGGGGGCGGCACCAGCGACGTCCGCGAGTTCGACCGGCTCGCCGGGATGGGCTACCGCGCCATGGACGCCGGGGACTTCCCGGGCGCCGCCCGCCTGCTGCGCGAGGCGCTGTCGCTGTGGTCGGGTCCCGCCTTCGCCGACGTACAGGGCGGCGTCCAGCTGGACATGGAGACGCGGCGGCTGGAGGAGACCCGGCTGTGCGCGCTCGACCAGCGCATCGAGGCCGACCTGAGGCTCGGCCGGCACCGCGCGCTGCTCGCCGAACTGACGGTGCTCGTCAGCCGGTACCGCACCCACGAGAACCTGCACGGACAGTTCATGCTCGCCCTGCACCGCTCCGGCCGACGGGGCGAGGCCCTGGACGTCTACCAGCGACTGCGCGCCACGCTCGTCAGAGAGCTCGGACTGGAGCCGTCGGCCGCACTGCGCCGGTTGCAGCGCTCCATCCTGATGGCCGGTCCCGAGCTGGCCGTGGAAGCGGCGGAGGCCGACGGCGAACGACTCGTACGTGTGGGCTGAGACGGCCGTGGCGAACGCGACGGGCCGCACCACGATCGGACGGACCCGGGTCACGGGCCGAGGAGGCAGCGCGGTGCAGGAGCGGTCGGAGCGGACCCGCAGGAACCTCCTCCACGCCGGGGCCGAGATGTTCACCCGCAACGGCTACGCCAACTCGACGCTCGCCGGGATCGCCGGGGCGGCCGGGGTGACCAAGGGGGCGCTGTACTTCCACTTCGCCTCCAAGGACGAACTCGCGGAGGCCGTCCAGCAGCGCGGCTGCGCCATGCTGGAGGACTGGGTGCGCACCCTGCGGGAATCGGGCGTCTCTCCGCTCCAGACGCTCGTCGACACCACCCACTGGCTGGCCCGCACCCTGCACGAGGAGCCGGCCATCCCCGCCAGCTTCCGCATCACCAAGGAGCACCTCGGGCGGCAGCCCGGCCTCACCGACTTCCACCAGGAGTGGATGGACGTGGTGTGCGAACTGCTCGGGCAGGCCCGAGACGCGGGCGAACTGCGCGAGGGCCGCTGGGAGAGCTCCGAATCGCTGGTCGCCGCGGCTGCCTGCGGGATCGAGGTCATGGCCGGCACCGGGATGCCGTACGAGGAACTGCGGCGCAGGGTGGCCACGATGTGGTCGCTGCTGCTGCCGAGCCTCGTACCGGTGGGCCGGTCGAAGGACTTCCGCACCGAGGCTCCGGACGTGCAGGGCGGACCCGGGGCCCCGCAGGGTTGCCGCCGGCAGGAGTTCACGGGCAGCGCCGTGTGACGGATCCGGGCGCGCGAGCCGGGCTGGCCGGGCGCCTTCGACATCTTGGAGGAGCCACCGATGACGATTGACCAATCCGGTCCGAGCAGGACCATGCCGCCGACGACCCCCGCCGATGTGCTCAGGGACCTCACCCGGGTGCTCGGCGACGTCCTGCGGGTCAAACCGGAGAAGATCGACCCGGAGGAGACCTTCTACAACCTGCGGCTCGACTCGCTGCTCACCGTCGAGTTCGTCGCCGTGCTCAACGCCCGCTACGGGACCCGCGTGCTTCCCGGCGACCTGAAGGACCACCCGACCCCGGCGGCCTTCGCGCGGCAGATCGCGCGGGAACTGGGCCGGGAGGCAGCCGGTGCCGTCCCGCCGTCCCCGGCGGCGGCACCGATGGTCGCGCGCGGGGAGGTCATCGAGGTGCTGCGCGAGCAGCTCGCCGGGATCCTGTGCTGCGACGTCTGGGACGTCGTCCCCACCACCACCTTCGACGTGCTGGGTCTGGACTCCGTCCTAGGGGCGGAGTTCATCGCGGTGATCAACCGCACCTTCGGTCTCTCCGAGCGGGCCGTCACGCTCTACGACCACCCGGACATCGCCGCGCTGGCCGCCTACATCACGGCGCGGACGGGCGGCATGGCAGGCGCGCGCCTTGAGCGGAACCCCGAAGTCGACGTCCTGCTCAACGCGGTGAGGGACGAGCGGCTCACCGTGGAGCAGGCGGTCGTGCTGCTGGCCCGCCGGGGATGATGGACGAGAAGGAGATCCTGACCCGGTTCAAGAACGGGACCCTGGACCGGGCTCAGGCGGCTGCACTGCTCATGCGCGCCCCGGTGGTCCCGGGAACCGCGGGCCCTCCCGCGCCGGTTGCCCCTGCGGACCCCGTTCCCGTTCCCGTTCCCGTTCCCATCCCCGTTTCCGTTCCCGTTTCCGGCCCTGTCCCTGTCCCCGCCACTGGCGGGGAGCGTTTCGCCGTCGTCGGGATCGCCGGGTGCTACCCCGGCGCCCCGGACCTGGACGCCTTCTGGCAGCTGCTCCTCAGTGGCCGCGGCACCGCCTCCGTACCGCCGCCGGGGCGCCCCGGCACCGAGGCGGGCCACTACCTGGAGCGCGTGCAGGACTTCGACGCCGAGTTCTTCGGGATCGACGCGGACGAGGCGGCCCTGATGGACCCCCAGGAGCGGCTCTTCCTGGAGACGGCCTGGGAGGCCCTGGAGGACGCCGGATGCACCGGCGGCAGGCTCGACGTGCTCACCGCGCCCGACGGAACGCCCCGCAGCGTCGGGGTGTTCGTCGGCGCGGGAGCGGGCGACTACGCGCTGCTCGCCGCCGAGGCGCGGGCGCGCGGCAAGTCCGGGCGGATGCCGCACGGCGGTACGTGGAGCCTGCCCAACCGGCTCTCCGGCCTGCTGGGGCTGACCGGCCCCAGCCAGTGCGTGGACACCGCCGAGTCCTCCGTGCCCGTCGCCCTCCACCTCGCCCTCGGTTCCCTGCGCCGCGCCGAATGCGCGGCCGCGCTGGTCGGCGGGGTTCAGCTGCGTCTGCACTCCTCCAGCCGCCGCCCCGGCGCGGGCGAGGGCGTCGGCGCGCTGCTGCTCAAGCCGCTGGAACGGGCGGTGGCCGACGGCGACACGGTCCATGCCGTCGTCCGCGGCAGCGCCGTCTCCCACACCGGATCGCAGGGCTGCGCGGGCCCGCCCGGCGCGCGTGCGCTGCGGGAGGCGCTGCGGGCGGCCGCGGTCGCGGAGGAGAGCGTAAGAGCCGGTGTGGACCCCGTGTCCGTCGGCGCGGTGGTCGGCGACGGCGGCGCCGCGACCGGCGCCGCCGTGGTGACGCGGGCCGTGCTCCAACTGCGTCATCGGGTGCTCCTGCCCGAGCCCGGACGCCGGGAGCCGGAGAGCTGGCCCGCCGAAGCCGGTCTGCCGCGCAGGGCCTCGGCCGGTGTGCGCGGAGCGGGCGGGGTGGACGCGCAGGTGATCCTGGAGGAGTACCTGCCCGGGGCGCAGGAGCGGGCGCAGGAGCGGGCGCAGCCCTACGCGGGCGGTCGGGCGAGCGGAGACGCGGGTGGCGGCGCGGGGGACGAGCTCTTCGTGCTGTCCGCGCCGACGCCCGCCCACTTGGCCGCCACCGCCGAGCGGTTCGCCGTGCTGCTCGGCGGCGGTCAGGCACCCCCGCTCGACGTGCTCGCCCGCTCGCTGCGCGCCGGCCGGGCCGCCATGGACTGCCGGTTCGCGGTGGTCGTGGCGGACGTGTCCCAGCTGGTGGGCGCCCTTGAGGAGTTCGTCCATGGCCGGCTGCCCTGCGCCGATCTGCGCGACGGCGCCGCGGACCCGCTGGGCCTGGGCGCCGTATCCGAGACCCAGGGGTACCTCGCCACCCTGTGGCGTGCCGGGCACCTGCACCAGCTGCGCGCGCTGTGGCTGTCGGGACTGGACATCGACTGGGCGGCGCTGCACCGGGCACCGGGCACCGGAGCCGTCGCGGTGCCGCTGCCCGCGTCGGCCTTCCTGCGCACGCCCCTGTGGCTGCCCGGGGTCTAGGCCGTCTCCGGGGGTGCCGCGCATTTCCCCGGTCCGGCTTCACCTTGGATTTCCGTGGGGCCGCTCCGCTCCCCTTTATCTGGTTATGGCGGAGCCGGTCGGGGCGGCCGGGATTTCCGTTGCGATCGGGAAATAGTCCCGCTTTCGAATGGTTCCGGGAATTCTTGGAACGCGGTCGGTGAAGTGTGGATAATCGCCCGGCCGGTCAGACGGTGACGGCCGCCGAAGGGATATTCAGGAGAGCGAACCGGCGTGCCAGTGCCTCCTGTTCCCGGGTGAGATGTTCGACCTGGGCGCGCAGCCGGGTGATTTCGGCGCCGAGATCCAGGAGGGCCGCCCCCTGCCCGGAGGCCGGCAGCGGTCCGCCCGGCACGCCGGCCGCGGGGGCGTGGTGGAGGATCGACTCCACCCGGCCGCGCAGGGCGGGCCCCGGCTCCACGCCGAGTTCGTCCCTCAGCTGCCGGCGGGCCCGCTCGTACACGCCCAGGGCCTCGGCGTGGCGGCCGGACCGGTACAGGGCCGCCATCAGCAGTTCGTGGAGGCGCTCGCGCAGCGGGTGGGCGGCCGTCAGCCGCTCCAGCTCCTCGATGGTTCCGCCGCTCGAAGTGCCCCGCAGCGCGGCCTCGTAGCGGGCCTCCAGCACGCTCAGCCGGGTCTCCTCCAGCCGGTCCGCCTCGGCCAGGCAGATCGGCCCGTGGCCGCTGCCCTCCAGCGCGGGGCCCCGCCACAGGTCCAGGGCCGTGCGCAGCAGTTCGGCGGCATGGTCCGGATCGGAGGCGGACGCCGCACGGCCCTCGGCCGACAGCCGGTGGAAGCGCTGGGCGTCGGTGGTGGCGCGGCCGAGCCGCAGCAGGTAGCCCACGGGGTGGGTGTCGATCCACTGCCGGCCGCTCCGGCCCGCGCCGCCCCCCAGCAGCCTGCGCAGCCGCGCGACATGGGCCTGCAGTGCGTTGGCCGCGGCCGTGGGCGGGGCGTCGCCCCACAGCTCGGCCACGAGCCGGTCGACGGAGAGCACTTCGCCGGCCCGCACCACGAGTGCGGCCAGCAGGGCGCGCTGCTTGGCGCCGGACGGCACGATCCGCGCACCCGTGCCCAGGTCGTGCACCTCGACGGGGCCCAGGACGCGGAAGTCCAGGCGCCGCGCGTCCGTGGTCCCGCGTGCGCTGAATTCCATGGTGGTGACTCCTCCCGGCGATCCGGCGGGACTCACGGAAAGACTGCGGACGGACAGGGGGAAATGGGTGCCCGTTTTCGTCCCTGTGGGGAATCTAGCAGCTGAATCAAGCGACGGAAATCCGGCTCTTGGAGATGCGCTCAACAGGTGCTCGAGATTATCGGGATGCCGCCCTGCGCCCGGCTAACGTGCTCGCGTCGAAGGCTTGAAATCGATGGGAACTCGACGACGTACGGAGGAAACCGTGAAGATTCAGATCTTGGGTCCGTTGAGTGCCGAAGTCAACGGGGGATCGATTGTTCCGACGGCCAGCAAGCCGCGCCAGATCCTGGCACTGCTCGCGCTCTACCCGGGGCGGGTGATGCCCGTACCGACCCTCATGGAGGAGATCTGGGGGACGAACCTGCCGCAGAGCGCGCTCACCACGATGCAGACGTACATCCTGCAACTGCGCAGAAGGCTCGGCACGGCCATGGGGCCGGGCGCCCCGGGCGCCAAGGAGGTGCTCGCGACCCGGCACGGCGGCTACCTGCTGCAGATCGCACCCGAGGCCGTGGACGTGCACGAGTACGAACGGCTGGTGACAGCCGGTCAGAGTGCGTTCGGCGAGGGCGACGACGAGCTCGCCGCGAGCCGGCTGAGGCAGGCGCTCGCGCTGTGGGAGGGGCCCGCGCTGGTCGACGTACGCGTCGGGCCGATCCTTTCGATCGAGGTGATGCGGCTGGAGGAGAGCCGGCTGGTGACCGTGGAGCGGCGCATAGACGTCGACCTGCGGCTGGGACGGCACACGGAGGTCATCGCCGAGCTCACCGAGCTGATCGCCCGTCATCCGCAGCACGAGGGCCTGCACGCGCAGGCGATGGTGGCGCTCTACCGGTCCGGCCGCCAGGCCACCGCGCTCGACGTCTACCGCAAGATGCGCATCCGGTTGATCGACGACCTCGGTGTCGAGCCCTCGCCCCAGCTCCAGCGCCTGCACCAGGCGATGCTGACGGTCGACCCCGCGCTGGACGTGGTGGCGGGTCCGCGGCGTGGCTCCACCTTCGACCTGTACGCGGCCTGAGGGCCGTGCGGACCGCGGCCGACGGCCGCGGTCCGTCCCGACGCGTCCGCACGCCCGAGGTCGAGGCTGAGATCGAGGTCGAGGGGGTCTCGAGCACTCCTCCGGCGCGGCCCGGCACTCTCTCGTGATCGAGGGCGAGGGAGGCGAGGGGCCGATGTCAGGTGAGCGAGTGCACCGCACGTCGTACACGGTGGACGTGGCCGCGCCCGCGGGCGTGGTCTACGGGCTGATCGCGGACACGACCCAGTGGCCGCTGTTCATGCCGCCGAGCCTGCACGTCGAACGGCTGGACTTCGACGGGACCCTGGACCGGTTCCACATGTGGGTCACCGCCAACGGGGCCGTCAGGTCCTGGCTGTCCCGCCGCACGCTGGACGCGCAGTCCCGCCGCATCGACTTCCGCCAGGAGACCCCGGCGGCCCCCGCGCTGGCCATGGGCGGCTCCTGGACGGTGGACTCCCGGGGCCCGGAGCGCTCCCGGCTGACGCTGGTCCACGACTTCACCGTCGCCGCGGACCGCCCCGGGGACGCCGACTGGGTCCGCCACGCCACCGACACCAACAGCCGCGCCGACCTCGCCCAGCTCAAGGAGACCGCCGAGCGCTGGAAGCGGCTCGACGAGCTGCTGCTGACGGTCGAGGAGGAGGTACGGATCAAGGGCCCCGCCGAACTCGTCTACGACTTCCTCTACGGAGTCGCCGACTGGCCCGGCAGGGTTCCGCACGTCCTGCGCCTGGACGTCACCGAGGACGTGCCCGGAGTCCAGCTCCTGCGCACCGACAGCCTGGCCGCGGACGGCTCCACCCACTCCACCGAGTCGGTGCGGATCTGTTTCCCGTACGCGGGCCGGATCGTCTACAAGCAGACCAGGACGCCGATCCTGTTCGCCGCGCACACCGGCGAATGGGCGGTGACCCCCGACGCGACCGGCACCACCGCCGTCTCGCGGCACAGCGTGCTGCTCCGCGAGGAGGCCATCGAGCACGTCCTCGGCCGCGGCGTGGACACCGGCCAGGCGCGGGCGTACGTCCGAGAGGCCCTCGCCCGCACCAGCGCCACCACCCTGAACCTCGCCAAGCGGCACGCGGAATCCGCCATCAGGACCCTGTGACACGCCGTTTCTTCAACGCGTCGATACGTCGGTACATCGATACGCCCTTACGTCCATACGTCCATACGTCCATACGTGAAGCCGCGGCGGTCTTGAGGACGCGGCGGCCCCGGCTCGCGCTCGGATCCAGAACCACTGGAACACCGGAGCGACCACGGAACCCTCCTGACCTGCACTGTTCCGGAACGGGAGGGCGGCGCCGAGGTGCGGACGGCCGTGCCGACGCCCGCCGGGGCGCGCGTGTCAGCGCCGTGTCAGCGCCGTGTGGGCACCGTGGCCCACGCTCGTTCCCCTTTGACCCATCGGGTTCGCCCACTCGCGCACACAAGCTCAAGGGAGGGAGTCGATGGCCGCGCCCGCGCCCGTGCCCGCGCCAGTGGCCGTCCAGGCCACCCCGCTCCAGCGCGACGTCCTGCTGGACTCTCTCGCCGGCCCCGTTTCCCCGCTCCACGTCGAGCAGCTGCACTGGCGCTGGTACGGGCCCCTGGACCCGCATCGGTTCACCGCCGCCTGGCAGGCGGTGTTCGACCGCGAGTCGGTGCTGCGCGCCGCCGTGGCCGACCCCCTGCGGGGTGCCTGGCCCCGGATCGCGGTGCACCCCCACACCGTCCCGCACATCACCCGGCACACGCGGGGCGCCGTCGACTGGCAGTCCCTGCTCGTCAGCGAGCGCAGGCGCGAGTTCGACCTGCGCCGGCCCGGCCCGCTGCGCATCGTCGTCCTGGACGAGAGTCCCGCCATGGGGCCGGTCGCCCGGGTCCTGATCACCTACCACCAGGCGCTGTTGGACCGCCGCAGCCTCGACATCCTCATCGGTGCCTTCTACCGGGCCTACCTCGCCGACGGCCGACCCCACGGCGGCGAACGCCGCCCCGACCTGCGCGACCACCGGAACTGGCTGTCCGCCCAGGACCTGGGTCCCGCCCGCTCGTTCTGGTCCGCCGCCGCGCCCCCGCGCCGTGCGGTGACCCTGCCCGCCCGGCTCACGGGCCGCCTCGCCGGGCGTCTCGCCGCCCGGCCCGGCCACGGCCGCACCCGTGAACGGCTCCACTCCTACGAGGCGTTGCGGCTGCGGGAGTGGGCCGCCCACTGCGGCGCCGCCGAGAGCACGGTCCTGCACGCCGCCTGGGCCCTCCTGCTGCACCGGGCGGCCGCGGGCCCCGACCAGCGACCCACCCCCGTCGCGTTCTCCGTGGCGGTGTCGGGCCGCGGCATCCCCCTCGAAGGCGTCGCCTCGCTCCCCGCGCCGCTGCGCAACCCGCTGCCCATGTCCGTGGACGTGGATCCGGCCGGCACCGTCGCGCAGCTGCTCGCCGCGCTGGGCGGCCGGGCCCTGGACATGGCGGCCTACGAGTGGGTCTCCGCCGGGCAGATCCACACCTGGGCGGGCCGCTCCCCGTACGAGGAGGGGCTCACCGAGTCGGTGCTCTCCTTCGAGGCTCCGCCGCAGTTGCGGCCCGGCCGCCCCGGCCCCGGCGGCCTGTACGAGGAACTCGCCGTGCAGGGCGTCCGGGTGGAGCGGCCCGAGGCGGTCGGCCCGCACACCGCGGTGCCGCTGACGCTCGCCGCGCACTACGACACCGTCGGCGAGCTGGTCCTGACGGCCGTCCACGACCGCACCCGGATCGCCGACGAGGACGCGGCCGCGGTCCTCGCCCAGACCGCGCGGCTGCTGCGCGGACTTCCCGCCGCGGGCCGGTCCGCGACCGTGGCCGACGCGCTCGGTCTGCTGGACGGAGCCCTCGTCCCCGCGATGGCGGCCCGCCCGGCCGACCTCCTGACCACCCTGCGCCGGGGCGCCCACCCCGGGGCGGGCACGATCTGCCTGCTCCCCCCGGCGGACGCGCCACCCGGCTGCTACGACCGCTTCGCCGTCGCCCATCCGGGACCCGAGGCGCTGATCGCCCTGGCGGCTCCGGCCGACGCCTCCGCGTGCCTACGGGCGCTGCGCCCCGTCCTCGCGACCGGCGAGTCCCTGCTGCTGGGCTGTTTCTCCGGCGCGGGCGCGGTCGCGTACGAGGTCGCCGACCGCATCGCCGCACACGGCTGGGAACCGCCGGCCGTCGTGGTCGCCGGCCGCGCCGACAACAGCGCCGATTCGGCCCGTGAGCTGTCCCTGGCCCTGGAATCCGCGGCCCGGGCGCGTGCGGCGCACTGATCCGTCAGGCGTGGCAGGCAGGTACTCCCCCGTTGAACTCGGACATCTCCTGGAAGAGGGCGCCCACGTCCAGGGGGTCGCCGGGCGCCGCACCGGCCAGTTCGGCGTACGCCCGGTGCAGGTTCGGTACGAGGCGTTCGGCGTCCAGCAGTGCGGAGAACGGCCCGTCGCCGAGCTCGCGGGCCAGCCGCAGCGGGGTCAGACCGGCCGCGACGCCGAGCCGCGCCTGCTCGGCGAGCCAGCGGAAGTACGCCGCGTTGGATTCGATGAGCTCGGGGCCGCCGACCGGGCCGTGGCCCGGGACGACGGTCTCGGCGCCGAGGGCCCGCAGCCGCTCCATCGCCGCGAGCGACCCGGAGACGGATCCCATCAGGCAGAACGGGGCCACGCCGGACATCAGCAGGTCACCGGCGAACAGCACGCGCTGCTCGGGCAGCCAGACGGCGGTGTCGCCGGTGGTGTGCGCGGCCGGACCCAGGTGCAGCAGCTCGGCCCGTATCCCGCCCGTGTGCAGGGTCAGGGCGTCCCGGTAGGTGACATCGGGCAGCGCGACCTCCAGCTCGCCCCAGCACACGTCCGGCCACAGCCCGGTCAGGGCGAGCCCGGTGGCGGACATCATCGTGCGGGTCTGTTCGTGGGCGAAGACCACCGACTCGGGGAACAGGTAGTTGCCGAAGGTGTGGTCGCCGTGGAAGTGGGTGTTGACCAGTGCGCGCGGCGGAGCCCCCGCGAGCCGCAGCACCTCATCGCGCAGCAGCCGCGCGCGCCGTTCGGTGGCGACGGTGTCGACGAGCAGGGCCTGCCCGTTCGCGCCGACCACGAGGCCCGCGTTGTTCAGGCACCAGCCGCCGTGCGGCTGCACGTAGGCGTGCACCCCGTCCGCGATCTCCGTGGTGGTGGCCTCGACCTGGACGCTCATGTCCGACTCCGTTCTCGTACGGGCCGCCACCCTCGCCCACCGGGGTCGAGCGGTCCTCAAGGCCGGTTCGTGCGGCCGTCGAGGCGTCCAGGACACGGTCAGGGCATCAACGCCGCCGTGGAGGGACCCCGATGACAGCAGAGACGAAGCCGGCCGCCCTGGTCACCGGCGGCACCAGCGGGATCGGTCTCGCCGTGGTCCGGGACCTGGCCGCCCGCGGCCACCGCGTCTTCCTGTGCGCCCGTACCGAGGAGCAGGTCGACACGACCGTCGCCGAGCTGCGCGCCGAGGGCCTCGACGTCGACGGCGCCGCGGCCGACGTGCGCGACCGTGCGTCGGTGGCCGCCCTGGTCCGCGCGGCGGTCGAGGCGTTCGGCCCGATCGGCGTGCTGGTCAACAACGCCGGGCGCAGCGGCGGCGGACCGACCGCCGACATCAGCGACGAGCTCTGGTACGACGTCATCGACACGAACCTCAACAGCGTCTTCCTGATGACGCGCGAGGTGCTCAAGAACGGCGGGCTGGAGGGCGCCCCGTACGGCCGGATCATCAACATCGCCTCGACGGCGGGCAAGCAGGGCGTCGTCCTCGGCGCCCCCTACTCGGCCTCCAAGCACGGAGTCGTCGGCTTCACCAAGGCCCTGGGCAACGAGCTGGCACCGACGGGCGTCACCGTCAACGCGGTCTGCCCCGGCTACGTCGAGACACCGATGGCCCAGCGCGTACGGGCGGGCTACGCGGCCGCGTACGACACCTCCGAGGAAGCGGTCATGCAGAAATTCACCGCGAAGATACCCCTCGGCCGCTACTCCACCCCCGAGGAAGTCGCCGCGCTGGTCGGCTACCTCACCACCGAACTCGCCTCGTCCATCACCTCGCAGGCGCTCAACGTCTGCGGCGGCCTGGGCAACTTCTGACCCCGAAAGAGGACTCAACGATGTCTGCCGGTCCACTCCACCACACCACGCACGAGGTGACCGTGGCCGCGCCCGCCGGGGTGGTCTACGGCCTCATCGCCGACGCGGCCCAGTGGCCGCTGTACTTCCCGCCCAACGTCCACGTCGAGCAGCTCGACTTCGACGGCACCCGCCAGCACCTGCGGATGTGGGCCACGGCCAACGGCAGCGTCAAGTCGTGGACCTCGCGGCGGGTCCTCGATGCGGCGGCACGCCGGATCGACTTCCGCCAGGAAGTGCCGGCCGAGCCGCTGACGTCGATGGCCGGCACCTGGGTGGTGGAACCGCTGAGCCCCTCGCAGTGCAGGCTGACGCTGCTGCACGACTTCACGGTCGCCGGCGACGACGCCGCGGACGTGGCTTGGGTCGAGCGCGCCACCGACACCAACAGCCGCGCCGAGCTGGCCAACCTCAAGCAGCTCGCCGAGGGCTGGACGCTCCTGGACGACCTGGTGCTCTCCTTCAACGACTCGGTGCGCGTCGACGGCCCTGCCGAGCTGGTCTACGAGTTCCTCCACCGGGTCCGCGACTGGCCGCGGCTGGTCCCCCACGTCTCCCGCCTCGACGTCACCGAGGACGAGCCGGGCATCCAGGTGATGTCCATGGACACCCTCACCGCGGACGGCAATTCCCACACCACCGAGTCCGTCCGGGTCTGCTTCCCGCACGCCGGGCGCATCGTCTACAAGCAGACGGCGACACCGCTGCTGATGGCGGCGCACACCGGCGAGTGGTCGATCGAGGAGGACGGGCACGGCGTGCTGGCCACCTCGCACCACGGCGTGCTGCTGCGCCCCGAGAACATCACCCGGGTGCTCGGCGCGGACGCCGGCATCCCCGAGTGCCGCCGCTACGTGCGCGAGGCGCTCGGCCGCAACAGTACGGCCACCCTCGACCTCGCCAAGCGGTACGCCGAGAGCTTCGTCCGTACTGCGTAGGACCGCGGTTCGAGCGGCTCTCCAGCGGGGTTGGGGAGAGTCGGCGGGACGCAGCGGAAGTTTGGGGGAGGACGGCGATGGAGGTACGGCTGCACTGCTTCGCGCACGCCGGGGCCGGCGTGTCCGCGTTCCGGCGGTGGAGCACGTCCGCCGGGAACGGGGTCGAGGTCCTGGCCTGGCCGCTGCCCGGACGCGACCGGCGGCGGCGCGAGGCGCGCATCACCACCCGCGAAGGGCTGCTCGCCGACCTCAAGCCGCTGTTCGACCAGGTGGCCGACGAGCCCGGCGTGCCCTACGTGCTGTACGGGCACAGCCTCGGCGGGCTGGTCGCCTACACCGTGGTGCGCGCACTGGAGGAGGCCGGGCTGCCGCAGCCCGCGCTGCTCGCCATCGGTGCCTGCCCCACGCCCGGTGCCCCCGCCGCGCTCGCCGGCGCGGCGGAACTGCCCGACACCGAACTCGTACAGGTCATGGAGGCCTTCGACGCGGCCCCGGCCGGATTGACGCCCGGCGACCTGTGGCACCGGTGCGTGCTGCCCGTGCTCCGGGACGACCTGCGCCTGGCCCTGGCCCTGCGCGCCGCCGCCGACGCCAAGCTGAGCGTTCCGGTGCTCGCCGTCAACGGCGCCGAGGACCTCCTCGCGGACGCCCGGGCGCTCGACGAATGGGGCGGGTGGACCACCGGACGGCTGGTCCGGCGGACGCTGCCCGGCGACCACTTCTTCGTACGGGACCCACAACTGCCGCGGCTGCTGGGCCGCGCCGCCCGGATCGTGCTGCGCCGGAACACAGAACAGGGAGAAGGGCGATGAGACGAGTCGTCATCACGGGGATCGGGGTCGTGGCCCCCGGCCGCCCGGGGACCAAGGAGTTCTGGGCGCTGTTGACCGAGGGGCGTACGGCCACCCGCGCCATCACCCTGTTCGACGCCTCCTCCTTCCGCTCGCGGATCGCCGCCGAGGCCGACTTCGACCCGATCGAGAACGGGCTGACGCCCGAGGAGAGCATCCGCCTGGACCGGGCCGCGCAGTTCGCCGTCGTCAGCGCCCGCGAGGCCCTGGCGGACAGCGGGATCGGCGGGTTCGTCGACCCCGCGCGGACCGGGGTCACCCTGGGCAGCGCGCTCGGCTGCACCACCGGACTCGACGCCCAGTACGGGGTCGTCAGCGACGGGGGCGCCCGGGACCTGGTAGACCACACCAAGGCCGCGCCCCACCTCTACGACTACTTCGTGCCCAGTTCGATGGCGGCCGAGGTGGCCCGTACCGTCGGAGCGCAGGGACCGGTGTCCCTGGTCTCCACCGGCTGCACCTCGGGCCTCGACGCGATCGGGCACGCCACCGACCTGGTCCGCGAGGGCAGCGCCGACGTGATGGTGACCGGCGCCACCGAGGCGCCCATCACCCCGATCACCGCCGCCTGCTTCGACGCCATCCGCGCCACCTCGACGCGCAACGACGACCCGGCGACCGCTTCCCGGCCCTTCGACGCCACCCGCAACGGCTTCGTGCTCGGCGAGGGCTCCGCCGTCCTCGTCATCGAGGAGTACGAGCACGCCCGCCGCCGCGGCGCGCACATCTACGCCGAGATCGCCGGGTTCGCCTCGCGCAGCAATGCCTACCACATGACCGGCCTGCGCCCGGACGGCGCGGAGATGGCCGAGGCCATCACCGCCGCCCTCGGCGAGGCGGGACTGGCCCCCGGGCGGATCGACTACATCAACGCGCACGGCTCGGGAACCAAGCAGAACGACAAGCACGAGACCGAGGCGTTCAAGCAGAGCCTCGGGCAGCGCGCCCACGAGGTGCCGGTCAGCTCCATCAAATCGATGATCGGCCACTCGCTCGGCGCGATCGGCGCCCTCGAAGTGGCCGCCTGCGCCCTGGCCATCGAGCACGACACGGTGCCGCCGACGGCGAACCTGCACGAGCCCGACCCGGCCTGCGACCTCGACTACACCCCGCTCACCGCACGCGCGCAGCGCACCGACGCGGTGCTGACCGTCGGGAGCGGGTTCGGCGGCTTCCAGAGCGCGATGATCCTGACCAGCCCCGACCTGACCGGCCCCGACCCGACCGGCGCCCACCCGACGAGCCACAGCTTGAAGGCGGAACGATGAGCACTGCCACCGCCACCACCACCGGAGCCCCCGCCGTCACCGGCATCGGCGTGGCCGCCCCCAACGGGCTGGGCACCGAGGCCTGGTGGGCCGCCGTCCTGCGCGGCGAGAGCGGCATCCGCCCCGTCACCCGCTTCGACGCCTCCTCGTACCCCGTCAAGCTGGCCGGCGAGGTGCCCGGCTTCGTCGACGAGGACCACGTGCCCAGCCGGCTGCTCCAGCAGACCGACCGGGTCACCCGGCTGTCGCTGGCCGCCGCCAAGGAGGCCCTGGACGACTCCGGCGCCGACCCCGCCTCCATGCCGCCCTACGCGGCCGGAGTGGTCACGGCGAACTCCTACGGCGGGTTCGAGTTCGGACAGCGCGAGCTGCAGGCGCTGTGGAGCAAGGGCGGCAAGTACGTCAGCGCGTACCAGTCCTTCGCCTGGTTCTACGCCGTCAACAGCGGCCAGATCTCCATCCGGCACGGACTGCGCGGCGCCAGCGGCGTCATCGTCTCGGAACAGGCCGGCGGGCTCGACGCGGTGGCGCACGCCCGCCGCCAGATCCGCAAGGGCGCGCGGCTCGTGGTGAGCGGCGGCATCGACTCCGCCATCTGCCCGTGGGGCTGGGCCGCCCACATCGCGGGCGGCGAACTCAGCACCTGCGAGGATCCGGACCGCGCCTACCTGCCCTTCGACGAGGAGGCGAGCGGGCACGTCACCGGCGAGGGCGGCGCCCACCTCGTACTGGAGGACGCCGAGGAGGCCCGGCTGCGCGGCGCGCGGGTGTACGGGACGATCGCCGGGCACGCGGCCACCTTCGACCCGGCCGACGCGGGCTCCGGCTCCGGCCGGGGCGTCTCCCGGCTCGGCGCCGCCGCCGAACTCGCGCTCGCCGACGCCCGCGTCCGACCCGACGAGGTCGACGTCGTCTTCGCCGACGCCGCGGGCAGCCGCGCCGCCGACCGCCTGGAGGCCGAGGCCGTCGCCGCGCTGTTCGGCCCCGGCGCGGTGCCCGTCACCGCGCCCAAGACCATGACCGGACGGCTCTCCGCCGGAGGCGCCGCCCTCGACCTCGCGGCAGCCTTCCTGGCCCTGCGCGACCAGGTGATCCCGCCGACCACGGGCACCGCGGCGCCCGCCGCCGACTGCCCCGTCGACCTGGTGACCGGAGCCCCCCGGACCGGAACACGGCTGCGCACCGCCCTGGTACTGGCCCGCGGCCGCGGCGGGTTCAACTCCGCCGTCGTCGTCCGCGCCCCGGGCGCATGACCCCCTCGACCCACCCGACGAGAAAGAGGTAAGAGATGGACCGGCTGGAACTCGGCGAACTGACCCGCATCCTGCGGGAGTGCGCCGGAGAGGAGGAAGGCGTCGACCTCGAGGGCGATGTCCTGGACCTGTACTGGGTGGAGCTCGGCTACGACTCCCTGGCGATCCTTCAGACCACCGGCTACATCGAGCGGGAGTTCTCCATCGTGCTCGACGAGGAGGCCTTCGAGGAGGCGGACACCCCGCGCCGCTACCTCGACATGGTCAACCGCGTGCTGGCCGCCCGGGCCACGGTCTGATCCGCACCCCTCCCGCGCCCCCTCCGCACAGCCCTGTACCGCAGCGCCGCCCGGTCCTCCCGGGCGGCTGCGTGCGTTTCGGGTGCCTTCCGCTCGGGTGCCTTCCGCGACGCGGTGTCCGCCGGCCACGGCCACCGGCCCGGTCAGGCCAGATCGTCCCGCGTCACCAGCCGGTGGCTGACCCGCCACCGGCCGCGGCACAGGACCAGGTCGTCCTCCATCACGCACACCCGGTGCACCCGTGACTCGCCGCCGCGCGGCGTCATGTACACCAGCGCGTAGCAGCGGGTGCGCAGCGTGCCGTTCGCCTGCCGCTGCACGTCGAGCATGCCCAGCCAGTGCCGCAGTTGCTCACCGCTCTTGGCCTGCAGCTCCCGGTTGCGCCGCACGTTCGCCGCGAGTGCGGCGCGGCCGCGCACCGGCTCCGGCAGGGTCGGCACGTCGAAGACGGCGTTCTCGGTGAACGTACCCGCCCACGGCTCCGCCTCGAACGAGTCGAAGAGCTGCATCTGGTGCGCGTAGAACTGCTGGACCTCCGCGTACACGAGGCTGAAATCCCGCTCCTGCGGTGGGTGGTCGAGCATCTGGGCGTTCATCATGGCGGGCTCCATTCCGTCGGATCTGCACAGTCTCTGCGGCGTGGATCGAGCGCCCTTCGAAGACTCCTCAAGCGTTCCTGGCCAGGGTGAGGATCCTGCCGCAGTCGCGGCCGCCCCTTCGGGAGCCAGGAGGACGGCACCATGGCGAGACTCGTGTATCCGCAACTCCCGTTGGACGGCCTGCTGCGCCGTGCGGCGCTCCGGGACCCCTCGGGGTGGGCGCTGCGCACCGGAGCGGGGCCGGGGAGCCGGGCCGTCACCTTCGCGGAACTGGATGCCGAGGCCGACCGCTTCGCCGCGTACCTGGAGCACGCCCGCGGCCGTCGCGGGGCCCGGATCGGCATCGCCAACACGCTGGACCCGGTCTTCGCCGCCGCCTACTACGGGACCGCGCGGAGCGGGAACACCGTGGTGCTGGTCAACCCGCTCATCAAGGAGGCCGGGCTGGCCCACGTCTTCGCGGCCGCCGCCGTGGAAGTGGCGTTCGTACCGGCCGCCACCGCCGAACTGCTGGTCAAGCTCCGCGACCGGCTGCCCGCCCTGACCACCGTCGTCGTCACCGACGCGCCCGACGAGGTGGTCCCCGGCGACTGCCTGTCGCTGGCCGCCGTCCTCGACCGGGCGCCCGTACCGGCCGCCCGGCCCCTGGACACCGGCCCCGGCCTCGACGAGGACGTGTGCATCCAGTTCACGACCGGCACCACCGGCCGTCCCAAGGGCGTCCGGCTCACCCACCGCAACCTTGTGGCGAACGCCGCCCAGATCGCCGGAGCACACCGCCTCGACGCGGATTCGGTCACCCTCAACCACCTGCCGCTCTACCACGTCATGCACCTCAACTCGGCGGTGTACGCGGGCGCCTGCCAGGTGCTGGCCACCGACCCCGACCCGGTGGCCTCGCTGGCGCTGGCGGCAGAGACTTCGGCCACCCACTACTACGGGCTGCCGGCCCGCCTGCACGCCCTGGCCCGGGACGAGCGCCCGGCCGGCCCGGTCCCGCACAGCCTCACCGCGGTCCTCTCCGGCGGCACCGCGCTGTCCCCGGCGGCCGCGCGCGCCCTGTCGGAGCGCCTCGGCGTGCCCGTGGTCCAGGGCTACGGGATGGCGGAACTCTCCCCGCTCTCGCACTGCCAGGACCCGCGCAGCCCCAAGAGCGGCTCCGTGGGCCCGGCGGTACCCGGCACCGAATGCCGTGTGGTCGACCTGGAATCGCGGCAGCCGCTCGACGTCTTCGCCACCGGGGAGGTCCAGGTCCGCGGGCCGCAGGTGATGGCCGGCTACCTCGACGACGGCCACGGCGGAGCCGTCCCCTCCCCGATCGACGCCGACGGCTGGTTCTCCACCGGCGACGTCGGCTACCGGACCGAGGACGGCGTGCTGTTCCTCGTGGACCGGCTCGGCGACGTCTTCAAGTACGACAACGAACTCGTCTCGCCCAGCGCCGTCGAGGCGGTCGTCTCCGACGACCCGCGGGTCGCGGAGTGCATCGTCACCGGCTGGCCCGACGCGGTGCACGGGGCGGTCGTGTGGCTCGGCATCGTGCTGCGCGACCCCACCGACCCGGGCCTGCTCGACGTGCTCGACTCCATCGTCGACGCCGCCAACGGGCGGCTGGCCCCCTTCGAGCAGATCCGCCGCGTCGAGGTGCTCGACGCCGTCCCGCGCAACCACGTGGGCAAGCCGGAGCGCCGTGGCCTGCGCCAGGGCATCCGCAGCCGGGCCTCGGCGGAAGCCGGCACGTGAGCGACCCGATCAGCCGTCCGACACAGATCAGAGGAGCAGCCTCCATGGGAACCTTCGCCGCCGCACCGTCCGAGGCAGGCAAGGAGCGGGTACTCGTGGTCGGGGCGGGCCCCGTGGGCCTGACCGCCGCCCACGAACTCGCCCGCCGCGGCCTGCGCGTGCGCGTCGTCGACGCCGCGCCGGGACCGGCCCCTACCAGCCGAGCCGTCGCCGTCCACCCGCGCACCCTGGAGACCTTCGACCAGATGGGCGTCGTGGACGGGGTGCTCGCCGAGGGCCGCAGGAACGGGGCCTTCACGATGTACGCCGGCGGCCGGCGCCTGGTCCGCCTCGAAGCGGACTACGAGTCGATGCCGACGCGTTTCCCGTACACCGTCGTCATCGGGCAGACCCGCACCGAAGGGCTGCTGCGCGACGCCCTCGCCAAGCTCGGCGTCACCGTCGAATGGGGCGTGCGGCTGACCGGCTTCGAGCAGGACCGCGACGGCGTACGAGCCGGCCTGGAGCACCCCGACGGCTCCGTGGAACAGTACGAGGTGCCCTGGCTGGTGGGGTGCGACGGCGGCCACAGCACGGTGCGCAAGCAGCTGAAGCTGCCGCTGCTCGGTGAGTCCAGCGAGACCTGGGAACTCGCCGACGCGTCCGTCGAGATGGACCTGCCGCCCGACACCATCTACTGGGTGCACACCGGCGGACAGGCCCTGATGATGGTCCCCTACCTCCAGGACGGCCGCTGGCGCCTGCTCGACACCGCCCCCGTACGCCGCCCCGGCGACCCGGCGGGATCCGGCGCGGAGGTCTCCCGCCGCTTCTCCGAGAAGCTCAGCGCCGGGCTCGGCCGGCCGGTGCGCGTCGGCGAACCCGAGTGGACCTCCGTCTTCACCTTCCAGCAGCGCATGGTGCCGCGCATGGACGACGGCCGCTGCTTCGTGGCCGGGGACGCCGCCCATGTGCACAGCCCGGCCTCCGGGCAGGGCATGAACACCGGAATCCAGGAGGCGTACAACCTCGCCTGGAAGCTCGCCATGGTGGACCGCGGCGAGGCGGGGGCCGAACTCCTGGCGACCTACGGGCAGGAACGCGTGCCGGTCGGCAAGGCGCTGCTCGGCTCGACCCGCAAGGCCACCTTCCTCGTCCAGTTCAAACTGCACCGGTTCAAGGACGCCATGGCCGGCCTGGCCCTGCCCGTGGTCTTCACCGTCGTGCGCAACGTGCGGCCGCTGCGCCGCGCCATCCAGCGCAAGGTCCTCGGCGGCATGTCGGGACTGCGCCTGGCCTACGAGGAGAGCCCGCTGACCACACCCGGCGAGGGGATGGGGCTGCCCGCGGGCTCCCGGGCGGCCGCGGCCGCGGCCCGCCACCCGGACGACCCCGGGTCGACGGCGCTCAACGCCGAACTGCGCGACACCCGCTGGTCGCTGGTGTGGGCTCAGGCCGGCCCGGGCGAGGCCTCGACCGTCGCGGCGACCGCGGCGGCCTCGTACGGCCGCTGGCTGTCGGTACGCACCGCGGGCGACGGCGCGGGCGGCCCCGGACCGCTGGCCGACCCCAACGGGCGGCTGCGGCGTTCGCTGGGGCTGGAGCCGGGCGGCTGGGTGCTGATCAGGCCGGACGGCTACGTCGCGGCGGGCGGGGCGAAGCTGACCCGGCTCGGCCTGGAGCGGGCGCTGGCGCCGCTGGGGCTGCTCGCGGAGGTCCGGCACATCCGGGGCGCCCGGGGCTTCGTACCGGCCCTCCCGCGGGTTTCGCACGCTTCGGCGCGGCTCACCGGGGAGGCCGAGCCGCGTCGCGCGTGAGGGAGCGCCGCCCCTGTCGGCCCGCGGTCAGCGGGCGGGCAGCAGCTCGGCGCGCAGCAGGTCGAGCAGGGCCGGCCGGTGGGAGTCGAGGTAGAAGTGGCCGCCCGGGAACCAGCGGAAGGTGGTGGCCGCCGCCGTGTGCCTGCGCCAGGCGGTGGCCTCCCGCAGTGTGACCCGGGAGTCCGCGTCGCCATTGAGCACCGTCACCGGGCAGGTCAGCAGCGGTCCAGGGCGGTAGCGGTAGGTCTCGGCGGCCTGCAGGTCGCCGCGCAGGGCGGGCAGGGCCAGGCGCAGCAGTTGCTCGGCGGCCAGGCTGCGGACCGTGCCGCCCGTCCCGCCCAGGTCCAGGACCACCTCCATCAGATGGTCCTCGGCCGCCAGGTGCATGTACGGCTCGTCCCGCTGCGCCGAGGGGGCACGCCGGCCGGACGCGAACAGCGCCACCGGCGGGGTGCTCAGCTCCTGGAGCCGCAGCGCCACCTCGAAGGCGACCATCCCGCCCAGGCTGTGCCCGAACAGGGCCAGCGGCCGGTCGCACCACGGCAGCAGCTCATCGACGACCAGGTCGGCCATCGCGCGGACGTCCGTGACGCAGGGCTCGGCCCGCCGCTCGGCGCGCCCCGGGTACTGCACGGTGAGGACGTCCACATCGGGCGACAGGCCCCGGGACACCGGGAAGAAGTAGGCGGCCGAGCCGCCCGAGTGCGGGAAGCACACCATGCGGACCGCCGCGTCGTCGGTCGGATGGAACCTGCGCAACCAGGTGCCGGTCGCGGTCGTCGTACCCATGCTCGCTCCCAGTTCTTCATGTGCCGCGTTCTTCATGTGCCGCTGCCGCTGATCCGCGCAGCTTCTCCCGCGCGGGTCGAGCGGTCTTCGAAGCCGCCTCGAACGGGCCCCGCGCGCAGGCCGGTGCCCGCGGCCCGGCCGGCGCCGTGGGCCCCGCCGCATCCGGTGTTCCCCGGTCAGGGCTGTACGCGGGCTCGACCGGACGTCGAGCCCGCGCCGTCACGCTGATCGAGCGCGCGTCGACACGACGGGTGCCCGTACACAGGCACGGACCCGCTCCGTGGCTCCGCCCGGCCCGAGCCCCGTGACGAAGGAGCTGATCCACGCCACATGGCCACCACCGAGGTCACCGAGACCACCCTCAGCACCCGGCCCGCCGCAGGCCCGGTCCCCGGCCCCCGCGACGAGGAGAACGCCGCGCTGCGGCGCGCCGCCCGGCTCGACTCCCTCCTGGGCGATCCGTACGACCCCGCCAACCCGCACGGCATCGCCGAGCTGCTCGCCGCCGACAAGCGGGGCGAGCCGCCCGCCGCGACCGAGCAACTGCTCGCCGAGAGCGGACTGGGCGCGGAGTTCGTCCCCGTCGAGTTCGGCGGCCGGCTCACCCGGGCCGACCTGCTCGTCAAGGCCCTGCGCCCGGTGTTCCGCCGCGATGTCGCCCTCGGCTTCGGCTACGGCATCACCTCGCTCTTCAGCACCGCCGCCGTCTGGGCCGCGGGGACCCCCCGGCAGCGCGCCGACACCGCCGGGCTGCTGCTCGACGGCGGGCGGGCCTCGATCGTCCACCACGAGGTCGCGCACGCGAACGCCATCCTGCGCGACGAGTTCACCGCCACCCCCGGCGCGGTCGGCTACACCCTCAGCGGCCGCAAGGACGTCATCATGAACGCGTCCCGGGCGGGCGCGTACGTCGTCTACGCCCGCACCTCGCCCGAACGCGGCCCCCGTAGCCACTCCGTACTGCTGCTGCGCCCCGACGAGCTGCCCGCCGGAGCGGTGGAGCGGCTGCCCCGGGTGCCCACCCCGGGCATGCGCGGCGGGCTCTTCTCCGGCCTGGAGTTCAACGGCTGCCCGGTGCCTTCCAGCGCCCTGGTCGGCCGCCCCGGCGAGGGCGTCGCCCTGGCCCTGCGGACCTTCCAGGTCAACCGCTGCCTGATCCCCGGACTCGCCGTCGCGGCCGCCGACACCGTCCTGCACTCCGCGGTCCGGGCCGTCTCGGCCGGGCGCGAGGGACGTACCGTCCGCCGCTGGCAGAAGCCCCTCACCGGGGTCTTCGCCGACCTGCTGGCCTGCGACAGCATGGCCACCGTCGCGCTGCGCGCGCTCAGCCTGCTGCCCGAGCGGGCCCACGTGCTGGCCGCCGCCGTCAAGTACGTCGTCCCGGACCTGCTGCGCGAGGACCTGGAGGCGCTGTCCTCCGTGCTCGGCTCGCACGGCTACGAGCACGGCAGCCCTCAGTACGGGTCCCTCGACAAGCTGATGCGCGACCTGCCGGTGGCCGGACTCGGCCACGCCGGCACGGCGGCCTGCCAGGCCGTCATCGTCCCGCAGCTGCGCAGCATGGCGGAACGCTCCTGGTTCAGCGCCGAGGAGGCGCCGCCGGAGCTGCTGCGTACCGGGGCCGAACTGCCCGCGCTCGACTACCGGCTGCTCGGCATCGCCAGCGGCGACGACTTCCTGTCCGCTTCGCTGGTCGGCTCGGCCGCCCGCCTGGAGGGCAGCCGCGCCGCCGGCGGCCACACCGCCGTGCTCGGCGAGCTCGCCGAGAGCTTCGTCAACGAACTGCGCGACCTGCGTGCCCGGTGCCTGCGCATCGCCGACGGCCGGGCCGCGCTCACCGATCCCGCCGTGGTCGTCCTCAGCGACCGCTTCGCCCTGGTCCTCGCCGCGGCCTCGGTGCTCGGCATCTGGGAGGGCCAGGACGGCTCGGACCCGTTCCTCGCCGAGCCCGCCTGGGCGGTCCTCGCCCTGACCCGGCTCGGCCGCCGGCTGGGCATCGCCGTACCCGAACTGCCCGACGGCTGCCTGGAACAGGTACTGGACGAACTCGTCCGCCGCTACCGCGCGGGCCTCAGCTGCGACCTCGACGGCCGGGAGCTGGTGCGGTGACCGCGCCCCACGGCCTTCGGCACGACCCTCAGGAGGAACGATTCCCCATGCAGGACCAGCCGGATCCGCCCCGCATCGCGCCGCCCGTGCACGTCCCGGGGCCCGACGGCCCTTGGGACGCGGTGCACGAGGCACTGGACAGCAACGGCAGCGCCGTCGTGTACGCCACCTGGGGGGAATGGCTGACCGCCGCCCTCTCCGACCCGGAACTGCGCCCGCTGCTGGGCCGCGACTGGCAGCGCTACCGCAACACCGCCGACACGGCCGTCCGCTACCGCTTCGTCACGTCCCGGATGATCATCAAGTACACGGCCGCCGCCGCGCTGCGCACCGCGCCCGCCGGACTCGACCTCGCGTACAAGCTCGGGGGCCGCCCCTTCATCCGGGGCCTCGACCAGATCGACGTCAGCCTCAGCCACACGGACGACCTGATCGCGGTCGGTGTCGGGCGCACCGGCCGGATCGGCGTGGACGTGGAGCCGGCCGACCGCAGGATGTCCTACGAACTGCTGCGCGGGCACATGTGCACCCCGGCCGAACACGCCGAGCTGGAGCGGATGTCCCAGGACCGGCAGGCGTCCGAACTGCTGCGGCTGTGGACCCTGAAGGAGGCGTACACCAAGGCTCTGGGCCAGGGCCTGCAGCTGGGCTTCACCGAGTTCGGCTTCGGGCTGGAGAGCGGGGGCCTCATCGGCCCGGACGGGGCCCCGGCCGCCCACGGGGAATGGGCCTTCGCCACCCACCACGTGCTCGGTGGCCGGTACCTGCTCAGCACCGCCTGCCACGACACCGGACTGGACACGGCCAAGGACACCACCGTGCACACGATGCTGGACGCGGCCTTCATGGACGCGGTGGAGGACGCCCTCTTCACGGGCTGACCCGCCGCGCGGTGGGACGCGTACGAGCCCGGCCGACGGATCGTCGGCCGGGCTCGTTGACGCGCGGGGTGCGGGGTGCGGGGTGCGGGGTCCGCGGTGGGGCAGGGGTCGTCAGACCGTGCTCACGGCCGGGGTACGGGCCTCCTCGCTCCCCACCTCGGGAGCCTCGGCGTCCTTCGCTTCGGCGGGCGGAGCCACGTTGCGCGGGATGGCCAGGGCGAACAGGCCGCCGACGAAGACCACGGCCACGCCGACCCAGACGGCCGGGTGCATTCCGTCCACGAACTGCTGTGCGCTCGCGGCGCTTCCGTTGCGCACGAAGACCGTGGAGAGCACGGCGATGCCGAGCGCGCCGCCGATCTCGCGGAAGGTGGTGTTCGCGCCCGAGGCCTTGCCCTGCATGTCCTGCGAGACCGAGCCGAGCACGACCGCAGCCGTCGGGGCGAAGGCGAAGCCCATGCCGGCGCCGCCGAGCATCATCGCGGCGAACATGTGGGAGTACGGGGTGTTGTCGGTGGCCACCAGGTTGATCCAGGCGAGGCCCGCCGCCTGGAGGAAGAGGCCGAGCGCCATGAGGCGGCCGCCGCCGACGCGGTCGGTGAACGCGCCCGCCAGCGGAGCGATGAACATCGGCATCAGCGTCCAGGCCAGGGTCAGCAGACCGGCGTGGAGCGGGGTGCGGTGCGGGGCGATCTGGAGGTACTGGGAGAGCAGGAAGATCGAGCCGAAGACGCCGAAGTACATCGTCGCGGAGACGATGTTGGTCATGACGAAGGCGCGGAGGCGGTAGAGGCCCAGCGGCAGCACGGGCTGGGCGGCGCGGGCCTCCCAGAGCACGAAGGCGACGAGCAGCACGGCGCCGCCGGCGAACGCGCCCAGGATGCGGCCGTCGCTCCAGCCGTCCTCGGAGCCGTTGACGATCGCCCAGACCACGGAGGTCAGGCCGCCGGTGGCGAGCACCATGCCGAGCGGGTCCAGCCGGGCTCCGGCCAGCTTGCTCTCGTCGAGGACCTTGAGCACCAGCGGAATGGCGATCACGCAGACGGGGACGTTGATCCAGAAGATCCACTGCCAGGCGATGCCGTCGACCACGGCGCCGCCGACGACCGGGCCGAAGGCCACGGCGAGGCCGCTGAACGCGGACCAGAGGCCGAGGGCCAGGCTGCGCTTCTTGGCGGGCACCGCCTGCGCGAGCAGCGTCATCGACAGCGGCATGACGGCGGCCGCGCCGATGCCTTGCAGGGTGCGGCCGGTGATCAGCTCGGTGGTGGTGTCGGAGAGTCCGCAGTAGATGGAGGACAGCGTGAAGATCGTGATGCCGAGCACGAAGATCTTGCGGCGGCCGAAGCGGTCACCGAGGGCGGCTCCGGTGAGCAGCAGGCAGGCGAACGCCAGTACGTAGGCGTTGACGAACCACTGGAGGTCCTGCGTGTCGGCCTTCAGTTCGCGGGCGAGGGTGGGCAGGGCGGTGGACACCACGAGGTTGTCCAGCGCGACCATGAACATGGGGACGCTGGCCGCAACGATCGACAGCCACAGCGGGACGCGGCGAGTCGCGCCGCCATCTAGCGTGCTCATAAGGAGTTCTCCAGAAGAGAAGGGGTCACCCGCGGGGTCCCCGCGGGGCGGGAGGGTGATCGGAAGCACTGGGCGGCGCGGCTGTGGGAGCCCGGCCCGGGGCGGGGGTTCCCCGGGCCGGGAGTGGAGAGGGGGACGCGGCCGGGAGCGTGGGGAGGGGCCGCGACCGGGAATCGGGACGTGCGGGTCACGAGTCGGTCTTGGCGGAATCCGCGAGGAACTGCGCGTCGAGGCGCTTCCTGGCATCCGTCCAGTCGAGCGGAAGACCGGACAGCGGAAGCTCCCAGAAGGTGAAGACGGAGGTGCGCATGGTGGAGCGGAGCTCGCCCATGATGCTGCGGTGCGGTTCCGCCCTGGCGTAGGCGTAGACGGCTTCGCGGCTCTCCCAGGCGGACAGCGTCCAGAAGGTGCGCTTGAGGGGCTGTGCGATCAGGGAGGCTTCGACCGCTCCCGGCGAGGTCTTCAGCTGGGCCCAGGCGGAGAGCGCCCGCAGGAAGAAGCGAGGCACGTCGGAGCCGGACTTCACCTCGAAGCGCGAAGCCATGACGTACACCCGGGCGTCGGTGGGGAGCGGGTTGCTGCTCTTCCAGGAAAGTTTCGGCACCGGAACTCTCGCCTTCAGTATTGGGGAGTGGCAGTATCCATAGTAGAGAGTGGAACTGTCCAATAGCTAGTCGAGAGCAGGAACTGATGCGCATCTCCGAGTTGAGCCGCCGCAGCGGGGTGCCGGTCACGACCATCAAGTACTACCTCCGCGAGGGATTGCTTCCGCCCGGCCGTCCTACGGCCGCGAACCAGGCGGACTACGACGAGTCGCACGCCCGGCGGCTTCGGCTCGTCCGGGCCCTGGTCGGGGTCCGGGGTCTGAGCGTCAGCGCCGCCAAGGACGTACTCGGCGGGATCGGTGAACACGAGGGTGATGTCCACCAGCTCCTCGGCATCGTCCTCGGATCAGTGGGAACGGCGGGCGCCGCCGCGGCCGCACCGGCCGGGGAAGAGCCGCCGCGTCCCCGCATGGCCGAGGTGGACGCCCTCCTGGACTCCCTGGGCTGGGAGGTCTCGGACAACGCCCCCACCAAGGGGGTGATCGCCGAGACCCTGCAGACGCTGGGCGACCTCGGCATCGAATACGACTGGAAGCGCCTGGTCCCGTACGCGGAACTCGCCGGGCAGATCGCCTCCGTGGACCTCGACGGGATCCAGGACCTGGCGGACCCCCTCGAACAGGCCGAGCGGGCCCTGGTGCTGACCTTCCTCCTGGAACCGGTGCTGATGGCCCTGCGCCGGCTCGCGCAGGAACACCAATCGGCCGCCCGCCGCCGCGGCCCCGGGCAGGACATCAGCCCTGAAGCTCCTTGAGCAGTTGGGCCGCGGCCTCGGCGCCCGAGGAGAAACCGGCCTCGTGCGAGCCGATCTGGTCCCAGCCCAGCTTCTTGGAGTGGAAGTAGGAGCCGGCCAGCTTCACCCGCGTGCCCTCGTTGACGTTGTATATGTCCGCCTGGAGGTTGCGGACGTGGATGTCGATGATCGGGTGGGTGTACGGGAACTCCGCGATCACCGTCTCCTGGTCGACCTCCAGCGGGTAGTCGAGCGTGACGAAGTAGTCCTTCTCGGCTGTGAAGCCGTGCAGCTTGTTCATGTAGTACGCGACGTACTGGCGCGCCTCGCCCCCCGCCTCGACCTGGCCGTAGTTCCACGCCTCCCAGCGGTCCTTGGTGGGCGGCATCACCGACGGGTCGGTGTGCAGCACCACGCGCGAGGAGCTGTAGCGGACCGGCGTCAGGACCTCCTTCTGGCGCGCGCTCGGGTTGGCCAGCAGCGCGAGGGCCTCGTCGGCGTGGGCGCCCACGATGACGTAGTCGAACGTCTCGCTGCCCTTCGCCGTGGTGACCGTGGCCCCGGAGCCGTCCTCCGCCTGGTGGATCGCGGTGACCGGCTCGGCCGTGCGCAGCTCGGCGCCGATCGCGGCGATCGCCTTGCGGACGTATGAGATGGAACCGCCGCCGACGGTCCGCCAGTCCACCCGGCGCCCGCCGAGGCCGCCCTCGTCGTGTCCCAGGTAGAAGGCGATCACGGTCGAGGCAGGGATCTCCCAGATCAGCTCGGCCGGCACCGACCACACGGCGGAGCAGAGCAGGATCACGTACGAGTAGCGGAAGGCCTGGCTGTAGTTGCCGCGGTCGAGGTACTCGCCGAGGGGGATGTCCGCCTTCTTGCGCAGGAAGTCGCGACGACCCTCCTCGTGGAAGCGGCGGGCCTCGCGCCAGATGGTGACGAACTCCTCCGAGTAGCGGGCGGTGACCTCCTCCTCGCTCAGGTCGAGCTCGTCGGTGCCGTACTCCAGCCCGCTGTCCAGGTCGAAGAAGTTGAAGCCGCCGAGGTGCTCGACGGCCTCCACGCCCAGCTCGTCGAAGAAACCGAACAGGTTCGGGTACGCCGGCCGGTTGAACACGACGAAGGCCGTGTCGATCCCGAGGACCTGGCCGTTCTCCTCGACCTCGACGGTGTTGGCGTGTCCGCCGAGCCGGTCCTCCCGTTCGAAGATCGTGATCTGGGCGTGGTCGCGCAGGTGGTACGCGGCGGAGATCCCGGCGACGCCTGCGCCGACGACCGCGACGCGGGGAGTGGGATTCTGCGACATGGGAGAGTCCTTCACAGTCAGGTTCAACGGCGGTGTCAGGTGCGGGCGGCGGAGAGGTCGGTGACGCGATCTGCGAGCGGGAACTGCCAGTGCGAGAAGAGCCGGTTCTCCCGGTGCAGATGCCGCAGCACCTGCATCACGTCGTCGATCACGGACTGGTCCGTGACCGCCTCGTGCGGGTACAACTCCCTGCGTACGCGCTCCAACTGGAGCAGCAGTAGAGCGGCGCTGGGAAGCGGGTCCTCGAGCGCCTCGTGCGAGTGAACGTAAGTGAGCACGATCGCCGCCGCGGCGTGCACGAGGCAGTACTCCTTGGACAGGTCGAACAGCTCCGCCGACTGACCGAAGCCGCGGCCCAGCCGGGCCTTGAGCTCGGCGGCCTTCGAGGCCAGGACACCGATCCGGCCGATCATCTCTTCGGCGACGTCCGCAGCGGCCAGCAGCCGCTCGCGGTCCGCGTCCTTCGCGATCTCCCGGAGCCGGCGCACCCCGTCGGGGCCAGCCAGCACCGCGTCGTCCAGGCCGCCGCGGCTGAACAGCTCCTGCCGGGAACCGTCGTAGACCGGTAGCTCGCGGTCCATGCCGAACAGCGTGGCGGCACGCTCGGCCGCTGCGTCGCGGACCTCCTGCGTCGCACTGCCGGCCGTGGCCAGCAGGCCCTCCAGCTGCTGCCCGATGTTGCGCAGGTTCACCACGGTGTTGCCGTCCGCGATGTTGGCGACCAGGAGATCGCGCAGCATCTTCTGGTACGGCCCGTAGTGCGGGTGGGCGCGCAGGAAGTAGCGCGCCCCCAGGACCACGTTCAGTTGCGACATGGTCTTCTCGAGCAGCGTCGGCGCCAGGTACTTGACCACCGACGACCAGATGCTCAGCTGCTCCGGCGCGGCCTGGATGCTGCGCACCGCGCCCAGGCTCAGCGCGTCCGCGATCATCAGGTCGGCGAACGCCTCGCACAGCTGGCGGCGGCTGTAGGGGACGTCGCTGACCACTCCGCCGAACAGCACCCGCTGCTCGGTGAAGTCGAGGGTGAGCCTCAGCCCGGTGTCGACGGCCGACATCGACAGGCTGCTGATCACGGCGCGCGCCACCTGCGTGGACTTCAGCGCGATCTCCAGCCCCTGGCCCTCGCCACCGACCAGCGCGGAGTCGGGTACGAAGGCGCCCTTGACCTTCAGGCCGCTGAGGTCGAGCGCCCGCAGTCCGTGCAGCTTCTCGACCGGCAGCTCCTCGACCGCATCGGCTTCGACCTGCCACTTGTCCAGGATGAAGAGGGAGTACGCACCGGGGCCGTTGCGCTTGCCGGTGCGGGCGCACAGGACCATCGTGTCGGCGACCGTGGCATTGCCGATCAGCCACTTCTCGCCTGTGAGCAGCCAGCCCCCCTCGGTCTTCTCGGCGACCATCTCGTTCGCGATCAGGTCGCTGCCGTGGGCGCGTTCGGTCAGCCCCCAGGAGAGCCCGCCGCCCCGCTTCATGTGCGCGATCAGCCGGCTCTTCTGCTCGTCGGTGCCCGCGATCCACACCGGCATGAAGCTGAGGTTGGTGATCACCAGTGCGGTGGCGGTGGTGGAGTCGCGGCGCGCGACCAGCCGCATCAGGTTGAACCCGGTCTCCACGTTGCCGGCCCGGCCGCCCTGCTCGGCGGGCAGCGAGTACTCGTGCACGCCCCAGCGCCGGAGCTGGCTGACGAAGCCGAAGGGGTACTCCTCGTGCTCGTCGTGGTCCAGCACCCTGTTGAAGGAGATCCGGCTGCCCGGGTCGTGCGGGTCGCCGAGGTACTCCTCCAGTTCCGCGGCCAGTGCGGTCAGATCGGACTTGGACATCAGGACTCTTCCTGTCGGGTCGTGGTGGCCAGCCGTACGGGCAGGGCGGTGAACAGCCGGCCGGACGCGCGCAGCGCCAGGACCGCGTCGAGCGCGGGCGCCAGCGCGGCGCCCCGTCCGCGCGGGTCCGTGCCTTCGGCGCGCGCCAGCAGGTAGCCGAGCACCGCGCCCAGCCAGCCGACGCTGCCGGGCTCGGTGCCGTACAGCGACCGGTCGCGGTTGGCCGCCCACAGGTGGACGGCGCAGCCGGCGGTGTGCAGCCACGCGTACCGCTCGGCCGCGTCCACCAGGGCGTTCGGGTCCGCGCCCGGAAGGCGGGCCGCCCGGGTCAGCTCGCCGAGGCCGGCGACGGCCGCGGCGAGCTCCGCCACCAGGGCCGCCACGGGGGCGGTGCCCTCGTCGGCGGCCAGGGCCCCGGAGGCGGCCGAGGCCGCCTCCGGGAGGGCGGCGAGGACCGGGTCCACGCCGCGGGCGAACATGTCGAGCCGGGAGGGCTCGTACGGGGGCAGTACAGCGTCCAGGGTGAACACGGTGGCGACCGCCGCCGGATCGGCCGGGGCCGCGCCCTCGGTGAGGGTGGGCACCTGGCCGGCGTAGGACTTCAGGTTGGCCAGCGTGCTCGCGTCGATCACGCGGACCACGGCCGAGTCCCGCTGGAGCTTCTGGAACAGGCCCGCCCCGCCCTCGCCCTCCCGCAGCACCGACCGGGTGGCCAGTACCGCTCCGGCCCGCCGGATCAGCTCGTCCGAGGCCTCCGCCACCACGTGCTTGGCGGCGAGCGCCCAGACCGAGAACGCCTCCGGCACCACGTGCACCCCGCGCGCCGCGGTCAGCGAGGCCACGTCCGCGGCGAGCAGCGCGGCCGCGGCGACCGACAGCTCACGGCGCGGCCACGGCGAGGCGGTCAGCACCGCACGGCCGACCTTGCGCTCCACGGCGAAGTCCAGGGCGAGGCGGACGGCGCTGTCCGCGATGCCCAGGCTGCCGGCCATGCTCATCAGGCGGACCGCCTGCTGCGCCTTGACGGCCGCCTCCAGTCCTTCGCCCTCCTTGCCGACCCGGGCGCCGTCCGGCACCTGGAACCCGGTGAAGCGCAGCCGGGCCAGGTCGATCCCGCGCATTCCGTTGGTACGGGCGGCCGGAGCGCGCTCGAGGCGCCCCTCGGGCGCGTTCCGCAGGTCCAGCAGGACCGCGGAGAAGGCACCGGGGCCGCGCTCGCCGGTGCGGGCGATCACGTAGACCGCCTCGCACCGCATGCCGAGCCCGACCATCCACTTCTCGCCGTCCAGCAGCCCCTCGGGGCTCAGGCGCACCTGGTTGGTCAGCAGGTCGCTGCCGTGCTCCGCCTCCGTGAGCGCGAAGCCCACGGCGCCTCCGCCGCGCAGGATCTCGGCGGCCAGCTGCTGCTGCTCCACCGTCCCGTGCAGCTGGAGGCAGGTCGCCGCGATGATGCTGAACATCGTGCCGGGCATGATGTTGACGTCCCGCCGGGCCGCCGACCGCACGAGGGTCAGACTCCGGTCGAACGACTCGAACGCCCCGCCCCACTCCTTGGGCAGGTAGTTGAGGTGGAACCCCGCCCCGGCCAGCTCCGCGCAGAACTCGGCCGGGAACTCCTCGCGCTCGTCACGGCCGACGGCCGCGGCGAACCCGTACGGGTTGGAGTCGTCGGCGGGGTCGCCGAGCAGCGTCTCCAGTTCCTCCGGGGTCAGCAGGCTCATGGCAACTCCGGCGAGGTCTCCAGCGGCACCGGGCGGTAGTCCGCGGCGGTGGCCGGGATGTGCACGCCGGCGTTGCGCAGCTGCGCCAGCCGGGTGTGGAAGGCGGCGCCCCGCATCAGGTGGTGGGCCACTTCGGCGACCCGGCGGTTGCCGGGCGTCTTGAGGTAGCTGCCGGTCACCCAGTCGTTGAAGGAGCCCATCGCCGGACCGCACCAGACCTGGTAGTCCATGGCGCGGTCCGCGTCACCGGTGACCGCCCAGCGCGAGGCCATTCCCAGGTACCACCGGAAGACCAGGGCCATCCGGCGCTTGGGGTTGCCGGCCGCGCGCTCCAGCTGCTCCGGGTCGCGGCGCGAGAAGTAGCTGACGCACTCCTGCCAGACGTCCTCCAGGGGCCGGCGGAAGACCTGCGTCTCCAGCTTGGTCCGGTCGGCCTCGGGGATCGACTCCAGCCCGTCGTACGCCTGGTACAGCTCGTACAGCCGACGGGCCCGCATCGGGAAGAAGGTGCCCTTCTTGAGGACCTGGAGGTCCACGCCCATCTCGAACATGTCGGCCGCCGGAGCCATCTCGCAGTCCGCGATGCCGGCCTCGGCGAGCATCGCCTTGGCCGCCGTGGAAGCGCCCGACTCCAGGCAGGACTGGTTGACGGAGCCGGTGACCGCGTACGCGGCGCCCATCGCGTAGGCCGCGGCCATCGCCACGGGCGTGCCCAGCCCGCCGCCCGCGCCGACCCGGATCGGGGAGGCGTAGTGGTACTCGCGCTGCATGGTGTCGCGCAGCCGCAGGATGGTCGGCAGCAGCGCGGGAAGCGGGCGCCGGTCGGTGTGGCCGCCGGAGTCCGCCTCCACGGTGATGTCGTCGGCCAGCGGCAGATGCCGGGCCAGCTCGGCCTGCTCGGAGGTGACCAGGCCCTGCTGCACCAGAGCGTTGACGAGGGCCGCGGGGGCCGGGCGCATGAACAGGCTGGCCGTCTCGGTCCGGGAGATCTTGGCGATCAGCCGGTTGTCGGCGACGACCCGGCCGTCGGCGTCCCGGCGCAGGCCCGCCAACCGGTAGCGCACCACGTGCTGGGTGAGGTCCATGTAGGCGGACGCCTCCACGCAGCGCACCCCGTGGCGCAGGAAGAGCTCGACGGCCTCCCGCTCCAGCCGGTCCTCACTGGGGCTGTGGATCAGGTTGACGGCGAAGGGCAGTCCGGGGATCTCGGTGGCGAACCGGGTCAGCGCCCGCTCGATGTGCTCGGGCAGCAGTCCGGCGGCCCCGAAGGAGGCCAGGAACCCCTCCTTGGCCAGGGCGATCACCATGTCGGCGGACGCGATGCCACCGGCCATCGCACCGGCCATGTAGGCGTAGCGCACGCCGTGGGCGGCGAGGAAGGAGGCCGAGCCCAGCCGCTCCGGGGGGAGCGGCTGCGCGGCGGCGAGCAGCGGCAGGCCGTCGCCGTCTGCGGTGGCGAAACCGCCGGCGGCGGCACCGATGCCCTCACGGGTGACGGTGATGAAACACGGGTGTTCGAGGTCGGCCAGCACTTGGTAGATACCGGCCGGGTCGATGCTCGGGTTGCGCTCTCCGTACCACCGGAGAGGGGTCTCGAGAGTGTCCATGGGGAACGAAGCTCCTAGGGCTCAGCTGGCGGGCCGTCAGGCCTCGGTGGAACGGACCTCGATGGCCACGTCGGTGAGTTCGTAGATGCGCAGGCCCGGCTTGGAAAGCTCCGCGTCGGCGATGAGCAGCAGGCGCCCCTCCTCGCGGCGCACCTCCTTGATGTGCACGTCGAAGTTGAGCTCCTTGTCGTGGCGCAGGATCTGGCCGCGGTACTTCCAGGCCATCTCCACGTCGGTGGCCATCGCGAAACGGGGCCTCTCGATGCCCTCCGCGAGGTTCTCCTCCATCACGTACAGCCGCATGGCCTGCAGGATCGCCTCGACGCCGAGCGAGCCGGGCATCACCGGGTCGCGGTGGAAGTGGCACTCGAAGTACCACTCGTCGGGGCGGATCTCGCGGTGGCCGTGCAGGTAGCCCTTGCCGTGCCGGCCGCCGTCCTCGACCAGGTCGACCCGGTCGACCAGCGCGTACCGCTCACCGGGCAGGTGCAGGTGGCCGCCGGTGGGGTCGGTGAAGGCCGGCGCGCCCGCCGGGAGCTCGATGCGGCGGACCCGGGACGGGTCGACCTGCTCCGTCTCGATCCACGGGGCGACGTACTTGCCGTTGTCCAGGCCCACCTGGTTGGAGAGGGCCGCGTCGCTGAAGTAGCCGAAGAGCGATTCGCCGGTGTAGAAGACCTCTCCGTCGGCGGAGAGCTCGTAGGAGAAGTTCTGCAGGACCGCACCGGTGACGGCGCTGGTCATCAGCAGCTTGGAGTGGTGGCGGATGGTCTTGCCCCGCAGGTCGATGTCCTTGACCAGGGTGGCGCGCCCGTCGAGGTTGCGGATCGCGTACTGCTCGTCGGGCCGCTTGAGGGTGGCGCCGAGGTAGTAGCCGAGGAAGATGGCCGCCTGGAGGGAGCTCTCCATGTACACGGCGTTGGGCATGTGGGGGTAGGAGTTCTGCTCGTAGTACCAGGCGTCCGGCGGGGAGTCGTACTCCGTGACCATCTCCGAGCCGGGGCCCAGGTTGCCGCGGGTCCCCTTGAGGGACATGACGCGGTCGACGAACTGGAAGGCGCCGTTGGGGATGAACGGCGCACGGCTGGTGCGGTAGACCTCGAACTCCGGGCCCATCGCGATGTCCAGCTCGCCCTTGGCGGCGTGCGCCAGGTGCATCTCGTTGATCATCGCGGCTTCGCCGCTGCGGTTGCGGCGGCCCAGGAACTTCGGGATGCCGCCGGCCTCCGGGCGGTACGGGGTGCCCTTCTTCTCCAGGACCTGCAGGCCGAGGCCCTTCATCCGGATGACGGGCAGGTCGCCCAGGTAGATCAGCACGTCCGCGATGACCGTGGCGCGGGGCAGGAGCGTGAGCTCCATGACCTCGACCTCGTAGCGGATCTCGGTGTGCTGCTGGGTGATCTGGCCGCGGACCTGGACCTCGATCGGCACGTCCGTGACGCACTGGAAGCGGGCGTCCGGCAGCGTCAGGTGCATGCCCTGGTGCAGCAGGTAGACCTGGAGCAGCTGGACCGCGCCCTCGGCCACCAGGGAGCCGGCGAGGACCGGGTCGTCCGGGAAGTGGCACTCGAAGTACCAGGCGTCGGCCTGGAGCTGCTTGGTCGCGCTGATCAGACCGAGGCCGCGGGGACCGCCCTTGCGGTCGATCGTGACGTCGTCGACCATCCGGAGCTTCGCGTCCGGCAGCCGCAGCGCCGGGTTGATGCCGGGGTCCTGGGCGTGGTCGGGGCCGAAGACGTCACCGGGGCGGCCCTGGGCGAGCAGCTCCAGGTCGGCGGCGTCCAGGTGGTTCTTGTCGGTGTACGCGAGGGGCTTGAAGTAGCCGCGGGGGAGCGCGGCCCGCTGGGCCTTCTCCTTGTCGGTCATGACGACGCCGATCGGGGTCTCCAGCTCGGCGGCGCTGAAGAAGCCGGCGCAGGCGTTGTGGAGTTCGAGGATCAGCTCGCCGTCGGCGTAGCACTTGTAGCTGAAGAAGAAGAGCGTGGTGTCGCCGTTGTGCACGAACCGGTCGATCGAGATGTCGTAGCGCAGGGTCTGGCCGACCTTGGGCAGCTCGCCGCGGAAGATCAGCGTGCTGTCGAGCAGCCGGTAGACGCGGTCGCCCTTGTTCTTGAAGTCGATGCCGAGGTAGCTGACCAGCAGCAGGTCGCACTGGCCGGCCTCGACGGTGACGGCCGGCGGCACGGCGCCGTCCACCGCGTACCAGGCGTCCTCGGGGACGTCGTACTCCGTGGTGATCGTAGCGGGCTTGAACTCGTGGGTGGTGCCGCTGAGTTCGGTGACCCGGGTGACGAAGTGGTACGGCGGCGCGGGCAGCCGGACGCGCTGGGCGTATCCGTCGATCACGCCGAACTCCGGGCCGAAGACCTTGGCGACGGAGCCGACGGCGAACTCCAGCAGGTCCGCCTCGTCCCAGATCACGCCGTCCGCCTTGGCGGTCGGCGCGGCGGGAGCCCCGGGCGGGAGAACGGCGGACGCCTCCACGATCCGCGGCGCCGCGGGAGCGGCCGGTGCCGGGGCCGGTGCCTGGACGGCGGCGGGTGCGGGCGCCGGTGCGGCGGCCGGCGGCGCGGCCTGGGTCAGGGCCTGCGGGGCGGCCTGCGCCAGCGCGGGCGCCGAGCCGCCGCGCAGGGCGGCCGGCACCGCGGAGGGGGCGCCCAGGAGCGCCTCCGCCCGGCTGAGCGTGGCGTCCTGCAGGATCCGCTGGGTCTCCATGACCACGGAGTGGGTGGCGACCATCTGACGCCGGATGTCACGGACCAGGTCGGCGGCGGGCGAATCCGAGCCGGCGGGATCGGCGGCGCGGGCCGGAACGGTGGCAGCGACGCGGACCGGGGCCTGGGCGGCCGGAGCCGGCCGGACCGCGAGTTCGGCGTCGGGAGCCGTGGATGCCGCGGGGACCGGGGGCGCCAGATCGGCGGCCGGCTGGACGGCGGAGGGCACCGGAGGCGCCCACGGAAGGAAGGAGATCGGTTCGCCGTCGAAGGCGATGACCTCCGGGTCGGCCAGGGTCGGGTCGGCAGGCATGAGGCGTGGGTCCTCCGGCGGTACGGACGGGACGGGTGCGGGTGTGATCGGGGCGGTGACCGCCACCGGAGTGGTGGCGGCGGGCGCCGGAGCGGCGGCAGGCGCCGGAGCGGTGGCGGGCGCCGCGGAGGACGCGCCGGAAGCGAGAGCGGCGAGCTCTTCGGCGACGCGCGCCGGGACGGGCCGGGCGCCGCCGACCTTGAACCGGGAGGCACGGGCGGAGGAAACCGGTGACACCGAGGCCGTGGCCCGCGGGGTCCCCAGCAGCGGTGTCAGATCGACCTCGAGACCGTGGCCGACCAGCCGCGCCACGAGCTGGGCGATCGACTTGGCGGCCGGGACTCCGCGCCGGTCGACCGGCACGGCCACGTGCGCGGCGTCGCCGAGCGTGTCCTTGACCCACCGCGAGCAGGTCGCGCTCGGGCCGACCTCCAAGAAGTAGCGGAAACCGCGGTCGTAGGCGCCCTGCACCAGACGGGGGAAGTCGATCTCGGAGCGCAGCGTGTGGGCGATGCGCCGGGCGATCTCCTGGCGGTCGATGCCGGACAGCGCCTCGTAGTCGTACGCGCTGAACAGCTCCAGATCGCCGGTCGAACCCGTCGGGTAGTCGTTGAGACCGGCGAGGCCGTCCAGTTCGGCGTCCACCGCCGGGCAGTGCATCACGACGTTGACGGGAGAGCGCGCCGCGGGGCAGCCCAGCTCCTTGATCAGGGCGCGGCACTGGGCCGGGTCGCCCGCGATCACGAGCTCGGTGTGCGTGTTGACGTGCGTCAGGTACACCCGGTCGTAGCGGGTCAGCGCCTCGCGCACGGTGGCCGAGTCGGTGAGCAGCACGTGGCTGGCCCACACGTCCGCGTCCGGGGTGTCCTCGGGCAGGTTCCACAGTTCGCGCACGGTGCGGCGCGGACCGCACAGCCGGTCCTTGAAGATCGGCGTGTTGCTGATCAGGCCGTCGGTACGGCCCTCCGGACGCCAGCCGCCCGTGGCGAACAGCATGCTCGACTCGCCCAGGCTGTAGCCGAATCCGCCGTGGGCGGTGATGCCCAGCACCTCGCGGAGCAGGTCCGTGTAGAGGATCGAGAAGCTGGTGCCGGTGGCGAGCATGAACGGGATGTCCTCGCCCAGCCCCGCCTCCAGGCCCATCAGCTCCCGGCGCCCCGGGGTGACCTGGGTGCGCGGGTACAGCTGCGCGGCGCGGATCAGCCGGGCCGGCTCGTCCGTCTGGCCCTCGAAGCGGTCCAGCAGACCGGGGAAGGCCCGGAAGAAGTCCTGGCCGAGCCCCGGGTACGAGTTGAACGCGCCGGGGTAGACCAGCGCGACCTTGCCGTCCGGGCCGATCGGGCGGGCGGTGAAGAAGCTGCCGACCGGTGTGGCCCACTCGCCGTCCTTGGCGTACACCCCCGGCAGGTCGCGCGCGGCCAGGTCCAGCTGGGCCCGCAGCTCGTCGGCGTCCTTGCCGACCAGCACCACGCGCAGCGCCTTGCCCCGCAGGGTGGCGGCCGCCGCGCGGGCCAGCTCGTAGGGATCGCGGCCCTCCGCGAGCAGATCGCGGTGGAGTGCGACCAGGGTGAGCAGGTCCCCCAGGTCGTCCGCGGCGAGCGGCAGCAGCACCGGCCCGTCCGCGCGCCGCCAGTCGGAGACCTCGACCGAGCCGCGGGTGGTGTCCGCGGAGAGCACGAGGTGCCCGTGGGCGCCGCTGCCGCCGATGAAGCTCATGGCCGCGTACCGGCGGTCGCCCTTCGCCGCCCGCAGCCACGGACGCGAGGCGTCCGGGACGTACAGCGCCGAAGCGGCGAAGTCCTCGGCCAGTTCCCCGGCCGGACGGCTCCAGCCGCGGGTGCCCGGCAGGTAGCCGTGGTGCAGGCTCAGCACGGACCGGATCAGCCCGGCCATGCCCGCCGCCGAACCGGCGTCGCCGATCTGCGCCTTGGCGCTGCCGAGGGCCACACTCGCGCTCTCGGCCGGGTACACCCGGGCCAGCGCCGAGATCTCGGCCCCGTCCTGGATCCGGGTACCGCCCGCGTGGGCCTCCAGGTAGCCGATGTCGGCGGCCGTGACACCGGCCGCCGTCAGCGCGGCCTCGGCCGCGGCCGCCAGGGTGGCGGCGTCGGCCTCCGGCAGGGCGCCGTCGACCGGCGTCGCGTGCCGGATGGCGATCGATTCGAGGCGCGCGTACACCGTCGACTTCGACTCACCGGGACGGGTGACGACGATGGCGCCCGCGCCCTCGCCGATGCGGCGGCCGCGACTGCCCTCGCCGAAGGTCAGGCCGGCCTCGGCCACCACCTCGGGCGTCAGCAGCAGGTTCTCCGCCGAGCCCGCCAGGTCCACCGCGCCGACCAGGACCGACTCGATGCTCGGGTCGAGCAGCAGCAGCCGCGCGACCTCCAGCGCCTCGGCGGTGCCCGACCCGTCGGAGGAGACGGTGAAGGACGGGCCGGTCAGGTTCCACAGCGAGGAGATCCGGCTGGCCATGACGTTGCCGATGTAGCTCAGCACCTCGTTGGCGGTGATCGGGTCCACCACCGCGTCGCGGCCCACGGCCGTCAGCGCGGCCAGCTGCTCCTCGTCGATGGGCACCCCGGCCCGCTCGAACTCCTGGCGCAGGAACGGCCCGAGCGTGTAGCGGCTCAGCCGCAGATGGGTGGTGGGCTCCATCTCCATCGCCACCACCACCGCGACCCGGCGCGGCTCGGGCGAGGTCCGCCCGGCCGGCACGGCACGGCTGTAGCCGGCGTCCCGCAGCGCCTCGTCGGCGACCTTGGTGGCCAGCGCGTGCTGCAGGTTGTACGTACGCAGGTCCGCCGGCGGGATCTTCTGGTCGACCGGGTCGATGCCGACCCCGTCGACGAAGGCGCCCTGCGGCAGCGCGTCGGGCGACACCCCGGTCGCGGACTCCAGCGAGCCGCCCCGGGTCTGGTCCAGTCCGCGCCAGCGGCGCTCGGGCAGCGGGACCAGCGCGTCGGCACCGTGGTGGATGGCCCGCTCGAACTCCTCTACGGAGCCCAGCGCACCGAAGTGCGCGCCGAGCCCCACGACGTCGAGGGCGGGCAGCTGGGCATCGGCCCCGGCCACGGCCGCGGCCGCCTGCGGGTCCTGCTGGGAGAGGATCACGTGCGCGTTCGTGCCGCCGAAACCGAAGGCGGAGACCGCGCCCCGGCGCGGGCCCTCGCCCTCGGGCCAGTCGCGGACCGAGCGCACCAGGGTGCCCTCGCCGACCGAGCCGTCCTTGGAGGTGACCGGCTGGTCCACGCCGATCGTCGGCGGGATGAGGCCGTTGCCCATGGAGAGGACGACCTTGAGCATGCTGCTGAGCCCGGCCACGGTGAGCAGGTGGCCGATGTTGCCCTTGACCGAGCCGATCAGCGGCACCCGGCCGGCGGCGCCGAAGAACTCGGCCACCGATCCGGCCTCGGTGACGTCGCCGATGGGCGTGCCGGTGGCGTGGCACTCCAGGTAGTCGATGCCGGCCGGGTCGATTCCGGCCTGGGCGTACGCGAGTTCGTACGACTGCAGCTGGCCGCCGCCCTGCGGGACCAGCAGGTGGCGTCCGCTGCCGTCGTTCGTCAGCCCGATGCCGTCGATCACCGCGTAGACCCGGTCGCCGTCGCGCTGGGCGTCCGCCAGCCGCTTGACCGCGACCATGCCCGCGCCCTGGCCGGTGAGGATGCCGCCGGACCGGGCGTCGAAGGGCTGGCTGAACCCGTCGCGCGGGTACGCCTGCAGGTCCCCGAAGGACAGGTGGATCAGGGTGGGGTCGGGCGCGCAGACGCCGCCGGCCAGGACCAGGTCGGCCTGACCGGCCGCGAGGTGGTCGCAGGCCAGCTTCAGTGCGTACAGGGCCGAGGAGCAGGCCGCGTCGAGGGCGTAGCGGGGGCCGCCGAGACCGAGCGCGGTCGCGGTGACACCGACCGGGGAGCCGCTGGGCCGAAGGTCCTCGGGGTTCAGGGCCTTGGCGTCGATCTGCGAACCGCCCGGCGCGAGGGCGCCGAGGGCCGGGTGACCGGCCTGGCGCAGGCCTTCCAGTACGGACTCCTGCACCAGCGGCACACTGACCTCGGCCGAAGCCAGGGTGGGGAAGGAGTAGTTGCCCAGGATCAGACCGGTGCGCGCCAATATCTCGGGGCGGTCCGCGTGTCCGCTGTCGCGCAGCGCCTCCCTGGCCACGTGCATGGACCAGTGGAAGATCCGGTCGAGCCCCGACAGGTGGCCGGGGTCGAGGAGGTAGCCGGACGGGTCGAAGTCGAAGTCGGTGATGAAGCCGCCCCGACGGCAGTAGATCTCGTGCTGGGGGTCGGTGTCCCGGTTGTCGAGGGCGGGGCCGAAGACCTCCTCCCCGCCTTCGCTGCGGCTGTCCACCCCGGAGCTGAGGTTCTGCCAGAACTCGGCAGGGGTCTCAGCTCCCGGGAACAGGCAGGAGAGGCCGACGATCGCGTACTTGCTCATGAGAGCTTTGGGGTCCCTTCTGAGGGGCGGCCGGCCCGGACGGCTCGCGTGGGACGAGTACCGTCCGGGCCGACACGACCGCTTGCGTCAGATACGAAGCGGAATCAGCCGCTGAGTCCGTGCTGGCCGGCGAACTTGGCCGCCAGCTGGGGAGCCGAGACCACGGAGACACCGTCGAAGCGGGTCAGGACCCGTCCGTCGGTCGACGTCGCGGTGACCGTGAGGGAGGCACTCGAACCGCCTCCGGCGGCCGCGGGCTCGACGACGATCAGGAAGGGCTCGCCGTCGGGCAGCGGGTGGTGCAGATCGGCCCGGCCCACCGACAGGGGCAGTCCGGCGGTGCCGCGGAACAGCTTCACCCAGACCAGGGCCGCCTGGAGCAGCAGGTCGGCGGTGCCCGGTGCGTAGCGGGAGCCGCCGAAGGCGCCTCCGTCGGGCCGGTGTTCGGCCAGCGACGCCTCCAGGACCAGCCGGGACTCCGTCTCGGCCAGCACCCGGCGGACACCGCGCAGGGACGGGCCGTGGAAGAGCGTGCCGTCCGTGTAGAACTCCGCGGCGTCCCGACCGGTGCCCGTCGCCGGAAGTCCGGCGACGACGGCCTCGGCGGGCTCGGTGTCCGTGGCGACCGCGACCCCGTAGTGCGGTCGTACGGCGCCCTGGGCGTCGGTCGAGCGGATGGCCGCCTTCAGGGTGTCCCCGGCCGGCGTCAGCGTCAGGCTGATCTCCTGCGGCTGGCTGCCGTCGAAGACGATGCCCTTCTGGACCGTGAAGTCACGCACCTGGCGCACCTCGGAACCGGTGGTGCGCTCCACCGCGCCGATCGCCCAGCCGATGGCGGCTGCCGCCGGCAGCACCGCCGACTCGCCGATCACGTGGTCCGTCACCAGCGGGTCGCCCGCCAGTGCGGCCAGGGAGCGCCGCACGGTGACCGGCGCGTCGCTGGAGGTCCGCTCCGGCTCCGACAGCGGGGTCGTCGGGCCGAGCACCGTCACGACGTCGTCCGAGCGGTCGGCGGCGAACTGCTCCGCGAAGAGCTTGGCCCCGGTGTCCACCGGGATCAGGACGATGCCGCGCTCCTCGAAGATCGCCTTGACCTGCGGGGAGACCATGCCGCTGTCCCAGGCACCCCAGTTGAGGGAGGTGACGTGCGCGGCCGGGTGGCTCCGCTTCCACGAGGACGCCCAGGCGTTGAGCACCTCGTTGGCCATCGCGTAGTCCGACTGGCCCTGGTTGCCGAAGAATCCGGCGACCGAGGAGAAGAGCACGACGTGGCGCAGGGCCTCGGCGGGCAGCGCGGCGGTCACCGCGCGCAGTCCGGCGAGCTTGGGCGCGAAGACCCGCTCGATCTCGGACGCCTTCTTGTTGGCGATGAACTGGTCGGCCAGCACACCGGCGCCGTGCACCAGACCGGTGATGCGCTCCCGGTACGGGGCCAGGGCGGCCGCGGTGGCCGCGGCGTCGGTGATGTCCGCCGCCAGGTACTCGACCTGGCTGCCGGCGGCGCGCACCTGCTCGAGGGTGCCGCGGATCTCGCGGGCGCCCACCACGGACTGGCTGAGCTGCTCGACGCGCTTGGGCGTCGGCTTCTCACCCGTGGCCTTCAGGTGCACGGCGGCCGCGCCCTTCAGGGCCGCGTCCTGGATGCCGCGAGCCCACTCGGGCTCCTCGCCCAGCGGGGTACGGCCCAGGAGCAGCAGGCCCGTCCGGTACTGCTGGGCGAGCTCGATGACACAGGCCGCCGTGATGCCGCGGCCGCCGCCGGTGACCACCAGCAGGTCGTCGGAGGTGAGCTGCGCGACCTCGGCGCCCGAAGCCGTCAGCGGCTGCTCGGCGAGGGTCAGGCCGACGCGCTGCGTGCCGTCGTGGCCGACCTGCACGGTGTCGGTGGCGGCGTCGTACGCCTCGTCGAGGACGAGGGCCGCGGCGCTCTCGGCGTCGAGCTCGGGGGCCAGGTCGACGGCGCGGCAGAACACCGTCGGCGCCTCCACGGCCAGGGTCTTGACCAGACCGGCGACACCGCCGGCGGGGGCCAGCTCCTCGGTCACTCCGCCGAGGCCGAAGCGGCCGTCGAGCCGGGTGGCGGTGAGGAACGTGGCGCGGCCGGTGGCGGCGGCGGTGCCCAGCGGCTCCACCGCGTGCTTGGCGACGAGCAGGGTGTGCGCCAGGCGGCGGACGCCTTCGGACCAGTCGCCGTAGTGCGCCGTGGAGAGGTCGACGACGAGGCTGACCCGGTCGGCCAGGATCTCGTCCGCCCGCTCGGCCAGTTCGGTCACGCCCCAGGAGGTGAGGGCGTGGTTCGTGACGCCGGTGATCCGCTCGGCGACACCGGGCAGACGCAGCACGTGCACGCGCCAGCCGGAGGCGGTGAGACGGCCGACGAGGGCGGGAGCCAGCTCGGATCCGTCGTCCACGATGAGGGCGCCCGTGCCCTGCTCGTACGCGCCGACCAGGAGGTCGGGGGTGGCGAGGGTGACCAGGGCGGCCTGCGCCCGGCCGATGCCGGCCTTCGGCTTGACCGCCGCGGGGGCGGCGGCGGCCTGCGCAGCGGGTGCTGCGGGCTCGGAGGCGCCGGCGATGAGCTCGATGATGTCGCGCAGGGTGCGCAGCTCGGCGAGCTGCTCGGGGCCCGCGGTGACGGTGGCGTTCGCGCGCTCTTGGAGGACGCCCATGATTTCGACGCGCTTGATGGAGTCGATGCCGAGGTCGGCTTCGATGTCCATGTCGAGTTCGAGCATGTCGGCGGGGTAGCCGGTCTTCTCGCTCACGACCTCCAGGAGCACGGCCTGGACGCTCGCGGCGTCCGGACCGGTAGCGACTGCCGCGACGGGAGCCGCGGGAGCGGCGGAGGCGGCGGCGGAGCCCGCACCGGCGTCGGCGCCGGCGATGAGCTCGATGATGTCGCGCAGGGTGCGCAGCTCGGCGAGCTGCTCGGGGCCCGCGGTGACGGTGGCGTTGGCGCGCTCTTGGAGGACGCCCATGATTTCGACGCGCTTGATGGAGTCGATGCCGAGGTCGGCTTCGATGTCCATGTCGAGTTCGAGCATGTCGGCGGGGTAGCCGGTCTTCTCGCTCACGACCTCCAGGAGCACGGCCTGGACGCTCGCGGCGTCCGGACCGGCCGAGGCGGCAGCGGCGGGGGCGGCGGCAGCGGCGGGAGCGGAGCTCGCACCGGAGCCGGCGATGATCTCCACGATGTCGCGCAGGGTGCGCAGTTCCGCGAGCTGCTCGGGGCCTGCCGAGACGGTGGCGTTGGCGCGTTCCTGGAGGACGCCCATGATTTCGACGCGCTTGATGGAGTCGATGCCGAGGTCGGCTTCGATGTCCATGTCGAGTTCGAGCATGTCGGCGGGGTAGCCGGTCTTCTCGCTCACGACCTCCAGCAGGACGGCCTGGACGCCTGCGGCATCCGGACCGGCAGCGGGGGCCGCGACGGGAGCGGCGACGGCGACCGAGCCCGCACCGGCGTCGGCGCCGGCCAGGATCTCCACGATGTCGCGCAGGGTGCGCAGCTCGGCGAGCTGCTCGGGGCCTGCCGAGACGGTGGCGTTGGCGCGTTCCTGGAGGACGCCCATGATTTCGACGCGCTTGATGGAGTCGATGCCGAGGTCGGCTTCGATGTCCATGTCGAGTTCGAGCATGTCGGCGGGGTAGCCGGTCTTCTCGCTCACGACCTCCAGCAGCACCGCTTCCACGTCCGCACCCGAGGGGGCGGTGGGGGCCGCGGGAGCCACCGGCTGCGGCGCGGGGGCCGCGGGAGCCGGTGCCGGAGCCGGGCGAACCGGAGCCGGGGCCAGCGCGGTCGGCGCCTGGGCCGTCGGTGCCTGAGCGGCGGCCGGGGCCGCGACGGACGCCGAGACCAGGGCCGGGGCGGGCGCGGGAGCCGGGGCCGGTGCCGGGGCGAGGGCCTGCGGCGCCGGAGCGGCCGGAGCCGCCTGCAGCGCGGCCGGGGCCCGCACGGGGGCAACCGCCTGGCGCGGGGCCGAGGTGGTCCGGGACAGCGTGGTCCGCTGGGCGGAGGCCGGGGCCGAACCCAGTTCCAGACCGGCCAGGTCCCGCAGGATCTCGTTGGCCCGCAGGTGGCTGCGGCCGATGTCGAGGCCGTGCTCCTTGACGGCGTTGACCGCGTCGAGCACCTCGGGAAGCTGCCCCTGGTCGGCGGCGCGCTCCAGCAGACCGGCGAGGCGCTCGGCGCTCTGCAACTGGCCGCTCAGGTAATCGTCGTGCAGGGAAAGGTGGTCGGCCACAAGATCGGCCAGGCGGTCATTGTCCACGTGGGCTGTCTCCATGACGGCGGGAGCTGGGACGGGGGCTGGGACGGGAGCCGCCGAAGCCGCGACGGGGGCCGGGGCCGGAGCGGTCTTGACGGCGAGGGCCGTCCCGGCCGCGACGGGCGCGGAGACCCGGGCCACCGCCGCCACCGGAACCGGAGCCGGCTTGGGAGCGGCCGGAGCAACTGGCGCGGGAGCGGCCGGAGCCACCGGGGCGGGTGCGACGGACGGAACCGGTCTCGCGGCGACGGGCGCCGGCAGGGTCGGGAGAGCGATGCGGTACCCGTTCTCCAGCGCGTTGTCGTACGCGGCCTTGCGCTCGGGGGACACGTAGTTGATGCCGTTGAGCAGGATCGACATGCCCTTCTTCGCGGGCGCGGCCTCCTCCTCGGCCACCGTGTAGCGGTCCGTGGAGGCGAGCTGTAGACCGAGCACCGAGAGCTGGGCCACGCCCTGCTTCAGCGCGGCGTCCGCGTCCTTGCCGGCACCGGCGTCCAGCGCGACCACGGTGTGCTCCCGGTCGCCGAGGATCCGGCCGACGAGCTTGGTCAGCACGTCCTTGGGGCCGAACTCCACGAAGACCCGGAACCCGGCCGCGTACATCTCCTCCACGCGGGCGGCGAAGTCCACCGGGTTGATGAGCTGCTCGGTGAGGATCCTGCGGTTGGCGGCGACGTCGTCCCCGTACACCGCACCACGGGTGTTGGCGAATACCGGACCGCTGGGCCGGCGCACCTCGACCGCGTCCACGCTGCCGCGGAACGCCTCGACGGCGTGGCCGACGAACGGGGTGTGGAACGCGGCGGACACCGGCAGGAGGCTGGCCCGCAGACCCGCTTCCTTCGCCGCCGTGATCAGCAGCTCCACCTCGGCGGTGGCGCCTCCGACCACGATCTGGTCCGGGGCGTTGCGGTTGCAGACGACGACCCCGTCGCGGGCGGCGAGCAGCTCGGCCACCCGCTCCTCCGGGGCGGACACCGCGGCCATCGCACCGGCCTCGAATCCCTCCTCGGCCGGCGGTGCCATTGCGTTGCCGCGGGCACGGGCGAGGGCGAAGAACGCGTCGTCGTCGAGCGAGCCGGCCGCCCACAGGGCCGTCAGCTCACCGAAGCTGTGGCCGAGGAAGCCCTCGGCGGCGAAGCCGAGGTCGGACAGGTAGCGGAACTGACCCGCCGACAGCGCGCCGATGGCGGGCTGGGCGTACGCGGTCGCCCGCAGTGCGGTCTCCTGCGCCGTACGGCCGGCCTGGTCGAACGCCGGCGGCGGGAAGGCGATCGCGGACAGTGCCTGGGCGCCCTCGAAGTGCTGGTTGGCGCGGTCGAAGGCGGAGCGCAGCGCGGGCAGCGCCATGACGGCCGACTTGCCGGGGTTGACGTACTGGCTGCCCTGGCCGGAGAAGAGCGCCCCGACCTTGCCGGGCGCTGCCGCGCGACGGCGGAAGTAGATGCCCTTGGGGTGCGACCAGGAGTCCTCGGAGGGGCGGGCGCGCAGCTGGCCGAGCGCGATCTCGCGCAGCGCGGCGAGCTCTTCGCCGCCGCGGGCGACGAGCGCGACGCGGGCGCTGCCCTCGGGGACGGGGCCGCCGGTCGCGGGGGCACCGTCGGCGAGGGCCTTGGTCAGGGCGGCGGTGTCCTGCGCGTGCCACAGGTGGACCTTGGCGACGGTGTGGGTGACCTGCACGTCGTCACCGTCACCGTGCTCTTCCAGGACGAAGTGGAAGTTGGTGCCGCCGAAGCCGAACGAGGAAATGGCGGCGCGGCGCTTGGGACGCTCCGGGTGGCGGATCCACGGACGCGCCTCGGAGTTGACGTACAGCGGGCCGGCGCCGGGCGCCAGAGCCGCGTTGGGCGTCTCCACGTTGATGGTGGGCGGCAGCACCTTGTGGTGCAGCGCGAGCGCCAGCTTGATCATGCCGGCCGCGCCGGCCGCGGCCTTGGTGTGGCCGATCTGGGACTTCACACTGCCGACGGCCGCGTAGCCGAGGTCGTCGGAGGCCTCGGAGACCACGGCGGTGAGCGCGGTGATCTCGGTGGCGTCGCCGACGGCGGTACCGGTGCCGTGGGCCTCGAAGAGCTCGATGCTCGCGGGCGAGCAGTCGGCGTCCTCGTACGCGCGGCGTAGGGCGACCATCTGGCCTTCGGCGCGCGGAGCGTAGATGGACTTGAACCGGCCGTCGCTGGAGGTGCCCAGGCCGCGCAGCACCGCGTAGATGCGGTTGCCGTCGCGCTCGGCGTCGGAGAGGCGGCGCAGGGCGAGCATGCCGATGCCCTCGCCGATCAGCGTGCCGTCGGCGCCCTTGTCGAACGGCCGGATGTTGCCGGACTTGGACAGCGCCGGGGTCTTGCTGAAGCAGAGGTACATGAAGATGGTGTTCTCGGCGTCGCAGCCGCCCACCAGCATCGTGTCGGAACGGCCTTCGAGCAGCTCGCTGACGGCCGCGCGGATCGCGCCCAGGGAGCTGGCGCAGGCGGCGTCGACGGTCATGTTCATGCCGCCGAGGTCGAGCCGGTTGGCGACGCGGCCGGCGACGACGTTGCCGAGCATGCCCGGGAAGGAGTTCTCCTCCCACGGCGCGTACTTGAGGACGAACTTGGCGGCTATCTCCTCGGCGTCCTTCTCGGAGAGCCCGCAGCTGCGGACGACCTCCTTGATGACCGGGGTCTGCAGGCGCGCGGTCAGCGGCTGGGTCAGCTGGTTGGCGCCGGTGATGCCGAGGACGACACCGGTGCGGGAGGCGTCGTACCAGGGTTTGTCGGCGCCGGCGTCCTTGAGCAGGTCGCGCGCGACGACGAGGCTGAGGAGCTGGAGGACGTCGGTGACCTCCAGGGTGTTCGGGGGCAGGCCGAACTCCAGGGGGTTGAACGGCACGTCGGGAATGAAGCCGCCGCGCGTGGAGTACGTCTTGTCGGGCACCGACGGGTCCGGGTCGTAGTGCTCGGACACGTCCCAGTGGGTGTCCGGCACGTCCTCGATGCAGTCGGCCGCCGAGACCACGTTGGCCCAGAAATCACGGAGGTTGGGCGACTTGGGGTACAGCGCGGAGAGACCGACGATGGCGATCGGGTTGTTGGCGAGCCGGCGGTCAAGGTGGCTGTCAGACGGTGGCTTGACGGGCTGCGGAGTGTTCACGACAGAGCTCTCAGGGTCTCGGGGCGATCGGCACTGTGTGCCGGGGTCCGCCGGTCATCGTGGAGAAGGGGCCTGCCAGGAGCGGGCTTATGTGGCGTGCACCAGCTGTGCGATTACGGCGGCTGCGTCCGGGCGGCTGAGCATGGTGTAGTGGTCGCCGGGGCTCCGGTGGGTGGTGAGCCCCAGGGGTGCCAGCGGCTCCCAGCCGAGCGTGGGGTCGTCCGGGATGAGGCTGCCCTCGGCGGTGACCAGGACCAGCGGCACGCTTGACGGTGCGGCCTGGTACGGGGCGGTCAGCCGGTTGTTGCGCAGCAGTCCGTCCACGTAGGTGTCGTAGAGCTTGCGCAGCCCGAAGATGGGGGTGTCCGCCTTCAGGGCCCCGCCGGCGACGGCGGCTTCCAGAACGACCTGCAGGCCGTCCTCGACGCTCGCGCCAGCGAGCCGCTCCGCGTCCGGGGTCACCGGACAGCCGCGCTTCGCCCCGAGGTACAGCGCGAACCAGCCGAGGAGCAGGGTGGGGTCCAGCTCGTCGTCGGACGGCTTGTACACGTCGGTCGGGGCGATGCTGTCCAGCAGTACGAGGCTGCGCGGGCGCCGGTCGGCCGGGAGCTGCTCGACCAGGGACTGGGCGATGACCCCGCCGAAGGACCAGCCGGCGAGGGAGTACGGGCTGTCGTCGAGGGCGGACGTCAGCTCCGCGGCGAGCCGCCCGGCCAGTTCCTCGACGGTGGTGGCGGCGTGACCGCCGGTCAGTGCCGCCTGCCAGTACTCGGGGAGGGCGGACAGGTCGAGCACGGTGAGTCCCGCGCCGTCGGGCAGCGTCTCGGCGAGGGTCTGGTGCACGGCGGCGTCCAGTGCCCCCGGGTGCACCACGTACACCGTGTTCGCGCCGCCGGTGGCGACGCGAAGACGGCGCACGACCGTAGGAGTCCGGTCAGGACGCAGCCGCATGCTGTTCCTTGGCTCGGGTCGCGGACTCCTCCGCGATGAAGGCGGCGAGGTCCTTGATGGTCGGGTGGTACCACAGGGTGGTGGTGCCGAGTTCGAACCCGAGCCAGTTCTCCATTTCTCCGGCGAGAATCAGAGCCTCGGTGGAGTCGAGATCGAGCTCATCGAAATACAGTTCCGGTGATACTTCGCTCTGCTCCACCCCGAGCTTGTGGGCGATCTTCTCGATAAGCCACTGCTGGGCTTCTGGCGCCGTCACAACGAGCACGTTGATCCTCCCTATTACTGAATCCGGAGAGCCCGGTTCAGTGTGTCCAGATGGGCGAGGGCTCGGAAGCAGCGGCCGTGCGCTTCCTTGCGCGGGCCAGATGCGGTCAGGAGAAACGGAGAATCGCTTTTAATCCACTGGAGTGAAATTGCAAGGCATGTCGCAAACCCCGCCGGCGCGAAATCCGAATATGGATTTCTCCTGCACCCTGCCTACGCCCTTATTCAGCACACTAGGCCGGTCGTGAAGGACGTTGCAACCCAAGGCGGGCCCTCCTGGAGATATGCGTCGCGATCTCGAGGTGGTATTGAGTTCTCGTCAAGTGACAACTCGCCCGAACCGATCTGAACCGGGCTATTCGAATGAGCGTGCCCGGAACGACGAAAGCACCCTCCCGGGACCCGGGAGGGTGCTTTCGCGTCAGTTTTCGAGCCGGAGGGGACCGGGCCGCGGTCCTACCAGGCCTGGGGCAGGAGCTCCGGCTTGTTGCCCAGTTTCAGCAGGAGCAGGGCCAGGGTCGTGCCCTGGGTACCGAGGGCCGAGCGGTACTTGTTCAGCATCTCGGTCTCCTGCACCAGCTGGGTCCGCGGCAGGCCGACCTGGCTCTTGGCGCGCTGGAGTTCCGTCACGAGCTCCGTGCGCCGACGGATCAGGTCGATGATGGTGGCGTCCAGCTCGACCACCTGGTGGTCCTGGCGGGTGATGTCCGGGGTGGCTACCGAGGACATGGGGGTTCTCCCATCTCTGAATCAGTCGGTGAGGGCGGCGTCGAGCAGGTCGGCGAGGATGGCCGTGGCGTTCTGGGTCAGTACCGACGCCGGGTGGAACTGGACCGAGGCGAATCCCGGGCCCGTCATGGCGTGGACCTCGCCCGTGAGTCCGTCGCGGCAGGTCTCGACCGTGCCGGGGCGGACCGGGCAGGGGAACGAGGCGGTCCGGGAACGGGCGGCGAACGTGTTGTAGAAACCGACCAGTTCGGGCCGGCCGAAGAAGTCGATCTTCTGTTGGACGCCCTGGTTGGGGACCGGGCGGCGGTGCACCTGGAGGCCGAGGACGGTGCTCAGCACCTGGTGGCCCAGGCACACCGACACGAACGGGGTACCGCTGCGCAGCAGGGTCTCGGTGGCCGAGCGCATCGCGGCGATCTTGGGGTGGTCCGTGTCGCGCGGGTCGCCGGGACCCGGCCCCACGATGACCAGGTCGTGGGCGGTCAGGTCCGACACCTCGTCGTAGCGGCGGATCGACACGCTCAGGCCCAGCGCGTTCAGCTGGTGCTGCGCCATGGCGGTGAAGGTGTCCTCCGCGTCCAGCACGAGGACCCGCAGGCCCTCCAGGTGGCGCCGGGGTTCGGCCCGCGAGCGCGGGTCGAGCAGCCAGAACTGGCCGAGCGGGGCGTTGCGCGACTCCAGGGCCCGGCGGATCTCGGGATGACCGGCGAAGGACGGGGCCGTCGCGGCCGGCGGCGGCGCCCCGTCCAGCGCCGACAGCAGACCCGCAGCCTTCGCCCGGGTCTCCGCGACCTCGGACTCCGGCGAGGAGTCCCGTACGAGCGTCGCGCCCACCGAGAGCCGCAGTCCGCCCGAGCGGTCCACGTCCGCGGTACGGATCATGATCGCGGAGTCCAGGGTGCGCTCGCCGGCCGCGTCCCGGCCGATCAGCGCGGCGACGCCGCTGTAGTACCCGCGGCCCTCGGGCTCGTACCGCTTGACCACCTTGCAGGCGCTCTCCAGCGGACTGCCCACCACGGTCGGCGCGAACATCGTCTCGCGCAGCACGTCCACGACGTCCAGGTCGGTCGTGCCCTCGATCAGGTACTCCGTGTGGGCCAGGCGGGACATCTCCTTGAGGTACGGGCCCACCACCCGCCCGCCCTCGGAGCACACCCGGCCCATCATCTTCAGTTCCTCGTCTAGGACCATGTACAGCTCGTCGGCCTCCTTGGAATCGGCCAGGAAGCCGAGCAGCCCGTTCACGGTGGGGCCCGACGGGGGATAGCGGTACGTGCCGCTGATCGGGTTCATGACCGCGGCGCCGCCCGAGAGGCTGACGTGGCGCTCCGGCGTGGCGCCGATCAGCGTGCGCTCGCCCAGGTGCACGACGAACGTCCAGTACGCCGACGGCTCGCCCAGCAGCATCCTGCGGAAGAAGGACAGCGCCGTGGCGGCGCTCCACTTCTCCACCGTGGCCGTGTAGGAGCGCTGCAGGACGAAGTTGGCGCCCTCGCCCCGGCCGATCTCCTCGGCCAGCACCCGGGCCGCCCGCGCCGCGTACTGCTCGTCGTCGATGTCGAAGGTGCCGCCCGTGGTGGTCAGCGGCAGCGCGGGAAGGCGCCGCAGCACCTCCTCCAGGGGCACCACCGCCTGGTCGTGGATCTCCAGGGCGACCAACGGCGTACCGTCGTCGGGGAACTCGAAGCCGCGCTCGCGGATCTGCCGGTACGGCAGCAGGGCCAGCAGCTCGTGCTGCGAGCGGGCGCCCGCCGCCGGGAGCGGCAGGCCGTCCAGCCCCGCGGCGTCCGGGACCTCGGTGACCTCGCCGACCAGCAGCTCGACCTGGTCGCGGCCGGACTCCGGGCGGTGGATCAGCGCGAAGGGCGGTGCGCCGGCCGCCAGCACCCGGCTCAGCAGCGGGCTCTCGTACCCGGTCAACGGACCGGCTCCGGCTTGGGCGCGGCCGCCAGCTGGGTCAGCACGTCGTGCGTGGTCACCGCCATGCCGCAGCGCGTGGCCACGTAGTCCACCGTCATCTGGTGGAACTCCGGAGTGAAGTCGGCCACCGCGTCGGCCACCACGAAGGTCTGGATGTCGTGGGCGAACGCCTCGTTGGCGGTGGTCAGGATCCCGATGTGGGCGTAGACGCCGCAGACGATCAACTGGTCGCGCCCGTCGGCGCGCAGCCGCTGGAGCAGGTCCGTACGGAAGAACGCGCTGGGCCGCCACTTGGTCAGCACGGTGTCCTGGCCGGCCGGGGCCAGGGCCGCGGTGATGGCCCGGTCGGCGGGGGCCACCGTCATGCCGGGCCCCCAGAAGTCCTTCAGCAGACCGCGGTCGGCCTCGGTCATGTCGCCGGGCTGTGCCGTGTAGGCCACCGGGATGCCCAGCTCGGCGCACCCGTCGCGCAGCGCGGCGCTGTTGGCCATCAGGCCGGTCAGCGGCTCCTGGCCGGAGCCGAACGGCTGCAGGAAGAACTCCTGCATGTCGTGGATGAGCAGCATGGCCCGTCGGGGGTCGAGGTCCCACCGTGCGGTGTTCACGGGCAGGGAACCGCCGGAGGGCATGGAATACGGTGCGATCGCCGGGATGCCCAAGACGATCTCCTTTCTGGGTCGGGACGGCGGGTGGGGTCGGGACGGCGGGGTGGGGACGGCGGGGTGGGGACGGCGGGTTCGGAGGGCGGTTCGCGGCGTCCGGGTTCAGACGCCGAGGGTCGCGCCCCCGTCGACCACGAGGTCGTGCATCGTGATGTGCCGGGCGCCCTCGGAGAACAGGAAGAGCACCGCGTCGGCGATGTCCTCGGGCTGGGCGATGCGCCGCAGCGGGATGCCGGTGCGGAAGTTCTCCGGGAGGCCCTCGATCGAGCTGCGGGCGACCTCGGCCGGGTCGTACATCCCGCTGAGCATGGGGGTGTCGGTCGAGCCGGGCGCCACCGTGTTGCAGCGGATCCCGTACCGGGCCAGCTCCAGCCCCAGGCACTTGGTGAGCATGGTCGCCGCGGCCTTGGACGCCGCGTACGCCGCCATGTTCATCCGCGGGGTGCCCGCCGCGTTGGAGGCCACCGTGACGACCGAGCCGCTGCCGCGGGCCGCCATGCGCAGGCCGACCGTGCGGGAGAGCCGGAAGACACCGGTGACGTTGACCGCGAAGGTGGTGTCCCAGTCCTCGTCGGAGAGGTCGAGGACCGCGCCCATCCGCAGCACCCCGGCGCAGTTGACCAGTTCGTCCACGGGGCCCAGTACGGCCTCGGTACGGTCCACCGCCGCGGTGATCCCCTCGGGGGAGGTGACGTCCGCGGGGACGGCGAGGACCCGGTGGCCCTCCGCGGCCAGCCGCTTGGCCAGCGGCTCCAGCGCCGCGGCGTCGCGGTCCAGCAGGGCCACCGCGCGGCCCTGCTCCGCCAGGGCCGCGGCCACCGCCGCGCCGATCCCGCCGGCCGCCCCGCTGACCAGGGCCGTCTTGTGCGCGTACTCGCTCATGCGGTCCCTCCCCGGCGCCGCGAGGCCCCGAGCACACCCGCGACGGCCTCGCCGGAGATGCCCAGCGTCCGCGTCGAGAAGGAGGCCAGGGCGTCCAGGTAGTCGTCGCGCAGCTGGTCCTCGTCGAGGTGGACGCTGCGCCCGTCCTCGACCAGCACCCGGCCCGCCACGATCACGGTCTCCACGTCCGTGGACCCGCCGAGGTTCAAGAACCCCTCCAGGGGCCGCGGATTGAGCAGGTAGCGCCAGTCGTCGACCGGCACCAGCACCATGTCGGCCTGCTGTCCGGCGGCCAGCGAGCCGATGCCCTCCCACCGCAGCCCGCGGGCCGCGATCCGGGTGGCCATCGCCAGCGCGTCGGTCGGGACCAGCACGGTGTTGTCGGCGAACAGCTCCGTGTGCGACTGCCAGGCGGCGCGCATCGCCTCCGGCATCCCGCCGATCGGCAGGGAACCGCCGTCCGTGGACAGCGATACGTCGAGCCCGGCCCGGCGTAGTTCCGGGATGGCCCGGGTCTCGGTGAGCGTGGACTCGCCGGTGGGACCGTACTTGGCGGGGGAGTGGCTGATGTGGGCCTTCGCGGCGAGCAGCAGGGAGCGCTCGTGCTCGTCCAGGAAGGCGCAGTGCACCGCCATCAGCCGGTCCGTCAGCAGGCCCAGCTCGGCCAGCCGGCGCACCGGGGTGGAGCCGTAGTAGGCCCGTACGACGTCCACCTCGTCGCGCAGCGCGCCGACATGGGTGGCGAACGGGACGTCGTAGGCCAGGGCCAGCTTGCCCAGGCCCTCGCCGAGCTCGTCGCTGACATTGGTGATGTAGGAGGCGCTGACCTGGGCCCGCACCAGTCCCGAGGTGTCCCGGGCGCAGTCGGTGAGCAGGCCCTCCAGGCGGGCCAGCACGGCGTCGGTGTCCCGGGTGCGGCGGTAGCGGCTCTCGCCGGGGGCGCAGACCGAGTCCCCCGTCCAGTAGCTGACGGAGGCGCGGATGCCGATCCGGCGGGCGGCGGCGGCCAGCGCCTCCGGGCGGTTGAAGGAGCCGACGTCGCCGAGCGCGGTGGTCCCCGAACGCAGCTGGGTCCACAGGGAGTAGGCGGCCACGGCCTCGGCCTCGTCCGGGGTCAGGCCGTCGGCGAGGTTCTGGAAGTCGTCGAACAGCACGGAGATCTTCCGGGCGTCGCCGCCCCGCGCCATGATGCCGGGCTCGTCGGTGACGTCGCGCGGGTCGCGCAGCGCACCCTTGAACGGCAGCCGCATGGCGAACATCTCGTGCCAGTGGGCGTTGACGAAGCCGGGCAGCACCATGTGGCGGCTGCCGTCGATCGTCCGCAGCCCCGCCCGGATCGCGGCGGGCAGTGCTTCGACCGCCGCGTCCACCTCGGTGACGGAGCCCACGGCGGCGACCGTGTCCCCCACCACCAGGACCGAGCCGGCGGGCAGCATCCGGCCGTCGTGGTCGGCGTCGGCGGTGTAGACGCAGCCGCCGCGGACCAGGAGCGCAGAGGGCCGGGCCGGCAGGCTTCCGGACAGGTCGCCCGGGAGTACGGAGCTCATCCGAGCCTCGTCACGATCTCGTCCGCCGGGAGGATGCCGAGCAGGTGCCGCGTCCAGTCCTCCAGGGTCGGCTTCGCCGCCAGTTCCATGACCTCGGCCCGGATCCCCGCCTTGCGCAGGTGGCCGACGATCCGCATGATCTCCAGCGAACCGAGGTCGCGCTGGACCAGGTTGGTCCCGGGCAGCAGGGTCTCGGGGTCGACCTTCATGTACCGGGCGGTGATCTTCCCCAGGACCTGGGTCACCGCGTCGGCCGACTGGACTGTCATCAGAGCTCTCCTAGCGTCAGGGGCGTTCGGGCCGGCGCCGGTCGGCACCTTCGTGATCGGCACGGGCCGGGGCGGGGTCAGCCCACGGTGGCGAGGCCCGCGGCCAGCACCTTCTTGTCGACCTTGCCGAGCCCGGTGAGCGGGAAGGCGTCGACCAGTTCGAGCCGGTCCGGGAGCTTGTACTCGGCCAGTCCCCGGACCTGGAGCGCCTCCTTGAGGTCGCGCAGGCTCGGCGGTTGCCCGTCGGCGACGACGAAGGCGCAGATCCGCTCGCCGAGGTACTCGTCCGGCACCCCGATGACGGCCGCGCGGGCGACCGCCGGGTGCGTGAGCAGGTGACCCTCGACCTCACCGGCCGAGACCTTGTCGCCGCCCCGCACGATGACGTCCTTGATCCGGCCCTCGATGACCAGGTGGCCCTCGGGGGTCAGCCGTGCCAGGTCGCCGGTGCGGTAGAAGCCGTCGGCGGTGAAGGCGACCTTGTTGTGCTCCTCGGCCCGGTAGTAGCCGTGGAGCGTGTACGGGCCGCGGGTGTGCAGCTCGCCCGTGGCTCCCAGCGGGAGTTCCGCCCCGTCCTCGCCGACGATCCGCACCTCGTCCCCCGGTGAGATCGGCCGGCCCTGGGTGGCGACCACGGCCTCCAGTGGATCGTCGTCGCGGGTGAAGGAGATCAGCCCCTCCGCCATGCCGAAGACCTGCTGCAGCCGTACGCCCAGGCCCGGACCGACGCGCGCCGCGAGCTCCGGCGACAGCGGGGCGCCGCCGATCTGGACCGTGCGCAGAGTGCTCAGGTCGTGGTCCGACCATTCCGCCGTCTCCAGCCACAGCTGGGCCACGGTCGGGACGAGCGAGGTGAAGGTGACGCCCTCCTCCTCGATCAGCCGGAAGCAGTCGTCGGCCGTGGGGCCCTCGGCGAGGACCACGGTGCCGCCCGCCCGCAGGGTCCCGATCACACCGGGGCAGCCCCAGGTGAAGTTGAACTCGACGGGGAGGGCCGCGAGGTAGACGTCCTGCTCGGTGAGGCCGTTGACCTGGGCGGCCGTCCGCGTCTGGTACGCGTAGTCGTTGTGGGTGCGCGGGATCAGCTTGGGCAGGGCGGTCGTACCGCCCGACAGCAGGAAGAACGCCACGTCGGCGGCGTCCGGCTCCGGAAGCTCGACCGGATCGGCGTCCACCGCCTCCAGCGGCGTGGCGTCGACGCCCGGGGGCACCTCGCCGAGGACGAACAGCTGCTTCAGCGTCGGCAGTTCCTCGCGCAGGGCCAGTGCCGCCGACAGGTGGTCGAAGCCGCGGTGCGAGGCCGGCAGGGCGTACGCGACCGCACCCGAGATCTCGCACAGGTGGCGGATCTCGCTGGCGCGGTGCGAGGTCAGTGAGAACACCGGCACCGCGCCGAGCCGGAAGAGCGCGAAGCAGACCGCCGGGAACTCGACGGAGTTGGGCAGCTGTACGACCACGCGGTCGCCGGGCGCGATGCCGTGCCGCAGGAAGCCGGCGGCCAGCCGGTCGACCCGGGCGTCCAGGTCGCGGTAGGAGAGGCGGGTGGCGCCCTGCACCAGGGCGGTCTTGCCGTCGTGGCGCCGCGCCCACGAACGCAGCAGGGCCGAGAGGTTCTCGCCCAGCCAGTAGCCGTTCGCGCGGTATGCCGCGGCGATCCGCTCATCGGGCGGAGTGCAGCCGTCGAGCATGGTTGTCGGGTCTCCTTCTGCTTCTTCTGCTTCGCTTGGGGGATGGTGCCGGGCCCTGGCAGGGCCTATTCGGGCATCGGCCCGGTGATCCGGATGACCGCGCAGGTGACCTCGGCGCCGGGGGCGGCGCCGATGAGCATCACGTGGTCGCCGACGGTCACCTGGCCGGTCGACAGGAGGTATTCGAGCCCTGCGAAGGGGTCGACGGCTCCGGCGTGGCCGGTGCGGCGGGTGAACTCCCACACGCCGCGGTCCTCGTCGATGTCCAGCGGGTCCAGGAAGGTGTCGTCCAGCGGCCCCTTGGAGAACCCGATGTGCACGACGCGCCGGATCCCGTCCATGGACACACCGGCTTCCGCGAGGGTGCGCTCCGCGACGTCCGCGACCAGCTCCCCCAGGTTCCCCATGGGGGGCAGCACTCCCTTGGCCCACTGGTCCCGCCAGAACTGGCGGCGGGCCTCCAGGTTGAGCGGCTGCCCCAGGGTCACCGGCGGCGGGAAGAGCACCTCGCCGCCCCGGTTGAACTCCTCCATCACGGGGTTCGAGAGCGAGCCCGCGGCCAGCACCCGGGCGAAGCCACCGTCCGAGGAGACCACCGCCGCGGCGGCCCCGTCGGCCAGCAGGAACAGTCCGGACGCCCGCCAGCGGTCGACCATCGGCGTACCGAAGTTGTCGGCGGCCGTGATCAGCACCGCGGGCCGCGAGGGATCGGCGATGAGCCGGTGGGCGGCCAGCTCCAGCGAGGCCAGCATCCCGAGGCAGCCCTGGCGGACCTCGATCGCGGGGATCGGCAGCTCCAGGGTCTTGCGCAGGATGTAGTGCTGGGCGGACCAGCCGTCCGGCCCCTGGAAGTGCGCACTGCTGTGCAGCAGGGCGGCGAACTCCTCGGGCCGGCGGCCGGAGCGGCGCACGGCCGCCTCGGCCGCGGTGACGGCCATGTCCGGCGCCGCGACGTTCCCGGCGACGGCGACCGACTCGATGCCGGACGCCTCCCGGACGGCGGGGTCGAGGAGACCCTCCTTGACCGCCCGATCGGTGTCGACGACCTCCGGCAGCCAGCTGGCGACGCCCGCGAGGTACAGGTTTTCGAACCGCATGGTGGTGAGCTCTCCTTCCGGGGCTGTGGTGCTCGGCGGGTCGCTCAGCCGGCCAGGGGGACGGCCGTGTCGGTGGTCCCGGCCGAGGCGCTCGCCCCGGTGGCGGAGACCAGGAAGCGCGAGACGCTCTCGAGCTTCTCGGAGGTCTCCTCGAACTCCCGGGCCGCGGTGGACTGCCCGACGATCCCGGCGCCGGCGCGCAGCCAGGTGCGGCCGTCCTGGCGGTAGACCGAGCGCAGGACCAGCGCCGCGTCCATCTCGCCGTTGTGGTCGGTGACCAGGACCGCTCCGCTGTACAGGCCCCGGCTCTCGGGCTCGTACTGGCGGATGACGTCGTAGGCGGCGGCCTTCGGGACACCGGAGGCGGTGACGGCGGGGAAGACCGCGCCGAAGGCGTCCCAGGTCCCGAAGCCGTCGGCCAGCCGGCCGGCCACCCGCGACGCCAGGTGCTGCACGCTGCCCCGCTCGCGGATCGCCATGAACTCGGGAACCTCGACCGAGCCCTCCTGCGAGACGTTGGTCAGCTCGTCCGTGCCGACCTTGACCGAGATGGCGTGCTCGTAGATCTCCTTGGGGTTGGAGAGGAGCTCCTCGCGCAGCTCGCGGTCGCGCTGCGGGTCGCCGGTGAGCGCCCGGGTCCCGGCCAGCGGCTGGCTGAACACGCGGCCGCCCGCCTCGACCTCGACGACGGTCTCGGGGCTGAAGCCGGCCGCCTCGATGCCGCCGAGGTCGAGCAGGAAGGAACGGGCGGGGGTGTTGCCGCGCCGGCCCTGGACGTACGTCTCCACCAGGTCGATCTCGCCCTCGATGTCGACGACGCGGGACAGGATGACCTTCTGGAGCTTCTCGTCGTTGATCTCCGCCACGGCCGACTCGACCGCGCTGCGGTAGTCCGTCTTGTCGAAGCCGCGTACGTCGATCAGGGCCGCCCGGCCCGCGCTGCGCAGGACCGGCGCGCGGAGCACGTCGAGCGCTGCGCTCAGGCCGGCCTGGTCGGCCGAGCGGACGACCGCCGTGGTGCCGTCGAGACGGATCTCGGTGCGCGGCACGATCAGGTGGAGCAGCCGCTCGTCGCCGATGTGGTCCAGTACGCCGTCCTTGGCGTAGGACAGCTCGAAGGTGGCCCAGCCGTAGGCGCGCCAGCCCTCGATGGAGATGGTGTCGAGCAGGGTCTGGATCTGCTGGAGCGGCTTGCCGTCCCATGGCAGGAACTGCTCGTCCTCGGAGCGCAGCCGGGCGCCGGTGCGGTCCAGCGTCAGTTCGGCCAGGGCACCGCCGGCGTAGGACCAGCCGGTCGCGCCCTCGTAGACGACGTAGTCGTCGTAGAGGCCGGATTCGGCCAGCGCCGCGACCGTGGCGAGCTGGTCCTGGCCGAGCGCGATCTTCGTTTCGACGTAGTAAGGCGACATGCCTGGGTCCCCCCGGGGATCATGGTCAAAGGAAAGGGAGTGGAATCGCGGCCGTGGAGAAGGGGCCGGGGACATCGGTTCAACTGCGTGCTTCCTGGAGCTCGGTCGTGGGTGCGGAGGCCGCCGGTGCGGCGGTCGTGGCCTGCGCGGGCGCCTTGCGGATCAGCAGGGCCACGACGACGGCACCGATCAGGCCGGCGATGCCCGAGGCGAGCATGACGTCGTCGAGGGCGGTGGCGAACGAGGACCTGACGAGGTGTCCGACGGCTTCCAGCTGGTCGGCGGGGGCCTGGGCGATCACCCGGTGGGCCTGGCCGCTGCCCAGCGCCGCGGCCACGGATTCGCCGGATCCCGTCCGGGCGGTCCCGCTCAGCGCGCTTTCGAGCCCTTGCTGGAGCACGATGCCGAAGACGGCGATGCCCAGGGCCTGGCCGAGCTGGCGGAAGGTGTTCATCGCGCCGCTGGCCATGCCGCCGCGCTCGGGCGGTACGGCTGCCATGGCGGTGGCGGCCAGCACCGGAGAGACGACTCCGACACCGAGTCCGGTCAGTACCAGACCGGGGATCAGCGCGGTCCAGCTCGAACCGGAGTCGAGCCGCGTCTGCAGCAGGCTGCCGATGCCGATCAGCGCCAGGCCGCCGCTGAGGGCCAGCCAGTTGGGCAGCTTCGGCAGGTGCTTGCCGGCCAGTGCGGAGACCACGAAGGCCATCGCGCTCATCGGCAGCACCACCAGGCCGCCGGAGACCGGGCTCAGTTCGAGTACGGACTGCACCCACAGCGAGGTGTACGGCAGGTAGGCGAAGGCCACGGCGGAGAAGAGCAGGCCGCAGAGCATCACCCCGACGAAGGGGGCCCGGCGGAAGAGCGAGAGGTCCAGCATGGGGTGGCTGCCGCGGCTCTCGATCACCAGGAAGGCCGCCAGGGAAGCCGCCGACAGGGCGCCGAAGCCCAGTACGGTCGCGGAGGTCCAGCCGTCCGTGCCTCCGCGGATCAGGAGGAAGACGAGCGCGCCGACCGACACGGTGAAGGAGCTGATGCCCCCCCAGTCGATCCGGCCCGCCTTGGGGTTGCGGGACTCGGGGAGCACCGCCAGGGACAGGGCGATGGCGGCCACGCTCACCGGCAGGTTGACCAGGAAGATCCACCGCCAGCCGAAGTATTCGGTGAGCAGCCCGCCCAGGACCGGTCCGACCGCGGCCGCGGCGCCGCTGACGGCGCCCCAGACGCCGAAGGCGATCCCGCGGTCCCTGCCCTGGTAGGTGACGTTCAGCAGGGCCATCGCGGTGGCGAGCATCGCCGCGCCGCCGATGCCCTGGACCACCCGGGCCGCGACCAGCGTGGCCGGGGCGTCGGCGATGCCGCAGACGAGCGATGCGGCGGCGAAGAGGAGGAGGCCCCCCACGTAGACCCGGCGCAGGCCGGCCTTGTCCGCGAGGGATCCCGCGCCGAGGAGCAGGGCGGCCAGGGTCAGGGCGTAGCCGTCCATCACCCACTGGAGGTCGGACATGGACGTCTTGAGGTCTGAGCCGATGCCCGGCAGGGCCACGATCACGATCGTGACGTCCACCAGCAGCATGAACACGCCCAGGCTGACCGCTGTCAGCGGTAACCACTTTCGCACGAGGGCCCTCCACGGTCTCGATATGGCGAGTTGAATTCGGGGCGCATGAATAACCGTCTTCATTGACGCCGTTTCATGCGCGGATATTCGGACTCTTGGGACTGCCCCGGTGGCTCGAAATTGAAGATTGCATGCCCGAGTCGGCCCCGCAAGCCAAAACAAGTGCCTTGCGGAACATTCCCCCGGGCCTCCAGATGGGGTTGAGTTCTGCACGAGCGACAAATTGGACTTTCCGGTGTGACCTGGGCTTATCGCCCCACCGCTCTCCCGTGTCTCTGGCCCCGGTCTTGAGCGGTTGTCCGGCAGAAAGGCACCCGGAGCCGTGCCGGAATGACTCCACTTGCGATCCGCGTCCAAAATTCGAGTAGGGCTTTAGCGGTCCGGCCGAGGGTGTAACTGCGACACCGGCCGGATCCGGTGCCTCTGTGGAAAGGGCCTGTATGAGCATCGTCGAGGAAAGACCGCTGGAGCGCGTGAACGCACCGGAAGCCGGGCTGGCCTCTGTGCCGCCCGCCTTAAAAGAGGAAGTCCGCTTCGCCTCTTTGCGTGAACGCACCGCCGAACTGACCGCCATACGGGCGCTGGCCGAGGCCGGTCCGAGCGAGCGCGCCACCGCCGCGCAGCACGCGAAGGGCAAGCTCACCGCCCGGGAACGCATCGAGCTCCTCTTCGACGAGGGCACCTTCAACGAGGTCGAGGGGCTCCGCCGGCACCGTGCCACCGGATTCGGGCTGGAGGACAAGCGCCCGCACACCGACGGTGTCGTCACCGGCTGGGGCAAGGTCCACGGCCGCACCGTCTTCACGTACGCCCACGACTTCCGGATCTTCGGCGGCGCGCTGGGCGAGGCCCACGCCGAGAAGATCCACAAGCTGATGGACCTCGCCGAGGCGGCGGGCGCACCCATCGTCGGCCTGTGCGACGGAGCGGGCGCCCGCATCCAGGAGGGCGTCACCGCGCTCGCCGGCTACGGCGGCATCTTCCAGCGCAACGTCCGCAACTCCGGTGTCATCCCGCAGATCTCGGTGATCCTCGGCCCCTGCGCCGGCGGCGCCGCCTACTCCCCGGCGCTCACCGACTTCGTCTTCATGGTCCGCGGCACCTCGCAGATGTTCATCACCGGACCCGACGTGGTCCAGGCCGTCACCGGCGAGGCCGTCACCATGGAGCACCTCGGCGGGGCGGACAGCCACGCCGGCACCTCCGGAGTCGCCGGCTTCGCGTACGACGACGAGCAGAGCTGCCTGGAGGACGTGCGCCACCTCCTGTCGCTGCTGCCTTCCAACAACCGCGAGCTCGCTCCGCACGGCGACCTGGAGGACCCGGTCGACCGCCGCTGCGAGAGCCTGCTCGACCTGGTGCCCGCCCGCGCCACCCAGGGCTACGACATCCGTGACCTCATCGAGGAGGTCGTCGACGACGGCGACTACTTCGAGGTGCACGGGCAGTGGGCACAGAACGTCGTCTGCGCCCTCGCCCGGCTCGGTGGCCACGTGGTCGGCATCGTCGCCAACCAGCCGGCCCACCTCGCGGGCGTGCTCGACATCCAGGCGAGCGAAAAGGCCGCCCGCTTCGTCCAGTTCTGCGATGCCTTCAGCATCCCGCTGGTGACCCTGATCGACGTCCCCGGCTTCCTGCCCGGCGTCGACCAGGAGCACAACGGCATCATCCGGCACGGCGCCAAGCTGCTCTACGCGTACTGCAACGCCACCGTCCCGCGGATCAGCCTGATCCTGCGCAAGGCGTACGGCGGCGCGTACATCGTCATGGACTCCCGCTCCATCGGCGCCGACGTGGCCCTCGCCTGGCCCTCCAACGAGATCGCGGTGATGGGCGCCGAAGGAGCCGCCAACGTCATCTTCCGCCGTGAGATCGCCGCCTCGGACAACCCCGACGAGACGCGGGCGCAGCGGATCAAGGAGTACCAGACCGAGCTGATGCACCCCTACTACGCGGCCGAGCGGGGCCTGGTCGACGATGTCATCGACCCGGCCGACACCCGCGCACGGCTGATCTCCACCCTCGACATGCTGCGCAGCAAGCACGCGCAGCAGCCGACCCGCAAGCACGGGAACCTGCCGCTTTGACGGCCGACGACCGCCCCGACGAGCGCACCGCCCTGGCGCTGGCCTCGCTGCGGATCACCAGGGGCAACCCCACCGCGGAGGAGGTCGCGGCGATCGCCGTCCTCCTCATGACAAGGCTCCGCCTGCTCGACGAAGCGCAGGCGGAGCAGGCATCGACGGCGAAGGTGCACAAGCTCCCCGTACGCCGTCCGCACGCCTTCGTGGCCCCGGGCGCCTGGGCCTCGTAGACGGGCCTCGTGGACGGGCCTCATGTACCTGGCCCGTGGACAGGCCCCGTGGACGGGGCAGCACAGCGGAAGGATCCCGCCGGAATCCGGCGGGATCCTTCCGCTGTGTCGGGACCCGGTCCGCCGCCCGCCGTCCGCTCTGCCCGCGGTGATCGACTGCACTTCCGTATACGGGAGTTGACGCCGTTGACGGATGTGGCGATTGTCTGATGGAAAGACGGGGCAGCCGGTATATTTCCCGTGTCTCAGGCCAGGGGGAGGGCACGATGCACGCGCAGGTGGCAGTGGTCGGCGGGGGGCCCGTCGGCATGCTGATCGCGGCCGAGTTAGCCGGCTACGGGGTCGACACGTTCGTTCTGGAAACGCGTGCCGACGTCTCCGAGCAGCCCAAGGCGAACACGATGCACGCCCGTGCGGTGCAGTCCCTCGCCAGGCGCGGCCGCCTTCCGGAACCGGGCTACCGGAAGCCGCAGGGTGCGTCGGCCAGCGCCTTCCACTTCGCGGGCCTGCCCGGCCTGGTCATCACGGCGCCGGAGACCGAGCCCGTACCGATCTTCAAGTACCCGCAGTCCGAACTGGAGCGGTTGTTCGAGGAGCAGGCCCTGGCCGCGGGCGCCCGGGTACTGCGCGAGCACCGGGTGATCGGGGTCGCGCAGGAGCGGGACGGAGTGCGGATCACGGCCGAGGGGCCGGCGGGGCCGATCTCCTGCACCGCCCGGTACCTGGTGGGAGCGGACGGCGCGCGCAGCACCGTCCGCGAACTGGCGGGCATCGCCTCCGACACCCACCGGGCGACGGTGTCCGCGCTGATGGGCACCGTCCGGCTGACGGACGCGGGCTCCCTGAAGCCGGGATGGCACCGCACCCCCCGCGGTCATCTCGCCGTCAAGCCCGACCCCGACGGCGGCACCCATATCCGCACCCTCAACTGCAGGGCCGCGCACGAGCACCGGCATCTGCCGCTGTCCCTGGAGGAACTGCGCGACGAGGTGTCCTGGATCGTCGGACGCGAGATCGCGATGGAGGAGCCCCGCTGGCTGAGCAGGTTCAGCGACTTCACCCGGATCGCCCGTACCTTCGGCTCGGGACGGATCTTCCTCGCGGGGGACGCCGCGCACGTGCACTTCCCCATCGGCGGCCAGGGTCTGAGCACCGGGATACTCGACGCCGTCAACCTGGCCTGGAAGCTGGCGTGCACGGTGCACGGCCGAGCGGCCGAGGGCCTGCTCGACACCTACGACCTGGAGCGCCGGCCCGCCGCGCAGCGGGTCGTCGACAACACGCGGGCCCAGCTCGCCCTGATGAGGCCGGTGCCCGAGGACGGCGCCCTGGGGGCCCTGTTCGCGGGGCTGCTCGCGGCGGACCGGGAGAGCGGCTACCTCAGGGAAATGATCAGCGCGCAGGACACCGTGTATCCGAGCCGTACCGGCAGCGCCTGCTCGTGGGAAGGAACGTTTCTGCGGAACACGGCGCTCACCACCGGGGCGGGCGGGACCGATGTGATCGAGCTCCTGCGGGACGGGCGTCCCGTACTGCTGCTCTTCGGGGAAGAGGGAACCCGCCACTGGGAGGGTGCACAGGGCTGGGCCGGGACCTTGAAGGTGGTCCACGCGGCGCCGACGCCGGATGTGCCGTACGACGGGCTGCTCGTCCGGCCCGACGGCTACGTGGCCTGGTCACCGGACGGCGGTCGGCTGGCCGACGCCCTGTCCGCGTACTTCGCCGCGAGCCCGCCCGTCGGAGGACCGGCGGCCGTGCCGTCGGTCAGCGTCTCCGGAGCGGGGCGGAGCTGAGCCCGGCCTGATCGGCAGGGCACCCCCTAGGCCGGGATCGCCTGCGCCTCCTCCGCGACCGTGTGGGCCTCGGCCTCGGTGTAGACGGTGACGCCCCTGGACGGGGAGAGGTCCAGCGAGGCGAGGACCGAGGGGACGGTCACGCTGGGCATCAGGTGGCGCAGCAGCGCGGACACCCGGGTCGACAGGTCCTGGTAGTCGCTGATCGACTGGGACATGGACTGGATCCCGGCGAACGAGCCGACGATCACGTCCGCGGTCTCGGACGGCACGACGTGGGGCAGCAGCTCCCCCTGGGCCTGTGCCTGGGTCAGAAGGGCGGTGCCGACCTCCGCCCACTGCTTGAACGGACCGCTGCGGTCGAGGCCCGGCTGCTGCTCCATGGAGAGCCGCACGCCGGCACGGACCAGGGGATCGTTCTGAAGCCGGTAGGTGTGCAGCATCACCGCGTCCACCATCTCCTGCACCTTGGACGGGCGATCGGGGACCATGAGCCGGCGGTCCACTTGCTCGGCGAGCACCCCCTGGGCCAGGTCGTCCTTCGACTGGAAGTGGAAGTACAGGGCGCCCTTGGTCACCCCGGCCTCGGAGAGGATCTCGGAGATGGTCGCCGCCTTGTATCCGCGATCCTCGAAGACCTTGGCGGCGGCCAGGAGGATGGTCCGACGGGTCTGGATAGCTCGGGCCTGCTCAGCCATGGTGTTGCTTCCCTCCATAGGAGTTGAACCGGCGGGGATGGATACCGTCCAGTCCGTATCTCGCATTCGGATACTGGCAAAACCGCCCAGTCTGTATCTTACACGGAGTGACTAGCGCGCCCAAGGGAAGGGGGAAATGCCGATGAATCTTGTGACCGGCGCAGATGGTGGGCGTGGGGCGGTCGGGACGGCCGGAACGGTTGAGCGGGAAGCCGTGCTCGATCTCCCCGCCGGTCGGGCATTTCGTGCCCTGCCCGTGGCGAGGCCCTCAGGCGGGCGCTGAAGCGGAGCGGACCGCCCTACGGGGGGTGGTCCGGCCCGGGTTCCGGTTGCCCGGCATCCGCTCGGACGCGGGGCGGGCACCGCTCGGACGGGGCCTGCCGGGCTCCGCGTGCCGCGTGGGAGCGCCGGGTGACGAGTGTCCACTCTCAGCCACCGGCGACCCGGCCCGCAGGCGGGGTTCGGGCGGGGGTGGCGTCCGCGGGGGGACATCCGCAAGACGTTCCGGGGTGCGGCGGGTGCGATGGGGGGAAAGTCGGCCGGCCTGGCCCGGCGAGGGCGTTCGCAGTGGAACGGCGAGTGAACGCCGGGTGAATTCGGGACGTTCCCTGCCCGGTGCGCCGCTCTCGGCCGAACGGGAGGCGGGCCGTACCGCTCCTGTAGTGGGTGGGTGGATGGTTGCCCTACGGGCCGTGGCCCGAGGGTGGATTCCGGTGTCCGCGACCCCCGCGTGTCCTTGGGCGGAGTGGCGGGTGCGTGGGGGTGGCTGGATTAAAGCATCCAGCTCCTCAAACCGCGCAAGTGGTTTGTTACGCTGGGTCATTGATCGGCTCTGCCTTCGCCCAGGGGGCCGGCGGGCGATTCCCAGCAGTGACGGAGAGGTCGATGGCCAAGCAGGAACGCGCGGTGCGCACCCGGGAAGCTCTGATCAGGTCCGCGGCCGAGACCTTCCATCGCGAGGGCTTCGCGGTGGCGTCACTCACCGCTATCAGTGCGCGGGCGGGGGTCAGCAGCGGCGCGCTGCACTTCCACTTCGCCAGCAAGGCCGCCCTGGCGGGCGCCGTCGAGGGTGCCGCGCTGGAACGGCTGGGGGACATCACGGGCGAGTGGCCCCTGGACGGGGCGGGCTGTCTCCAGCGTCTGGTCGACGTGACCCACGGACTCACCCGGGGACTGCGCGACGACGTGGTGCTGCGGTCCGGGTTCGAGCTGAGCGGTGATGTCGCGCATCTGCCGAGCATCGACCTGCGCGAGCACTGGCGGAGTTGGGTCGAGGGGGCGATGGTCCGGGCCCGGGGCGCGGGGGAGTTGTGTCCGGGGGTGGCGGCCGAGGATGCCGTGACCGCCGTGGTCGCCGCGACCGTGGGTTTCGAAGTGCTCGGAGCCCGGGACGCGGCCTGGCTCGCGCCGCGGACGGTCACCAGGTTCTGGGAGCTGCTGCTGCCGCGGCTCGCGCTGCCGGATGCGCTGGGAGCCCTGACGGCCACCGGCTCCCGACCGGAATAAAACGGGGTTGCCAGTCTTTTTGGTGGCCACTTCCGGGGTCGGTTGAGCGGGTCGGGAGCGTGCCCGTGCGGCTCCGGCAGCCGATGGTTGGGTAGAAATAGCAGGTCAGGGGTGGTTTGTTAGCGAGGTACTTGAGGGCGCCTAGAAAAAACAGGGTGGACGGTTTGATATTGACAAACGGTCGGGTCTTGTCTTCTACTGGTTGGGCTTGAGTTGGGGCGAGGCTCGTCCACAGACCAGGGGAGTTCGGCGTGAAAATCCAAGTACTTGGCGCACTGGCCGTGCGGGAGAACGGGATCTCCGTCGCGCCGACAGCCCCCAAGCCCCGGCAGGTCCTGGCGCTTCTGGCGCTCCATGCCGACCAGGTGGTGCCCGTGGCCGCCCTCATCGAGGAGCTGTGGGGCGACGCCCCGCCGCGCAGTGCCCGCACCACCCTCCAGACGTACGTACTCCAGCTGCGCGCGCTCATCGCGACGGCTCTGGAGGCGGGCGCCACAGGAGTGGACGGCGCGGAGTCGGCCGGCTCAAGGGCGGACGGCGCGAAGGCGGCCCGGACCGCGAAGGACGTCCTCGTCACCCTCCCCGGCGGCTACCTGCTCAGAACCGGCGGCGGCACGCACGACGTCCGCGAGTTCGACCGGCTCGCCGGCAGCGGCTACCGCGCCATGGACGCCGGAGACTTCCCCGGGGCCGCCCGCCTGCTGCGCGAGGCCCTGGCGCTGTGGTCCGGCTCCGCCTTCGCCGACGTACAGGGCGGCGTCCAGCTGGACATGGAGACGCGGCGGCTGGAGGAGATACGGCTGTGCGCGCTCGACCAGCGCATCGAGGCCGACCTGCGCCTGGGCCGCCACCGCGAGCTGCTGGCCGAACTGACCGTCCTGGCCAGCCGGTACTGCACACACGAGAACCTGCACGGACAGTTCATGCTCGCCCTGCACCGCTCCGGCCGACGGGGCGAGGCCCTGGACGTCTACCAGCGACTGCGCGCCACGCTCGTCAGAGAGCTCGGACTCGAACCCTCCTCCGCACTGCGCCGGTTGCAGCGCTCCATCCTCATGGCCGGTCCGGAAAGCCTGACCGAGGCCGCCGAGCCCGGCGGCCGGCGCCTCGTAGGGGTGTGACGCGGGCGGTGGCGAAACGCGCGTGCGCCGCCGAAGGCCACGAGCCGGAGGCCGGAACAAGAGGGGTACGAGGGGAACGCGACGACTTACGGAGGAGACCGTGAAAATTCAGGTTCTGGGTCCGTTGAGTGCCGAGGTCAACGGGGGCTCGATCGTTCCGACCGCCCGCAAGCCGCGGCAGATCCTGACGCTCCTCGCCCTGTACCCGGGGCGGGTGATGCCGGTGCCCAAGCTCATGGAGGAGATCTGGGGCATCGACCTGCCCCAGAGCGCGCTGACCACCCTGCAGACGTACATCCTCCAGCTGCGCCGCCGACTCGGCACCGCCATGGGTCCGGGCGCCCCGGGCGCCAAGGAGGTGCTCGCGACCCGGCACGGCGGCTACCTGCTGCAGATCCCGCCGGAGGCCGTGGACGTGCACGAGTACGACAGCCTCGTCGCCCAGGGGCAGAAGGCCTTCGAGGTCGGTGACGACGAGCGCGCGGCGGACCTGCTGCGCGCGGCGCTGAACCTGTGGCAGGGGCCGGCCCTGGTCGACGTACAGGTGGGCCCGATCCTGGAGATCGAGGTGATGCGGCTGGAGGAGAGCCGGCTGGTCACCGTGGAGCGGCGGATCGACGTGGACCTCAGGCTCGGACGGCACACCGAACTGCTCGCGGAACTGGCCGAGTTGATGGCCCGCCACCCGCAGCACGAGGGGCTGCACTCGCAGGCGATGGTGGCGCTCTACCGGTCGGGCCGCCAGGCCAAGGCCCTGGACGTCTACCGCAGGCTGCGCGGCCGGCTGATCGAGGACCTGGGCGTGGAGCCGTCGCCGCAGTTGCAGCGGCTGCACCAGGCGATGCTGGCGGTGGACCCGGCGCTCGACGTGTCGGCGGGGTCGAAGCGGGGCTCGACCTTCGATCTCTACGCGGCCTGAGCGGCACTTCGACGACAGGCCCTAAAATCCCGGTGCATGAGTGATCTTGGTCAGTGGGCGCAGCCGTTCCGCCTCGACGTGGAGCAGGGCGCCCTGGACGATCTGGCCGAGCGCCTCGACCGGGCCCGCTGGCCCGACGAACTGCCCGGCGCGGGGCGGGCCTACGGAATGCCGCTCGACGAGGTGCGCGAGCTCGCCGGGTACTGGCGCACCGGCTACGACTGGCGGGCCGCCGAGGCGCGCCTGAACTCCTGGCCGCAGTACACCACCGTCATCGACGGAGCGCGGGTGCACTTCGCCCACCTGCGCTCGCCCGAGCCCGACGCCCGGCCGCTGCTGATGACGCACGGTTGGCCCGGCTCCTTCGTCGAGTTCCAGCGGGTCGCGGGACCCCTGACCGATCCGCGGGCGCACGGCGGGGACCCGGCCGACGCCTTCCACCTGGTGCTGCCGTCGATCCCCGGCTTCACCCTGTCCGGGCCGACCACCGAGCGGGGCTGGGAGTTCAAGCGGGTCGCGCGGGCCTTCGGGTCGCTGATGGAACGGCTCGGGTACGAGGAGTACGGCGTCCAGGGCGGCGACTGGGGAGCGGCGGTCTCCCGCGAGCTGGGGCGGATCCACCCCGACCGGGTCAGCGGGGTCCACCTCAACCTGCTGCCGGGCGGCGGGGCCACCGCCGAGCCGACCGAAGAGGAGCTGGCGGCGCTGGACGGGGCCGAGCGGGAGCGGACCCGCGCCTCCTGGGAGCGCTACCGCACCTGGGCGCGCGAGCGGCAGGGCTACGCCGACATCCAGGCGACCCGGCCGCAGACCCTCGCGTACGCACTGAACGACTCGCCGATCGGCCTGCTGGCCTGGATCGCGGAGAAGTTCGCCGAGTGGAGCGACCCGGACTGCCCGCCGGACCGCGACCAGGTGCTGACCAACGTGATGCTGTACTGGCTGACCGGCACGGCCGGTTCCGCCGCCCGGATCTACCACGAGCGGTTCCACGCCGACTACTACGGGAAGCCGCCGGAGGTCTCCCGCACCCCCACCGCGCTCGCCGACTTCCCCCGGGACAACTTCATCCCGCTGCGCCACATCGCCGCGCGCACCGACTCCGTCGTGCGCTGGACCTCGTACGACAGGGGCGGGCACTTCCCCGCGATGGAGGTCCCGGAGCTGCTGGTGGGGGACGTCCGGGCCTTCTTCCGGGAGCTGCGGACGGTCTGACCCGCGGGTCGGGGTCAGCGGGGTGTCCCGGCCGTCCGATCGGTGAGGTCCAGGGCGCCGACCACCTCGCCGGCGCTCAGCTCGCCGGTGGGGCGGAAGCCCAGGCCCAGGTAGAACGGTTCGGGGGTGCCCGGACCCTGGTGCCACGTCACATGGGCGCGGGCGGCGCCGCGGCGGCCGAGCTCCTCGGCCACCGACCGCACCGCGAAGCGGCCGTAGCCCTTGGTCTGGTGGGCGGCGTCGATGTTCAGGCGCCAGAGGCCCGAGCGGATGTCGGCGGGGTCCTTCTCCGGGTCCCAGGCCAGGTCGAGGAAGGCCATCACGAAACCGACGACCTCGTCACCGTCGACGATCGCCCGCGGCCAGGCCGATTCCCCGTGCACGTAGGCCTCGGCCAGCGATTTGACGACCGGGGCGACGAGGCGGGACTGGTCGGGACGCACCGATATCGCGCAGACGGCGTCGAAATTGTCTGCGGTGACCGGTTCCAGGCGGAGTGCGGGGCGGGGTGCGGGGATGGGTGCGGGGGCGCTCATCCGTGCACCCTACAAACAGTGCGGACGGCGCCGCGAACTGACCCTGGGCCAGCCGATGTCGTCGTCCGGCATCCCGTCCTGGAGCCGCTCCGCGCACACCGATGGCCTCATCGTCGACTCCCAGGCGCTCGATTCGGGAAAAGGGCAGGTCCAGACCGTGCGAAAGGCCGGATGGTGGAGAGCATGGCTTGCTCCGGTCGAGAACCGCTTGAGGAATACCCCATGACCGCTCCGTATCCGCACGAGACGGACGGGGCCGGCCTGGCAAATGTTTGCCCGCGAATTGCCGGGCGGCCTAGTCTCGTCGACGGTTCCCGACAGAGTTCTGCCACCGATCTCAGGGGTGCTCATGCTGCGACAGCCCGCCTTCGGACACCGGCTGAGGAAGCTGCGGCTGGCCAAGGGCCTGTCACAGACCGCGCTCGCCGGTGAGGGGATGTCCACCGGCTACCTCTCCCGGCTGGAGTCCGGGGCCCGCCGGCCCACCGAACGGGCCGTGGCCTACCTCGCCGCCCGGTTGTCCCTGGACCCCGACGACTTCCAGGAACCCGCGACCGGCTCCCTCGCCCACGCCCTCACCCTCGCCGCGTCCACCGGTTCCCCCGACGCCATCGACTCGCTGCGCCGGGCACTGGCCGCCGAGGGCCACGAGAGCGCCGTCCTGCGCTGGCAGGCCCTGTGGCTGCTCGCGCAGGCCTCCCGCCTCCAGGGCGACCACTCCACGGAACGGGCCCGGCTCGCCGAACTCGTCGGGCTCGGCGACGAGGTCGGCCTCGGCGAGCTGCGCGTACGCGGCCTGACCCGCCTGGCCCGCTGCCTGCGCTCGCTCGGCGAGATACTCCCCGCCCTCGACGCGGCCTTCGAGGCGCACCAGCTCGCCCGGAGCGAGCGCCTGGGCGTTGAGGACCGGGCGACCGTGCTGCTCGCGCTGGTCTCCGTACAGGCCGAGGCGGGGCGTACGGGAGACGCGCGGCTGCACGCGGACGAGCTGACCGCGCTGGTCGAGGGCCGCACCGACGCGCTGTGGGCCGAGGCGATGTGGACCGCGGCCGCCGTGCGGATGCGCCAGGGCGACCACCACGGCGCGCTGACCTGCCTGGACGAGGCCCTCGACCGCTTCGGCAGCCACGAGGACCTCGTGCTGTGGCTGCGCCTGCGGCAGGCCGCCGCCCGCCTGCACCTGCAGATGCGGCCCGCCGACCCCGTGCAGGCGCAGCGCCGCATCACCGAGGCGGAAGCGGCCCTCGTCTTCGTCGGCACGCCCTCGCTGCGCCAGTACCAGGCGGCGCTCAAGGCCGAACTCGCCTTCGCCGACGCACGCTACGAGGACGCCCGCACCCTCCTCGCCGAGGCGGTCGGGGACCAGCCGAGGATGACCCACCGCGACCAGGTCCGCCTGGGAATCCTGCGCCACCAGCTGGAGATCCTCGAAGGGGACCCGGCCGGCGTGCAGGGACTGCGCGACCTGGCGCAGCAGGCGCAGGACGACGCCAACATCGACCTCGCCGCGGAGATCTGGCGGATGCTGGCGGAGGCGCTCACCCGGACCACGCACGCGTAGAGCCGGTCCGTGGAGCGGCTTGAGCGGAGTTCTAGTGGCCGGGTGCAGCCTTGAGCGCATCTGCACTCATCCGGAGGGAGGCCGTCGTGTCTTCTTCGTCTTCTTCGAACGCCTCGCGGCGTGTGCAGGCCAGCGAGCGGACCGCCGAGGTGGCCGCCCCGCCCGGCGTGGTCTACGGGCTGCTCGCCGACGCCGTGCGCTGGCCGCTGCTGCTGCCGGCCCCCGTCCACGTCGAGCGGATGGACTTCGACGGTACGCAGGAGCTGCTGCGCCTGTGGGACGTGGACGCTGCCGGTGAGCGGGTGCGCTCCTTCCACCTGCGCCGGGTCCTGAGCCCGCACGCCCGTACGGTCGCCTTCGAGCTGGAGGACGTCTTCCGGATGGGCGCGCCGACCACCGGCCGCTGGACCGTGGACGCGCACGACGACGCCCAGAGCCTGCTGACGCTGCGCCAGGAGCGCACGCTGGAGGGGCTGCCGGGAGAGTCGAGCGAGCGCAGCCGCCGGGAGTGGGACGAGGAGACCGAGGCGCTGCTCGCGCAGGTCAAGGAGATCGCCGAGCGGTGGAAGCAGCTGGACCAGCTGCTGCTCACCTTCGAGGACAGCGTGCACGTCGCCGCTCCGGCCGAGCTGGTCTACGACTTCCTGTACCGCATCGAGGACTGGCCGGAGCTGGTCCCCCACGTGGACGCGGCCAGGGTCGTCGAGGACGTGCCGGGCGTACAACTGGCGTCGGTCGACGGCCTCGTGGAACCGGACGGGCTCAGCGTCACGACGCGCACGGTCCGGCTGTGCTTCCCGGCGGCCGCCAGGATCGTCTACAAGGAGCTGACCTCCCCCGAACTGATCGCCGCCCACAGCGGCGAATGGTCCCTCGAACCCGACGAGGACGGCGTACGGGTCGTCTGCGCGCAGCAGGTGCTGCTGCGGGAGGAGGCCGTCGGCCCCGTCCTGGGCGAGGGCACCGAACTCGCGGAGGCCCGCCGGTACGTGCGCGACGGGCTGGGCCGCGCCAGCGTCGAGACCCTGCGGCTGGCGACCTGGCACGCGCTGAACAGCGGAGTGCGCCGGCTCCGATGAGGGCGGGGCCCGGCCAGGACGCGGACCCCGCGGTCCCGGGCCGTCCGGCCGCAGGGTCTCGACGCCGTCACAGGTGATCGCCGAGGTGATCGTTCAGCTGCGGCTCCTCCAGGTGGTTCAGGCACAGCTCGTACGGGTCCTCGCCGTGGATCTGGGACCAGTGCACCGGTACGGGGACCGAGGCCGGCCACAGCGCGCGGTGCCCGGCCGGATCCCGGACGACGACGAACGTGCGGAACGCGTCGGCGAACGGGTCCTCGTCCCACGGGTGGTCGAAGACGTGCAGGCTGCCGCCCTCCCCCACCCGCGCGGCGTGCCCGGTGCGCCACATGCGGGCCGCGACGCCGTGCGTGCCCACCAGGGGGTCGGGCAGGAAGCGCTCCCCGGTCGCCGCCGGCAGACCCGGGTACCCCTGGGCCACGCCGACGCCGCCCACGTACAGCGCTCCGACCTCCCCGGACGGCACGGGCCGCATCCGCGCGTCCAGTACGTAGGCGTGGTAGCCGGGGGCGGGCCGCGCCGGGCCGCCGGGCACCTGCTCGACCAGCAGCCGGCCCTCCGGCCAGCCCGCGCTGATCGTCAGCTCCGTGTCCTGGGCATGGGCGAGCGCGACCACCACGTCGTCCGACGGGCCCAGGATCGCGGAGGCACCCCGCTCGCGCAGCCAGCGCAGCACCTCGTGCGGAGCCGCGTACGCGAGGGACGGGTCCAGTACGTGCACCTGGGCCCCGCACACCAGCGCCGACAGCAGACCGAGCGCGACCTCCGCGTCCGGATAGCCGTTCAGCAGCCAGGCGGTGTCGCGAGCCCGGCCCCGGCGGGCGGCGGCCAGCGCCTCGCCGCCGACGGCGACGGACCCGCGGGGCGCGACCGCCAGTACCACCGGGGCTCCGGGATCGAGCGGTCTCGTACGGTCGCTCTCGCGCACCGGCCAACTGGCGCCCACCGGCAGCAGGTCGGCGGCCGGATCGCGTACGAGGCGGACGGGCCCGGGGGTCGGCGCCAGCAGCACGTCGGCGGCCTCGTCGAGCAGCAGTACGGCGGGACGCGCGCCCACGGGCAGACCCTGCGAGGGATCCACCGGCAAACAGGCGGCTCCGGTCTTGGCGATGGCCAGCGCGGCGACCGCGAAGCCGGTCGGCGAGACGATCGCGGTGGCCACCGAGGTGCCGGGGCCCGCCCGGTGGGCGATCAGGGCATGGGCGAGCAGGTCGGAACGGGCGTCGAGTTCGGCGTAGTCGAGCCCGGCCAGCGCGGGTGCGCCCGGGGCGCGGGCCACCTGGGCGGCCAGGAGCGCGGCGACGTCGGGCGCGGCCTGGGGCGCGGTGGGCGGGCCGTTCCAGAGGCCCTCGGCCTCCACGGCGGGCTGTTCGGCGCTCGGCAGGCCCAGCCGCCCGATGGTTTCCCGGGGCGTGTCGAGAGCCGCTTCGAGGAGCGCTAGCAGCTGCCCGGTCAGCAGGGCCGCGGCCTGCTCGCCGAGGCATTCGTACGCGTACGAAGCGGTGACGGCGATCCCCGCCGGGGCGCCCGCCGGGTCCTGCCGCTCGGTGAGGATCAGCCCCAAGGACGCTGCGGGGAAAGGTAGTTGCTCCGACTCGGTCAGTACGGTCAGTGCGTCGCCGGCGGGGAACGCGCCGAGGCTCTCGCGCAGCACGCCCAGGGCGATGCCGCCGGGCCTGGCCAGAGCCGCGTCGGGGTCGCGGTAGGCGGCGAGGGCGGCGATGCGGACGCGCCGCAGCAGTTCGGCGAAGGCCGGGTCCCCCGAGGCGTCGACCGTCAGGGCGAGCACCCGCCCGTACGGGCCGACCGCGCCGGCCAGGACCGCGCCGTCCCGGGCCGGTACCGGCGCCGCGACGGTGACCTGCGGCAGCGCGCCGTTGCCCAGCCGGTGGAGGAGGGTCACGAGCGCGGCCTGGACCACCATGAACAGCGTGACGCCGTGCTCGGCGGCGAGGGCCGTGAGCCGCCCGTGGGTGGCCGCGTCGAGGTCGAAGCCGAGGGTGCCGAAGGTGTCGTCGGGGCCGAGCGGACCGCTGCCGGGCGCGGCGGTCGGCGTGACGTCGCCGTCCACCGCCCGGGGCGGCGCCGGGGGTACGGGCCGTGGCGCGGCGGGCTCGCCGTCCTCGACCCGGGCCGCGTAAGCGCCTGCCAGGGCCGCGGCGAGCGGTGCGTGCGACCAGAGGTCGACCTCGTCGGCGGGCAGAGTGAGCTCCAGCCGGTGGTCGTCGGCGGCCAGTTCGCGCAGCCGGGTACCGGCCGAGCCGATGCGGCTGTTGCGCAGCGCGCGGTGACCGCGGCCGAGCTCTTCCAGGGCCGCCTCCAGGGCGGCCACGTCGAGGGCGCCGCGCAGCCGCAGCGGCAGTACGGCGCTGCGCGCGGGCGCCGGGTCGGGCCCGGAGGCGGCGACGGGCCCGTCCCCGGCGAGCTCCGCCAGGTGGGCCGGGGTGGGCGCCCCGTACAGGCCGCGCAGGTCCACCCGTGCGCCGAGCACCTGCCGCGCCCGGGCGACGAGCCGCGCGGCACCCAGGAGGTGCCCGCCGAGTCCGAGGAAATCGCAGTCGCCGCCCACGACCCGCGCGGGCACCCCGAGCACCTCGGCGAACAGGTCCCGCGCGATCCCCTGCAACGGCGTCCCGACCGGCACACAGCCGACGCGGCCCGCGTGGCCGACGTGGCCCGTGCCGCCCGGGTGATGCCGGTCGGCCGCGGCGGTCCGTGGTCCGGCGGCCAGTGCCGCGCGGTCGGTCCTGCCTCCCGCGTCGAGCGGCAGCTCGTCGTGCAACACCACCGTGGCGGGAACCATGTGATCCGGAATCCGGGCCTGGAGATACGCACGCAGCCGGGCCTGCGGGGACCCGGCGCGGGCGAAGCCCTCGGGCACGTTGACGCACGCCTCGGCGCTGGACCGCGGCCCGCCGCCCGTGGCCGTCGCGGCGGACCCCGCCGGCACGGCCGTGCCGAGCACCACGTCGTAGCGCTCGCCCGCGCCGGGGGCCGGGCGGACGTCGATCGTGCGGATCGCCGGGATCTCCCGGGCCAGGGCCGTGAACAGGGCCGGGTCGATCCGCAGCTCGGGGCCGCGGACCGGGCCGCGGCCGAGCGGGCGCAGGTCGCCGAGCAGGAGCGCGCCGCCCGGTGCGAGCAGCTCCAGGGCGCGGGCGACGACGGTCCGCAGATAGCCGAGGCCCGGGAAGTGCTGGACGACCGAGCCGAGGACGACGGTGTCGAAGTACCCGGTGGGCAGCCCGGCGGTGTCGTGCGCCTCGCGGCAGCTGAGCCGCACCTTGTCGCGCAGCCGCTCGTCGCCGCGCGTCCGCGCGCGCAGCGCCTCGACGGCCGCGCCGCAGAAGTCGGTGGCCCAGTACTCCTCGCACCGCGGGCCCGCCGCGAGCGGCCCCATCAGCAGGCCGGTGCCGGCGCCGATCTCCAGGATCCGCCGCTGGCCCAGCTCGCGCACGCGCTCCACCGTGGCGGCGCGCCGTTCCCGTACCGCCTGCGTCTGCGTCTGCGTTTGAGCCGCCACCGGCGCCGCGCCACCGGTGGCGGCGGCCATCCCGTCGGCGAACGCCTCCAGCTCGTACGGGTCCTGCGCGCGAGCATCGGCGTACAGGGCCGCGTAGATCTCCTTCCACTCGCCGATGCGGACCGGCTCCGCCACGGCGGATGACGTGGGCACCACGTGCGCGACCAGTTCCCCGGCCGGCTCCCCGGCCAGGGTGACCACGGCCTCCGCGACCTCCGGGTGCTCGCGCAGCGCCGACTCCACCGCGCCGAGCGCCACCGGCATCCCGTGCACCGTCACGCGGTCCGCCGCTCGCCCGGCGAACTCCAGGCCGCCGTCCTCGCGTACGGTCACCAGGTCGCCGGTCGGCCGCAGCGCGGCCCCGCCGCCCAGCAGCAGTTCACCCGTGCCGCCGGGGCCCGCCTGGGTGCCGTCGCCGGCGACGACCACCGCGCGCACGCCGTCGCGCGGGCGCCCGATCGGGACCGTGCGTGCGCCTTCGGGGACCTCCGAGACCTCGTGCCACAGGGCGAAGGGCGCGGCGCCGGGCGCCCCGTAGACCTGGACGAGCCGGCCCGGCGCCCCGCCCGCGGCGCGCAGTACCTCCCGCACGGCGCGCGGATCGCAGGCCTCGCCGCCGAACAGGACGGTCCGCAGCGGGGCGAAGGCCCCGGGCCGCTCGCGGGCGATCCGCTGGAACAGGGCGGTGGCCAGGAAGAGTACGGAGACCTCGTGCTCGGCGACCGCTTCCTCGAAGCGGGCCGGGTCGGCCACTGTCTCCCGGTCCAGGACGACCAGGCGGGCGCCGGCGGCGAGGGTGGACCAGACCTCGAAGGCGAATGCGGAGGAGTCGGGGCCGGCGGTCTGGGCCACCACGTCATCGCAGGTAAGCCGCACCGGGTCGGCCGAGCCGACGAGTTCGAGGAGGGCGCGGTGCGATACGGCCGCGCAGGTGCCGTCGGGGAGCCGGCGCAGGTACGCCGTGTCGGTGGCCGGGATCGCGGCAGATGTCGCGGTGGGTATCGAGATCGTGCCAGTGCCAGTGCCAGTGCCCGTGTCCGCGCTCGGGACGCGCACGATCTCGGCGACGCCGAGGCCGGTCACGACGGCGCGCGCCGAGGTGTCGCGGACGATGTCCCGCAGCCGTTGCACGCCGGGCGGCAGGGCCGGATCGAGGGGCACGTAGGACGCTCCGGCCCGCAGGATCGCCAGGAGAGCGGTCACCAGCTCCGGGCCGGGCCGCAGCGCGGTGACCACCCGGTCGCCCGGGAGCACCCCGAGCTCCGTGAGATCGGCCGCGAGCCGATCGGCTGCGCTGCTCAACTCGCCGTAGGAGAGCGAGAGTTCACCACCGCCAGGGACGGGGGTCGTGACGGCGATCGCCTCGGGTCGCGCGAGTGCGTGCCGCTCGATGAGGCCGGAGAGTGACATCTGGACGTGCTCCTTCGACTTCGACTTCGACTCGACTGCGGCTGCGACGGCTCGGACTTCGACTTCCACGGGCGACTGCTGACGGGCGGTTACGGCCAGTCGGTGTGGGGGGCGACCGGCCAGCCGATGTCCGAGGCGGGGGCCGAGGCGGCCGGGGCGAGCGGCCAGTCGGTGTTGGGTCCGCTCTTGGCCTGGGCGATGCCGCCGGCGGTCAGGACCGCGAAGCCGACCAGGGCGGTCGTGGCGAGGGCGCGGGCGATGTTCTTCATGGTGACTCCTCCTTGGCAGGTGTTTCGGTCCTGTTTGGCAACACCTCTGCCAAGAAGATTGGCAACGCTTCCTCGGGATTCGCTCGGAATTGGCTGGAGATTCGCTCAACCCGGCAGGAAAAAACCGCCGATCCGGCCATGAGGCCCCTTTCGGGAGCCCTCCATGCACCGCTCTGACCTGCAAAAACAATAATCCTGGCGGGATCGGCGCGCTCCTTTGCCAGCTATTGCCAACCTACTCGGGCGAAGGAGGTCCAGTACTCGGGAACTCGAGTACCGCTGGAGCGGCCGTTGCCAATGCGCGCTGATTCTGGGCAATGTATTGCCAAGAGCGATGGCAATCACCGGTACATCCCAACAGCGAGGTGGGGCCCCCGAAATGAGCGCGCAGACGATCCACCGCGAACCGACGGCCCACCTGAACTCCGCGGGCACGGGCCGGATGCCCGCGGCCGTCCGCGCCGTGCTCGCCGACCGCACGGCGCACGACGACCGCGGACCCTACGCGCCGCGGGAGAACTACGGCTCCGTCCTGGAGGCCGAGGTCCACGCGCGCCTCGGCGCCCTGCTCGGCGTCCCGGCGCACCGCACCGCCCTGTTCACCGGTGCGGCCGACGGCTTCGACTCCTTCGTCTCCCGCCTCCCGCTCGGCCCCGGCGACCGGATCTGGACCACCCCGCACGAGGGAGTGGCCCGCCTGGTCACCCTCCACGCCCTGCGCGACCGCACCCGCTGCACGCTGGAGGTCGTCCCGCTGCGCGAGGACGGCGACCTCGACCTCGACTGGATGCGCGAACACCTCGACGAGCAGGTCGCGCTCGTCTCCGTCGTCCACGTCTCCTCGGCCTGCGGAACCGTCAACCCGGTCGAAGCCATCGGCCGGCTCCTCGCCACGAGCCGTGCGCTGTACGCGGTCGAGGCCTCCCACTCCGTGGGCCGGCTCCCCGTGGACGCCGCGCGCATCGGCTGCGGGCTGCTCACCGCCGACGGCTGGCGGTTCCTGCGCGGCCCGGTCGGTGCCGGGTTCGGCTACGTCGACCCCGGCCTCGGGGAGTCGATGGCGCGGCTGCCGGCCGCCGCGGCCGTGGCCGCGCTGAACGAGGCCCTGGCCGTGCACGCCGCGGACACGTCCCTCCCGTACGAGGACCTCCTGCCGCTGCTGCGCGACGCGCTCGGCAGGCTGCCCGGGATCCGGTTGCTGACCCCGGGCCGGGAGCAGGCGGGGATCGTGGGCTTCCGACACGAAGAGGTGCCGGCCGCCCTGATCCGCCGGGGCCTGGCGCGACGCGGTGTGGTGGTCCGCAAGTCGGTCGCCCAGGAGACCCCCCTCCACCCGGCGTCCCGGACCGGAACGACGGCCGTCGAAGCGTCCGTCCATTACGACAACACCCCGGCGGACATCGACCGCTTCACCCTGGCCCTCGGCGAAGTGCTCCGCGAGGAGCACCGCCCCGCCGCCGCGCCCGCGCCCGAGCTCGGGGCAGTGCCCGCTTCCGCCGCCCGTCCCGTCCGTGCCCTCGTGCTGGTCGGTTCCGCCTGAGATTCGCTCGAGAACCGGTGAAACCCCCTGGCCCGGCGTCCGTGTGAGTGCCACGATCGAGCGCCCGTGCCTGGGCGAGCAGTCCTACCAGTACACCAGACGAGGATTTCCCATGAACCCCAATCCGGTCGGTAGTTCCCAGCCGTACCAAGGCGGCGACCCGAGCCCGTACCCGCCCCAGCCGCCCGTGCCGGCGGCCGCCCCGGGGCGCAGCAAGGTGACCACGGCGCTCCTCCTGGTCTCGACCGTTCTCGTGGGCCTGATGGCGGGCCTCTTCTTCGCCTTCGACGTCTCGGTGATGCCGGGTCTGGCGACGACCGACGACCGTACGTACGTCACGTCGATGCAGGCCTTCAACGCGTCGATCGACGGCAACGGGCTCTTCGGCATGGCCTTCATCCTGGCCCTGCTGGTGTCCGTCGCAGCGACGGTCGTCGAGTTCCGCAAGGGCCGCCGCAACGTGGCGATCTGGGTCGGGGCAGCCGCCGTGGCCTACTTCGTCGTCCTGGTGATCACCTTCTCCGTGAACATCCCGCTGAACAACGATCTGAAGTCCGCGGGCGACGCCGCGCAGATGACGGACTTCTCCATCGTCGAGAAGTTCAAGGGCACATGGGTGTCGACCAACATCCTCCGCACACTGCTGTGCACCGCGGCCCTGACGGCGCTCTCCCGCGCCCTGGTCCTGTACGGCCGGGCCGCCCGCTGAGCCGGGCCGCCCGCTGAGTCCTGTCCTGCGGCGGCCGGAGTCAGCTCATCTGGCCGTGCAGGTACAGGGCCCAGCCGAGGAATCCGACCGAGGCCGTGCACAGCAGGGCGCGCCAGTGGTTGGCGCGCACCCAGGGGCCCTCGAAGGCGCGGCGGACGGCCGCCGGGTCACCGATGCGGTCGACCGGCCCGGCCTGCTCCAGCGCGTTGTTCAGGGGGATGTTCACCTTGCCGGTGAGGCCCATCGAGGCGACGTAGCAGACCAGCGCCGCGATCAGCGGAGGCAGTACCCCGCGGCCGTCGGACGGGACGTGCAGGGCCACGGCCAGGGCGGTGAAGAGGAGCGCGCCGATGTAGCCGAGGAGGAACCAGCCGTTGAGGATGGCCACGTTGATGCGCTGCATGACCTCGATGACCGTACGGTCGTCGGTGCGCTTCAGCCCCGGCATCACGGCGACGGAGAACCCGTAGAACAGGCCGCTGACCAGTCCCGTCGTGAGGGTGGCGGCGATGAGCGAGGCCAAGCGCGCGGTTTCCATCACGGCGATGATACGGGCGGGTCCGGTCCGGGTCCGGTGGATTCGAGCGGCTTTCCAGTCGGACTCGATGGACCGCGAAATGGAGTGCGCCGCCCCCGTACCGCTGTGATGATCATCCGATGATCGATGAACAGCGGACCCGGCCCGTCCTGGTGGGCGATGAGCGCGCCACCCTCACCAGCGTCCTGCAGTGGCAGCGGGACACCCTGATGATGAAGTGCTCCGGCCTGACGGACGAGCAGCTGCGGCGCCGGGCGGTGGCCCCTTCGGGGCTGAGCCTGCTGGGACTGGTGCGCCACCTCGCGGAGGTCGAGCGCGGCTGGTTCCTCAACCTCGTGGGCGGCGCGGACGTGCGCGGCTACTTCCCGAAGAACGAGGCGGGGGAGTGGACCGAGTTCCACGTCGACCGCGAGGACGCGGACGTGGCCGGGTCGTTCAAGATCTGGGAGGACACCTGCGCCCGCGCGCGGGAGATCGTGGACGCGGTCGAATCGCTCGATGCGACCTGGCCCTACGAGGACCAGGTCTACTCCCTGCACTACGTCCTGGCCCACATGATCGAGGAGTACGCCCGGCACAACGGGCACGCGGACCTGCTGCGCGAGGTGATCGACGGGGCGACGGGGGAGTAGGAGCACCCCCTACGGGGCTGCGGCGCCCTCCCCCACCCCCCGGCCACAGCGAGAGACGGCCTAGGCGGCGGCCGCGCCCGCCCGGTCCACCGCCTCCAGGGCCACGTCCCACGGGAAGTGCGCCGGGGCGTCCGGGCCGGCCGGGCCGGGGGTGAAGCCGTCCTCGCCGAAGAGGACGGTGACCCCGGCGCCGCGCAGGACGGCCAGCGACTGGTCGAACTGCGGGTGCGCGGCGAGGGCGGCATTGGTGCAGGGCATGGTGACCACGGGGGTGCCCTTGCCCATGGCCTCGGCGGCGACGCCTACGACGAACCTGTCGGTGAGGCCGAGGGCCCAGGCGTTGACCGAGTTGAAGGTGGCCGGAGCGAGGAGCAGGGCGTCGGCCGTCGGCCACACGTCGGCCTCGCCGGGGAGTTTGTACTGCCAGCGGACCGGGTGACCGGTGAGCGCGGCGAGGCCGTCGAGGCTGCCGGACAGCCAGTGCGCCGCGGTGGGTGTGAGGCCGAGGCAGACGTCCCAGCCCCGGGACTGGGCGTCCTCGATGACACGGGCCACGTCGAATACGGGCGGTGCGGCGGAGCAGAGCAGGTAGAGGGTCTTCGTCGTGGTCATGCCGCAATGTGATCATATGGATTGACCTCGGCTTCACCTGAGGGTGCACGGTCGCGATCCCGACCGGTCGGATCCCGTCAGAGCGTCGCGAGGAACTCCGACAGGAGCGTGTTCAGGACGGCCGGCCGGTCCAGGTGCACGTCGTGGCCGGTGCCGGGGACGGAGACCGCCGTCGTCCTCGCGGACGGGTCGGCGCAGTCGAGCATCCGCACGGACTCCGCGGGCGGGACGATCCCCTTCTCGCCGAGGACCAGCAGGGTGGGGCAGCGGACCCCGCGCCACCGCGGCCACCAGTCGCGGCCGGAGTTTTCGGAGATGGCCGCGACCATGACCGAGCGTTCGAAGCGGGGGTGTCAGCCGTCCGCGCGCAGCTCCAGACCGGCCGCCCAGGCCTCGCCGTTCAGGCCCTGACCGGTGAGGAACTCCCGCGCGGCGGCGGGTGACGGGAACGGGACCGGCCAGGAGTCCAGCCAGTCGCCGATCTTCTGCGCGGTGCCCGGGTCGCCGGCGGCCGCGCCGGCGTCGACCAGCACGAGGCCCCGTACGAGTTCCGGGTGGGCGGCGGCGGTGAGCATCGCGGTGTGGCCGCCGAGCGACTGACCCACCAACACCAGCCGGTGCAGGCCGAGTTGTTCGCAGACGGCTCGCACGTCCGCCACGTACGCGGCGCGGGAGACGTCAGCCGGACGGCGCTCGCTCGCGCCGTGTCCGCGCTGGTCCACCACCACGACCCGGTGGTGCGGGGCGAGGTGCGCGGCGGCCGCGTCCCACTCGCCCGCATGACCGGCGAGGCCGTGCAGGAGGACGACGGGCGTACGGGTGTCGTTGTCGCCGCCGGTGCCGGTGCCGGAGGGGGTCCGGTCCCAGTCGCGGCAGACGAGGCGTACACCGGATCGGGTGATGGTGCGTTCGGTCCACATCATCTGATGATCATCGGACGTGAGGTGCGCCGCGGCCGATGAGTTTTCGGCCCGGCCGGGGTCCACCTCCCGCAGGCACACGAACAAGGCGCCCGAGAGAGGCGCAAGAAGTCCGCTGGGGAGCCGGTGGACCCGATGGAAGAAGGCAGTCATGACCGAACCGCTGAAGGGCCCTGTCAGCTACTTTCCTTCCATCGAGAAGAAGTACGGTCGGCCGATCTCCGAATGGGAGGGGATCATCCGGTCCTCGCCGCTGACCCGGCACATGGAACTGGTCGCCTGGCTCAAGGCGGAGCACGGTCTTGGGCACGGGCACGCGAACGCGCTGGTGGCACACGCTCTCGCGAAGCGGTAGCCGACGGGCGGCGGCCTCCTGAGCGGGCCGAAAAGGCGCATGGCCTTGTTCCTCATGTGCGGGGTACTCTCCGGCAGGGGCCGTATTCGGGCCGAATAATTCCGCCATGCGGAATTCGGTGCCGAAGCGCCGAGCCGCATCTCGCCGCCGGTCCCGCTGAGCAACCCAGGAGGAACACACCGTGACGGACCCCAAGGACCCGCAGAGCCGGCTGGACGCGCTGCGCGCAGACATCGAGCGCCGGAACCCCGCTCAGCCCGAGTTCCACCAGGCCGTACGAGAGGTCCTGGACACCCTGGCCCCCGTGTTCGCGGCACGCCCCGAGTATGCGGAGCCGGGCGTGGCCCTGCTGGAGCGGCTCACCGAGCCGGAGCGGCAGATCATCTTCCGGGTGCCGTGGCAGGACGACCGTGGCCGCGTCCACGTCAACCGCGGCTACCGCGTGGAGTTCAACAGCGCCCTCGGCCCGTACAAGGGCGGCCTGCGCTTCCACCCGTCCGTGGACATCGGCGTGGTGAAGTTCCTCGGCTTCGAGCAGATCTTCAAGAACGCCCTGACCGGTCTCGGCATCGGCGGCGGCAAGGGCGGCAGCGACTTCGACCCGCACGGCCGTTCCGCGTCCGAGGTCATGCGCTTCTGCCAGTCGTTCATGACGGAGCTCTACCGCCACATCGGCGAGCACACCGACGTTCCGGCGGGCGACATCGGCGTCGGCGGCCGCGAGATCGGCTACCTCTTCGGCCAGTACCGCCGCATCACCAACCGCTGGGAGGCCGGCGTCCTGACCGGCAAGGGCCAGGGCTGGGGTGGCTCGCTGATCCGCCCGGAGGCCACCGGCTACGGCAGCGTGCTGTTCGCCGCCGAGATGCTGGCGGTCAAGGGCCTGTCCCTGGACGGGCTGTCCGCGGTCGTCTCCGGCTCGGGCAACGTCGCGATCTACACGATCGAGAAGCTCCAGCAGCTCGGCGCGAACCCGCTGACCGCGTCCGACTCCCAGGGCTACGTCGTCGACGACAAGGGCATCGACCTCGCCCTGCTGAAGCAGATCAAGGAGGTCGAGCGCGGGCGCATCAGCGAGTACGCGCAGCGCCGCGGCGCTTCGGCCCGCTTCGTGCCGGGCGGCCGGGTCTGGGACGTCGCGGCGGACGTCGCCTTCCCGTCGGCCACGCAGAACGAGCTGACCGAGGCCGACGCGCGCTCCCTGATCGCGAACGGGGTCAAGGCGGTGTCGGAGGGCGCGAACATGCCCACCACGCCGGACGCGGTGCACCTGCTGCAGTCGGCCGGAGTCGCCTTCGGCCCCGGCAAGGCGGCCAACGCGGGCGGCGTCGCCGTCAGCGCGCTGGAGATGGCGCAGAACGCGGGCCGCGTGTCGTGGACCTCGGAGCGCGTCGAGCAGGAGCTGGCGGGGATCATGCGCGACATCCACGCGGTGTCCTACGAGACCGCCGAGCGGTACGGCTCCGCCGGGGACTACGTGACGGGCGCGAACATCGCCGGCTTCGAGCGCGTGGCCGACGCGATGCTGGCGCAGGGCCTGATCTAAGGAATCAAGGCTCCTGGCCGATCCATCGGCCGGGCCGGGACCCGATCCGGGACCCGATCCGGGACCCGGCCCGGCCTTCTGGACCCTGACGACACCGGACATGCCCGATCGGGGCCGTAGCCTGGCCCCGATCAGGCACGTCCATTCGCCGCAGGGGGAACAACCAGTGCTGACCGCGCTCACCGGTGCCTACGGGGACCGGCCCGACGCCCTCACGGTGGCCGGCCGGACCGCCTCCTACGAGGCCCTGCTCGGCGCCGCCCGTGCGGTGGCCGCCGATATCGCCGGTGCGCCCGCCTTCGCGGTGACCGCGACGGCCTCGCTGGAGACGGTCGCCGCCGCCGTCGGCGCACTGATCGCCGGCGTGCCCTTCGTACCGCTGCCGCCCGACGCCGGGCCGGCCGAGCGCGAGCACATCCTGCGGGACTCGGGCGCGGTGCTGACCGAGGTGGACTTCGCGCGGCGCGGGGCCGCGGGGCCCACCGCGGCCTCTGCGGCCGACTTCGGCTCCGGCTCCTCCGGGGCGGCGCTGATCCTCTACACCTCCGGTACCACCGGGCCGCCCAAGGGCGTCGTCCTCACCGCCGGGGCCGTCGCCGCCGACCTCGACGCCCTGGCCGGAGCCTGGCAGTGGAGCGCCGAGGACACCCTCGTGCACGGGCTGCCGCTGTTCCACGTACACGGACTGGTCCTCGGCGTCTTCGGCGCCCTGCGCACCGGCAGCCGCCTCGTGCACACCGGCCGGCCCACCCCCGAGGCCTACGCGGCGGCCGGCGGCAGCCTGTACTTCGGGGTCCCGACCGTGTGGTCCCGTATTGCCGGGTCGCCACAGGCGGCGGCCGCGCTGGGCGGGGCCCGGCTCCTGGTCTCCGGCAGCGCGGCGCTGCCCGCGCCCGTCTTCCGGGACCTGGAGCGGCTGACCGGGCTGCGGCCGGTCGAGCGGTACGGGATGACCGAGACGCTGATCACCGTGAGCGGGCGCGCGGGCGGCGAGGTGCGGCCCGGTACGGTCGGCACCCCGCTCCCCGGCATCCGGACCCGCATCGCGGCGGAGCCGGGCGCGGAGATCGGCGAGCTCCAGCTCACCGGACCGACGCTGTTCTCCGGCTACCTGGGCCGCCCGGAGGCCACGGCCGCCGCGTTCACCGAGGACGGGTGGTTCCGTACGGGCGACATCGCGGCCGTGGACGAGGCCGACGGGGTCCACCGGATCGTGGGCCGGGCATCCATCGACATGATCAAATCGGGCGGCTACCGGATCGGCGCGGGCGAGATCGAGAACGCCCTCCTGGACCACCCCGGGGTGAGCGAGGCCGCGGTGGTCGGACTGCCGGACCCGGATCTGGGCCAGCGGATCGTGGCGTTCGTGGTGGCCCAGGGCGTCACGGGCCCGGAACTCACCGACTTCGTCGCCGCGCACCTGTCCGTGCACAAGCGCCCGCGCGAGGTCCGCTTCGTCGCGGCGATCCCGCGCAACGCGATGGGCAAGCCGCAGAAGAAGCTCCTCATGACGGACGGCTGACCACCGGTCGCCGGGGCGGGTCAGCGGCCGTCTCGGGGGACCAGGTGGCGGGCCAGGAGCTCCAGGGCGTGGGTCACCTCGGCGAGTTGGTCGGCCTCTGCTCCGGGCTCGGGATCGGTCGGGGTGAGGGCGAGGGCGCGGGTCAGGGCCTCCTCCACCTTCGAGGTTCCGGCGGCCCGTACGGCGGCCACGCGGGCGGAGGCGCCGGGCGCCTGGCGGACCAGCGTGCGGCGGCGGTCGGTCGGGTCGGGGGCCGTCTCCACGGAGCCGGCCTCGCGCAGACGGGCGACGGCCACGGAGACCTGGCTCTGCGGGAGGCCCGTGCGCTGGGCCGTCTCGCCGACGGTGGTGTCCGGGTGTGCGGCGATGTCACCGGCCACGATGACGACGGAACGGGTGCCGCCGACGTACTGGCCGGAGCCGCCGGGCGGTTCGGGCAGGGCCTCTTCGCCGAGCTTCATCAAGGCCCGGCCCAGCAGGAAGAGTTCGATTCCATCCACGTGGACACGGTACATCGAAGGAGATGCATCTTTTTTGATCCATCACTCTTGATGCATCTATTTCGATGGGTTATGTTGGTTGCAGGGCAGCGGGCGAAGGGTCCGGCGCCACCGCACGGCATGCGAAGGAGTCGCACCATGTCCGCCACCGCCACAGGCCCAGAGTCCGTCGTTTTCGGTGCGCTTCCGGTGCCGGGAGCCACGCTCCACTACCAACTTCAGGGAACCGGGCCCCTGTTGCTCATCTCCCAGAGCGGGGAGGGGGACGCCGACCGCACGGTGGATCTGGTCCCGCACCTCACCGACGACTTCACCGTGCTGACCTACGACCGCCGCGGGCTCTCGCGCAGCCGGCTGACGGAGCCCGGCCGGACCACATCACTCGCCGAACACGCGGAGGACGTGCACCGGCTGCTCGCGGCCGTCACCGACGAGTCGGCGCTGATGCTCGGGTGCAGCCTCGGCGCCGTCATAGGCCTGCACGCGGCGATCCGGCATCCAGGGCAGGTGAGCACCCTGATTGCGCACGAGCCCGTCGCCCCGAGGCTGTTGCCCGAGGCGGAGCGCGCACATCACGAGGCGGAGCTCGCGGGGCTCCAGGACACGTACCGCGCGGGCGGGCTCGCAGCCGCCTTTCCGGAGATGGCCCGGGTCCTGGGCATAGACCTCGATTGGCGCGACGCGGAGCCCGGTCTGACACCGCAGCCCCTGGACGAGCGGCGGCACGCCAACTTCGACTACTTCATCGAGCACGACTTCTCGGCGGTCATCCAGGACACCCTCGACCCGGCCGCCCTCACCGGGACCGGGACCCGGATCATCCCGGCCCTGGGAGCCACCACCCCACCGGCCGTCTTCGACCACCAGTGCGCGACAGCACTGGCGACCCTCCTGGACACGGAGATACGCACCTTCCCGGGCGGCCACAACGGCAACACCACCCACCCCAGGGCATACGCGCAGCAGCTGCGCTCCTTGCTCACGGCCCGGTGAAGCGGTCGGTCACGGAAACTGTCACGGCCTCGGGGTCGCACGCGCGGAGCGGGTGGCGAGGGTCTGGAGGGAGGCGAGGAGCTCCGGCGGGCCGTCGACCTCGAAGTCGGCGTCGATCATGAGCAGGTGCAGGGCGAGGCGGTCGGGGGTGTCCGCGCCCGCGTGGACGATGCACCGGGCAGCGTCCAGCGGGTCCACGCGTACGGAGTCCGGGACGCGGGCCCGGATGTCCTCGGCGGGGGCGTGGACGGTCACGCGGGCCCGGTACCGGGACAGCGCGACGTCGACCCCGCGCGGCACGAGGTCGGCAGGAGGGGCCTCCCGGGCGGTGAAACGGGCGCCTCGGCCGGTCTTGGGGGTGAGGCGGTCGACGCGGAAGGTCCGCCAGTCGGAGCGGTCGAGGTCCCACGCCATCAAGTACCAGCGGCGGCCGGTGTGCACGAGGCGGTACGGCTCGACCTCGCGCGTCGACTCGGTGCCGTCGTGGCCCCGGTACGCGAAGCGCAGTACGCGCAGGTCACGGCAGGCGGCGGCGATCTCCGCGAGGGTGTCCGCCGGGACGGTGGGCCCGGCGGCGCCGCCCGGCAGCAGGGCGACGGTGTGTTCCTGGATCGCCGCCACGCGTCTGCGCAGGTGGTGGGGGAGTACCTGTTCGAGTTTGGCGAGCGCGCGCACCGCGGTCTCCTCGATGCCCGCGACCCCTCCGCCGGCCGCGGTGCGCAGGCTGACCGAGACGGCGACGGCTTCCTCCTCGTCGAGGAGCAGCGGCGGCAGCGCGGCGCCCGCCCCGAGCCGGTAGCCGCCCGCGACCCCGGGGACCGCGTGGACCGGATACCCCAGGTCGCGCAGTTTGCCGATGTCGTACCTGACGGTCCGCGCACTGACCGACAGCCGCTCGGCGAGTTCGGGTCCGCTCCAGTCGGCACGGCTCTGCAGGAGGGAGAGCATGCGCAGCAGCCGTGCGGAAGTTTCCAGCATGGAGCCCATCATCTCCCCATTGCGGCAAGGGACTTGCCGCAATGGGTGAGACGGTGTGTTCATGAGCGGGGGCCGGGAGATCGTCCCGACCGCGACCGCACGCGCACGGCTGCTTCGTACACATCGAGGAGTGCTCATGATTCTGGTCACCGGTGCCACCGGAAACGTCGGCGGACACGTAGTCCGGCTGCTCACCGACGCGGGTGCGTCGGTCCGGGTGCTGGCCCGCGACCCCCAGAAGGCGGCCGCACTCGGCGCCGCCGAGGTGGTCCGCGGTGATCTGGGGGAGCCGGAGTCGCTCCCGGCCGCGCTGGACGGCGTGACGGCCGTGTTCCTGTTCGCGGTGCCGGGTTCGGGACCGGCCTTCGTGGCGGCGGCGCGCGCGGCCGGTGTCGCGCGGATCGTGATGCTGTCGTCCGACGCGGTGGACGACGGAGCCGCCGAGCAGGCGAACCCGATCGCGCAGTACCACGCCGACATCGAGGCCGAGGTGCGCGGTTCGGGCATTGCCTGGACGTTGCTGCGGTCGGGCCACATGGCGACCAACGCGCTGCCGTGGAGTGCCCAGACGAAGGCCGGCGACGTGGTGCGCGGCCCGTACGCGGGTGCGACGAGCGCTCCCGTGCACGAGGCGGACCTGGCGGAGGTCGCGGTACTGGCGCTGACCGGGGAGGGGCACGAGGGGCGGACCTACGGGCTGACGGGCCCCGAGTCGGTCACGGCCGCCGAGCAGGTGGCGCTGATCGGCGCGGCGATCGGCCGTCCGCTGCGGTACGAGGAGCTGCCGCCGGAGGTCGCGCGCGAGCAGATGAGCCGCTTCATCCCGCCGTTCATCATCGACACGCTGTTCGCGGGCTGGGCTGCGTCGGTCGGTGTTCCGGCCGTGGTGGAGCCGACCTTCGAGAAGCTGACGGGCCGGCCCGCGCGCACGTTCGCGCAGTGGGCCGCCGACCGTGCCGCGGACTTCGACGGGGCGGCCGGCGGCGCCTGACCGGGCGGGCCGGTCAGGGCAGGCGCAGGTCAGGCCAGGCGCAGGTCGACGAACGGCACGGTGTGGCCGGGCAGGACGTAGCGGTCGAACTCGACGAAGCCGGCGGCTTGCGCGAAGCGCAGGCCCTCCGGGTTGGAGGTGAGGACGACCGTCTCGATGACCTCGGCTCCGAGCCTCCGGGCCTGCACGAGTCCGTACGCGTACAGCTCGCGCCCGAAACCCCGGCCCCGGTGGTCGGGCAGGATACGCGCGATCACGGTGGCGGTCCTGGAGCCGTCCACCGGCGGGCGGACCGTCATGCATCCGACGAGGGTGTCGCCGAGGTAGGCCACGTCCAGGAGGTTGCGCGCGGAGCGCTCCCGAACGGCTTCGAGCGACAGCTCGTCCGTGGGGATGATCAGATTGTGCACGTACTGCCAGTCGCGCAGGGCGGCTTCGAAGTCGGCATCGGTGCCGGAGTCGGAGCCGGTCCCGGCGGCTCGGACCCGTTCCGTACGGAGTCCGGACGCGGCGGCGAGGAGGATCCGGGCCAGGTCGGACGGGGCGGAGAACATCGGCCAGTGGCCCGTGTCCAGGGTGGTCAGCCGCCAGTCCGGTCCGGTGGCCAGGAGCTTCGCCACGTCGGGGTGGGGTTCGGTGCCGTCCAGCAGGCATTTGACGTAGGTCGCGGGGAGTTCGCCGAGCGGGTGGGTCAGTACGGCCGCTTCGGTGAGGGTGGCGCCGGGGTGCGGGGTGGCGCCTTCGAGGAGCCGGGAGATCTGTTCGTCGGTGAGGTCCTGGCCCTCGAATTCATCGGGCCCCAGTGGCGGCCAGAAACCGCCGTTCGCGGCGATCGAGGCCTCGATCATGGCGCGGCCCTCGGGCCAGCCGGCGGAGACGAACGACTCGCCGTGCACGGGGACGTTGGCGTCGACGAAGACCACCCGGTTCAGCCGGGCGCCGATCCGCTCGGCGGCCTGACCGACCGGGACGCCCGCGTAGCTGTGGCCGACCAGCACGACATCGCGCAGACCGAGCCGGTCGACGGCGTCGGCTATGTCGTCGACGTGCGTCTGCTGACCGGGTGCTCCGGCCGCGGGGTCCCGCTTCTCCCCGAGCCCGGACAGGGTCAGCGCGTGGACCTCATGGCCCTGCGCGCGGAGCTCGCTTGCGACTTCGTCCCATGCCGAGGCTCCGAGCCACGCGCCTGCCACCAGTACGAATTCAGTCATGGACGTACGTTAATCGAACCGGATGTCCGCCCTGATGGGCAGGTGGTCGCTGCCCGTGCGGGGCAGGGTACGCACGCGCGTGACGGTCCCCGAGCGGGCCAGGACCTGGTCGATGCGGGCCAGGGGGAAGGCCGCGGGCCAGCTGAGGGCGAAGCCCGACTCGGGTGCGTGCAGCCGGGCCGCGAGCAGCGGAGCCAGTCCGCGGTCGTCGACGGTGCCGTTGAGGTCTCCGAGGAGGACGACGCGGTCGGCGGGTTCCGCGGTGAGCACGGCGCCGAGGAGGGCGGCGCTCTCGTCGCGGCGGGCGGAGCCGAGCCCGGCGGGGCCCAGGCGCAGCGAGGGCAGGTGGGCCACGTACACGGCGACCGGCCCGCGCGGGGTGGCGGCGGTGGCGCGCAGGGCGCGGTTCCAGTCCGGGCCGAGGCCGGCCGGTCGGATGTCCACCGGGCGGACTTCGGTCAGCGGGTACTTCGACCAGAGGCCGACCGTGCCGTGGGTGGTGTGGTGGGGGTATTCGGCGGCGAGGGCGCCGGTGAAGGCCGGGAGGGCGGCAGGGGTCAGCTCCTCCAGGGCGATGAGGTCGGGGCGGCCGGCGGCGAGGGCGCGGGCGGTGCGGGCGGTGCGGGCGGGGTCGGGGTTCTCGTCGCTGACGTTGTGCTGGACGGCGACCAGGTCGGGACGGCCACCCGGCCCGTCCGGGCCGGCGGCCGGCAGGAGCAGGCCGCCGAACTGCCCGAGCCAGGCGGCGGCGGGGAGCAGCAGCGCGACCAGGGCGACGGTGGAGCGGCGCAGTAGTGCGAGGCCCAGCAGGATCGGGACGGCGAGGCCGAGCCAGGGCAGGAAGGTCTCCAGCAGGCTGCCGATGCGGCCGGGGGTGTTGGGCACGGCGGACGGAAAGCCGAGGAGGCCCGCGATCAGCAGGCAGGACAGGGCGATCCGGTGGTCCGGCCGTCCTGGGAGCCGCGGACGGCGGTGCCACCGCCCGGGGCCGGAACTCACCCGGACCGGGCGGCCGCCATCGCCGCGGCCGCCGCGTGCGAGGTCGCTCAGTCGAGACAGAACTCGTTGCCCTCGATGTCCTGCATCACGAGGCACGATTCGTTTTCCTCGTCGGCGAGCAGCAGCTTTCCACGTACAGCGCCGAGCGGGAGCAGTCGTGCGCATTCGGCCTCGATCACGGCCAGGCGCTCTTCACCCACGAGCCCGGTGGCGACGCGCACGTCCAGGTGCACCCGGTTCTTGACGACCTTGCCTTCGGGAACGCGCTGGAAGTACAGCCGCGGGCCCGCACCTGAGGGGTCGGAGCAGGCTCCCCACGCCGGACCCGGTTCCCCGGGGGCCTGCGCGCGATCGAACTCCTCCCAAGTGGCGAAGTCCTCCGGCGGCGATACGACGTACCCCAGCACCTCGGCCCAGAAGCGGGCGACGCGCGCCGGTTCCGCGCAGTCGAAGGTGATCTGGACCTTCTTGATCGACAACATGGATCCATCCTAAGCGCGGTGTCCCGGAGCCCCGCCTGTCGGGTGGAGTTGTGCCAGGTGGGTGCGGTACCAGGGGGCGGCCCCGGGGACGAAGGACAGCGGGTCGGGGTCGGGTGCCAGGCCCGCCAGGTGCCAGACGGAGGTGCTGTGCTGGCTGTGGTCGCGGGCCAGCAGGGCGAACTGACGCTCCGACACCCCGCCTGGGTGGGCACGCAGTTGCGCCAGGCAGCGTTCCCACGGCCAGTCCTCGTGGACCTCCGGCAGTACTCCGTGGGCGGCCAGCGCGGCCAGCAGGTCCCCGGAACTCACCGGGACGGGGTGGCTGGCGTGGTGGATCCCGGCAGGTGCGGGCTCCTTGGCGGTCGTCGCCAAGGACGCGATCAGTCCGGCCAGTTCGGTGACGCCGATGACGGACAGCAGGCCGCGGCCGCCGTCCCAGCGGGCCGGGACCCGGTGCAGCAGTTCCGCCAGGGTCGCCACCACCCAGCGGTCCCCGACTCCGAGGACCAGCCCCGGCCGCAGTACGAGCCCGCCGGCGGCCAGCACCGGGGCTTCCGCCTCCAGCCGGGTGCGGCTGGCCGCGGACACCGGATCCGGCGCGATCTCGTCGACCTCGATCCCCCGGTGCGGGCGGTGCCCGTAGACCGCGGCGGTGGACAGGTGGACGAGCCGCTTCGTGCCCGCCCGCGCGGCCTCGGCCACGAGGGCCGCGCCGCCCACCACGTTGACCGCGTGGCAGCGCTCCGCGTCCGGACCGATGTCGGAGGCCAGGTGCACCAGCGCTTCGGCGCCCTCGCAGACCCCGCGCAGTGACGGGGGATCGGCCAGATCGGCCTTCACCCACTCCACCCCTTCGCGCGGTGCGCCGGGCGTGCGCGCGAGGGCCCGTACGCGGATGCCGGGACGGCGGGCCAGGTCCTCCAGCGCGGCGGAGCCGATGAAGCCGGTGGCTCCCGTCAGGACGATCGACTTCGGCGCGACAGCTGTACGGGATGGCTGCATGAGCCGGATGCTATCGCCGGACAGATCAACTGATCTGACCAGTCGGCCGATATGACAATTAACGGCGTTAATGCCATGCCGCCGCTGCCGCCATTAACGCCGTTAACGGTGCCGGGTCCGCGCGGCGGGCTCACCCCGGCAGCCAGCCGGACTCCCGCGCCGCGGCCAGCGCGATGTCGGTGAAACGGGCGACGGCGGGTGACGGGGAGTCCGGCAGGACCAGGTGCGTGGTGAGCGGCCGGGTCCCCGGCGGCAGCGGGATCCAGCGGAGCCAGCCGGGCAGTTCCCGGCCGGACGACTCTCCTACGAGGCCCAGGGTGCGGGCGTCGCGCAGGGCGCTCTGGGTCGGGTCGAAGGCGATCGGGCGGGTGGCGAGCCGCGGGGTCAGTCCTTCGGAGCGGAAGAGAGCGAGCACCTCGTCGTGGTGGGCCGGGTTCGCCGCCCGCTCGTGCAGGAGGAGGGGGAAGGCGGCGACGTCGGCGGGGGTGAGCTCGTAGCGCCCGGCGAGGGGGTGGTCGCTGCTGAGGAGGATGCCGCGGCGCTCGGTGCGCAGCGCGAGCAGCCGGATCCCGGGGACGGGTTCGGGCGTCCGGGCGATCCCCGCGTCCGCGCGCCCGGTGAGCACGGCTTCGGCGATGTCGGGGGTGCGCAGGCTCTCGGCGGTGACCTGGAGGCCCGGCAGCCGGCTGCCCACCGCTTCGACCAGGGCGGGCACGGTCCCGTAGCCGGTGCTGGTGCTGTAGACCAGGCGCAGCCCGCCCAGTTCGCCCTGCCCGGCGCGGCGGGCGGCCTCCCAGACGGCTTCGAGCGCGGCCAGAGCGTCGGGGCCGCGTTCGTACACGGCCCGGCCGGCTTCGGTGAGGCGGACCACGCGGGTGGTCCGGTGCAACAGGCTGACGCCGAGCCGGCTCTCCAGGCGGCGGATCTGGCTGCTGAGCGCGGGCTGGGCGATGTGCAGCCGGGCGGCGGCCCGGGTGAAGCTTCCCTCCTCGGCGACGGTCAGGAAGTAACGGAGCAGGCGGGCCTCGGGCATCGTCACGGAGCCATCGTAGGCGCGGACCTGGATTCATATCCGAGGGTTATGAGTGGAGAACCAGCAGGTCTTTCCCTTCGGATCACCCCGCTGCCTACCGTCGTGGACATGACCTCCCACCTGATTTCCCCTACGGGTTCGCCCCTTTCCGCACCCCTCGACCCCCCTTCCCCGCCGGACGCGATGCGCGCCTGGATCGGCGCCCCCGACGGCCCCCTGCTTCGTACCGTGCCCGTCCCCGAACCCGCCGCGGACGAGGCGCTGGTACAGGTGGAGGCGTTCTCCGTGAACCGCGGCGAGCTGAACCTCTTCCGGCGCCGCGCCGAAGGATGGCGGCCCGGCCAGGACCTCGCCGGGGTGGTGGCACGGGCCGCCGCGGACGGCAGCGGACCAGCGGTCGGGACCCGCGTCGTGGCGATGAACGACTTCGGCGGGTGGGCCCGGTACACCGCCGTCCCCGTGGACCGGATGGCGGTGCTGCCCGCCACCGTGGGCTTCGCGGAGTCCGCGACCCTGGGCGTCGCGGGGCTGACCGCGCTGCGCGCCCTGCGCCGCGGCGGACCTCTGGACGGCCGCCGGGTGCTGATCACGGGCGCCAGCGGCGGGGTGGGTTCGTTCGCGGTCCAGCTGGCCGCCGCCCGCGGGGCCGAGGTCACGGCGCTGACGGGCACCCGGCGGGAGCTGGACCTGAAGGAGCTCGGCGCCGAGCAGGTGATCGGCTCGCTCGCCGAAGCCGACGGCGAGTTCGACGTGATCCTGGAGTCGGTGGGCGGCGAGGTGCTCCAGAGCGCCCTGAAGATGCTGTCGCCGCTGGGGCACTTCGTACTGCTCGGCACCTCCTCGGGACGCACCGCGACCCTGAGCATCTCCTCCTTCGTGCCGCACGCCCGCCAGACGCTGCACCCCTTCTGGGTGTTCGGCTCCGGCGAGCCGGTCGGCGAGGACCTGGCGGAACTGGTGGGCCTGATCGAGCGGGGCCTGCTGCGCCCGGTGCTCGGCGCCGTCGACGGGTGGGAGCGGCTGCCCGAGGTGATGACGGCGCTGCGCGAGCGCCGGATCCACGGCAAGGCCGCACTCCTCGTCGACGGCGGGGTGTGAGCGCGGTGGCGCGGATCGTCATCGCGGGCTCCGCCTACCGCGCGGGCAGCGGCAAGGTCATCGCCGCCGCCGCGGCCGGGCGGGGACACTCCGTCGGCTACGTGGACGACCTGGACCGCCTGGCCAGGGACCCCGGGGAGCTCACGGACGCCGACGCGCTGATCCTGGTGCCGAAGCGGGGCGACGCCCCGGTGCACACCGAGCGGGCCACGCGGACCCTGCTGGACCTGGCCCTGGGGCACTGCCCGGACGCCCACTTCGTCCTGTTCAGCTCCTTCGCGGTCGGGCACGGCCCGGCCCATCCGCTCAACCGGATCAACGACACGCTGCTGCCGTCGCGGATCGCCGCCGAGCGCATGGTCCGCGAGAGCGGCCTGCCCTACACCGTGGTCAGGCCCACCTGGATGACCGACGACCCGCCCGGAAGCCACGCCCTGACGCTCAGCCAGAACCCCTGGGGCGACGGCATGGTGTCCCGTTACGACCTGGCCGAGGCGATCGTCGCGGCCGTCGAGCAGGGCGCCGCCCGCTCGACCACCTTCAGCCTGTTCAACGAACCCGGCGAGCCGGTGACCGACTGGTCCGCGGCCTTCGCGGCGCTGCGCCGCGACGAGCCGCAGGAGGAGCTGTGATGTCCGTACTCCCCGCCGCCCAGCACGCCTGGGAGGACACCTTCCGCTCCGACGAGGCGGGCCGTTCGCTGCCGCCCCGACACCACCGGCTGCTGATGCTGGAGGTGGCCGCCGCGCCCACGGCCGAGGACGCCCGCGAGCTGGAGGCGGCGCTGGCCGCGCTCGAAGCCACGTACGGCTACGGCGGCGAGGGGCTGCTGATGTGCCTGGGCTGGGGTCCGGGCTGGTTCTCCCGGTACACGGCGATGCGCTCCCCGGTCGCCGGGCCGGTCCCGATGGCCCGCTGGGAGAACCCGGTCCTGGAGGACTACGACGCCTGCCTGCACCTGGCTTCGGACCGGGAGGAGACGGTGGAGGAGGCGCTGCGGCAGCTGTTCGGGCCGGGACCGCTGGACCAGCGCGGGCGGCTGCACCTGGCCGAGGTGCGCACCGGCTTCGTCGGCGAGGGGCTTCCGGCCGAGCGGCGCCCGCAGGCGGCCATCCCGGGGGACGCGCCGCTGCTGATGGGCTTCCACTCGGGACTCAGGAAGAACCAGGCGACCGAGGAGGAGGTGTCGGTCCCCGACGGGCCCTTCGCGGGCGGTACGACCATGCACGTCAGCTACATCGTGCTGGACACCGACAGCTGGTACGAGCGGGGCGAGGACGAACGGGCCGCGCTGATGTACTCGCCGCGGGTGACCGCGAAGGAGGCGCACGCCCTGGTCGAGGACGCGGAGAGCGACCGTACGGAGCTTCCCGCGGTGGCGGTCGGCCACGGGCGGGTCGGGCACGCGCAGGCGACCGGCAGGGCCCGGCTCGCGGGCCGGCCGCGGATCAACCGCCGGGACTTCGCGACGTTGGACAACGGTGTGCCCGGGAGCCACTTCGTGTCGCTGCAGCGCACGATGGAGGACTTCCAGGCCACGCGGGCGATGATGAACGCCGCCGACGCGCCCGCGCATCACGGGGCGATCGGGGTACGGCGCAACAACGGGATCAACGCGTTCATGGACGTACGCAGCCGGGCCACCTTCGCGGTACCTCCGCGCGCGGCCCGGGCCTACCCCGGGCTGGACGGGCCCCGGTCCGCCTGACCGGTACCGATCCGTCCGACGGGGTCCGTGACCGGCCGTGCCCTCAGCGGGGCCGGCCGGTCACTCGTGTGAGCAGGTCCTCCAGGGCGGCCGCGGAGCCGGAACCGGGCTCGGGGCTGAACACCACGGCGCGCTGCCCGTTGCCCACCCCGTCCTCGATCACCGCCCGGGAGAGCGTCATGCCCCCGACGGCCGGGTGCTCGAAGTGGACCAGGACGTCGCTGCCGTCCTCGGCGGGGCGGGTCCCGTCGGCCGCGCCGGACCAGAGCGCGGCGAACTCCTGGCTGGCCGCCCCCAACTCGACGATCAGGGAGTTCAGTTCCTCGTCCGCGTGCGTCCGGGTGGCGCGCCGCAGGGCCGCCGCGATCCGGGCCGCCTCGGGCTGCCAGGCCCCGTACAGCGTCTGGGTGGCGGGGTCGAGGAACAGCATGCGGGCCAGGTTGGGCGGGACCGGGTCGACGGGCCGGTCCATCCCCCAGGCGAGCAGGGCCTGCCCCGGGAGGTTCCAGCCGGTGATGTCGAAGCGGTGGTTGAAGGCGACCACCGGCAGGTTGGGCACGGCACGGGTCAGGTGGCCCAGCCCGCGGAGCCGGCAGGCGCCGGGCGATCCGCCGAGCCGGAACAGCTCACCGCGGTCCTCGGCTTCCAGGCGCAGCGCCGAAGCGAGGGCGTCGAGCACGGACAGGGCCACGCGCCCGGCCCGGCCGTCTTCGATGTCGTTGTAGCGATCGGCGTCGATCCCGGCCGCCAGGGCCAGTTCGCGCGGTGCGACTCCCGGGTCCGTGCGTAAGCGCTGGGAAATCAGAAATCGGCTGAGGTCGGCGAAGGGTTCCATGTGTTCAGTTTCGCGAGACCTCGGGGTGCGTGCCTGCCCCTGTTGGTCATCCTCAGCAGGGCCGATGCGCCGGGTGGAATCAGGCCGGGGGCGCACCGGAGTCTCCCTCGAGGAGGACCCGTAACGCCCGTTCCTCGGGCGAGGCGGGGTCCGCGTGGTAGAGCACGATGCACTGGTCGGGGGAGTCGGGAAGGCGCAGGCTCTCGAAGGCCAGGCTCAGCTCGCCGACCGCCGGGTGGTGCAGGTGCCGGGTGCCGTGCGTCTTCTCCCCGACGACGTGGCCGGACCAGATCTCGGTGAACTCCTCGCTCTCCAGGCCGAGCCGCTCGATGAGCTCGGTCAGCTCGGGGTCGCCGGGGAAACGGCCGGCCATCATGCGCAGGTACCCGGCCATCTCCACGGCCTCGCTGTGCCACTGGGGGTAGAGGGCGCGGGCGCCGGGGTGCAGGAAGACGAGTTCGGCGAGGTTCGGGGGCGTGTCCCTCGCGAGCAGTTCCTCCACGTCGATGTGCCCGGAGAACATCGTGCGGGCCAGGGCGTTCCACGCGAGGATGTCCATCTGCCGGCCGAGTACGACGGCGGGCCCCTGGACGTAGGCGGCGATCATGCGGGCCACGGCCGGGCGCACCTCGGCGGCGGGCCGGGCCGGGCGGGCGAGCTCGGCGGCCCGGGAGAGGTTGTGCAGGTGCGCCCGCTCGCCCGCGTTGAGCTGGAGGGCGGTGGCGATGGCGTCCAGGACCTCGGGGGAGGCGCTGCGGTTCTGTCCCTGCTCCAGGCGCGTGTAGTAGTTGACGCTGACCTGGGCGAGGTGGGCCACCTCCTCCCTGCGCAGTCCCTGGACCCTGCGTCTCTTGCCGTCGCTCGACAGGCCGATCTCGTCTGGTGTCAGCCTGCTGCGCCGTACCTGGAGAAACATTCCAAGATCTGAATCCCGAACCCCCGCCGCCCGCTGCATTCTGTTTTCGCCTTTCGCTACCCACGTACGGCGCCTAAATGACCGCACGAGAAGATTAGCCGCTGCGGCGCACGTGGAAGCGACCACCGGGGACCTGATATCCCCGGCGCCCGGATTCGCGCCACAGGCCTGCTTCTAACAGAAACCCGGAACGGCGAGTTCCGGCCGGTGACCTTGGTCACTGGAAAGCCAAGCGGACCAAAGATCTCATGCGGGAGCGGTCTGGCGAGCGAGATGGGTGCCTGAGGAATCCATTCAGTGGAAACTCCGACAGGAATTCGGCCACGGAGCGGAGGCGGTCTGGGCGGGTCGTCTATCGGAATTGTTACCGCTAAGAAAATTTTAGTTCGGGTATCTACTACAGCACGTACGGTTCTTTTATCGATCCAGAATGGACAACGCGGAAGCGGATCTTCTCGGGGCGGCTGTGCGGGGGCTCCTGCCGCGGTCGAGATCGGTCACGGGCGTGACTTTGACCAGGGCCGCGACCCGTGCGAGCTCCTCCAGGAGCGTGGCGGGCAGGCAGAGCCGGGCCTGCGCCGGGGAGGCGGCGGCCGGTGAGACGGACTGCAGTTCGGAGGGTGGTCCGGCCGGGTGCGCGGCCCCCGTACCGCTCTGGTTCACGCACATGACCAACTGGCTTGTTTCCACCCCCGGTCGGTATCGCCCCGAAGCACCGGAACCGGGCCCCGAGCTGGTGATGATGCCGAAAGCGCCGACACGGGCCGCCCGCTCGCTGTACCAGTCCGTGGCACCGACATGGCGTGAACGGCGTACCGAAACCATGGCCGATCCGTGGTCCCTGGCCTGCTCCAGCGCCTGGTCCACGGCGAAGGCCAGCGTGGGCTGGCCCAGTCCGTGATGGGCGTCGACCACGGTGACCGCGCCGTACCGGTGGACGATCTCGGGCCGGGCGCCGCCGTCGATGCTCCCGTCCAGCAGCCCCCGTACACAGGGACCGAGCCGGACCACACCGTGTTCGCCGGCCCCCGCCGCGTCGGCGGCCACCAGCACCTGGGCCGTCAGGTCCGCGTCCTCGGCACGGGCACCCGCCGATTCCAGGGCGGCGCCGACGAATGCCGTCAGCTCCTCGCGGCCGACCACGGCGACCAGTCCCGTACCGCGCGTGCGCGCCGCGGTCGACCGCGGAGCCGTCATCACCGCCATGGGACGGCCTCCTTCTTATTCGAAGTGCGGAAGTGGGGAAGGCGGACATCCGGGCAACCGACAGGAGAGTCACCGGATGTCCGCCTCCGTCCATCTGCGGAGCCCCGTGCGCGGGACGCGCGACCGCGGGGCGCCGCGGCTACCGGGAGAGGAACTCCTCCGTGAGGGTGACCAGGGCCACCGGGGTCTCCACCATCGGGTAGTGGCCGGAGTTGCCCACGACCGTCAGTTCGCCGTTGGGGTAGTGCTTCATCCAGGTCTCGCGCATCGCCTCCTCGGTCACCGCGGGGTCGTGCTCGCCGACCACCACCAGGGCGGGCACCTGGGCGCCGGTCACCCGGTCGGCGAAGTCGGTGGTGCGGAAGGAGTCCAGGTAGCTGCGGTACGCGACCGGGCTGACCTCCTTCATCGAGGTCTCCGCCATCCCCGCGACCCAGTTCGCCGACAGGCGGTTCCCGGTGGTCATGTCGACGATGACGCGACGGTTCTCGATCTTGTGCGCGGCGTCCGCGAACAGCGGGAAGTCGGAGTCCGGGATGGGCATCCCGTTGGCGGGGACGGGGTTCAGACCGATGATCCGACGGACCCGCTGCGGGGCCTTGAGCAGCACCTGCTGGATGGGCTGGCCGCCGAGCGAGTGCCCGATCAGCGAGAACTCCTGCCAGCCCAGGCTGTCGGCGAGCGTCAGCACGTCGGAGGCTATCTCGTCGGTGGTGTACGTACCCGCCACGTCCAGGCTGCGGCCGAAGCCCCGGCAGTCCATGAACGCGTAGCTGAAGCGGGTCCCGTCCACGTGCGGCCACAGCGAGGAGAAGGACTGGTGCCCCAGGAAGAGGGAGTGGAGCACGATCACCTTGTGCGGGCCGGAGCCGACGAGGTGGGCGAAGGGAACGGATCCGGCGCTCTGGTACATGTCTTCTTCCTCCAGGGAGAGTTCTGCGTGGGATGAGGGGTGGCCGGCGGGGTGGTCGTCGGCCTCGTCCTCGCCGCCGGCCCCGGGCAGGAGCAGGCGGTCGAGGGTGTCGGACAGTTCGTGGAGCTCCTCGCGGTGGCCGTGCAGCACGATGTGCCCGTCCGGCCGCACCAGGTGGAACCCGGCGTGTCGGCAGTGCAGTTCGCGCGCGGCCGAGGCGGCCGGACTGCGTCCGGGCAGCGATGCGGCGTCCACGACCCGCAGCCGGCCGCGCCAGGGAGCGACCAGCCTGCGGATCGCGTCGGCCAGGCCCGGGTCGGTGTCCTTCTGCCCGGGGAGCACCAGCAGCTGGAACCGGGCCGGGTCGGCGTCGGGACCGGCCATCCTCAGCGCCACGGCCAGCTCGCGCGGCAGGGCCGCGCCCTCCCGGGCGTGCCGGCGCAGGCCCGCCCGCGCCGAGCACCAGTTTTCGCGGGCCGGGAGCGGCGCCGGGGGCCTTCGCCGACCGGGCCGTAGACCCAGCGGCGGCCCGCGGCGACCGGTACGTAGAAGCGGTCGAGTATCCCCGTACGGTCCAGGGCGCGCATCGCGGTGTCCCGGAGCGCGACCTGGCCGCCCCCGGTCCACATCGCGGCGCGGGTCTGCAGGTCGGTGTCGCGCACGACGGCGTCGGCGACCGCCGCGCGCTCCGGCGTGTAGGTCTCCAGCAGACCCGTCCGGGCCTCGCCGCGGACCACCGAGGCCAGCTTCCACGCGATGTTCTGGGCGTCCTGGATACCGGTGTTCAGGCCCTGGCCGCCCATCGGGCTGTGCGCGTGGGCGGCGTCGCCGGCCAGGAAGACCCGCCCGAGCTGGAAGGATGCGGCGCGCCGGCGGTGCACCCGGAAGGTGGTGACCCAGTCCGGGTCGACGAGCCGCAGCCCGCCGGGCCCGCGCAGGTCCACCAGCCGCTGCATGTCGGCCAGCTCCCCGTCCTCCATGTCGCCGGGGGCGTTGGTGAAGAACCGGAACAGCCCGAAGGGCTGCGGCACGATGGCCAGGACGCCCATGCGCGACTGGTAGTAGTGGACCTCGTCGGGAGCCAGCGGGTCGCCGGCCACCTTGGCGTCGGTGATCAGGAAGCGGTTCTCGTACGTGGCGCCCTCGTAGGGGATGCCGAGCTGGCGGCGCACCGCGCTGGTCGCGCCGTCCGCGCCGATCACCCAGGGAACGGTGAACCGCTCGACGCTTCCGTCGGCGTGCTCCAGCGAGGCCGTCACCGGACGGTCCTCGCGTATCGCCCCGCCGAAGTCCAGGCCCTGGAGGGAGGTCAGGCGCACACCGCGCTCGACGGTGCCGCCGAGCCGGTGCAGACCGGCGGTCAGCACCTCCTCGGTGAGCCGCTGCGGCAGGCAGTACGGGGCCATGTCGTCGGCCATCCGCATCCGCGTGACCGGCTTCTTCTCCGAGTAGTACGTCATCTGCCGCAACTTGACGGCGACTTGGTCGACGCCCGCGGAGAGCCCGAGGTCCTCGAGTATGTCCAGGGTGCGCGGCCACACCAGCATCGCCTTGGAATGGACGCTGGGGCCGGGTGCCGCGTCCACGATCCTGACGCGGACCCCGCGGCGCAGCAGCTCGCAGGCCGCGGTCAGGCCGGTCGGTCCGGCGCCGACGACGAGGACCTCGTAGGCGTCCGGCCGCGCGCTGTCCGTGTCGGTTTCTTCTTCAGTGGGGTACCGGGTGGTCATGACAGCCTCTTTCGCGCTCACCGGCCGAGTCCGTGTGGTCCGTGTGGGTCCGGGTGGGTCGAGTGGGTCCGAGCCGGACAGGTCAGAGGAAGGCCAGCGAGATCGCGTGGCTGTCCTCGTGCATGTGGTAGCGGGTGATCAGGCCGTCTGCGACGCGCAGTTCGACGGCGAACTCCGACGCGAAGGCCTTGCCGGTGGCGTTCACGAGGTAGCGGAAGCTGCCCAGCGCCACGGCGGCGTCCCCGTCGGCCAGGACGCGCTCGATGGAGAACTCCTGCGGCGTGAGGTTCTCACCGGCCTGCTCGAAGAAGTCCGCGACCTCGCCGCGGGTGCTGCGCCGCCCCATCCAGGGGATCAGCGCGGTGTCGCCGGGGGTGAACCAGTCGAGGGGCTCCGCGAGCAGTTCGAGGGCCCGTTCCCCCTCGCCGGCGCCGATGCGGCGGAAGAACTCTTCGACTGTGGAACGTGTGGATTCGGTCATGTGGCGAAACGTATTCACGGACCCGCGACCTGAGACAGACCCAGCCGGTGGTACCCAGCGCAGCCCTATGAAACGGCGGGTACTGGCTAGCACCTCCTGCCCCGCAGATGCTCGGAGCACACCAACCGGCAGGAAGCGAAAGGTCACTCATGTCTACGGTCAACAGCCCCGAGGAGACTCGGACCGATCACTCACCGGGGTCGGTCACCACTCCGGCCCAGGTCCCGGAAGCCGCGCCGGACAAGATGACGAGGCGCCAGACGCTCATCCTGCTTCTCCTGCTCGGCGCCCAGTTCACCCTCGCGGTGGACTTCTCCATCATGAACGTCGCGGTCCCCGTCATCGGCCGCGAGCTCCACTTCGCCACCGAGAACCTGCAGTGGATCGCCACGGCCTTCGCCCTCAGCGCGGCCGGTTTCAGCCTCCTCTTCGGCCGCGTCGCCGACCTCGTCGGAGCCCGCAAGGTCTTCCTCGCGGGTCTGGTCCTGCTGACAGTCTCCTCCCTCGCGGGCGGACTCGTCGACGCCGCCGGACCGCTGCTCGCGGCCCGAGTGGCCCAGGGCCTGGCGACCGCGATGGTCACCCCGGCAGGCCTCGCCCTGCTGATCACCTCCTTCCCCGAGGGCCCGCTGCGCGACCGCGCGCTCGGACTCAACGGCGCCATGCTCTCCGCGGGCTTCACCTGCGGAGCCATCCTCGGCGGCATGCTGACGGACACCCTGAGCTGGCGCTGGGGCTTCTTCATCAACATCCCGATCGGCATCCTGCTGATCGTCGTCACGCCGATGCTGGTCAAGGCCTCCCGCGGGCACACCGGCGGCAAGCTCGACATCCCCGGAGCCGTCTCCGTCAGCGCCGGTCTGATCGCCCTCGTCTACGGCATCTCCGCCGCCGGCCAGTACGGCTGGGGCGACCCCACCACCCTGATCTCGCTCGCCGTCGGCGTGCTGCTGCTGATCGTCTTCGGCTTCGTGGAGCTCAACGCCCCCGAGCCGCTGGCCCCGCTGCGCATCCTCGGCCGCCGCACCGTCACCTGGGGCAACATCGGTGGCGCCGCCACCTTCATCGGCTTCACCTCGATGATCTTCCTGCTGACCCTCTACCTCCAGGAGGTCCTGGGGTACTCGGCGATGGCGACCGGCCTGACCTTCGGCGTCCTGGGCGTCGGCGCCTTCCTCGGCGGAGTCACCGCCCCCCGCTGGATCGGCGTCCTCGGCAGCAGCCGGGCGGTCCTCGTCGCGGGCCTGCTGGTCCAGGGCATCACGGTCGGCGCGCTCGTCTTCGCCGGTGACGCCCGCGGCTGGCTCTACGGGGTCCTCGCCCTGGCCTTCCTCAGCAGCTACGCCCACGTCGCCGCCATCGTCGGCTTCATGGTCACCGCCACCTCGGGTCTGCCCAACGAGCAGCAGGGCCTGGCCACCGGCATCACCACGCTGACCCAGCAGGTCAGCATCACGATCGGCATCCCGATCATGAGCGCGATCGCCACCGCCCAGATCCGCAGCCTGTCGAGCGAGCCGGTCAAGGCCGCGACCCTGTCCGGCATCAACCTCTCGATCCTGGTCAACGGCCTGATCCTGATCGGCGTCGCCCTGCTGGTCGCCGTCTTCCTCCGCAGCCGCCGCACCGCCGGCAAGCACTGACCGGCCCCGGCCGGCTCCGGCCGCCCCGCACACCTGTCGCCGGGGACCCCACCCGTGTCCCCCGCGCCGGTCCCCGGCGACAGCAGTCCCGCCCGTACGGAGAGGAAGTGACCCACCGATGAACCGCGCCACACCGCCCGCTCCGACCGCCCCCTCCGCTCCGACCGCCACGCCCGCCGCGACGGCCGTGTCCCCGACCGCCCGGGACGCCGCCGCTCCCACCACCGCCGTCCTGGTCATCGGGGCCGGCCCCACCGGTCTGATGCTGGGCTGCCTCCTGCGGGACCTCGGTGTCGAATGCACCGTCGTCGAGCAGCGCGAGGCGATCGACCCCCGCACCCGGGCGGTCATGGTGCACGCGGCCGGCCTGGAGATCCTGGAGGGCCTGGGCCTGCGCACCGCCCTGGAGGAGCGGGGCGTACGGCAGCGCCGCATCGACTTCCACACCGCCCACGGGGCCGTGTTCAGCATCGACTTCAGCGGCCTCGACACCGACTTCCCCTATTACCTGAACGTGCCGCAGCCCGAGGTGGAAGAGCTCCTCGCCCAGCGGTTCACCGCCCTCGGCGGCCGCCTCCTGCGGGGCCTGCGCTACGTCTCCCACCGCGAGGTCGGGACCGGGGTCGACGTCGAGCTCCGGTACGCGGACCCGGACTCCACACCGACGGGCCTGAACGCCCGCTACCTGGTGGCGGCCGACGGCGCCAGCAGCGCCGTCCGCACCGCGCTGGGCATCGACTTCCCCGGTGTCACCTACCCGATGAGCTATCTGCTGGCCGAGGGCGCGCCCCGCGTTCCGGCCGATCCGGACGCCTCCGCCATGTACATCGGCCCGGCCGGCGCGGTCTCCCTGCTCCCGCTGCCCCACGGCACGGTGCGGATCGCGGGACCGGTCTCCGCCGAGTCCCTGGAACGGGACAGCGAGCTCGGCGCCGAGGAGTTCCGCCGGAGCGTGGAGACCCTCGGCTTCGGCGAGACCCTCGCCTTCGAGCGGATCGACCGGATCGCGCACTACCAGGTCCACGAACGGCTCGCGGAGCGCTTCACCGAGGGCCGCACCGTCCTCGCCGGAGACGCCGCCCACCTCAACTCCCCGGCCGGCGGCCAGGCGATGAACACCGGCTTCGCCGACGCCTGGGCGCTGGCCTGGCGGTTCGCCGCCCTCCTCGACGGCGGCGACGCCGCCCTGCTGGACGGGTACGCCGAGGAGCGCCGCGCCGCGGCTGCCGAGGTCGCCCGCAGCACCGGAGTCCTCGGGCTCCTCGACGTGATGCGCCGGGCCGAGACCCCCGCGGCGCGAAGCTCCGTAGCGCGGTCCCTGGACGGGTACGCGCGGACGTGGAGCCAGCTCCCGCTCGCGGAAGCCGCCGCGCCCGTACCCACCCACACCGAGAAGGAGGCGGCATGAGCACGGACCACACCCCCCGCCTCGGCATCGCGGGCACCGGCAGCTACCTCCCCGAGCAGCGGCTGGACCTGGCCGCCGAGGCGGCCCGCCACCACGACGCCGACGCCGAACGCATCCGCTCCACCGGCTACCGCACCATCGCCGCCGAGGAATCCCTCTACCCGGGCGACATGGCCCTCGTCGCCGCCGAGCGGGCGCTCGCCGCGGCCGGGGTCAAGGCCCAGGACATCGACCTGATCGCGGTCACCTCGATCCACCGCCACGGCCACCAGCGCCTGTGGTCCCCGGCCTCCTGGCTCCAGTCCCGGCTGGGCGCCACCCGCGCCCTGCCCTTCACCGTCAACCAGGGCTGCAACGCGCAGCTGCTCGTACTGGACCTGGTGACGGGCTTCTTGGGCGCGCAGGGCCGGCGCACCGCACTGGTCGTGGCCACCGACCGGTTCGCCGAATCCGGCTTCGACCGGTTCACCGCCGACTACGGCATCGTCTACGGAGACGGTGCGGCGGCCGTGGTCCTGACCGCGATCGACCCCACCGACGCCGTCGACACCGCTGCGCCCGCCTGGAGGGTGCTGGCCACCCACAGCGTCAGCGACCCCGCCCTCGAAGGACTGCACCGGCTCGACGCCCCGGCCCCCGAAACCTCCGAGCTGATCGCCGCCGAACACGATGTGCGGGCCGCGAAGAAGCGCTACCTGGCCGCCCACGGGGGAGACAGCCTGCGCGACGCCACCCGCCGCGCGGTGCGCGAGATCCGCCGGGCCCTGCTGCCGGACGGGGACGACTTCAAGCTGCGCCGGGTCGTCTACCCCAACCTGGGCCTGCCCCTGCTCGAAGAGAACTACTTCCCGGAATTCCCCGGCGGCAGCGCGATCTCGCTGTGGGAGTTCGGCGCCACCGTCGGCCACCTCGGCTCCGGCGACCAGATCGCCGGCCTCGACCACCTGGAGCGCACCGAGACCTTCGCCACCGGCGACCGGGTCCTGCTCCTGGGCGCCGGAGCCGGTTTCACCTGGACCGGAGTCCTCCTGGAGCGGGGCTGACGGCTCCACACCTCGAACAGCCCGCCACCGACAGGCCGAAGACCGAAAGACCGACACACCGACACACCGGCAGACCCGAAGACCGCACACCGAAGACCAACCGAGAAAGCAGGTTCCGTACGTGAACACCGCACCCGCGCCGCTCGAACTGGAATTCGCCGTACCCGAGCTCACCTACACCCGCACCGTCGACCGGACCCTGGTCCACCGGGACGCGCTCGGCGAGGTCTTCCTCACCGACCTCCAGCCCGTAGACGAGACCTCGTACGCGGCGGCGGCCCAGCTGCCCCGCTCTCACGCCTACTACGGCGACCACCTGCTGGGCCCCGACGTGTACGACCCGGTGCTGCTGCTGGAGGCCTGCCGGCAGGCGGCCCTGGCCGGTGCGCACGCCTACTTCGCAGTGCCCAGAGCGGACAAGTTCATCCTGACCCACCTGCGGGTGCACCTCACCCACCCGGACCGGGTCACGGTGGGCACCGCGCCGTGCCAGCTGACCCTGCACGTCACCACCAGCAACCACTACGTCCGCGAGGGCCGCACCAACGGCCTCGACTACGAGGTCGACCTGCGGGTCGGCGAGGTCAGCATCGGCCGGGCCGGCATCGGCCTGCGCTTCAAGTCCCCTGACTCCTACCTGCAGTTGCGGCTGCGCAACCGCGACCAGCGCCCGCTGCCCTCCTCCGCCGACCGCCCCCGCCCCGGTGGCGTGCCCGGCGCGCCGGCGCAGCCGTACCGCGTCGGCCGGGTCAACGCCGACAACGTGGTCCTCGGCGGCATCGAGGCCGACGGCACCACGCTGACCGCACAGATACTCACGCCCAGCACCCACCCCAGCATGTTCGACCACCCGCAGGACCACCTGCCCGGCATGGTCATTGCGGAGGCCGCCCGCCAGCTCGCCCTCTACGGGGCCCTGGAGGTCCGCGGGATGTCGCCCTCCCGGGTCTACCCGACCGAACTCGCCGTGACCTTCACCCGGTTCGGCGAGCTCGACAGCCCGGCCGTGCTGACCGCCGTCGTCGGCGACCAGCGCCAGGACGGCCCCGACCGGGACTCCTACTACACCGCCGGCGGCCTCGTGGACTTCGGCGACCAGGGCGAACTCGGCGGGTTCACCGGGCCGGACGCCGATCTGGTGCCGGTGCGCGTCGAGGCCACCCAGGACGGCGAGAGCCTGTGCGTGCTCTCGCTCTCGCTGACCCGGGTGCGGGCCGCCCGATGAGCGCCGCGGCCGCCTTCTTCGACGTCGACGAGACCCTCGTCGGGTTCAAGAGCATGTTCCGCTTCCTGGCCTTCCACCTGGACCGCCGCGGAGAGGCCCCCGACACCTACGCCCGTCTGACGGGTGAGCTGCACCGCGCCGCCGCCGGGGGAACTCCCCGGACCGAGATCAACCGCCGCTACTACCGGCTCTTCGCGGGGGAGAGCGCGGAAGCCCTCGCCGAGTCCGGCCGGGCCTGGTTCGCATCAGAACTGGAGGGTGCGCCTTTCCTGCCCGGCCCCACCGCCCGCTTCGCCGGACACCTGGAGCGCGGCGACTTCACCGTCCTGGTCTCGGGCTCCTTCTTCGCCTGCCTGGACCCGGTCGCCGAACACCTCGGCGCGCACTGGGCCTTCGGGACCCGGCCCGTGATCCGGCGCGGGGCCCTGACGGGCGAGGTCGTGACCCCGATGATCGGCGCCGCGAAGGGCGCCACGGCCCGCGCCGTGGCCGCCGTACGGGGCCTGGACCGCGAGCGGTGCACGGCGTACGGGGACCACGCCAGCGACCTCGACCTGCTCGGCTCGGTCGGCCACCCGGTGGTCGTCGGCGACGACCCGGTCCTCTCGGCGCACGCCCTGCTCGCGGGCTGGGAGCAGATCACGGGCACCGAAGCACCCCTATTCGAGGAGATACGCGCGTGAAAGACGTCCCTGAAGACCTCCCCGCCAGTCCGGTGGCCGTGCTCGCCACGGGGTCCTACCTGCCGGAGCGGATCATCGGAAACGAGGAGGTGGCACGGCTCGCGGGAGTCACGGACGAGTGGATCGTGCGCAAGACCGGCATCCGCGAGCGCCGCCGGGCCGCCGCCCACGAGGCCACCTCCGACCTCGCCGCCCACGCGGGCCGCCGGGCCCTGGAGCAGGCCGGCATCCGGCCGCGCGACCTCTCGTACATCGTGGTCGCGACCTCCACCCCCGACCAGCCCCAGCCGGCCACCGCGGCGATCGTCCAGCACCTGCTCGGAGCCGTGAACGCCGCCGCCTTCGACGTGAACTCCGTGTGCAGCGGCTTCGTCTACGCCCTGACGGTCACCGAGCGCCTGCTGCGCGCCGAACCGGGAGACGCGTACGGCCTGGTGATCGGCGCGGACGTCTACTCGCGCATCCTGGACCACACCGACCGCAAGACGGCGATCCTCTTCGGGGACGGCGCGGGCGCCGCGGTGCTCGGCCCCTCGGCCGAAGGCCACGGGGTGCTCGGCACCAGCCTGCTCACCCGGGGCGACCAGCACTCGATGATCGGGGTCCCGGCGGGCGGCAGCCGCCTGCCCGCCTCCGCGCGGACCCTGAAGGAGGGCGGGCACCACTTCCGGATGGACGGGCGCGCAGTGCGCACCTTCGTCCAGGAGAACCTGCCCGGGGCGATCGCGGAACTCCTGGCCAGGGCCGGACTCCCGGGCCGCTCAGTCGACCACTTCGTCCCGCACCAGGCCAACGCCGTCATGATCGGCGAGGTCTGGCCGGAGCTCGGCCTCGACAACGCCGTCCTCCACCTGGAGATCAGCCACTACGGGAACACGGGCTCGGCGTCCGTCGCCGTCACCCTCGACGAGATCCACCGCAAGGGCCTGATCGCCGAGGACGACGTGGTCCTCCTGTCCGGCTTCGGCGGCGGCATGTCGGTCGGCTCCAGCCTCCTCAGCTGGGCCCCCACCGCCTGCGCCGCCGCTCCCCGGCTGCTGGCCGGCGCGGCCGCCGTCCGGCAGCCCTAGCGGATCGGGCAGCCCGGGCAGCCCGAGGAGTCGGAGCAGGGGAGTGGTCATGGCGGTGGTGATCAGGGCCACCAGCGTCAGGATGCCGAGCATCCGGCGGTCGATGATGCCCGCCTGGTAGCCGATCTGTACGACCACCAGCTCGGTCAGGCCCCGGGCGTTGAGGAGCACGCCGAGTGTGACGGCGGGCTTCCAGGCCATGCCGGTCAGGCGGGCGACCAGCCCGGGGCCGAGGAGCTTGCCGAGGACCGCCAGGGAGAGCAGACCGGCCAGCGCCAGGGCCGTGCGGGCGTCCCAGCGCAGGCCCGTCAGGTCCACGGTCAGGCCGAAGCCGAAGAAGAAGAACGGCAGCAGCACGGACCGGGCCGTGGCGGTGAGGTGTGTGACGTCCTTGCCCCGGCTCAGGGCCCTGTCCCTGTCCCTGTCCCTGTCCCTGTCCTTGTTCCTGTCCTTGCTCCTGTCCTTGCCTTCGGTCCCGTCCCTGCCCGTGAGTTCGCCCGGCCAGACCAGTCCCACCAGCAGCGCGCCGATCAGCTGGTGGATGCCCAGGGCGGCGGTCAGCGCGGACGCGCCGGTGACCGCGACCACCAGCAGGACGGTCAGGGCGGCGGCCGAGTGCTCGCGGGCGCTGCCCGCCGCCCACCGCCGCAGCGCCCCGCGCACCGGGCCGAGGAGGATCAGGGCCGCGGCGGCCGCGCCCACCACCGCGAACGGCGTCCCGCCGACCAGGATCCAGGCGAGCACCAGCCAGCTCCCGGCGTCGCCGACCGCCGCCGCGAACAGGCTGAGCCGCCCCGGCTCGGTCCGGGTGAGGTCCAGGTCGGTGAGGATGCGGGCGAGCACCGGGAGGGCCGTGATGCTCAGCGCGCAGCCCAGGAACAGTGCGAAGGACAGGGGATTGGCGCGGGGCCCGGCGAAGCCGAGCAGCCGGGTCGCCGCTACCGCGCCGAGGGCGAACGGTACGAGCATCGAGGCCTGGCTGACGAGGACGGCCCGCGCGGCGACTCCGCGGAACTCCCGACCGGGCGGCTTCTGACCCGGCGTCGGCTCCTGTCCGGCCAGCTCCTGTCCGGCCAGCTCCTGTCCGACCCCGAACATGAAGAGCACCAGGCCGAGCTGGGCGAGTCCGTCGAGCAGCCGCAGCGCGGGGGCGGGGAACAGCCAGGCCGTGACGGCGGGCGCGAAGTGCCCGAGCAACGAGGGTCCGAGCGCCAGCCCCGCGCAGATCTCCCCGACCACGGGCGGCTGCCCGGCCCGCCGGGCGATCCGGCCGCCGAGGAAGGCCGCCCCGAGGACGACGCAGGCGGCGAGGAAGAAGTGCCCCGTGGCGTCGAGCCGGAGCCAACCGCCGCCTGGCGCCTTCGGGCCCCCGCCGGGCGCATCGGCCACGTGGGCCCAGACTCCGGCGATCAACGCCCCGGGCACCACCACGGAGACGGCCAGGGCCGCCCACAACCGCCGCCCGCGCACGGCGCCTCCTCTGCGTGTTCGGGCCTCCAGCGGCACCACGGATCTCCCGCACATCCTGCCCCGCCGGGTTCGTGGCGCGGGGCCGGGGGCGGATCCCGCGGCGGGTTCCGGGGTGCGCGGGGCCGGGCGGGCCGGGGTGGGGTCGAGGTGGGGCCGAGGTGGCGTCCGGTGGCATCATGTGGCGCCTCATGGTGCCGGGATGGCTCCGAATGGCACCTCGTGGCGCCACTCGGTTGCCTCGATTCCCGCGCGAACCGCCCGGCGGCGCTCGTGTGGCGTCGTCTTGGTGCCGCCTCTGAACTGCGGGTTTTCATTTATTCGGCCTTCCGATCCAAAAGTGGTGCCACATTGGCTCGACATGGCGCCATCCCTGTGTCATTCTTCAGTCATGGACCTCACGCCCTACGTCACCAACCTCCGCCACGAACTCGCGGTCGCCGCCGAAGCCGGCGGCGAAGATGCCCGAGCCCTCGCCGACAGGATGACCGCGCCCCTCGAATCCGCCGTTCGGCTCACGCTCCTGCACGCCCTCTCGGATGCCATGGGCGAGATCACCCTCGAGCTCGCCCCCGGTTCCGTGGACGTGAGGCTCCGCGGTCTCGAACCGGAGTTCGTCGTCACCGCCCCGCCGCAGGACACGGTGGCCGAGGCGTACGTCCGCACCGCCCTCGCCGAAGCCGCCACCGAAGCCCCGGCACCGGCCCCCGCCCCGGACGGCGAGGACACCGGACCGGCCCGCATCAACCTCCGCCTTCCCACCCACGTCAAGGTGCGCGCCGAACAGGCCGCCGCCCGCGAGGGGCTGTCGCTCAACGCCTGGCTGGTCAGAGCCGTGTCCGGCGCCCTGGACCCGAACGCCCCCGGCGCGGCCGCCCGTGCGGACAGCGCGTCCCCCCGCCTCGGCGGAAAGAGCATCACGGGTTGGGTGAGCTGAGAGCCCGGCCCGCCCCGCTCCCGTAGACCTCCGCCAGACCGTCGACTTCGCCGAACCAACACCTTCACCCGGCCCGCAGAGCCAAGAGGACGAGACAGCCATGCCTACTTTCGACACCCTCAAGCCCATCACCGCCACCCTCCACGTCGAGGTCGGCGACACCAGGGTCACCGCGACCGACCGCGCCGACACGGTGGTGGAGGTCCACCCGAGCACCCCGGACAACAAGGACGACCTCCGCGCCGCCAAGGAGACGAAGGTCGAGTACGCCGACGGCCGCCTGACCGTCCGTACCCCCAAGGCGCGCGGCCTCTTCGGCCCCAAGGGTTCGGTCTTCCTGGAGGTCTCGGTGCCGAGCGGATCCCGGCTGACCGGCATCATCCAGGTCGGCAACCTCAACGCCACCGGCCCCCTCGGCGAGTGCGACGTCCGCACCAGCGCCGGCACTCTGCGGGTCGAGCAGGCCCGTACGGCCCAGCTGAAGACCTCGTACGGAGACGTCACCCTCGACCGCTCCATCGGCGACGCCGACGTCAGCACCTCCTCGGGAGACGTACGGATCCGCGAGGTCGGCGGCAATGCGGTGCTCAAGAACTCCAACGGCGCCACCTGGGTCGACGACGTGGCCGGCGAGCTGCGGGTGAAGTCGGCCAACGGCAACATCACCATCGGCCGGGCACAGGCCTCCGTCGTGGCCAAGACCGCCAACGGCAACATCCGTGTGGAGGAAGTGGCCCGCGGCGCCGTCGAGTTCGAGACCAAGACCGGACACGTCGAAGTCGGCATCCGCCTCGGCACGGCCGCCTGGCTCGACGTCAACTCCAAGTCCGGCCGGGTCAGCAGCGACCTCGGGGCCACCGGAGCCCCCGCCGAGGGCGCCGAGACCGTCAGGGTCCACGCCCGTACCGGCTTCGGCGACATCCGCATCCAGCGCGCCCCGCACACCGACACGGACGGAGAGGCCCGATGAGCGCCGCCACCACGACACCCACCCGGGTCCAGGAAGCCCCGTCCCAGGGGATCACCGCCGTCGGCCTGCGCAAGTCCTACGGGGACAAGACCGTCCTCGCCGGGATCGACCTCACCGTCCGGCCGGGCACGATCTTCGCGCTCCTCGGCCCCAACGGAGCCGGCAAGACCACCACGGTCGAGATCCTCTCCACCCTCATCAGCGCCGACTCCGGCTCCGGCGAGACCTACGTGGCGGGCCGGAGCCTCGACCGCGACCCGGACGCCATCCGCGCCCGCATCGGGGTCACCGGCCAGTTCGCCGCCGTCGACGGCCTGCTGACCGCCGAGGAGAACATGTTCCTGATGGCGGACCTGCACCACCTCGACCGCGCCGAAGGCCGCCGCCGCACCGCCGAACTGCTGAGCCAGTTCGAGCTGACCGCGGAAGCCAAGAAGCTCGCCTCCACCTTTTCCGGCGGCATGCGCCGCAAGCTCGACCTGGCGATGACCCTCGTCGGCAGCCCGAGCCTGATCTTCCTCGACGAGCCCACCACCGGCCTCGACCCGCGCAGCCGCCGCGTGATGTGGCAGCTCATCCGGGAGCTCACCGCCCAGGGCGTCACCATCTTCCTCACCACGCAGTACCTGGAGGAGGCCGACCAGCTCGCCGACCGGATCGCCGTCCTCGACAAGGGCAGGATCGTGGCCGAGGGCACCGCGGAGGAGCTCAAGCGCCTGATCCCCGGCGGCCACATCCGGCTGCGCTTCGGCGACCAGGCGAGCCTGGACGCGACCGTCCGCCACCTGAACCTCCCCGCGCTCACCCACGACGACGAGAACCTCACGCTGGACATCCCCAGCGACGGCAGCATCCCGGCCCTGCGCTCCGTCCTCGACCTGCTGGAAGGCGCCGGCATCGAGGCCGAGGAGCTGACCGTGCACACCCCCGACCTGGACGACGTCTTCCTCGCACTCACCGGCACACCGAAGGAGCCCCGGCGATGACCACCACGACCCCCAGCGCCCACAGCGGCGCGAGGACCACGTACGCACTGCGCGACTCCATGACGATGCTGCGCCGCAGCCTCAAGCGCGCCCGGCGCTACCCGTCCATGACGATCACGCTCGTGGCGATGCCGATCGTGATGCTCCTCCTCTTCGTCTATGTGTTCGGCGGCGCGCTCGGCGCCGGCATCGAACTTCCCGGCGGCGGAGTCGGCGACAGGGCCTCGTACACCAACTTCGTCGTCCCCGGCATCCTGCTGATGGCCGTGACCTCCAGTGCGATCGCCACCGCCATCTCGGTGTGCAGCGATATGACCGAAGGCATCATCAACCGCTTCCGGACCATGTCGATCGCCCGGTCCTCCGTCCTCACCGGGCACGTCGTCGGCAACGTCGTGCAGACCCTGATCGGGCTCGCCCTGGTCCTCGGAGTCGCCTTCGCCGTGGGCTTCCGCCCCGACGCCACCCCGGTCGAATGGCTCGCGGCCCTCGGCCTGCTGACCTTCCTGGGCTTCGCCCTCAGCTGGCTCTCGGCCGCCATGGGCCTCGGCGCCGGCAGCGTGGAGGCGGCGAGCAACGCGCCGATGCCCCTGACGCTGCTGCCATTCCTCGGCAGCGCCATCGTGCCGCCGGAGTCGATGCCGACCGGCCTGCGCTGGTTCGCCGAGTACCAGCCCTTCACCCCCGTCATCGACACCCTGCGAGGCCTGCTGCTCGGCACGGAGATCGGCAACAGCGGTGTCATCGCCCTCGCCTGGGTGACCGGGCTCAGCCTCCTCGGCTACCTGTGGGCCCGCTTCTCCTTCAACCGGGAAGCGAAGCGGTGAGCAAGGGGTTGACGCGATTGGCTAATGGCCTTAGCTTTTAAGTAATGGGGCTTAGCCAGCAGGGAGAGCCAACAGTCAATCGCTTCGGGGGACGGGCCATGACGGACTTTCTGAGCATCGAAGACGGACGGATCGCCTACGAGGTCACGGGCGAAGGCCCGCTGATCGTGCTCGCCCACGGCATGGGCGACAACCGGGCGGCCTACCGCGGGACGGCGGCGCTCCTCGTCGCCGCCGGATACCGCGTCGCCGCCACCGACCTGCGCGGGCACGGCGAGTCGAGCACCGGCTGGGCCTCGTACAGCCGCACCGACGTGGCGGGCGATCTGCTCGCCCTGATCCGGCACCTGGGCGGGCCCGCCGTCATCGTCGGGCACTCCTTCGCGGGCGGCGCCGCCACCGTCGCGGCGGCCCAGGAGCCCGAACTGGTCAGCGCGATCGTCGAGATCAGCCCCTTCACCCGGGCGCAGAAGATCGAGTTCGGCGCCCTCGGCTCCAACGCCCGCTACCGCAAGGGCATGCTGCTCCTCATGGGCACCGGCATCCTGCGCAGCCGCGGAATGTGGACGCGCTACCTCGACCATGCCTACCCGGGCGCCCGTCCCGCCGGGTACGCGGACCACCTCGCCGCCCTCACGACCGACCTGGGCCGCCCCGGCCGGATGGCCGTCGTCGCCAAGATGGGCATGTCCGCCCCCACCGACGCGGGCGCCCGCCTCGGCGACGTCAAGTGCCCCGTCCTCGTCATCGAGGGCACCCTCGACTGCGACTGGGCCGACCCCCGCGCCGAGGGCGAGGGCATCGTGGCCGAGCTGCCGGCCGGGCTGGGCCGCGTCGAAATGATCGACGGCGCCGGGCACTACGCCCACGCGCAGTTCCCCGCCGAGACCGCCGCCGCCGTCCTGTCCTTCCTGGACGGGGCCGACCGTGCCTAGGGCCTCCCTCTCCGCGGACGCGGTCGTCGACCTGGCGCTGCTCATCGTCGACGAAGAGACCCCGGCGGCCCTGACCCTGTCGGCGGTCGCCGGCCGGGCGGGCGTGGCCACCCCCTCGCTCTACAAACACGTGCGCAACCTCGCGGAGCTCCGCGACCTCCTCTCGGCCCGGATCCTCCACGAGATCGCGGACGAGGTCGGCGAGGCCGTCCTGGGCCGCTCCGCCGACGACGCGATCAGCGCCTTCATGACGGCCTGGCGCAGCTACGCCGTACGCCACCCGAACCGCTACGCCGCCCTGATCCACAGCCCGGAACCCCGCACGGCCGAGGCCGGCGAACGCATCGTCACCATCATGCTGGCCGCGCTGCGCGCCTACGGGATGCAGGACTCGGCGGCCATCCACGCCGCCCGCTGCCTGCGCGCCACGACCCACGGCTTCGTCTCGTTGGAAACCACGGGCGCCTTCGCCCTCCCCGAAGCCCTGGACGAGAGCTACGCCCTCCTCATCCGTATGGTCGTCACGGGGCTCCAGGCCGGCCCGGCGGCGGACTGACCGGGGCACCCCGGAACCGGAACCACCCGTCCTCCTCGTCGCCGAACTCCCAGGTCCCGCCCTCCGGGGTGGCGCCGCGCAGGCCCCGTACGGCGTCCGGTCCCGCCAGCTCCCGCAGGCGGGGGTCGTGCAGGGCGGCGAACGCGAAGGTACGGGCCGGGTCCCAGTCGGTGCTGTGCAGCAGCCGCCGGCTCATCTGCGCCCAGCCCGTCAGGGCCCCGGTGACCACCCAGGCCCGCGGGCCCTGCGCGGTCAGCCGGCGGGCCGGCCGGAGCCAGGACGCGGCGGTCTCGGGCCAGTCCACCGTCGCGAGGATCTGACCGCCCCGCGCCCGCCACTCCTCTGCGAAGGCGGCCGCGGCGGCCCGTGAGGCATCGTCGCGCCCGTGCCCCAAGGCCACCGTGACGAGCTCGTCGCCCGGCCCCGTCAGGAGCCCGGTCAGTGCGGAGAGCTCCGCCGCCGTGTGCGCGGGCGGGGCCTGCGGCAACTCCTCGGGTCCCCCGGCCGCGGCGGCCCCGAGCAGCGGCGACGGCTCGTGCCCCCGGACCTGCGGCCTGGGAGACGACCTAGGCCGCATCGTGGAACACCAGCCCCAGCGCATGGCGCCGGCCGCTGCGGACCGTGCTCACCCCGTGCCGCGCGGCCCCCGCCGACCAGCCCCGCTTCGAGGCCACCGGGCGGTCGCGGGTGGTGAACACCAGCCCGTGGCCCTGGACCAGCGCGGTCGTGGTGCCCCGCGACTGCGCGCGCGGCCGCTGTTCCACGAGGAGGAACTCCCCACCCGTGTAGTCCGTGCCGTACGCGTTGAGGCCGATGACCACCTGCATCGGGAAGAGCATCTCGCCGAAGACGTCCCGGTGCAGGGCGTTCCAGTCGCCCGCCCCGTAGCGCAGCAGGATCTGGGCCGAGCGGTCCTGCCCGGCCCGGTGGCACATCTCCAGCCATTCCCCGAGCGAGTCGGGCCACGGCGCGGGCCTGCCGAGCCGTTCGGCCCAGTCGCGGGCGATGCGCACCAGGTGCGGGTAGAGCGCCGCCCGCAACGCGGCCACGGGCTCCGGGAGTTCGTGGGTGAAGTAGCGGTACTCGCCCGATCCGAAGCGATGGCGGGCCATGTCGACGGTGGTGCGGAACCGCCCGGCGTCCTCGTACAGGGCGATCAGCTCCCCGCATTCGGCCGGGGTGAGGAGCTGTGGGGTCGGCGCGCACCCGTAGGCGTCGAGTTCGGCGGCGACGGCGGACCAGTCGGCCGCCCCGGCCCGCTCGCTCGCCCACGACGACGGCGCCGCTGCCGCTGCCACTGCCGCTGCCGGTGCCGCTGCCGGTGACGATGCGGGCGCCGGTGTTTTCGTTCGGGTGGTGGTCATGTGGTGTCTCTCGTTCCCGGTCAGTTGAACAGCGGCAGCAGGGCGCCCTCGTGGGTGAGCAGCGCGACCTTGCGCTCGACCCCGCCCGCGTAGCCGCGCATGGCGCCGTCCGCCCCGATGACGCGGTGGCAGGGGCGCACGAGGAGCAGCGGGTTGGCGCCGATGGCCCCGCCCAGGGCCCGCACCTCGGCGCGGGGGACGCCGAGCCGCTCGGCCAGTTCGCCGTAGGTGGTGGTCGTGCCGTACGGGATCTCGTCCAGGGCGTCCCAGACGAGGCGCTGGAAGGGGGTGCCGCCGGTGACGTACTCCAGGTCGAACCGGGTGAGGCGGCCGTCGAAGTACGCGCGCAGTTGCCCGAGCACCTCGCTGAAGGCCGCCGGCTCGAGCCGCCAGCCGGTGCGCGGGCCCGTTTCGCCGCGCCCGCCGGACATGGACAGCGAGGCCAGGGCGGCTCCGCCGGGGGTGGTGGGTGATTCCCGGCCCACCAGCAGCAGTTCGCCCAAGGGGCTGGGGGCTGTGGTGAAGAGCGTCGCCGGGGGTGACGAAAGGTCCATGAGGTGATGATTTCCCGATTGCGCCCTTCGTGCTGGCGGCTTTCCGACATGGCGTTCCGGGGCACGGGCGGTGCGGGGCCTAGAACTCGGCCCGCGGCTGCGTGGTCACCGCCACGGTGAAGGCGGTGGCCCCGTTCTGGGTTCCGGTGACCAGGATCTGGCACCGCCCGAAGGGATCGGCCTGCATGGTCCGGGTCTCGATGCGGCACGGTGCGTCGAGTTCCACGTACCGGACGAACTCCGACTCCAGGCTGAGCACGACGCTGTCCCCGCCGCCCGCGGCGGCGTGCGCGGCCTGGCGCGCGGCCTCCAGGAGGAGCATGCCGGGGGCGTGGTCGACCGGGTGGTCGAAGAGGATCGGGTGGGACGGGTCCACCCGCAGCAGCCACTGTCCGGGCCGTCCGGTGGGGGAGAGGACCACGTCCGAGGCGCGGTCCCGGCCCACGGCCGCAGGCACGGCGGGCGGGAGCTTGGGCATGTCCTTGATGAGCAGGTCCGGATCGGCGTCGGCGCGCCCGCCGCGCAGCCGCTTGTAGACCGCGGGGGTGTGGCAGGAGTAGCGGGCCTGGGCCGATCCGAGCAGGTCGCCGTCGCGGAAGAGCAGGATCGCCAGGGAGGTCGCGACGAGGCGGGTGCCCCGGAGCACGGTGTCGTGACAGCGGACCCGCATCTCGATTTCGGGGGGCGTCGCTCCCGCTCTCATCGCGTCGGGGTCGAGCCCGACGGAGATCCGGTCCCAGCTCTGCATGTGGCCGAAGGGGACGTCGAAGACGGTGTGGGAGAGGAGCGGGACGGTCTGGCGCACGGTCTCGCACGCGAGCATCGGGTCGAGTCGGCCGTCGCGCGATCCGTAGAGGCTGTGGCCGCGCGGCCACTGGGCGGTGACGAGGTACGAATCCGCGCCGGCGGGGCCTATCCCGGTGAGGAACACCTCGGCCAGGGCGGCCCGGTGGACGTACTGGCGCGGCACGGTGGTGCCCGGCTGGTGGTGCCCGGATTCGGGCAGGAGCGATCCCGCGAGTTCCGGGTGGGCTTCGAACAGGGAGCGGTCGGACAGGTCGTGGCCTGCCTGTCCTAAACCGGAGTCCAAGTTCCTCGACTCTGTGGTGGCACGCATAAGGAAGATCTCCTTCGTCGTCGAAGAGGTCGTGTCCTGCATGGCCGCCGCCCCTTTGGGGTATGTCGGCGGCTTCAAGATAGAGGACGCTCTTTTTGTTGTCGAGGGGGAAAAATATGGCGCGGAACGATCGTGTGCGGAGGCGCCCGAAAGGCCTCCGATCAGGCATATTCCGGACCGGTGGATGCCTGGTCGGCCTGTGGTGGTGGTCGACGCATGTGACGTGCTCACCGGGGGAAACGTGACCCTCCGGACGACCGGTTGTGGCCAGGAGGGTGCCGTTGAGCAGCCCGAACCTTCGCCGCACCCATGAAACTGGAGGCGGGAGCAGATACCCTGCAGGCAGAAAGTTTCCTTCAGTTGAACAGGCGGAACCTCTTGACAAAGCCCACCGCCCCAACCGTGCAGGCACTTTCGCTTTCCGCCCTTCACTGCGCGGCACCACAGTGGAACGCCGAGGCCAGAGGTTGCTGATCATGTCCAAGATGGAACGCGCGGCGAGAACGCGGCAGACGATCCTCCGCGCCGCGGCAGTGGTGTTCGAGGAGAACGGCTTCCACGGATCCCGCCTCACGGCTATCACCAAGCAGTCCGGTCTGACCATGGGGGCGATCTACTTCCACTTCGCCTCCAAGGAGGATCTGGCGCGCGCGGTGATGAACGAGCAGGGCGACGACCTCGAACTGCCCGGTGGGCCGGACGGGTTGCAGCGGCTGATCGACATCACGATGTACCTGGCCGACCAGCTGCGGGTCAACGAGCTGCTGCGCGCCGGCGTGCGGCTCGCTGTGGAGCAGCGGGCGTTCGGGATGCGGGACGAGACCCCGTACATGAACTGGGCCGAACTCTTCCGCGAGCAGCTCGTGGCGGCACGCGCCGCGGGCGACGTACTGCCCGAGGTGGACGAGGCCGACCTGTCGCTGCTCCTGGTGAGCGCGTACAGCGGTACGCAGCTGGTGTCCGAGCTCGTCAACGGCCGGGCGGACCTCCCGGAGCGGATCCTCGTGATGTGGCGCTACCTGCTCCCCGGCATCGCCACCCCGCAGGCCAGGGCCCGGCTCCGGCTGGGTGGCACCGAGATCGCCGGCGCCGTCGGCTGACCCGTCGGGCCGTGGCCGTGGTCCTGCGACAGCCGGTGCCAGCCGTACGCGGCGGAGACCAGGGTGGTGTGGCGGTGCCAGCCGGGGAAGGACCGGCCTTCGAAGTCCAGGAGGCCGAAGTCCTCCCGTAGGGACTGCATGGCCGCCCGGGTACCGGCCTGCGTCCCGACGAGGGGGAGCAGCTCGTCCAGGCCCGCGTGCACCAGGTTGGTCATCCAGATCCGGACGGGCCGGGTGCGTGCGGGATGCCATTTGGCGAGCAGCCGCAGCGTGTGGTGCGCGCCCGGCAGGTGCACCGGCCCGGACAGGGTCCACTGGGCCCGCGGGGACCGGGGGGCGTGCATCCGGGCCGGTCCGGCGAGGCGGTTCGGATGGTGGCCGCCCGGATGCGGGCCGGCGTGCAGGGGCAGCTGGCCGGGCACCGAGACGAGGAACTTCAGGCACCGGGTGCTCAGCCCGTTGGCCAGGGCCACGGCGTCGGTGAGCTCGCGCCCGTCCGCGACCACCGGCGGGGGCGTGCCGGGCGACTGGGCGGCCAGGGTGTCGACCATCTCCAGGCCCAGTTCCCACAGCGGGCGCGGGTCGCCGGAGTCGGGTATCCGGGCGCGCTGGCGCAGCTCGGGATCGGCGCACCAGGTCTCCGGCAGGTGCAGCCGCCAGTCGACGGGTAAGTCCCCGCAGCAGGTGGACAGGTGTATGCCTATCCCCACCTGGCAGTTGATGACCCGGCCGGCCGCCGCGTCGTAGCGCCGGTGCACCCCGACGGAGTGCAGGCCCCGTTTGGGGGCGACGATCGGGGCCAGGGTCCAGGCCCGTACCGCTGCCCGCTGCCCGGCCCAGTGGGCCAGGGCCCGCCGGGCGGGATCCCAGGGCCAGGGGCTGGCGCTGATGAACTGGTGCAGCGACTGCGAGGCGGTCGGGGCGGCGGAGACCGCGGAGGCCATGCGGCGCACCGATTTCCTGCCCGGTGTGCCCAGCAGGCCCTTGAGATAGGTCTCGGCCCAGCGGCGCTGGTCCTGACGGGGCAGGTGCCCGAAGACCTCCTGGGCGAAGGCGCTGAACGTGCTGACGGTGCTGATCGTGCTGGTCGAAGGGCCGTGCAACGGATTCCGCATGTTCATCGTGCTGCCGTACGCGGTCATTCCCGCTCCCCCTGCTGCTCATCCCTGATTCGGTCGGCGCAAGTAGCATAGCGAACGCTCTCTATGTTCTAGAGTGGGGTGACGGCCCTCCGTGTGACGGCTTTGGCAAGTCGGCGTTGTGCCCCGCGCGACAGAGGTCGCAAGGTGCTCCAGCGGCCGACCGGCCGTCGCCCCCCGGCTCCCCGACTCGATCGGAGAACGTCCATGGCGCAACAGCAGAGAGCCATGCGGACCCGCTCACTCCTCGTTCACGCCGCATCGACCCAGTTCGACCGCTCCGGCTACGAGGGAACGACGCTCAACCAGATCAACCGGCTGGCCGGGATCTCCATGGGCGCGCTGACCTTCCACTTCCCCACCAAACAGGCGCTCGCCGAGGCCGTGCAGCAGCAGGGCCGCGCCCTCGTCCGGGAAGCCGTCGCCGGAGTCGTCGCCCGCCCGCGCCCCGCCCTGGCCACCGGGATCGCCCTGACCCTCGCGCTGGCCCGATTACTGGAGGACAACGTCGAAGTGCGCGCTGCCGCCCGGCTCGCCCGCGAATGCCCGCCGTCCGTGGCCCCCTGGTCCGCCGACTGGCTCCCCGTCGTGCGCGAGCTCTTCCACCAGGCGCAGAACGAGTGCGGCCTGCGCCGCGACAGCGACCCCGACGCCCTCGCCGCACTGGCGGCCCACCTCGTGGCGGGCGCCGAGATACAGGTCCGGGGCGGTGGAGTGGCACTGATGACCGGGCAGCACTCCGGGCCCGGGGAGGAGCTCGCGCAGATCTGGCGCGTGGTCCTGCGCGGACTGATCGTCAAGAACATCGGCGAGTACGACCTGGACCTCGCATGAGCACCCCGTCAGGCATCCCCGCGCAGGCCCCCGCCGATGCCCCCACCAGGGCCCCGGCCGTCGAGCCCTGGGTACGGATCGGGGTGCTCGGGCCGCTCTCCCTCGTCGTCGACGGGGAGGACCGCACCCCGAGCGCCCCCAAGCCCCGCCAGCTGCTCGCCCTGCTGATGCTCAACGCCAACCAGATGGTCCGGGCCGGGGAATGCATCACGGAGCTGTGGGGCTCCCACCCGCCCAAGACCGCGCTGTCCACCCTGCAGACCTACGTGCTCTACATCCGCCAGATCCTGCGCGGCGGAGCCGCGGACCGCAGCTGCAGCCTGGTCACCCGCAACCAGAGCTACCAGCTGGGGGTGGCCCCCGAGGCCAGCGACCGGCTCCGCTTCGAGAACCTCGCCGGCCTCGGCCGCGAGGCCCTGGCGGCCGGAGACCCGGTCCGGGCCTCGCGCCTGTTCGGCGAGGCCCTCGAACAGTGGCGCGGGCCCGCGCTGGCCGACGTACCGGCGGGCGCGGTCGGATCCCCGCACGTCGTGGAGCTCGAAGAGGCCCGCAAGGGCGTACGGGAATGGCGGGTCGAAGTGGACCTCCAGCTCGGCCGCCACCGCGAGCTGCTCACCGAACTCGCGGGACTGTCCGCCCAGCACCCCACCCACGAGAACATCCACGCCCAGTACATGCTCGCCCTCCACCGGTCCGGCCTGCGGCCCGAGGCGCTCGGCGTGTTCCACCGGCTCCGCTGCCGGCTGGGCGACCACTTCGGCATCGAACCGGTGCCACGGCTGAGGCGCCTGTACGAGGCGATCGACGCCGACGATCCGGTGCTCCGCGCGCCGGCGGGTGCACTGCACGCCACATGAGCCGGCCGCCGGCCACGCCGCCGCGCCCCGGCACTCCGCAGCAACCAGCAACCCTTTTCCCGGGGACGGTGTTTCGTTAGTGATGGACAAGGTGGCCGAGCAGTTAACGGACCTGCTGGCGACGGACCTGGACGACGGTTTCACGGAACTGGTCAGGGTCCACGCCAAGGGTGTGCACGCGTTCCTGTTGCGCGTGTCCGGATCAGCCGCGGAGGCGGACGATCTGGGTCAGGACACGTTCCTGCGCGCCTACACGGCGTTGCAGACGTACTCGCCGGCCCGACGCCGGGAGCTGCGTCCGCGCGCCTGGCTGATGACGATCGCGGCGAACGTATGGCGCAATCATGTACGCAGCAGCATGCGGCGGCCGGTGTCGGCCCTGCGCATCGACGATGCGCAGGACAGCTGGGCCGACACCGGTCCCGGACCGGTCGAGCGCGCCGTCAACTCCGACGACCGCGGCCGCCTGGTCGCGGCACTGTCGGAGCTGCCGGAGTACTACCGGATACCGGTGGTACTGCGGCACGTGGTCGGGATGAGCTACGCGGAGGTGGCCCAAGTGCAGGGATGCCCCGTGGGCACGGCCAAGGCACAGGTGTCGCGCGGCATGGGGGACCTGCGCCGCCTGCTGGCGCCGGAGGAGGAGCTGAAGGAGGTGGCTACGTGAGCGGAAACGATCATGAGGGGTCATCCGCGCCACCCGTGGCGGGCGACCCCGGACAAGAGCTGGGCACCCCGCCGGTTCCCGTGGACTTCGCACTGCGGATCCTGCAGCGCGTGGGCATTCCCCGCGAGCGCTACGACACCTACGTCCGGCTGGAGACCCCGGCGGGCGCACTGTTCGTGGCGTTCACCCCGGAGAGCGTCAGCGGATCCGCGCTGGGCGGCGCCGGGCTGACGGCCGAGCGTTTCGAGGAACTGCACCGGGCCCGGACCGGCCGGTCCGCGATCCCCGCCCGCAAACCCTTCCCCGGCCTGGTGGGCGCCCTGCGCACCGGACGGGCCCGGAGCCTGCCCCTGGACCTGGACGCCGTGGACCCGGTGGACGCCGCCGTGCTCCGGGCCGTACGGGCGATCCCGCACGGCCAGCTGCGACCGCTCTCCTGGATCCTCCGGGAGGCCGGGCTGCCGTCCCCGCACGCCCTCGACGGCATCCCGGGCACCCTCGCCCGCAACCCGTTCACGGTGCTCGTCCCGTGCCACCGGGTCACCTACGACAACGGCTCCCCCTGCGACTGCGGGTACCTCCCGGCCACCGGGGACGCCCTGCGCGACGCGGAGGGCATCGACCGGGCCGAGGTGGACCGCTGGTCGCGCAGCGGCTCGGTGTTCCTCGGCAGCGACACCACCCGCATCTACTGCCACCCCACCTGCGCCCACGCCCGGCGCATCACCCCGCCCCACCGGGTGCCGTTCGCCACCGCGGGGGACGCCCGGCAGGCGGGTTACCGAGCCTGCAAGAGCTGCCGGCCGCTGCCGGTCTGAGCACGATCGCGCCCAAGGAGTCCCAAGATGCCCAGTAACGCCCGTGCCAGTGCCGCCCCCGTGAGCGCCGGCGGCGCCTCGCCGGGCGTCGCGCGGACCAGCCACGCCACGGCCATCGGCGAGCTGAGGCTCGCCGCCACCGACGACGCGCTGGTGTACTGCGGATTCCAGGACCCCGACACCGTGGACCTGCGGATCGCGCGGGCCGGACTGACCCGGACGCCACCGGGAAAGCAGACGCCGCGCCAGACCGAGCTGCTCGCGGACGCCCGCACCCAGATCGACGAGTACCTCGCCGGCACGCGGCGCTCCTTCACGCTTCCGGTCGACCTGGTCCTGGCGACGCCCTTCAGCCGGCAGACCGTCCTGGCACTGGACGCGTTCGTCCCCTACGGCCGCACCGCGACCTACGCGGAGCTGGCCGGGGCGCTCTCCCGCCCCCGGGCGGCGCGGGCGGTCGGCACGGCACTGGGAGCGAACCCCCTGTGCGTCGTCCTGCCCTGCCACCGCATCGTCGCGTCCGCCGGAGGCCTGGCCGGATACGCCGGCGGGGTCGAGGCCAAGCAGTACCTCCTCGACCTGGAGGAATCCGCCTGACCGCCCCGCCCCCGGCGACTGCCCCGGAGACCGCCCCGAAGACCGGGGCGCCAGGTTCCGTTCCCCCGCGATCTGGCGCCCCATTCCCTACCTCCGCAGGTTGAGGTTCCGGTGGATGTCCAGGGTCGCGCTGGACTTGTTGAGGGTGATGTAGTGCAGCCCCGGGGCGCCTTCGGCGAGCAGCCGTTCGGCCATGGCGGTCGCGTAGGCGACGCCGATGCGGTGTCCCTCGGCGGGGTTGTCCTTGGCCGCTTCGAGCCTGCGCCCGAGCGCCTCGGGGAAGCGGGCGTCGCTGAGCTCGGCGAAGCGTCGGATCTGACGGAAATCGGTCGCCGGCATGATCTCCGGGATGATCGGAGTCACGCAGCCGATGGCGGCGAGCCGGTCGCGCAGCCGCAGGTAGTCCTCCACGTGGAAGAACATCTGGGTGATGGCGTAGTCCGCGCCGGCCCGGCACTTGGCGGCGAAGTGGTGGATGTCGTCGGTCCAGGCGCGCGAGCGGGGGTGCCGTTCCGGGAAGGCCGCCACACCCACGGTGAAGTCACCCAACTGCTTGATCAGGGTGACGAGTTCGTGGGCGTGGTGGAGCCCCTGGGGGTGCGGGGTCCACTGGCCCTTGGGGTCCCCGGGCGGGTCGCCTCGCAGGGCGAGGACGTCACGGATCCCGGCGTCGGCGTACTGCCCGATGATGTGGCGCAGCTCGGTGACCGAGTGCCCGACCGCGGTGAGGTGGGCCACGGGGCGCAGCGTGGTCTCGGCGGCGATCCGCTTGGTCACCTCGACGGTGCGCTCGCGGGAGGAGCCGCCGGCCCCGTAGGTCACGGACACGAAGGACGGGGCGAACTGCTCGATCCGGCGGATGGCCGCCCAGAGCGTCCGCTCGCCTGCGTCGGTCTTCGGCGGGAAGAACTCGAACGAGAAGCTCCTGCGGCCCTGGGCGAGGAGTTCGCGCACGCCGGGGGCGACGGCTGAGGCAACTGCCATGGTCAAACTCCGTTTAACGTGCGTTGAAGTACTTGGCTTCGGGGTGGTGGATCACGATGGCGTCGGTGGACTGCTCGGGGTGGAGCTGGAATTCCTCGGAGAGGTGGACGCCGATGCGTTCGGGCTGGAGGAGGTCGGCGATCTTCGCCCGGTCCTCGAGGTCGGGGCAGGCGCCGTAGCCGAGGGAGAAGCGGGCGCCCCGGTATTTGAGGTCGAACATGTCCTCGACCTGGGCGGGGTCCTCGCCGCCGAATCCGAGTTCCGCGCGGACGCGGGCGTGCCAGTACTCGGCCATGGCCTCGGCGAGCTGGACGGACAGGCCGTGGAGTTCGAGGTAGTCGCGGTAGGAGTCGGACGCGAAGAGCTTGGCCGTGGCCTCGCCGATCTTCGATCCGACGGTGACCACCTGCAGACCGACCACGTCGATCTCGCCGGACTCCTCCGGGCGGAAGAAGTCCGCCAGGCACAGACGACGGCCCCGGCGCTGACGCGGGAAGGTGAAACGGGTCCGCTCGTTGCCCGTCTCGTCGAGGATGATCAGGTCCTCGCCCTTGGAGACGCAGGGGAAGTAGCCGTAGACGACGGCGGCCTCGAGGAGGTTCTCGGTGTGCAGCTTGTCGAGGAGTCCGCGCAGACGCGGCCGGCCCTCGGACTCGACGAGCTCCTCGTACGTGGCTCCGCCGGCGCGGGCCTGCTTGAGACCCCACTGGCCCTTGAACAGGGCGCCCTCGTCCAGCCAGGACGCGTAGTCCTTGAGCGGGATGCCCTTGACGACCCGGGTGCCCCAGAACGGGGGCGTGGGGATGGGGTTGTCTATGGCGGTGTCGGAGCGCCCGCCGGGCTCCTCGGCCTCTTCGATTTCGAGGACGGGAGCGGCCCGCTTGGCCACGCGCCGCTGCTTGAGGGGCGGGAGTTCGACGCCGGGGACGCCGCGTTTCACGCCCATCAGGGCGTCCATGAGGCGCAGGCCCTCGAAGGCGTCGCGGGCGTAGCGGACTTCGCCCTCGTAGATTTCGTGGAGGTCCTGTTCGACGTAGGCGCGGGTGAGGGCGGCGCCGCCGAGGATGACCGGGTAGTCGGCCGCCAGCTTGCGCTGGTTGAGCTCCTCCAGGTTCTCCTTCATGATCACCGTGGACTTCACCAGGAGACCCGACATCCCGATCACATCGGCCTTGTGCTCCTGCGCGGCTTCGAGGATCGCGGAGACCGGCTGCTTGATGCCGATGTTGACCACGTTGTAGCCGTTGTTCGTCAGGATGATGTCGACGAGGTTCTTGCCGATGTCGTGCACGTCGCCACGGACCGTGGCCAGCACGATCGTGCCCTTCCCGTCCGCGTCCGACTTCTCCATGTGCGGCTCGAGGTACGCCACGGCGTTCTTCATGACCTCCGCCGACTGGAGGACGAAGGGGAGCTGCATCTGGCCGGAGCCGAAGAGCTCGCCGACGACCTTCATCCCCTCCAGCAGGGTGTCGTTGACGATCGCCAGGGCAGGGCGTGTGGCGAGGGCCTCGTCGAGGTCCGTCTCGAGGCCGTTCTTCTCGCCGTCGATGATGCGGCGCTGCAAACGCTCGTCCAGCGGGAGCGCGAGCAGCTCCTCGGCGCGGCCGGCCTGCATCGACTTGGTGTTGACGCCCTCGAAGAGGGCCATGAGCTTTTGCAGCGGGTCGTAGCCTTCGCTGCGGCGGTCGTAGATCAGGTCGAGGGCGGTGCCGACCTGCTCGTCGTCGAAGCGCGCGATCGGCAGGATCTTCGAGGCGTGCACGATCGCCGAGTCCAGACCCGCCTTGACGCACTCGTCGAGGAAGACCGAGTTCAGCAGCACACGGGCGGCGGGGTTCAGACCGAAGGAGATGTTCGACAGACCCAGCGTCGTCTGGACGTCCGGGTGGCGGCGCTTGAGCTCGCGGATCGACTCGATCGTCGCGATGCCGTCCTTGCGGGACTCCTCCTGACCCGTGCAGATCGTGAACGTGAGCGTGTCGATGAGGATGTCCGACTCCCGGATCCCCCAATTGCCCGTCAGGTCCTCGATCAGCCGCTCGGCGATGGCGACCTTGTGTTCAACCGACCGGGCCTGGCCCTCCTCGTCGATGGTCAGCGCGATCAGCGCCGCACCGTGCTCCCGGGCCAGGGTCGTGACCTTCGCGAAGCGGGACTCCGGGCCGTCACCGTCCTCGTAGTTCACCGAGTTGATGACCGCACGGCCACCGATCTTCTCCAGACCCGCCTGGAGAACGGGAACCTCGGTGGAGTCGAGAACGATCGGCAGGGTGGACGCGGTCGCGAAACGCCCGGCGAGCTCCTGCATGTCCGCGACACCGTCACGGCCGACGTAGTCCACGCACAGGTCGAGCATGTGCGCACCCTCGCGGATCTGGTCACGGACCATCTCCACACAGTCGTCCCAGCGCGCCTCCAGCATCGCGTCACGGAACTTCTTCGACCCGTTCGCGTTCGTCCGCTCACCGATCGCCATGTACGAGATGTCCTGCCGGAACGGCACCGTCTGATACAGCGAGGACGCACCCGGCTCCGGCTGAGGCGAGCGTTCGGTGGTGGCCGTTCCCCGCACCCGCTCCACGACCTGGCGCAGGTGCTCCGGCGTGGTGCCGCAGCAGCCGCCGACCAGCGAGAGGCCGTACTCGCGGACGAAGGTCTCCTGGGCGTCCGCCAGTTCGGACGCCGTCAGGGGGTAGTGGGCGCCGTTCTTGCCCAGGACCGGCAGGCCGGCGTTGGGCATGCAGGACAGCGGGATGCGCGAGTTGCGCGCCAGGTAGCGCAGGTGCTCGCTCATCTCGGCCGGGCCGGTCGCGCAGTTCAGACCGATCATGTCGATGCCCAGCGGCTCCAGCGCCGTCAGCGCCGCACCGATCTCCGAACCCAGCAGCATCGTGCCGGTCGTCTCCACCGTCACCGAACAGATCAACGGAACCGAGACACCGAGGGCCTCCATCGCCCGCCGGGCACCCACGATCGCGGACTTCGTCTGGAGCAGATCCTGCGTGGTCTCCACCAGGAGTGCGTCCGCGCCGCCGGACAGCAGGCCCTCCGCATTCGTCTGATAGGCGTCGCGGATGGTCCCGTAGCCGATGTGGCCGAGCGTCGGCAGCTTCGTACCCGGACCCATCGAACCCAGGACCCAGCGCTGCTGCCCCGTGGAAGCAGTGAACTCGTCCGCGACCTCGCGGGCGATCCGGGCGCCGGCCTGCGAGAGCTCGTAATTCCGCTCCGCGATCTCGTATTCCGCCAGCGCCGCGTAATTGGTGCCGAAGGTATTCGTCTCGACGCAGTCGACCCCGGCCCCGAAGTACTCGCGGTGCACATTGGCCACGATGTCGGGACGGGTGACGTTGAGGATCTCGTTGCAGCCCTCCAGCTGCTGGAAGTCCTCCATCGACGGATCCTGCGCCTGGAGCATGGTTCCCATCGCGCCGTCCGCGACCACCACCCGTGTCGCCAGTGCCTGCCGCAGTGCTTCGATCCGGGCGGTGCTCATGTCGTGGACCCCTGGAGCTGCCGCTCCACGTCTCGGGCCGCGTCGGGGCCGTAGGCGTTCTCGATGCGTTGGGTGAGGTCCGTCGCGGAGAGTTTGTACTCCTGGGTGCCCACCGATTCCAGGACGACCGTGGCGATCGCGCAGCCCAGTTGCGCGGACCGTTCGGGGGTCCACCCCCAGGAGACGCCCGCCAGGAACCCCGAGCGGAAGGCGTCGCCGGCCCCGGTCGGGTCGGCGATGGACGTGGCCGGGACGGAGGGGATCAGCTGCGGGGCCTCGCCGGAGCGCGCGATCCGCGCGCCCTCCGGGCCCAGGGTGGTGATCCAGCTGCCGACCCGGCCGAGGACCTCCTCCTCGCTCCAGCCGGTGAGCTGCTGGAGCAGGGCGGCCTCGTACTCGTTGGTGAACAGGAACCGGGCCCCGTCCACGAGCCGCCGGGCCTCCTCGCCCGTGAGACGGGCGAGTTGCTGGGACGGGTCGGCGGCGAAGGGGATGCCCAGCGCGCGGCACTCCCCGGTGTGCCGGAGCATCGCGGCGGGGTCGTTGGGGGCGACGACCACGAGGTCCAGCGGGCGGTCCGCCGTCGCGGGGACCAGGGAGATCTCCCTGGCCGCGGACATCGCTCCGGCGTAGAACGTGGCGATCTGGTTCTGGTCGGAGTCCGTGGTGCACACGAACCGTGCCGTGTGGAGGGTCGCGCTGACCAGGACCAGGGTGGTGTCCACGCCGTGTGCGTGCAGCCACTCGCGGTACTCCGCGAAGTCCGCGCCCACGGCCCCGGCCAGCAGCGGCCGTACGCCGAGCCGGCCGAGGCCCAAGGCGATGTTGGCGCCGACGCCACCGCGCCGGATCTCCAGTTCGTCGGCGAGGAACGACAGCGACACCCGGTCCAGTTGGCCCGGGATCAGCTGGTCGGCGAATCGCCCTGGGTAGACCATCAGGTGGTCGACGGCGATGGAGCCAGTGACGGCGATGCGCACGGATTTCTCCTTGGGGCCTTCGGCGGTCGCGGGGCGCGAGTGGGGGTGGGGATGCGGTGGCCGGGGCTACAGGCCCGCGGCCACGCGCAGCCGTGCGGCGCGGTCGGTGCGTTCCCAGGTGAAGTCGGGGAGTTCGCGGCCGAAGTGGCCGTAGGCGGCGGTCTGGGCGTAGATCGGGCGCAGCAGGTCGAGGTCGCGGATGATGGCGGCCGGGCGGAGGTCGAAGACCTCGCCGATCGCGTCCTCGATGACGTCGGTGGGCACGGTGTGCGTGCCGAAGGTCTCCACGAAGAGGCCTACGGGTTCGGCCTTGCCGATCGCGTAGGCGACCTGGACCTCGCAGCGCGAGGCGAGCCCGGCGGCGACGACGTTCTTGGCGACCCAGCGCATGGCGTACGCGGCGGAACGGTCGACCTTGGACGGGTCCTTGCCCGAGAAGGCGCCGCCACCGTGACGGGCCATGCCGCCGTACGTGTCGATGATGATCTTGCGGCCGGTCAGGCCCGCGTCACCCATCGGGCCACCGATCTCGAAGCGCCCGGTCGGGTTCACCAGCAGCCGGTAGCCCTCGGTCTCCAGCTTGATGCCCTCGGCGGCGAGGTGCGCCAGTACGTGTTCGACGACGCTGCGCCTGACGTCGGGGATGAGCAGTCCGTCCAGGCTGACGTCGGTGGCGTGCTGGGTGGAGACGACCACGGTGTCGAGGCGGACCGGCTTGTCGCCGTCGTACTCGATGGTGACCTGGGTCTTCCCGTCGGGGCGAAGGTACGGGATCGTCCCGTCCTTGCGGACCTCCGAGAGGCGGCGGGAGAGCCGGTGCGCGAGGTGGATCGGGAGCGGCATCAGCTCGGGGGTCTCGTCGCACGCGTAGCCGAACATCAGGCCCTGGTCGCCCGCGCCCTGCTTGTCGAGTTCGTCCTCGTCGCCTTCGACCCGGCTCTCGTACGCGGTGTCCACGCCCTGCGCGATGTCCGGGGACTGCGCCCCGATCGACACCGACACACCGCACGAGGCACCGTCGAAGCCCTTGACCGAGGAGTCGTAGCCGATCTCCAGGATCTTCTGGCGCACGAGCTGCGCGATGGGCACGTAGGCCTTCGTCGTCACCTCGCCCGCGATGTGCACGAGGCCGGTGGTGATGAGGGTTTCCACGGCCACGCGCGAGGTCGGGTCGGAGGCGAGGAGTGCGTCCAGGATCGTGTCGCTGATCTGGTCGGCGATCTTGTCGGGGTGACCTTCGGTCACTGACTCGGAGGTGAACAGACGGCGGGACATGTCACTCCTGGGGAAGGGTGCGGGCGTGCGGACGGGGGTGTGGGCCGGCGTGCGGGCCGGAGTCCGGGCGCAGGGCCCGGTCGACGAGGAGCCCGGCGGCTCCGGTGTAGGCGGCGGGATCGAGCAGCGCGGCCAGTTCCGCGTCGCCGAGGTGGGCACGGACCTCCGGGAGGGCGGCGAGTACGGAGTACAGCGGGCTGCCCTCCCGGTCGGCGGTCAGCGAGGCCTCGGTGAGCAGCTCCTTGGCCCGGGTCCGGCCCAGCAGCGGGGCCAGCACCACCGCGACCCGCTCGGAGACGACCTGGCTGCCGGTGAGCCCGAGGTTGTCCCGCATCCGGTCCGGGGCGACGACCAGCCCTTCGGAGAGTTCCACGGCGGTGTGCGCGGCGCCGCCGGCCAGCCGAAGGCACTCGCGGAGCAGGGCCCATTCGGCGTGCCAGACCCCGGCGGAGCGTTCGTCCTCGGTGACCAGGCACTGGGTCAGCGCGCCCGCGAGGGCCGGGACCTGGAGGGCTGCGGAGCGGATCAGGGTGCTGAGCACCGGGTTGCGCTTGTGCGGCATGGCGGAGGAGCCGCCGCGCCCGGCCGCGGCGGGCTCGGTGACCTCCCCGACCTCGGTGCGGGTCAGCGCCTGGACGTCGACCGCGATCTTGCCGAGGGCTCCGGTGGTGAATGCGAGGGCCGCGGCGAGGTCGGCGAGGGGGCTGCGCAGGGCGTGCCAGGGCAGGACGGGGCGTGCCAGCCCGGTCTCTTCGGCGAAGGCGTCGATCAGCCGGTCGGGGTAGGTGTCGGGGTCGGCGCCGGCCAGGGCCGCGTACTCCACGTACCCGGCCAGCGTTCCGGCGGCCCCGCCGAGCGAGACCGGCAGGGTGTCCTCCAGCGAGGCCAGCCGCCGGTCGGCCTGGAGCACCAGCTCGCGCCAACCGGCGGCCTTGAGCCCGAAGGTGGTGGGCACGGCGTGCAGGGCCAGGGTGCGCCCCGCCATGGCGGTGTCGCGGTGGAGCGCGGCCAGCGCGGTTAGGGCCTCGGCCGACCGGCGCAGGTCGGCCCGGATCAGGCGCAGGGCCCGCCGGGCGACCAGCATGGCTCCGGTGTCGAAGATGTCCTGGCTGGTGGAACCGCGGTGCACGTACTCGGCGGCCGCCGGGTCGCTGCGCGCCACCCGCAGCCCGAGTTCCCGTACGAGCCCCACCACGGGGTTCGCCGTTTCCCGGGAGGCGAGCGCCAGGGCCCGGACGTCGAAGGCCGCGGCGTCGGCGGCCGCCGTGATGGCCTTGGCCGCGGAGTCGGGCAGTGTGCCCAGAGCCGCCTGGGCGCGGGCCAGGGCCGCCTCCGCGTCGAGCATGGCCTGGAGCCAGGCCCCGTCGGCTACGGCCGCTTCGACGGGGGTGCCCGCGCGGACGGGGGAGAGCAGACCGGTGTCGGCTCCGGGTGCGGCTCCGGGCCCGGGTGCGGAAGCCGGTGCGGCCGTCATATCGCCACCTCCGAGAAGTCGGCCCCGTCGAGGTCGATCTCGTCGAACCTGTCGTCGGCCTCGCCGCGGTCCGGCCCCGCGGCCGGGAGCAGTTCCAGCACCGCCCGCGCGATCGCGTCGGAGTCGCCCAGGGTCACCGAGTTGACCCCCGGCCTGATGCCCGCGGCCGTCACCCAGTGCACGGCTTCGGTGGGCACCCCGTAGGCGAACCGGCGCGGATGGGCGCGCCCGCCCGAGTCGAGCACCCGGTACGGGCGCTCGGTGACGGAGAGCCCGCCCGTCTCGTAACTCGACCCGCAGGTACCGGCGATGCGGTACGGGGTGATCTGCCCGGTCGTCAGCAGGTGCGCCAGCAGCGGATCCGCGGTGCGCCGTACGTCCGGCTCCGGAAGCCGGGCCTCGATCAGGACGCGGGCGCGCACCGGCTCCCCGCCCACCCGGTCGGAGGTGGCCTGGAACTCGGGGGTTTGCCCGCGCTCGGCGGCGATCCGCACCCGCATGCCCGGACCGACGAGGGAGACGACCCCGGCTTCCACCAGGGCGATGAGCTCCTCGATGCGCGAGGCGGGCGGGCCGATCGAGAGGAACGCGTTGAGCGGGGTGTACCAGCCCTGCAATTCGTCCCGGTAGGAGTTGCCCTCCAGCCGGCCGTGGTCCACCACCAGCCTGATCTCGTTGCGCAGGTCGCGCAGGACGTCCAGGGCCGATTTCAGCGGGCCGCTGACGTTGCCGGCGCGGGCCTCGCGCACGTCCGAGGCCAGGTGGTCCAGCAGCCAGCCGTGGAAGTCGTCCCGGTCGGTGAACACCCGCCGCCCGTAGGGCAGGGAGATCTCCTCCCAGTCCCAGCGGTCGGCCGCGGCGATGCCGTACTCGTCCAGGAGCTTGTGCTCGTCCTCGCCCGCCGGGACGGCCAGGTAGCGGTCGACGAGGGCGGCGCGCTCGGCGTCCCGGCCGGCGGCGGTCAGCAGCGTCCCGTAGTAGACGCTCTCCACCTCCTTGGCGATCAGCGGCCACACGTCGGTGCCGAAGTGCACCCGCTCGCCGTCCACGGCCCGGCCCGCCAGCTCCGCGATCAGCTCCGGGGTGAGCAGCCGGGGCAGGTAACGCCCGTGGGCGCCCTTCTCGTTCTCGCCGCGCGCGTGGTACGGGATCCCGCGCCGGGAACCCGCGTACAGCTTCGGCTCGCGCCCCGAGGGGAGGTAGCGCAGGCGGTCCCCGGTGGACCCGGTCCGTTCGAAACGGCCGCCGCGGCCGACGGTGAGCAGGGCCATGTGGTCGAAGAAGTTGAGCCCCAGCCCGCGCAGCAGCACGGGCTCTCCCGGGACGGGGTACCGCAGCTCCACGTCGGCCGGATTGGCCGGCAGCACGTGCGTCAGCCCCAGGGACCGGGCCTCCTCGGAGGTCCGTGCCTCCTCCGCCGTGGGCTCGGCCGGTACGTGGCCCAGGGCGAGCACCACCGCGTCGAGCCCGGTGAGCACGGTCCCGTCGGCCAGCCGCAGGGTCTGGGGCCGGCCGGGTGCGCCACCGGGCGGGCCGTCGTCGAGGGAGGTGGCCCGGGTCCGGTGCACGTGGATGGTGACGTGCCCGGGCGCGCCCCGGACCACGCGGTCGAAGGTCTCCTCCAGGTAGCGGCCGTAGAGGGCGCGGCTGGGGTACGAGTCGGGGCCCAGCCGGCGCGCCTCGGCGAGGAAGGCGGTGCTCTCGGAGCCGATGCTCCCGGAGTCGGTGCTCCCGAAGTCGGAACTTCCGTAGCCCGAGCTCCCGGTCCGGGCGAGCGCCGAGGACCACTCGTAGAGGCTCGGTCCGTCCTCGACGGGTCCGTTCATCTCCACGCTGTCGTCGGTGTAGACCGTGACCTGCGAGGCCACGGTGTTCATGAGCAGCTGCCGCGACTGCGCGGTGCGCCAGACCCGGCCCGGGCCGGCCCGGAAGGGGTCGACCACGTGGACCGTCAGTGTGGAACGGGAGGGGGATTTGCGCTCGTTGGCGCAGATCCGCTCCAGCACCGACAGGCCGCGGGGCCCGGCACCGACTATGCAGACCGTGAGTTCCCCGCGGCTCATCCGGCTCCTCCGATACGGGTGGTGGTGGGCGGGGCGGGGACGCGCGTACTCACGCGACGGCCGCGACCAGCAGGCTGGTCTCAAGGGAGAGGGCGTGTACGGACTCCAGGCGCAGCCCGGCCGCGCCGAGGACGGTGCGGTACCCGGCGAGGTCGCGCTCGCGACCGCCCGCGGCCATCAGCAGGTGCAGGTCGTACAGGAGCGGCAGCAGCGTCTCCCCGTCGTCGGGAACGACCCGTTCGAGGATCAGCAGCCGGCCCGACTCGGGCAGGGCGGCGCGGATGTGGGACAGCAGGGCCGTGCACCGCTGGTCGTCCCAGTCCTGGAGGACCCGGGAGAGCAGGTAGACGTCCGCGCCCGCGGGCACGCCCTCGAAGAGGTCGCCCGCGCGGGCCTCGTAGCGGTCCGGGCCGATGGCCTCGTCGAGGTGCGTCCGGGCCACGGGCACCATGTGCGGCTGGTCGAAGAGGATGCCGCGCAGGTGCGGGTGGGCCCGCAGGACGGTGCCGAGCAACATGCCGCTGCCGCCCGCCACGTCGACGACCAGGCGGCAGCCCGTGAAGTCGAAGGCGTCGAGCACGTCGGGGAAGAAGACGTTCCCCGCGTTCATCGCCCGCTGGAACTTCGCACCGGCCTGCGGGTCGCGCAGGTACTCGTGCAGGGTCTTGCCGAAGGCGTGCTGGAATCCCGAGGTGCCGGTCCGCACGGCCGGTTCGACCGCGCCCCAGGCCCGGTGGAACTCCTCGCCGTAGATGCGGATCATGTCCCGCATGGACTGGGGCGAGTCCGCGCGCAGCAGCTCCCCGGCGGGGGTCAGCCGGTAGCCGCCGGTGTCCTCGCCGGGCCGGTCGCCGGGGGTCAGCTCGAAGACGTCCATCGCGGTCAGCAGGCGCATCAGGCGGCGGATGCCGTCGGCGCTGGCCTGCGTACGGGCGGCCAGGGCCTCGTCGGTGACGTTCCCGGCCGCCACGTGGTCGGCGAGGCCGAAGGCGACCGCCGCGTAGAGGGCCTGTGCCTGCCACGTTCCGGTGATGATGTCGACGACCCGGCGGACTGCTTTCTGGTCGGGCATGATCGGTCCTTTGTCGGTCAGCTGGCTGACGAGGGATCAGGCGGCGGACGGGCGCGCGGCCGGGCCGGCGGAAGGGTCGGCCGCCGGGCCCGCGGACCGCACGGCCTGGCGCTCGCCCGGCCGTTCTCCGGAGGAGGGGCCCGAGGCCGAGGCCTTGGCGACGGTCCTGCCCGCCGGTCCGCTCAGTACGTCGTGGTGGCGCTCGCGCAGGACGCGCTTGAGGACCTTTCCGGTAACCCCGACCGGGAGGTCCTCGCGCGCGGAGACGAGGATCAGGGCGTTGAGCCGGGCCAGGCCGGCGCCCTCCAGGGCCGTGTTGCACACGGACAGCAGGTCGGCTGCGCTGCGCTCGACCCCGTCGGCGTAGTAGACGACCGCGGCCGGGCAGTACGAGCCGGGCAGCTGCGGGTCGGCCACCGCCACCACCGCCGTGTCCAGGGCCCGGGTGGAGTTCAGCACGACCTCTTCGAGGGGCAGGCTGTGGACGTCCCCGGCCGCCGCCTTGATGACGTCGGGGGTGCGGTCCAGGTGGTACCAGTTGCCCTCGGTGTCCCTGCGGACGATGTCGCCGGTGAGGAAGTAGCCGCTGAGCAGCGACTCCTTGTTCAGCGCCGGGTCGTCCCAGTAGCCGGGGGTGACGCTGGGGGTGCGGACGCCGAGCATTCCGGCCTGCCCGGGCGGCAGTTCGCGGCCGTCCGCGCCGAGCACGGCGGCCTTGCGGACCACCTTCGCCGGGGTGCCGATGAACCGTCCGTAGTGCGTGCTCCGGGCGGTGTGGGCGGCCTTGAAGAGGACCATGCCCATCTCGGAGGAGCCGAGCCCGTCGAGGTAGACGGAGCCCTCGGCGTCGCCGGTCCCCGCACCGGACCCCGTACCGGACCCCGTACCGCTGTCGCCGAGGGCCACGAGCGGCCGGATGTGCCGTTCGTGGGAGGCGTCGCCCATGCCGTTCCAGGTGCGAACGCTCCGTGCGGCCTCCGGACGGATGGCGGTGGGGTCGATCTCGGCGAGGGTGAGCGGGAACCCCAGCACGATCGTGGGCCGGAACCCGTTGATCGCGCGGGCCACCCGGTCGCCGTCGGCGCCGTCCAGCACGAGGGTGGGGATGCCGAGCAGCAGGGCCATGGACAGGTAGCTGATGCCGGCCGAGTGGCTGTGCGGCAGCGCCGTGAGCAACCGGTCGCTGCGCAACGAGGGGAAGGTCCACAGCCGTTCGCGCTTGCCGATGAAGAAGGACCGGTGGTGGAAGACCGGGGCCTTGGGCCGGCCCGTGGTCCCCGAGGAGTGGGAGATCATCACCAGGTCGTCGGCGGCGTGCCGGTAGGGGTACGAGGCCGGCGGCGCGGGCGGTCGCACGGCGTCCGCGTCGAGGGCGTGGATGTCCTGGAGTTCGGGGGCGTTCGCGCGGGCCGCCTGCCAGGCCGAGGTGAGGTCCTTGAGCAGATCGCCGTCGCCCACGACGAGGGTGGTTCCGGTGCGCAGGAAGTACTCGGACGCGGTGCGGGGTTCCATCCGCGGATTGCAGTGGACCGCCGCCGCGCCCAGGCTGGTGACGGCGATGTGGTGCAGCAGGCCGAAGAGCCCGTGGCGGGTGTACAGGCCGACGTGGGAGGAGGGGGTCACGCCCTGCTCGCGGTACCAGTGCGCGTACCGGACGACGGTGCGGCGGATGTCGTTGAGGGACAGCCCGCGCAGCTCCCGGTCCTCCCAGCCCAGCAGCTCCGTGTCCGGGTGGAACAGCAGCGGCCGGTCCCGGTCACGGGATATCTCCCAGGCGTGCCAGAAGAAGTTTCCCGCGCCGAGTTCGCGGTCCGCGGTGAGGCGCAGGCGTTGCACAACGGATCGGTGCGTGCCAAAAAGAAACATGGAATACCTCACACTCCGCTGAGGGCTTCGGGAAGTCGGGCCCGGTCCGGCACCGAGTGTCCAGGTGGCATCTAAAGATCCTCTGGAGAGGAAATCCGCGTAATTCCCCAACAGGCCTTCCATTAATCCTTCAGAAGGGTTTGCGAGGATGCGGCGCGTCCCCTATTCGAAGTGACTCAGGCTGGAGGCCGGTTCGATGGACCGTCCCGCGCGTACGCAGGTCGCCATCGTGGGGGGCGGTCCTGTGGGACTGCTCCTCGCGCTCTTCCTCGACCGCCACGGAGTGGAGTCGGTCGTCTTCAACACCGGGGAATCGGTCCCGTCCGAGCCCCGGGGCAGCACGCACGGAGCCCGCACGATGGAGCACTACCGGCGGCTCGGCCTCGCCTCCCGGGTGCGGTCGCTCGGTCTGCCCGGCGATCACAGCGCCGGGATCTCCTTCTTCACCCGCTACGACGGCCACCTGCTCGCCGACCTCCCCTGGCCCGGCGCCGACGCCGTCCGCGCCGGGGTGGCGGCCTCGGAGCGGACCGACCAGCTGCCCGAACCGATGCACCGGGCCAACCAGATGTACGTCGAGCGGCTGCTGTGGGACCGGGCCCGGACCCGGCCGAACATCACCCTGCGCTACGGACACCGGGTCACCGGGATCGCCGAATCCGCGGGGACCACCGAGGCCGGCGGGTCCGCCGAGTCCGTCGGGACCCCCGCGGAAGCCGGCCACGTCACCCTCACCGAGCAGGGCCCGGACGGTGTCTCCCGCACCTGGCGGGCCGCCTTCGCGGTCGGCTGCGACGGCGGCCACAGCCTCGTACGGCGCTCGCTGGGCATCGCGTACACCGGTGAGGGCACCCTCGACCAGGACGTCCTGGGCCGCCGAGCCACGGCCGCGCACCTGCGCGTCCCGGGGCTGCGCGAGGGGTTCCTGCGCGAGCGGGCCGGCTGGAGCAACTGGGTCTTCAACCGCGATCTGGCCCTCAACCTGATCGCCCTCGACGGCGCCGACGAGTACTTCCTGCTGACCAGTTCCGCCGACCCCGACGACACGGACGACGAGGCGATCGCGGCCCTGGTCAGGCAGGCCGCGGGGGTCCCGCTGGAGGTGGAGGTCCTCAGCCGCCGCGCCTGGACCCCCGGCGCCGCCCTGGTCGCCGAGCGCTTCGGGGCGGGCCGGACCTGGCTGGCCGGGGACGCCGCGCACCTGTTCACGCCCAACGGCGGCTTCGGCATGAACACCGGGGTCGACGACGCCGCCAACCTCGCCTGGAAGCTGGCCGCCGCGGTCCAGGGCTGGGCGGGGCCCAGGCTGCTGCCCTCCTACGAGTCGGAGCGCCGCCCCGTGGCCCTGCGCAACACGGCCGCCGCGCGCGAACTGAACGTGGGCCTCGGGGCCATCGACCGGCCGGAGGCACTGGAGGCGGACACCGCCGAAGGGGCCGCGGCCCGGGAGAAGACGGGCGCGCGGCTCGCCGAGTACGGGCTGCTCACCCTGGCCACCACCGGAGTCCAGCTGGGCGCCCGTTACGACGCGTCACCGATCGTGGACGCGGCCGGGGACGTCCCGCCGCCCGACGACTTCACCTCGTACACCCCTTCCGGGGTCCCGGGCGGGCGCGCCCCGCACCTGTGGCTGGGCGACGGCCGGGGCGAGGGCGACTCCCTCTTCGACCGGTTCGGCGCAGGCTTCACCCTGCTGAGCCTGTGCGTGCTGCACCAGGACACCTCCGGCTTCGAGGCGGCGGCCCGCGCCGTCGGCGTCCCGCTCACCGTGGTCCGGGTCCAGGACCCCGCCGCGCGCGAGCTCTACGGGCGCGACCTGGTCCTCGTACGGCCGGACCAGCACGTGGCCTGGCGGGGCAACCGGCCGCCGCGGGACCCGGCCGAGCTGCTGGCGCGCGTCACCGGGCATTGACCGGGAGTTCCCTTTCCCTCCACTTCGCGATCACGGGCGGAGCCTCGTATTCCGATTCTCCGGAATGAGTGGGCCCCCGTACCCGATTTCCAAGTTGCCAAAGTGGTTCCCGAGTTCGCCGCCCGGTGGCGGATTATCGCTACGGTCGAAGGGTTCCTGGCCGGGTGAATATCCGTGGAGGGGTAATGCGTTTCTCTGTACTCGGGCCCATGTGCGTCACTGAAAACGTGGAGGACAGAACACCCAGCGCGCCCAAGCACCGTCAGATGCTGGCCCTCCTCCTGATGAACGCCAACCACGTGGTGTCGATGGCCCAGTTCGTCGAAGAGCTCTGGGAGTACAGCCCCCCGCCCAGCGCGGTCGCCGCCGTCCACACCTACGTCATGCAGCTGCGCCGGATCCTCCAGGGCCCCGGCCCCGCGACCGACACGGGCGCCTGCCGGCTCGTCACCCGCGACCAGGGCTACGTGCTCCACGTCCAGGACGGCGAACTCGACCTGCACGCCTACGAGCGCCAGGTCCGCGCCGGCCGGGCCGCCCTCGACGCGGGCAACCTGGAGGCGGGCGCCCGCCAGATCCGCACCGCCCACGCCCTGTGGAGCGGCCAGGGCCCCGTCGACGCACCGGCCGGCCCGCTGCTGCGGGCCGCCCTCGCGGCCATGGAACGGGACCGGCTGGAGGCCATGGTCCTGCGGTTCCGCGCCGAGCTGCGGCTGGGCCGCCACCACCAGCTCCTCGCCGAGCTCTGCGCCCTGGTCCACCAGGACCCCGCCAACGAGCAGCTCACCGGCCAGCTGATGCTGGCCCTGTACCGCTCGGGCCGACAGGCCGACGCACTGGCCGCGTTCCACCGGCTGCGCCGCACCCTGCGCGAGGAGCTCGGCACCTCCCCGGGCCGGGGCATCCACCGGCTCATCACCGACATCCTGTGCGGCCACCCCCGGCTGGAACCGCCCACCGAGGGCGAGCTGCGGCTGTCGCTGGACGCCGTGGTGCCGAGGCCCCGCCGGGCCGTCGCTCAGCCGCGCACCGGGACGGGCGGCTGGTCGGAGGCCAGGCCGGTGCTGCTGGGCGCGTAGTCGCCGGGTACGGCGGTGGCGGCCACGGCCGTCTCCCGCCGTACGGGGCCCAGCCCGAACCGGGCCGTGAGCGCGGCGCACGCCATCAGGGCGGCGCACACCCAGAACGCCCGTGCCACCCCCGAGGTCAGCGCGACCGGATCCACCGGACCGGAGCCCGTGCGACCGGCCGCGCCGTAGGCGCTCACGGCGAGCGCGAGCCCGAGGGCGGCGCCTATCTGCCCGGCGCACTGCACCACACCGGCGGCCGCCCCCACCGCGCACCGGCTCACCCCGGCCACGGCGGCCGTCTCGCAGGCCATCCAGAGGAACGGCAGCCCCGCGCCGACCAGGGTCAGCCCCGGCAGCAGCCCCGTCACGTACGAGGACGAGTGCGAGACCTGCGTCAGCAGCAACAGGCCCGCCCCGCTCAGGGCGCAGCCGGTCAGACAGGGGATCCGGGGGCCGAAACGGCCCAGCAGACGGCTGCACAGCCGCCCGACCAGGATCACCCCGCCCACCACCGGCAGCAGCGCGCAGCCCGCCCTCCAGGCGTCGTACCCGTGCACCTCCTGCATGTACACGCTGCCCAGGAACACCACGGGGCCGGTGGCCGCCGCGACGAACACGATGCCCAGCGCGCCCGCGGCCAGCGAGCGGTCCCGCAGCAGCACGGCCGGCAGCAGCGGTTCGGCGGCCCGTGCCTGCCTGCGCAGGAACAGCGCGGTCAGCAGTCCCGAGAGGGCGAACATCCCCCAGGTGCCGGCCCCCAGCCCCTGGTCCGCGGTGCCCACCAGTGCGTAGACCAGGGACAGCAGTGCGCCCACGAGGCTCAGCGCCCCCGGGACGTCGGGCGGACAGCTTCGCGGGCGCGCCTCGTCGGGGGGACAGAGACGGCGGGCGGCGACCAGCGCGGCGAGCGCGACGGGCACGTTGAGCAGGAAGGCCCAGCGCCACCCGAGCTGGCTGACCACCAGCCCGCCCACCATCACCCCCGCCACCGAGCCGACGCCCCCGCACGCCGCCCACAGGGCCAGCGCCCGGCGCCGCTCCGGCGCGCCCGCGACCGAGGTCAGCAGGATGCACATGGCCGCCGGCACCATCGCGGCGGCGGCCACCGCCTGACCGGCACGGGCCAGCAGCAGCACCGGCCCGTTGGGCGCCGCCCCGCACACCGCGGAGGCGGCCGCGAAGGCGGCCAGCGAGACGAGGAAGAGCCGCCGGGACCCGGCCCGGTCGCACAGCCGGCCGCCCAGCAGCTGGAGACCGCCGATCAGCAGGACGTACAGGTTGGTCACCCAGTGGGCGCCGGTCAGGCTCATGCCGAGGCCGTGCCGGATGTCGGGCAGGGCCAGGACGACGAGTCCGGCGTCGGCGTTCGCCAGCAGAGGGGCGAGGGACACCAGGATCACCACCGACCTGCGCGGAACGAGCTGCTCGGTCGAGGGCATGGGGGCTCCTGGGAAGCGGGGGAGGGATGTGTGGGTCAGAACCCCGCCGCCCGGTCCCCGGTTGCACCGGGGAGCCCGCGCGACCGGTGCCGTGCCACCCGTGCAACCCGATGGAAACCACCGGTGTTCAAAGGGTGAGAGCGCACGACAGAGCCTCCCCCTCCCTCCTGGGTGCGGGCCCCGATACACAGAGAAGGAAAACCATGGATCTCCAGCTTTCCGGCCGCGTCGCAGTGGTCACCGGTGCCTCGAAGGGCATCGGCCTGGCCGTCACCCGCTCGCTGCTCGAAGAGGGCGCGAAGGTCGTGGCGGTTTCCCGCAAGAACACCCCCGAGCTGGAGCAGCTCGCGGGTCCCGACCTGCTGCACGTCTCCGCGGACCTGATGGACCCGCAGGCCCCCGCGCAGATCATCGAGCGCGCCGTCGAGCACTTCGGCGGCCTCGACATCCTCGTCAACAACGCGGGCGGCCCCCCGCCCGGCGTCTCCATGCCGCGCACCGGCTTCTTCGACAGCAGCGACGAGCAGTGGCAGGCGATCTTCGAGTTCAACCTGTACTCGGCGGTCCGCGCGATCCGCGCCGCCATCCCCAAGCTCCTCGAGCGCGGCGGCGGCTCCATCATCAACGTCTCCACCGGCATGGCCCGTCAGCCCGCCCCCGTCAACGTCGAGTACTCGGCGGCCAAGGCCGGTCTGTCGAACCTCACCCAGTCGCTGTCCGAGGAGTTCGGCGGCCAGGGCATCCGCGTCAACACGGTCTCCCCGGGCGCGGTCCTGACCGCCTGGTGGACCGAGGAGGGCGGCGCGGCCGACATCATCGCCGGCATGGCGGGCGCCGACCGAGACAGCATCATGGAGTCCATCGCCCCGCAGATGATGGGCCAGGTCACCGGCCGCCTCGTCGCCCCGCAGGAGGTCGCGGACGCGATCCTGCTGCTGGCCTCGCCGCGCTCTGCCAGCACCACGGGCGCCGACTTCGCCGTCGACGCCGGCTTCGTCAAGACCTTCTGATCCGCCCTTTCGCACACACTCCCCACCCAGGACTCGCTCACCGAGCGAAAAGGACCCCGGCGGCCGTCAGGCCACCGGGGTCCTTCGTGCGTACGGGGTCCCGCGCGGGCGGTGCGGCCCGCGCGGGACCCCCGGGGCGGGTCAGCCGCGCCCGCTCGGCGCGCCCAGCCGGGCGGCGACCACGTCGGGCAGCTCCTCCGGCTCGGCCACCTCCAGCGGGCGCCGGTTCATGTAGTCGGGGTTGCAGGCCTGGTAGCCGAGCATCCGGGCCAGCGGCGCCAGGGCGCCGTTCACCAGGCGCTGGACGGGCCAGGGACGGTCCGTGAACCGCAGTACGTCGGAGAACTCGCGCATCGTCACCGCGTGCTGGAGCAGGCTCGGCCGGCCCTCGGCGTCGGTCTTGCCGTCCTGGGCGAGACCGAAGAGCTGGCGCAGGATCAGCTGCTCGAAGCGGTCGGCCCGGTTGACCAGCTCGACCACCGCGAAGGAGGTCTCCTCCTCAGTGTTGCCGAACCAGCGGTGCTCCGTGCCGGCCGGGACCGTGACGGTCTGCCCGAGCTCGTCGAGGATGATGTCGCGCCCGTCGACGTGCACCCGCAGACTGCCGCGGACCAGGGTGAAGATCTCCTCGCTGAACGGGTGCACGTGGTAGCCGGCGGCGAAGCCGCCCGGCTCCACGTAGAGGTCCATGACCGCGCGCTCGCCGCCGGTGTGCGCCGCGGGAGTCCGTATGACGATCTTCTCCCGGCACCGCGGGTTGTAGTAGACCTCGCCCGGGTGGACAGCCATGTCTCCTCCAGAGGGGAACGCTCGACCGGCCATCCGGTGAGCCGTGTTGTCCCCTCAGGCTGGCCCGGCGGGGCCACCGGACGCACCACCGGATTTTGCTCCGGCCTTCGGTGCGCCCGGCGGCTTCCGCGGGTGGGGGTCTCAGGCCTTCGGCAGTTCCACGGACTGGCTGTGGTGGAAGACGTTGCGCGGGTCGTACTTCTTCTTGACCTGCTGGAGCCGCGGGTAGTTCCCCTTGTAGTACAGGGTGGACCAGGGCACGCCCGAGGTGTTGTAGGCCGGGTCGTGCAGGTCGATGTCCGGGTAGTTGACGTAGCAGCCGTCCGTCACCGCGTTGATGACCGGGACGCCGCCGGTGTCCGCGTAGACGCCGTGGAAGAACTCGCGGATCCACTGGAGGGACTTGGGCTCGTCCGCCGGATCGGTCCACCAGATCATCCAGGCAGCCTTGTACGTGGCGTCGCGGTGCGGGGCCGCTGTGTCGCCGGAGGCGACCGCGTTGACCTTCCCGCCGAAGGAGCTGAGCAGCACCGAGGCGGTGGGGTTGACCAGGTCCTCGCGGGTGAGGTGGGTGTAGAAGGCGTCGATGTGCGAGTCCGGCATGGCCGTGCGGTAGTACGAGGACTTGAAGTCGCCCTTGAGGCTGGGGTCGTTCAGCGTCGGGTTGGTCGTCCCGAGGTACCGGGCGGCCTGCAGCCAGGGCATCCGCCGCGGCTTGGCCAGCTCCGGCATGGCCGACAGCTCGCCCATGTGGGTGGTCAGCGGCTGGTGGGGCACGTCCAGGCCCGCGGTGATCTCCGCGAGGAACCGGTTCAGTACCCCGTCCGCGTCGGGGATGGTCGCGTCCAGCTGGGTGATGAGGCCGATGTACCCGTTGGACTTGTGGTTCAGCGCCAGCATGGTGACCAGGTTGTCGTTCACACCGCCCGGCTTGAGGTTCCTGGTGTGCCAGTCCCCGTAGTTCTTGACCAGCCGCGCGAAGCGGTCCTTGGTCATCTCGGCCCACGGCCAGGAAACGGCGCTGAGCAGCACCTCGGCCGGCGGCTGCGGGAGCAGGCCGGACGGGTCGGTGCCCGTGGCACCCGGGGAGCGGAACCAGAAACGGGTGATGACGCCGAAGTTGCCGCCGCCGCCACCGGTGTGGGCCCACCACAGCTCGCGGTTCGGGTCGTCGGCCTCGCGGGTGGCCACGCGCACCCGGGCGGTGCCGTCGGCATCGACCGTCACGACCTCCACGGCGTACAGGTGGTCGACGACCAGCCCGAACTTGCGGCAGAGCAGGCCCCAGCCGCCGCCGCTGACGTGGCCGCCCGCGCCGACCTGGAAGCACATGCCGGCCGGGATGATCACGCCCCAGGTCCGGTACATCCGCTCGTAGACGTTGAGCAGCTGGGCGCCGGACTCCACGGCGATGGCGTTGCGGGCGGGGTCGTAGTAGACCTTGTTCATCCTGGACATGTCGAGGACCACGCGGACGTCCGGGTTGAAGACCCAGTCCTCCCAGCAGTGGCCGCCGCCGCGGACGGTGAGCCGCTTGCCGGCCGTCACCGCCTTCTGCACCACCTGCTGCACCTGCGCGGTGGTCTCGGCCAGGTAGACCGCGTCGGGCGAGCCGACCCAGCGCTGGTTCCAGCCCCGTACGAGGTCCGTGTACCGCTTGTCGGCCGGGGTGACCGTCGTGATGGGCCCCGCCGCCGAACCGGCGTCCTCGGCCGCCGCCGCGGATCCGGCCGCGACGGTTCCCGTGAGCAGTGCGGCACCTCCCGCCGCCGCGCTTCCCGCCAGGAACTTGCGCCGTCCCAAACCGCCGGTGTCCTGCACCATCGCCAAACCCCTCCGCCGTTCACGCCTTGACGCGAGCCACGCTAGAGATCGCGGCGGCGCGCGGCGCCCAGAGAATTGCGCTCGTTCTCGGGAGGCGCGGGCAGCGGCGCCGGCACGCGCCGCGGGCCGGGCCCGGAGGATCCGGACCCGGCCCGCGGGGTGGCCAGGGGCAGGCGCATCAGGCGCTGGGAAGCCGTACGGACTGGCTGTGGCGGAAGAAGTTCTTCGGGTCGTACTTCTTCTTCGCCTGCTGGAGCCGCGGGTAGTTGCCCTTGTAGTAGAGGTCGTGCCACGGCACCGCGGACCGGTTGCGCTGCGGGTCGTTCAGGTCGGCGTCCGGGTAGTTGATGTAGCACCCGTCCGTGACGGAGTTGGGTACGGGCACGCCGCCCGTCTCGGCGTACGTCTCCTCGTAGCTCTCCCGGGTCCAGGCGATGTGCTTGGCGTCCTCGGAGGCGTCGTTCCACAGCACGGACCAGAGGATCTTGAAGGCGGAGCCCCGGTGCGACACGGCGGTGTCGGTGTCGCCGAGCGCGGTGACCCGGCCGCCGTAGGGGGTCAGCTGGATGTTGACCTTCGGGTTGTCGATGGCCGTGCTGGTGAGGTGCTTGTACATGGTCTCGGCGTGGGCCCGGGGGAAGTTGGCCTTCATGTACGCCGACTTGTACTCGGCGCGCAGCGTCGGGTCGTTGAGCAGCGGGTTCGTGGTGCCGGCGAAGCGGGTGGCCTGGAGCCACGGCAACCGGCGGGGGGAGGCGAAGTGCGGCAGGGCCGACATCTCGCCCATCGGCTCGGTCAGGGCGCCCTGGGCCACGTTGATGCCCTGGCTCATGTAGGCGAGGTAGTCGTCCAGCATCTGCTGCGCGTTCGGCGCGTTCGCGTCGACCTGGGTGACCAGGCCGATCTGGCCGTTGGACCTGTGGTTGAGCAGCAGGAAGCTGGTCAGGAAGCGGGTCGGGCTGTTCGCGCCGAAGTTGGCCACGTGCCAGGACGCGTAGTTCTGTGTGAGCTGGACGAACTCGTCCTTGGTGAGGTCGCTCCACGCCCAGGAGACGGCGCTGAAGAGCACTTCCGCCGGGGGCTTGGGCAGCAACTGGCGCGGGTCGGTGCCGGTGGCCCCGGGGGAGCGGAAGAAGTAGCGCGTGACCACGCCGAAGTTGCCGCCGCCGCCACCGGTGTGCGCCCACCACAGCTCGCGGTGGGGGTCGCTGGTCTCGCGGGTGGCCACGATGGTTTTCACGCTGCCGTCGGCGGTCACGGTGACCACCTCGACGGCGTACAGGTGGTCGACGACCAGCCCGTTGCGGCGTACGAGCATGCCCCAGCCGCCGCCGGCGACGTGCCCGCCCATGCCGACGGAGTAGCAGATGCCCCCGGGTATGGTCACGCCCCAGGCGGAGTACAGCTTCTCGAACACGTCCAGCAGGGTGGCCCCGGACTCGACGGCGATCGCGTTCGTCCCGGAGTGGTAGTAGACGCCGTTCATCTTCGAGACGTCGAGCACGATCTGGGTCTCGGAGTTGTAGACGAAGTCCTCCAGGCAGTGGCCACCGCTGCGGATGGTGAGCCGCTTGCCGGCCTTCACCGCCTCGGTGACGATCGGGGCCACCTGGGCGGGGGCGTCGACGACCCGGACGGACTCCGGTCCGGCTATGTACCGGGCGTTCAGCGCCCGGACCATGTCCGGGTACTGCTGGTCGGCCGGGGTGACGGTGATCGCCCCGATCGAGGTCGTCTTCGCCGAGGTCTCCACCGGGGTGATGGGATCGTCCGCGAAGGCCGTCCCCTCCATGCCGAGGGCCGCGGCTCCGCCCGCGGCGGCCGCTCCGATGAGGAAGCGTCGTCTGTGCATCCCGGCTGGGTACTGCGCCATGGTCATACCTTCTCGAGTGCTCGGACCTCGGAGGCCTGGGGCCCGAGGCTGGTGGACGGTGCGGGGGCCCGCGGGCCCCGAGGGCCCGGTGCCCCGGGGGCTCAGCGCTTGAGGGCGAAGGTGAGGCCGTCGGCGAACGGCAGGACGCTCAGCTCCACGCGCTCGTCGTCGCGCACCTTGGCGTTGAACGCGCGCAGTGCGGTGGTCTCGGAGTCCTGCTTCGTCTCGTCGAGGACGGCGCCGTGCCACAGCACGTTGTCCACCACGACCAGGCCGCCGGGGCGCAGCAGGGTCAGGGCGGCCTCGTAGTAGGCCCAGTAGTTCTCCTTGTCGGCGTCGATGAAGACGAAGTCGAAGGAGCCGGCCGCGCCCTCCTCGCCGAGCAGCGCGTCGAGGGACTCGCGTGCGTCGCCGATGCGCAGGTCGATCTTCTCGGAGACCCCGGCCCGCCCGGCGAACTCCCGTGCGATGTCGGTCCACTCCTCGCTGATGTCCAGCGCGACGACGCTGCCGTCCTCGGGCAGCGCCAGCGCGGTGGCGAGCAGGCTGTACCCGGTGAACACGCCGACCTCCAGGGCGCGCTTCGCCCCGGTCGCCTTCACGAGCAGCGAGATGAACTGTCCCTGCTCGGGGGAGATCTGCATGAGCGAGAGGGGCAGCTCCGAGGTCTTCACCCGGAGGTCCCGCAGTACATCGGGCTCGCGCAGCGAAATGGCGGCCACGTAGTCCTGAAGAGCCTCGTTGACTTCTACCTGGATTCGCATATGGGGACCCCTGGGTCAGTACGGGCGACAGTGGATTCGGTGCGGCTTTGTTCACGCACCCTGATCTACCTGCGACGACGTGCAGGAAACAGCAGAAAGCTAGAGCGGGAACGGAAATTCGTCAAGCGTCCTGAAGTGGCTCTATATCCCTGTACCGATTCTTCAGCGACTACTGGAACAATGCCCGCGTGGCGGCGGTGATTCGCCCTCGCCCATATCGCCGGTCCGTCCGTTCTATCAAATGCGGCGGAATATTGTTTCCCGGTTCTTGCGTCCGTATCGGTCGAGTTCTTCGAGGAGAACCCCGTGAGCCTTGAGCAGCGCGCGCTGAGGGACTGCCTGGGCCAGTTCGCCTCGGGCGTCACCGTGGTCACCACCGCGCAGGACGACGCCGTCTACGGCGCCACCGTCTCCTCCTTCACCTCGGTCTCGCTCGATCCGCCGCTGGTCCTGGTGTCGCTGGACCGCCGCAGCCGCACCTGCGAGCGGCTCTTCGGCGCCCCCTTCGGCATCAACGTCCTCGCGGCCCACCAGCAGGACCTGGCCTGGCTGTTCGCGGGCCGCGGCGACCGGGCCGCGGCGCCGGACCTCAGCTGGGGCGAGAACTCGGCGGCGCCGCGCATCGAGGGCGCCGTCGCCCACTTCTCCTGCGCGCCCTGGGCCTCGTACGACGGCGGGGACCACGTGCTCCACATCGGGGAGGTCGTCTCCTTCGACGCTCCCGGCGGTCCGCCCCTGGTCTTCCACTCCGGGGTGCTCGGCGACTTCCGCCGGCCGTCCGAGGGCGCCGCCTGGACCGGGTCGCTCGACGGGCCCGCCCACGGCTGGACGGCGGCCTTCGGCATCCGCGAGGACGACCACCCATCACTCACAGGCTCATTGACCGGACAAGGACGAACCACATGACGCTCACGAACGGCGAAGCGGCCCCGATCGCGGCCCCGACCGGCGCTCCCGAGGCCCCCGTGACCCGGCCCATGACCGGCGACGAGTACCTGGAGAGCCTGCGCGACGACCGGGAGATCTACCTCTACGGCGAACGCGTCAAGGACGTCACCGCCCACCCCGCCTTCCGCAATTCGGCGCTGATGACCGCACGGCTGTACAACGCGCTGCACGACCCGGCGAAGCAGGACGTCCTGACCACCCGCACGGACACCGGCAGCAATGGCTTCACCCACAAGTTCTTCCGGACCCCGCACACCGTCCAGGACATGGTCGAGGACCGCGAGGCCATCGCCGAGTGGGCCAGGATGACCTACGGCTGGATGGGCCGCAGCCCCGACTACAAGGCCGCCTTCCTCGGCACCCTGGGCGCCAACAGCGAGTACTACGCGCCCTTCCAGGACAACGCGCGCCGCTGGTACAAGGAGTCCCAGGAGAAGGTCCTCTTCTGGAACCACGCGATCATCCACCCGCCGGTCGACCGCCACCTGCCGACGGAGGAGGTCCAGGACGTCTTCGTGCACGTGGAGAAGGAGACGGACGCCGGTCTGATCGTCTCCGGCGCGAAGGTGGTCGCCACCGGCTCGGCCATCACCAACTACAACTTCATCTCGCACTACGGGCTGCCCCTGCGCGACAAGAAGTTCGCGCTCGTCGCGACCATCCCGATGGGCTCGCCCGGCCTGAAGCTGATCTGCCGCCCGTCCTACGCGGCGGCCGCCTCGGTCATGGGCAGCCCCTTCGACTACCCGCTCTCCAGCCGACTCGACGAGAACGACACCATCTTCGTGATGGACAAGGTCCTCATCCCCTGGGAGAACGTCTTCCTCTACGGGGACGTCGACAAGGTCAACGGCTTCGCCCCCCAGTCCGGCTTCCTGGAGCGGCTCACCTTCCACGGGGCCATCCGCCTCGCCGTGAAGATCGACTTCATAGCGGGCCTCCTCCTCAAGGCCGTGGACATGACCGGCTCCAAGGACTTCCGCGGCATCCAGGCCCGCGTCGGCGAGGTCCTGGCCTGGCGGAACATGTTCTGGGCGCTGAGCGACGCGGCGGCCCGCAACCCGCAGGAGTGGAAGAACGGCGCCCTGCTGCCGCGGCTCGACTACGGCATGGCCTACCGCTGGTTCATGACCATCGGCTACCCGCGCATCAAGGAGATCATCCAGCAGGACGTGGCCAGCGGCCTGATCTACGTCAACTCCAGCGCCGAGGACTTCGCCAACCCCGAGATCCGCCCCTACCTCGACAAGTACGTCCGCGGCTCCAACGGCTACGACTCCGTCAGCCGGGTCAAGCTGATGAAGATGCTCTGGGACGCGGTCGGCACCGAGTTCGGCGGCCGCCACGAGCTCTACGAGCGCAACTACTCCGGCAACCACGAGCAGGTCCGCACCGACATCTTCCACGCACAGTCCGCCAGCGGCCAGCTCGACGGCTACCGCGGCTTCGCCGAGAAGGCCCTGGAGGAGTACGACCTCGACGGCTGGACCGTCCCGGACCTCGACTCCTTCAAGGAACTGCGCGAACAGCGCAAGAACCTCTGGAGCTGACCCCGGGGCGCGCCCCCTTCGCCCTCCCGCCGGTACGGCCCATCGGTACGGCGGGAGGCGAGCGGTCCGTGATCCGGGCGGCGCCCTGAAGGGCGTTGTCAGTGGTCACGCCTAGTTTTTCGGACATGACGCGGACCGCACACACTTTCGCCTACGCACGCCCTTCCTCCCTCACCGCCGCCGGCGCGGGCGGCCGGGCCCTCGGCCTGGAGACGGCCGGAGGCCTGACCCCGACCGGGGCCGAGGCCCACCCCCGGTTCTTCGCGGGGTTCCTGAGCGCCCCTCAGGCGGCCGCGCGGGCGCTGCTCGCCGTCGCGGACGTGGCCGCGGCCCGCTACTACCGGCAGACCCTGCGCGCCTCCCTCGACCCGGTGGTCACCGGCAACGGGGACCGGCTGCGCTTCGAGTCGTTCTCCGGGTGCTGCGGGGTGTACGCCCGGCTCGACGTGCTGCCGGACGGTCTGCGCGGCGCCGACACCGGCCACGGTACGACCAATGTCGACGTCAACAACCCGCTGCGCGAAGCCCTGTCCCGGCTGAGCGGCGACGACCCGCTGCACCTGCGGGTCGGCCCCGACGAGATGGCGGTGACCACCCTCGACGGGCCGGTCGTCGAGAAGAAGGTTCCGCTGCCGGAGCGCTGGCTGCGCGGATTCGCCGAGTCCCAGGCCATCACCACCGGCTTCGACCTGCGCGCCGAACTCGGCGCCGCGGAGACGGCCCGCTTCCTGAGGTCCCTGCCGCGCACCGCGGCGGGCGGCGGCGCCGCGAGCGGCGCCCTGTGGGTGGTCCCCGCGGGCCGTACGCTGCGCCCCACCACCCGGCCGGTGCCCGGCGCGGTCTGCCTGCCCGGTCCGGAGCGGCTCGCCGCCTTCCAGCGGGTGCTGCGGCACGCCACCGGTCTGCGCGTGTACGGTCCCGCTCCGGACGGGGCCAACCCCACGGCCTCGGCCTGGGAGGTGGGCCTGCCCGGGATGCGGCTCACGCTGACCCTGTCTCCGGAAGCCGATCGCGGCTTCTCCGGCGAGGGCGGTGTCCTGGAGGCCCTCGCCACCGACGCGGCGGACGGCGACGCCGAGCTCATCTCGGTCCTGCTCGCCTGGGAACCCCGTATCGACCCGGCCGACCTCGCCGAACAGTCGGGGCTGCCGGTGGAGCGCGTACGGGCCGCCCTCACTCGGCTGGGCACGGCGGGCCGGGTCGGCTACGACGTCGCCGAAGCCGCGTACTTCCACCGTGAACTGCCGTACGACGCCCGGCGCGCCGAGCGCCACAACCCCCGTCTGGTCGCCGCCCGGGCCCTGCTCGAGGCGGGCGCCGTGACCCTGGAACGGTCCGGTACCGCCGTGGTCGCCTCCGGTGAACGCCGCTACCAGGTACGGGAGTCGGGCGGCGCGCTCAGCTGCACCTGCCAGTGGTGGGCCGACTACCGGGGCCGGCGCGGCCCCTGCAAGCACGCCCTCGCCACCCGGATGGCCCTTCGGGCCGCCTCTTCCTCTGCCACCACCACCTCCACCTCACCCGCCGTCCCTTCCGGAGCCGCACGATGAACGCCCCCGCCACCACCGAAGCCCCCACCACCGAAGCCCCCGCCACCACCGCCGACGTCCTCGAAGCCGTACGGACCGGCCGCGCCGCCGAACTGCCGGGGCTCCTCGCGCCGCTGGGGCCCTCGGAACGCCGGGTGCTGCTCGCGGGGCTGAAGGAGCTGCGCGCCGGACTGCGGGCCTCGGGGTGGGAGCGCTGGCAGGAGCGGGACCTGATGAGCCCGGCCCTGGTGGTCGCCGGGGCGGGCTGCCTCACCGGGGCGGCCGCCGCCGCCACCTGGATCGGTGCCGCCGACCTGCGCCGCTGGAGGCCGCTGCCGCCGACCGCCGTACTGCTCGAGGTCCTGTCCGGACGGGATCCCGAGTGGCTCGGCAAGCTCGCCCACCGGCTTGCCGACCGGTCCTCCACCGCCGAGGAGGACTATCCGCTGATCAGCGAACTCGTCCGGCTCGCCGGCTGTCCGGTGCCCACCACCGACGGCTGCGTCGAAGGCTGGGCGGCGGCGGTCGCAGCCACCCCGGCACCGCTCGTGGAGGCCCTGCGCGAGGCTCCCCACACCACCGCGCTCGTTCCGCGGCTCTTCGAGACCGCCGAACCGGTCCGCGCCTTCGACACGCGCTGGCTGACGGCCGATCGCAACAAGTGGCCGGGCGCTCTGGCCGCCCTGACCGATGAGGGCTTCCTGGACCGCGCCGTCCTGCTGGACGGGTGCACCTCGCGGCTGCTGCGCGGCGGCAAGCCGGCCCAGCTGGGCCCCTACCAGGCGATCCTGGAGGCGCTCCGGCCGACCGCCGAGGAGGAGCGGGAGCGGGCCGCCGACTGGATCGCGCTGGCCGCCGACGCCCCGTCCGTCATCGCCGGGACCGCGCAGCAGACCCTGTCCCGGGTCGCCGCGGCGGGCGGTCTGACCCCGCGCATGCTCGCCGAGATGTCGGCCGCCGTCCTGTTCCGCACCGAGAAGAAGCTGGTGCGGGCGCAGCTCGTACTGATCGGCAAGGAACTCACCCGCGATCCGGACGCCGCCCCGGAGCTGCTGCCGGAGCTGGGCGAGGCCTTCGGGCACGCGGACACCGACATCCAGGAACGGGCACTGAAACTGGTCGCCGCCCACCTCCCGGACGACCCCGGGCTGCGCGGGGAACTCGCCGACCGGGCGCAGTTGCTGAGTCCGGTGCACCGGGCCCGGGCGGTGGAGCTGTTCGGAGCCGCCGCCGAGCCCGCCGGGGACGAGGACCCGTACGAGGAGCTCCTGCCGCCGGTCCCCGTACCGGCCCCGCTCGCGCCGTCCCCGGAGACGGTCGCCGAGACCGTGGAGCTCGTGGCGGCGGTCGTCAACTCCCGCACCGCGACCGTCGAGGAGTTCGAGCGGGCCCTGGACGGCCTGGTGCGCCACTCCCACCGGGACCGTGCGGCCCTCGCCCGGGCCCTGGGCACCGCCCTGGCGGACCGCTGGTGGCTCGACCCCGAACGGTCCCGCTACTACACCTCGGAACTCCCCGGCCTGGAGCACGTGGCCGCCGCGGTCATGGACAGGCCGCCGACGGGCCCGGAACCGGAGGCGCTCGTATCGTGGCGCAGCGACTGCCACCACACCGCGCTGGGGTCCGCCACCTACGCGCGCGTGACCGAGGCCGCGCGGCTCGTCGCGTCCGGGCCCCTGCCTTTCCTGCTCGCCACGCCCACCGAGGAGACCGGCTCCCTGGACGCCCGGGTCCTGGTCGAGCGCCTGGCCGAGTACGAACGCCTCGGCGCGGATCCCGCCCCCGCGGACCTCGCCCAGGCCCTGCTGCGGGTCCGCCGGGACACGGCCGTCGTCCCCGCGGCCGCCGCCCTCGGCACGCCGGCCGGTGACCGGCTGGCCGCCTGGCTCGGCGCGGACGGAGCACCGGTGTCCGTCACCCGGCGCACCGCGCCGCAGGTGCACCACCGGTGGGGCGGTACGACGCCGGCCCGCCTGGTGATGGACACCGGGCAGCGGACGACCGTGGCGCGCGAGTTCCCGCACCTCTTCCACGAACTGGCGGGCGCCCGCACGCCGGACGAGCGCTGCTGGGACGCCGAGGGAGACGCCTCCCTGCTGCTCGCGGTGGTGCCCGAGGACCGGGAGGCGCTGGCCGCCTGGTCCCTCCCGACCCTCATCGACGACGCCGTCCAGGAAGGGCGCGCGGCCCCCATGGGACTCCCCCTGCTCGCCGCGGCCGGCGGTCCCGCCGGTCCGGCCCTGCACCTGGCGGTCGCCACCGGGCTCGGCGCCCGGCACACCGAGAACCGGCTCAGTGCCGTGGACGCCCTCCTCACCCTCGCGGCCCGGGGAGACCTGGACGCCGTACGCCTCGGCGGTGACCTGGCCGAGCTGATCGGCCTGGGCACGGTCAAGCCCACCCGGCTCGCCGACTCGCTGCGCACCGCCGCCGCGACGGGCGCCTACGCGACCACCTGGGCCGTGCTGTCCGCCGTGCTCCCCGCGCTGCTGACCGGTTCGGCCGACGCACGCGGCACCGGTGACCTGCTGGCCACGGCCGCCGAGTGCGTGGAGCGGTCCGGGGCGGTGTCGCCGGAGCCCGCCGGTCTCGCCGCCACCGCGAACCGGGGTGGCAAGTCCCGCCTGGTCACCCAGGCCACCCGGCTGCGGCAAGCCCTCCACCGCGCCTGACGGTCACACCGCCGCGCGCAGGGCGGCCACCCGGGACGGCGGGGCGGTCGCCTGCGCCGGCTGGGGGGCGAGCTCCTGGCGGATGCGTTCGCGCAGGGAGATCCGTAAGGCTTCGGGCGGGAGCAGGTCCCGCCCTGTCAGTGGGAGTTCGGCCCGCAGGAGGGCCTGCTCGACGAGTTCGTCGAAGGCCGGGTCGGGGGCGGCAAGGGTGGCGTGCGGGAAGAGGGACGCCAGGCGGGCGCGCAGGGGCGTGCCCGCGCCGGCGTCCGAGGTGTCCCCGGCATCACCGGCGCTCCCGCCGTCCGAGAGGACGGCGCACACGCCCTTGGCCGTCGCGGCGACCAGGATCGGGCCCAGGGTGGTGGCGCCCGTCGCCGAGCTGATGCGCACGCCCGCGCCGCCCGCGCGGAACTCCTGCGGGGTCATGCCGAGGATGGCCGAGGAGGCGGCGTAGAACTGGCCGTTGGAATTGAAACCGGCCTGGTAGATGGCGTCGGAGACGGTCCGGGCCCGGATCAGTTCGCCGCGCACCCGGCGGGCGCGCACCGCCGTCCAGTAGGCGTACGGGGTCACGCCCGTCAGGGACTTGAACATGCGGTGGAAGTGGAAGCGGCTGTAGCCGGCCGACCGGGCCACGAGGTCCAGGTTGGGGGGTGCCAGCGCCTCGTCCATCAGGAGGCAGGCGCGGGCCACCGTATCGGCGTAGTAGCGGTTCAGTACCGGCTCGTCGGGGTGGCAGCGGCGGCACGGGCGGTAGCCGCGGGCGCGGACCTCCTCCAAGGTGGCGTGGAACTCGACGTTCTCCCGGTTCGCGAGGCGCGCCACGCAGGAGGGACGGCTGTAGATGCCGGTCGTGCGGACGACGTAGTAGAACTTCCCGTCCGCGGCCTCGTCGCCGTCCCGGACCGCCCGCCAGCGTTCCTCGTCGCTCTCGTAGCCGGTCGCCGGCGGCGCGGCCGCCAGTACGGGCATCAGGGCCTCCGTCCCGCGAGGCCCGGCGGCGGAGCCCAGCCCCGGGCGTGCAGCCGGGCCCGGTCGCGCAGCACCTTGCCGCTGGCGGAGCGGGCCAGTTCGGGGACCACGTGGAAGCGGCGGGGCGCGGAGCCCTCGCCGAGGAAGCGGCGGCACCAGTCGGACAGTTCGGCCGGGCGCAGCTCCTCGGTGCCCGCCACGTGGGCTTCCACCGGATCCGCTCCGCCCAGTACCACCGCGTCCGTGACGTGCCGGTGGGCGCGCAGCACCGCCTCGACGTCCAGCAGGTCGGCGCCCGAGGAGGTCCGTCCGGCCCGGCCGCGCAGCCGCAGCGCGCCCGTCGCCGGATCGCGCGCCACCAGGTCATGGGTGGAGAGCCAGCCCTCGTGGAGCGGCGAGGCCTCGTAGGGGTACGGGGAGTGGGGGATCCGGACCTGGAGGATTCCGCCGGACACCCGGGTGCGCACGCCCGGCACCGGTACGCCGATCGAACCCGGTCCGTGCGTGCCCGCCAGGTCGGTGGCCACGATGCCGGTCTCCGTCGTGCCGTAGGCCTGGCCCACGAGGACCCCGTAGCGTCGGGCGAAGGCTCCGGCCGTCTCACCGGGGAGGGCGTCGCCGCCGGACACGGCCAGCCGAAGTCGTGGCAGCCGGACCCCGGCCGGGGCCTGGGCGAGCTGCACGAAATGGTTCGGGCGGCCCAGGAGCACCTCGCAGCGCTCGGCCGCGGAGACCACCGAGGCGCGGTCGGCGGCGGCCGGGAACACCACGCTCGCCCCCACGGCCAGGGCATGGAGCACCCCGCCGATCAGCGCGAACGAGTGGGCCACCGGTTCCAGTACGGCCACCCGCTCGCCGGCCCCGGGCATCAGGGGGAGGCGTCCGAGGCGGCGCACCTCGGTCAGCAGTGAGTCCGCAGTGCGGCCGGCCGCCTTGGGGCGGCCCGTGGTGCCGGAGGAGAACTGCACCAGGCAGTGGTCCGTGCGCGGGGCCCGGCCGCGCGGCCGCGGCCGCACCAGGACCTCGCACTCGGGGACGAAGGTCTGCTCGTCGCGGCGCAGTTCGCCGAGGGTCACCACGTACTGGGGGTCGCTCAGTTCCAGCAGCGCCTCCCGTTCCGCGCGGCCCAGGGCGGGTTCCAGCAGGACGACCTGCGCGCCGATCGACCACAGGGCGAAGACCGCCCACAGGTGGGTGAAGCTCGGGGAGCCGTGGAGGGCCACGCAGGCCCCCGGACGGATTCCGTGGAAGGTCAGGGTGCGGGCCAGGCGCGCGGTCCGTACGCGCAGGGTCTCGAAGGAGACGCCGGCGGACGGATCGGCTGCGCCCGCCTCCGCCCAGACCGCTCGCGGGTCGGCGGAGGCGAGGAGTTCGGCGCCCCACCAGCCATCGTCGCTCATCGTTTCTCCGGGGCCGGTACGTCCCCGCCGGCCGGTGCCGTGCCACGGAGCGGGCACGGCACCGGCCGGCGTATGCGGGCTGCGGTATTGCTGCGGGGCTACTTCTCGACGCAGAACTCGCCCACGGGCCAGCCGACGTGGCGCTTGTCGGTGGCGACGTGACCGAGGACCTGGTCGCCCTGCTTGAGCTCCGTCACGTTCAGGACGCTCGCTCCGGGGCCGAGGACCCGTACGTGCCAGTCGTCCTGGACGATCAGGTTGACCTCGACGCCCTGGGGGGACGTGGCCTTGATGCTCAGCAGCGGACGCGATTCGAGCTTGATGCGGCCCACGACGATCCGGCGGGTGCGGCCGTCGGCGCCCACGGCGAGGACCGGGCTGCCGGCCTTGAGCTCGCTCAGGTAGTTCGTCCGGTTGTCCTGCCCGAACACGTAGCTGTGCAGGGCGCCCGCGTTGATGCGGAACGGACGGGTGGGCATGTACGGCAGCGGGTGCGTCTCGCTGACGCACAGGATGAACCCGTGCGCGTAGCTGCCGATGAGCATGCCCTCGTCCTTCTCGAAGTGCGAGGTGGTGTCGATGCACACCCGGTCGCCCAGACCCAGGTGCTCGATGGAGTCGACCGTCAGCGTGGTCAGGTTCAGGTCGGGCGTCTTGACGCGCAGCGCCTCGACGAGCTCGAAGACGTCGTTGGCGCTGCGCGGGGAGAGCAGCACGCCCTCCGAGCCCTTCTCCAGGACGTCGATGATGACCTTGGCCTCTTCGAGGTCGTCGGCCTGGCAGATCAGCTGGCCCGGGGCGCGGTCCGCCGCGGCGATCACGATCTCCAGCGGGATCTTGGTCGGGTCCTTGAACTGGACCACCGTGTACGGCAGGGCGATCGCCGTCTCGCAGGCCAGCGTCAGGGTCGGGTCGTCGGTCACGTTGACCAGCGCGGCGATGTCCTTCTCGCCGCTCTGGTGACGGGCGCGCAACTCGTTGAGGTGGTCGTTGCCGGCGACCTCGCGCAGCACGATCAGATCGTCGAGGCCCTGGTTCTCGGGGCGTTCGGCGCCGATCAGGATGCGCTTGACCGTGGCGGGCAGCGTGGCCAGCACCTCGGGGTCGCTGCCGACGATGCCGTCGACACGGGCGTGCACGGCAGCGTCGATGACCGCTTCGAGGTGGGCGGCGGGGACGGAGCGAAGGTCGATCCAGGCGAATTTCACAGGGCACCTGCCAGTTCGGGGTGAGGCTCGGGCTCGGCCGCGAGCCCATGGCCGTGGACGATCGCGGCCAGCTTCTGGACCGCTTGCTTGGGGGAGGAGCTGGTGAAGACGCGACGGCCGACGGCCAGACCGGCACAGCCGTTGGCCATCGCCGACACGGCGAACGCGGTGAGGCTCTCGTCGGACCCGCCACCGCCGCCGGCGACGATGATCGGCAGCGGGGAGCTGTCGACCACCTCCGCCATCCGTTCCGGCGGGGCCGCGAGGACCGTCTTGACGATGTCGACGCCGAGGTCGGCCGCGATGGCCACCACGTTGGCGATGAGCTCGGGTCGGAAGGGGTCGTCCACGCGGGGCCCGCGCGGATAGATCATGGCGACCAGGGGCATGCCCCAGCGTTCGCAGGCGGCCGCCACGGTCCCGAGGTCGCTCAGCTGGTCGGCCTCGGTGTCGGAGCCGATGTTGACGTGGACGCTGACGGCGTCCGCGCCCAGACGCACGCACTCCTCCACGTCGCCGACGAGGACCTTCGCGTCGACATCGGGTGCGTGGTTCGTACTGGCACTGAGGTGCACCACGAGTCCGGTGCGGGTCAGCAGGGACGGCGGGATCATCCGCGCCCTGCCCTTGTGGACGACGACGGCGTCCGCGCCGCCCTCCGCGATGTCCGCCACTAGGCCGGCGAATTCCGACGCCCTCACGATCGGCCCGTCGGCGACAGAGTGATCGAGCGGGATGAACAGATACCGGCCGTCACCTCCCCGGGACAACCGCGCCAGCCGTAATGCCTTCCCGGTCAGCGGCATGCTCGTCATGACACACCCCTTCGTTCGCGACAGCTCTGTCTCATGGCTGCACTCTGGCAAGGGCCGCTGAAGGATCGGGCCAAGCGCCCGCACGGCAACTCCCCTGCCCCGGGCGGTGTTAGTTCCCCGAGAGCAGCACCGACGAGGGAGGCCCCATGGATGCCGGACAGGACACCGCGAGCGCCGGCGCGGGCGTGCGGGAGGTGGGCGTCGACACCGAGGTGGCCGTGGTCGGCGGCGGACCGGTCGGCACCCTGCTCGCGCGCGAACTGGCCCTGCTCGGCATCGACGTGACCGTGCTGGAACGGCTGGCGGAGCCGAACGGGATCTCCAAGGCGAGCACCCTGCACGCCCGTACCGCGCAGACGCTGGACCGCCGCGGCCTGCTGGAAGCCGTGCAGCCCGGCCACCGCGTGGCCACGCGCTCCACCCGGGGCCCGGTGGGCTTCCACTTCGGAGCCCTCTTCGACCTGGACCTGTCACGGGTGGTCGAGGAGGGCCCGGTGATCGTCGGCAGCCCGCAGGCCTGGGCGCAGGAGGTCTTCGCACGGGACGCCGCCAGGCTCGGAGCGCATGTGGTCCCGGGCGCGGAGCTCGTCGGCCTCGACGAGTACGCCGACCACGTGCGCCTGAGCGTCCGCGCCCCCGGCGGCGCCGAGCGCACCCTCACCGCACGCTGGGTCGTCGGAGCGGACGGGGCACGCAGCGCCGTACGCAAACTGAGCGGCATCCGGTTCCTGGGCGCCGGGCCGACCGTCGCCGCGCTCATGGGCGAGGTACGGCTGCTGGACCCGGCCGGAGCGCCCGGCGGCTGGCAGCGCACCCCGCGCGGCTGGACGCTGCTGTGGACCAACCCGTACGGGCTGAGCCGGGTGTGCACCTACGACTTCCGGGGCCCGCACCAGGACCGGCACGCACCCGTCACCCTCGCCGAACTGCGCACCGAGGTCGAGCGGATCGCGGGCCGGCCCGTCCCGATGGACAGCCCCGCCTGGATCTCCCGGTTCAGCGACGCCTCGCTCCAGGCGGAGCTCTACCGCAAGGGCCGGGTCCTGCTGGCGGGCGACGCCGCGCACGTGCACTTCCCGGCCGGCGGCCAGGGCGTGAACCTCGGGCTGCAGGACGCCGTCAACCTCGGCTGGAAGCTCGCCGCCCAGCTGCGCGGCTGGGCGCCGCCGGGACTGCTCGACACCTACCAGAGCGAGCGGCACCCCGTCGCGGCCGCCGTCCTGCACAACGTACGGGCCCAGGTCGCGCTCATGGATCCCGATCCGCGCACCGACGCGCTGCGCGAGCTCTTCTCCGACCTCATGCACTTCGACGAGGTCAACGCCTACCTCAGCGCCATGATCACCGGCACCGCGGTGACGTACCCGGTGGGCGCGCGCCCCTTCGACCCGCTGGCCGGCCGCTCGTTCCCAGCCTGCCCCTGAAGACCGCGGACGGGCCCACCAGCCTGGCCGAACTCCTGCACGGCGGACGCCCGTTGCTCCTGGACCTGGCCGGCCACCTCGGCCTGCGCACCCTGGCCGCGCCCTGGGCCGACCGGGTGGACGTGGTGACGGCCACGGCCGCGAGCGACGCGTGGGGCACCGGCGCCGTGCTGGTGCGCCCCGACGGCTACGCGGTCTGGTCGGCCCTGGGCGATGCCGGGGACGCGGAGGAGCTACGGCTGGCCCTGACCCGCTGGTTCGGCGAGCCCGGACTGCCGCGCGCGGCGTGACCGGTGCCGTGTGACGAGCACCGTGCGACGTGCGCCGCCCGGGCCGTCAGTCCCGGCGCAGCGGTACGGTCGCCACGGTCGCGGAGAAGACGGGGCGGCCCTCCTGGGTAGCGGTGACCCGGACCCGGTCGCGCCCCGCGCTGTCGGGCGCCACGTGCTCCGCCGTCACCAGGCAGCGCCGGTCGAACTCCACGTACCGGTGGAACTCGGTTTCGAAGGCCGTGGCCACCACCGGCCGGTCCGCGCACGCCTGTGCCGCCTGGACCGCGGCCTCCAGCAGCACCATGCCCGGTACGTGGTCGTGCGGGTGGTCGAACAGGACTCCGTGCCCCACGTCGACGCGCAGTTGCCAGGTGCGTTCCGCGGCGGTGGGGGAGAGGACCACGTCCCGCTCGTACGGGCGGCCCACCAGAGCGGCCGGCACCGCCGGGGTGAGCGGCAGGGCCCGTCCGAAGGCCTGCGAGGCCTGCGCGTAGGTGCCCCGCAGCCGGTCGTAGAGGGCGGGCGGATGGGCGCTGTAACGCAGTTCGGCGGCGCCGATGGGCTGCTCGCCGCGCCGCGCTTCGACGGTCGAGGTGAGGTGCACCGAGCCGAGGCGGCGGCGCTTCACGGAGAGGTGGCTGATGAGCAGGGTGACGGTCTCGAGTCCCGGTTCCGGCGTGATGGCGAGCGCCGCGGGGTCGACGCAGGAGGCGAAGTACTCCCAGCCGGTCCGGTGGGTGAGGGGGACCTCGTGCACGCTGTGCGTGAGCAGGGCCAGCGCCTGGCGCAGGCTCTCGGTGAAGATCAGGGGGCTGTAGCGCCCGTTCGCGGTGTAGAAGGAGTGGTCGCGCGGCCACCGCACTGTGACCCGCTGGAGGGTGTCGGACACCATGCTCCAGTCGGTGACCAGGGTCTCGTCCGGCCTGGACTTGCCGACCAGGGACTCCAGTCCGGGACGGGCCGACGGTGCGGGGCCGGATAACGCCGCGGGGCCGGCGTCGGGGCCGGTGTCGGCGGCGGTGGCGCGGTGGGTGATGCTGGTCGCGGTTGATCTCATGACGGCGTGCCCCCTGGAATGCTTGTCTCACCGGGCGGTGCGGTGTGTGGGTACACCATCCACCCCTCGTGCATAAAATAGAAAATATTTTTCTTTTAGTGAAGCCAGCCGGATGAAGAGTGGGTGAAGCACGTGGCCGTGCGGGCAGTGAAACAGGAGCGGGCCGAGCGGACGCGCGCCGCGCTGATCGAGGCCGCGGCCGAGGAGTTCGCGGAGCAGGGCTTCGCCGGCACCAGCGTGATGAAGATCGCCGACCGGGCGGGCGTGACCCTGGGCGCGGTGTACTTCCACTTCAGGAACAAGGGCGAGCTGGCCCGGCACATCGTGGCCGGCCAGCCCGAGCTGGTGATCCCGCCGCACCCCTCGCGCGGGCTCCAGCACGCCGTGGACGTGACGCTCACCTGGGCCTGGCAGCTCCCCTCCAACCCGGTCCTGCGGGCGGGCGCCCGACTGGTCTGGGAACAGGAGCAGTTCACCCCGGCGGCGGACAACTCCCACCGGCAGTGGACCGAGATCATCCTGGAGGACCTGCTCGTCGCGCAGGGCATGCGGGAGCTGAGGGCGGGGACCGACGTCGCCGCGCTCGCCCGGGTGGTGGTCAACGCCTGTACCGGCGCGCAGATGCATTCCTTCGTCGAGAGCGCGCACGCGGACCTGCCCCAGCGGATCACTGAGATCTGGGAGTGCCTGCTCCAGGCCGCGGCCGTGCCGAGCGCGCTCAAGAGGATCGAGTACGGCGAGGCCCGCGGACGCGCGGCGTAGCCCTGCCTGCCGACCGTGAGCGGGAGCGCCCGGGGCACCGGACGCTCCCGCCCACGGTTCTCAGAAGGCCGCGGCCGCGATGCTCCTGACCAGCCCCGACAGCCACTGCCGGGGCCGACGGGTGCGGGTGGGCCCGGCGTGGACCGGGGTGCCGGCGCCCGGTGCGGTGATCGGCTCGGTGACCGGTCCGGCGATCGGCCCGGGGTCCGGCTCTGTGGTGTGCGGCCGCCCGGTGTCCGAGGGGCGGGGCTTCGGCAGCACGGCGGCCAGGACGGCCTTGGTGTGGTGGAGGTCCTCCTCCAGTACGGTCAGTCGGTGGTGCATGTCGTGGTCGGCGGTGTCGTTGTACGAGGCCTCGATGCGGTCCCACGCCCCGACCCAGCGCATGACCTCGGGCTCCCGGGTCACACCGCAGGCCCGGACGAAGTCGGCGAGGAAGTCCCTGCGGCAGCGCCGGGTGCCGTTGAGCACCGCGCCGAGCGTGCTGCGCGGCAGCACGGTGACGGCGCCGGGGTGGGCCGTGGCCCGCTTCTCCAGTTCGCGCAGCGAGGGGTTTCCGGCTCGAAGCCGCAGGTCCCGCATGGCGAGGAGCAGGTCGGCGGGCTCGGAGATGTACTGGGGTGCCATCGCCGGCCGGCGCGGGACGGAGCCGTTCTTCCCGGGGGCCGGGGCCGCGGCGGCCTTCGTCCACAGCCGCCTCGCCTCGGTGATGCTGCCGTCGCACGCCTTGGCGTACGCCTCGACGACCGGCCACGCGGGCACGCTGGGCCGCTGCCCGGGGACGGGGAGCAGCTCGGCCCGGTACAGGGTGCTGCGGGAAGTGGGCATGCCCACCTGTTCGGTTCGGCTCGCCACCTGGCTGATGCTGAGGCCCGAGACCCGGCGCAGTGACAACAGCCACTGCGCCAGGTCCCGGGCGGTGTGCTCAGCCAGGGCGCTGTGAGTGCGCCCCACCGGGGTCCCCTAGAGGGCCCGGCGGAGGGTGGTGAGCGTGTCGACCAGTCGGCGGATCAGCTCGATGCCGAGCATGCCCCCGACGGCGAGGACGGTGACGACGGTGTTCACCGGCATCCCGTACACGGTGAGTGCGGCGGTGAGGAGGATGACGATGACCACGATGATCGTGGCGGGCACCGGAACCAGCGGTCCGGTGCTCGTCGTCGGAGCCTCCACGCACGCCGCGGCTGCGAGCGCGGTCTTCTTCTTCAACTGTTTCTCCTGGGTTCGTTGCCACTCGACAGGTCCACCAGCTGACCGACGGCCTTGCAGGACCGAAGGTCATAGACCTCCCCCAAGGTTCAGGTCCCCTCCATGAGCGCGTCCAGCGCCCCTCGGGGCTCCGTTTCACTTTGTCCCACTGGAAGTTGAGATGGCATCAGCACCGCCGCCGCAGGTCACCGGGGCGATGCTCCGGCCCCGCTCGCACGGTGCGGGGGACCCTGTCCCGGATACGGAGTCCAAGGGGCCTTGTCCCGGCGGTCCGGATCCCGCAACCTCCAATCCATAGCCCGAAACGAGTCGGGCCCCACGGAGGGAGTGAAGGCGATGCACACCATGACTTGGATCCTGCATTCGCCGGTCGCCCTGCTCTGCGCACCAGCCGTCGTGTTGCCGGTCTGCGCCGGCGGCTCCGGCCGGCTGAGCACGTCCGCGCCGCCGTGGGACTCGCCCACCCAGCCCTGGCACGGGTTACCGCACCCAGCTCCTGGCTGACTCCCGGAGCCACGCCCACATGCCCGCAGGCCGGGCATGCCCGAGACGTGGCGGAGCACACCCGTCCTGACGAGGGGATTCCGGGGATTCCTCGGAGGCGGTCCCTGACCGCCCGTCTCCCTCCGGGATGAACCGCGGAGTCATGTCCGCATGCCGACAGGCACAGGCATGTCCGGGGGCAGGGCGGAGCACGCCCATCCTGACCAGGGGGATTCCTCGGACGCGGTCCCTGACCGCCCACCGCCGACCTCCCTCCCTCCGGGACGATTCCCGGAGCCATGTCCGTATGCGGGCAGACACAGCCATGTCCGGGACATGGCCAAACCATGTCCGCCCTCCTGGGGCGGATCTCAAAGACGCGGTCTCCCCGGGCCGTTGCCACTCGACACCAACAGGGGAACAGGCCGGATCTCGTTGCAGCGAGTCCGGCCCCGGGTGCAGCCCATTGGCTGCACCCCGAGCTTTGAAGGACGGGAAGGACCACAGGCCGGGCACCTGGTCCAGCCCGACGGGACGGGACGGCGGCCTCCCGGCCGCCCCCGGGAAGCGCGTGCCCGATCCGCCGCCCCGGGGGCGGCGCACTGCCCCGGGCGACCCCTGGCACCGCGGGGGTACGGCGGACGGGCGGATCACCAGACCGTGCCGAAGAACCGGGTCCACCAGGTGGGCCGTGCCGCGAACTGCTCGAGCGCGCTGGGTCCTTCGTAGTCGCTTTCCAGCAGTTCTTCGGGGACGCTCAGCCGAACTTGCTCACGCAGACCACGATCCGCTCCCCACAGACCGTCGCCTCCGCAGGCATGCGGACGCGTCCGTACTTGCTGGAGTCCTGGGTGTCCCGCTCGGACTCGCACGGGGCTCCGAAATCCGCTTCGAGCCGGCGCACCAGCCCACCGAACGCGAGGCCGCTCGTGTGGCCGGAAGGCTGCCCCCGGTCGCGGCGCTCGGCACGGTACCTCGCGGCGATGTGGGCCGCGTCCAGTACGGGACGCGGCCCACCCACCACGAGGCCGGGACCGGCGCCGCACTGGATGAATGGCAAGCTGAGACCCACGCGGGGCGGTCCGTACGGGCGGGCCCGGCGAACACCGGCCCGGGTGGGCGGCGTTGGGGTGAGGGAGAGGGCGCGGGATGGAACACGGCCAGGGATTGCTGCGGGACAAGCGGATCATGGTCACGGGGGCTTCGAGCGGCATCGGCGCGGCGGCCGCGCGGCTGTTCGCGGCCGAGGGGGCGGCGGTGGTGCTGATGGCCCGCCGCAAGGACCGGCTGGCGGAACTCGCCGCCGGGATACGGGCCGCGGGCGGCCGCGCCGAGGCGGTGGCCGGAGACGTGACGGCCCCGGCGGACGTGGAACGCGCGGTCACCCGGGCGGTCGAGGCCTTCGGTGGACTCGACGGCGCCTTCAACAACGCCGGCTGGGGCTCGATCGGGCCCCGCCTGCACGAGACGGACGACGCGCTCTTCGACCAGATCATGGACGTCAACGTCCGCGGCGTCTGGAACTGCCTCAAGCAGCAGCTCCCGGTGCTGATCCGGCAGGAGATGGGCGGCGCGATCGTGAACACCTCCAGCACCGCGGGCCAGTTCGCCACCGGGGCGATCTCCCCGTACGTGGCGGCCAAGCACGCGGTACTGGGCCTGACCAGGGCCGCGGCGGCCGAGTACGGGCAGCACGGCATCAGGATCAACGCTCTGATGGCGGGTGCCACCCGTACCGACCTGATGGAGGACGCCATCCTCGCCTTCCCGCAGCTGGAACAGGCCGCGGCTGCCAGAGCCGTCCAGCAACGCCTGGCCGAACCGGTGGAAGTGGCCCGTGCGGCCGCCTGGCTCCTGAGCGACCAGGCCTCCTTCATCACCGGTGGGGCGGTCCCGGTGGACGGCGGCACCAGCGCAGTCTGACCGCCGGGGGCCCTAGGGGGTGTCTGACAATTCCCCGCTCCTTCTTCCACGGGGAATTGTCAGACACCCCCTAGCCCCTTCGTCAGCCGCCGCCCCGGGACCGGAAGCCGCCGAGGACGAGGTCCCAGATCCGGGCGAGCTGCGCGGCCGTCCGCCCGGCGGGTTCCCCCTCGTGTCCGGCCCGCCGCCGCAGGTCGGCTTCCGCCCCGGCGACGAGGTGGGTGGCCAGCACGGTGAGCGCGGCCGGGTCGGGGGGATCGGCCGGATCGGCTACGGACGCCGGATCGGCCGGGTCGGCGGGGTCGGCGACGTGAGCCGGGTCGGCTACGGAGCCCACCCGGCCCGAGCCGCCGCCCCGCCTCAGACACTCCCCGATCACCGGGACCCACGCCGACGTCCAGTCGGGCGTGCACCCGGGCAGTTCCCTGGTCAGCCGGGCCGCAGCGCGGACGCAGAGGTCCGCCTCCAGCAGGCCGGCGAGTGCGAGGGTCAGGGTCACCACCGCTTCCACCGGGGGCTCCTGACGGGCCCGTAGCTGGTCCACGACCTGGTCCACGACGGCCACGGTGGCATCGTGCCCCTTGGCCCGGACCACCTCCGCCAGCTCCTCCTTGTTGGAGAAGTGGAAGGTCAGAGCCCCCAAGGAGATCCCGGCGGACCGTGCGATCCGGACCAGGGACGCCCCCGCGTAGCCGCTGCGGTCGAACTCGCAGGCGGCGGCGGAGACCAGGGTCCGTCGCGTCCGGGCGGCCCTCTCTTGCATCCCTGCGCTCCTTCCGTGGCAGCACGGGGCGGCCGGTCGTCGAGTGAGATTGCTCATCCCGGGCTGGATGGGCAAGAAAAAAAAGTGCACACTATTATTTAATCGAGTCCGGACCTGCTGTCGACCGGGCTGGATCGCCAGAAAACAAAAAACGTACTATTATTTTCCTCGGACAGAGGGGGAGGCATGACTCTGGGGGGACACCTCGCGTGGCTTGGCCGGCGGGACGCGGCGGACACCGCGGGCCCGTATCCCAGCAAGGTCACCGAGGCACTGAAGATCCGCGTACTGGTCGTCGAGGGCGACAGTGCCAAGGCCGAGGCGCGGGTCCGTCACCTGCGTCGGCAGGGGTACTCCGCGACCGGCGTGGAGACCGGGGAGGAAGCGTTACGCGCGCACCGCAACTCGGATCTGGTCGTGCTCGACCTCGACCTTCCCGACATCGCCGGCCTGGAGGTCTGCCGGTTGATACGGGAGGCGGGGGACAAGCCCGTCATCGCCGTCACCAGCCATGACACCGAGCTGGACCGGGTCCTCGCGCTGCAGGCCGGAGCGGACGACTGCGTACTCGCCTCCTGTGGAGTGCACGAGATGACCGCGCGCATCGAGGCCGTGCTGCGCCGGGCCCACGCCCGGCCGGAGCCGACCCGGAGCATCTCCATCGGGCCGCTCCACCTCGACGGCAAGACCCGGGAGGTCCACCTGCGCGGCGGGCAGGTCAGCCTCACGGCCAAGGAGTTCGAGCTGCTGCACATCCTGGCCTCGGCCCCCGAGAACGTCATCTCACGCAAGGAGTTGATGGACCGGGTCTGGGACACCAGTTGGGCGGACTCCAGCCGCACCATAGACACCCACGTGAGCAGCCTGCGGGCGAAGCTCGGCGCCGGTACGTGGGTCATCACCATCCGCGGCGTCGGCTACCGCATGGGTCACGGATGAGCCCGCCGTCAGGGCCTGGCGGCCGCCGCCGCGCCGGGGTCCACGCCGGTCCCCGCGCCGCCCGGGGCCCCGATGTCCCACCCGATGCCCCCGATGTCCCGCCCGAGCCCCCCGATGAGCCGGGCGATGCCCTCCTCGTCGCGCCGGTAGTGGGTCCACTTGCCCACGCGTGCGGAGCGTACGAGCCCCGCGCGTTCGAGTACGGCCATGTACGCCGAGACGGTGGACTGCGCGAGCCCTGTCTTGGCCTGGATGTGGCTGACGCAGACCCCGACCTCGTGGACGGGGAAGTGTTCCTCGGGGGTGCGCAGCCACTGGAGCACCTGCAGACGTACGGGGTGGGCGAGCGCCTTCAGGGGCTCGATCAGCGCCGTGAGGTCATCATCTGTCATGGGCATGGCGTCGCCTTCTCGGGTGGGCGCAGGGCGGTCCTCTATGCATCGAGGATAGGCGATACGTTACGCCATCAGCGGCCGCGGGCGGCGGCGCAGCGATCGACTTGACATCTCACATCGAAATACTGCGATACTTCGATGCGTCCAATCACTGGTCAGGCACGGCACGGTCCCGCACCGCATGCCACGCAACAACGAAGGGTTTTCACATGCCTATCGGGCTCATTGCCCTGGCACTCGGAGGCTTCGGTATCGGCCTCACCGAGTTCGGGATCGTAGGTCTGCTGCCCGAGGTGGCGGACGATTTCGGCGTCTCCGAAGCGGTCGCCGGCTATCTGGTCTCCGGCTACGCGCTGAGCGTCGCCATCGGCGCCATCGCGCTCACCGCGGCCGTCGCACGCTTCGACCGCAAGAAGGTCCTCGCGGGCCTCATGCTGCTCTTCATCGTCGGCAACCTGATGTCGGCCGTCGCCCCGACCTACGGGCTGCTCATGACCGGCCGGATCGTCGCGGCCCTGTGCCACGGCGCGTTCTTCGGCGTCGGCGCCGTCGTCGCCTCCGACATGGTCGCCGACAACAAGAAGGCCAGCGCCATCGCGCTCATGTTCGGCGGACTGACCGCCGCCAACGTGCTCGGCGTGCCGCTCGGCACCTTCGTGGGCCAGCAGTTCGGCTGGCGCTCCACTTTCTGGGCCATCACCGTCATCGGCGTCGTCGCGCTGATCGGCATCCAGCTCCTGGTGCCGCAGACCCCCTCGTCCGGGCAGAACCTGCGCGGCGAGCTCGCCGTCTTCCGGCGCGGCCAGGTCTGGATCTCGCTCGCGCTCAGCGTTCTCGCCTTCGGCGCCGTGATCGGCGCGTACACCTACATCGCCTTCACGCTCACCGACGTCACCGGCTTCGCCACCGGCACCGTGCCGTGGCTGCTCGTCGTGTTCGGCGTGGGCACCTTCATCGGCAACTTCGTCGGAGGCAAGGTCGCCGACAAGTCCCTCAACGCCTCGCTGGCCGGCATCATGGCCGTCCTCATGGCCGTGCTCGTCTTCTTCGCCCTCACGGCGGAGAACAAGACCACCACGGTCATCTCGCTGCTCCTGATGGGCACCGTCGGCCTCTCCGCGGCGCCCGGCCTGATGGTCCGGATCATGAAGTACGCCCAGGACGCGCCGACCATGGCCTCCGGCGCCAACGTGGCCGCCTTCAACGTCGGCAACGCGCTCGGCGCCTGGATCGGCGGACTGACCATCGCCGCCGGGTACGGGTTCGTCTCCCCGCTGTGGGTCGGCGCCGGCCTCGCCCTCGCGGCCCTCTTCGTCGCGGTCGGCGGAGGCTCGCTGGCCGTCCGCTCCAAGGCGGCCCCGGTGATTTCGGCCGGCTCCGCGCCGCAGCCCGGAAAGGTAGGGGCGGGCGTCCAGTAGGAATGTGCCGGGGCGGCCGGCCGCGCTTTGTAAAAGCTTCGACAAATCAGGACCGTGAAGCCTTAGGGCTCTCGCGGTCCTGATTTTTTTGCCGTTCTCCAGGAGCGCCGAGAAAATCGAGCAACCTCCATCCAGCCCCGTCTGACCTGCACAGTTGTCAATCCTCTGACATGCCTTGACGTTCCCGGAAAACTTCCTTTCCTGGCCTTGTGGAGACCTGTAAAGACCTGAACAAGCCTGAATTGGAATGCATTGAACCGGCCTGGGTGGCTGGACAAGACTTTCTCTGGTCATCCGATGGAAAGCGTCGGGGAATTCCCGTCCTCCGCCGTGCAGCCCAACGCGAGAAGGCGATGCAAGTGTCCAGCTCCAGCACCCCTGCCCAGTCCGCCCAGCCCGCCCGGCCGTTCCCGGCCACCCCCTACCGGCCCGCGCTCGTCGAGGACATCCTCAGCACGAAGGACCGCGTACGCGTGGCCGGGTTCTTCCCCGGCCTGGGAAGCCGGGCGTCCTACCAGGACCTCGGCCGAGCACTCCTCGACTCCGGCGTCCCGGAGGTCACCGGCATCTACCAGGAGGCGGCCCGCGCCCTCGGCTTCCCCGCCCGGCCCGACCTGGTGCTCACCGCGTCCGAGAACCTCCCCGAAGGCAAGCTGGAGCGGCAGGGGTTCATCGGGGCCTCCCTGCTCGTGCACAGCCTGGCCCTGGACGCCCACCTGCGGGACCGGGCAGACAGGAACGGGACCCCGCTGAGCTTCGTCGCCTACACGGGCGAGAGCTTCGGCATCCTGACGGCCGCGGTGGCAAGCGGTTCCCTGTCGGTCTTCGACGGGGTGAAGATCGCCATGGCGTTCACCCCGCTGATGCTGCTCGCGGCCGGCGGCCGCAGCACCGACGAGTCCTTCGCCCGCAACATCGCCTGCTACCTGCCGCCTTCCGTCCGTGGGACGGCCCTGGTGCCCGAACCCTCCCACGTGGTCGCGGTGAAGGCCCCGGGACCGCGGGCCCTCGACGCGGTCCTGGCCGCGCTGCACGCCGCGTACCCGCTCGCCGACGTCGAACTGCACAAGTCCTACTCGCCGACGCAGGCGAACCTCTACGTGAGCTCCGGTGCCAAGGCGGACTTCGACCGGTTCCTCGCCGGCTTCCCGGACGTGGCCACCGAGGAGTTGAAGGACCCGACCTTCTTCCTGGCCCACTCCGCGCGGATGCGGCCCGCCCGCCAGGCCCTGGAGAAGTTCCTCGAAGTCCAGTCGGTCCGCTTCGCCGAGCCCCGTGTCCCGGTGGTCTCCAACCACGACCGGTCGCTGCTCACCACGGCAGCCGGCATCCGCCAGGGGATCCTGGCGATGACCGATCGGGTCATGGCTTCCCGGGACACCTGCGAGGTGCTCGACGGCCTCGACGCCGACATGGTGCTGGAGCTGGGCCCGGGCAACAAGTCGGTCCGGCTGCTGAAGGACAACGCCACCGACGCCCCCGTCATGGCCTGCACGGGAATCCCCGGGGACACCGACCGGTTCCTGCACGCCCTCGGCGTGGTGGACGCCCTGATGACCGACCTGGAAGGCCTGTACACCGCCGGTGACCGGCCGGACCACGGGCACCACGGGCACCACGGGCACCACGCGACGCTACGGGAGCTGTTCCGCATCGCCGGTGGCAGCGAGGCCTGGGACGAGTACTTCTCCCGCACGCTCGGCCGCGTCATCACGGCGGAGATGCTCTGCACGGAACGGGAAGGGGCCGACGCGTTCTACGAGTTGCTGGAGGTCTTCCAGCACACGCGCAACCACCGGGACCACATCGACGTGGGCCGCGGAGAGCTGGTCACCAAGGCCCGGCTGAAGAAGCGGGTCACCTCCGAGACCCTCGCGAATCCCGAGCACCCCGAGGACCCCGCAAACCCCGAGCACCCCGAATCCACCGAGCTCCTCGGCAAGGCCTACCTGGAGCTGCGCGTGCTCGACGCCGCGGGCACCGCGCGGACCAGGACCGTCGACACCACCCGCCCGGAGGTGCTCGTCTTCCACTTCGACGCGCTCGCCGACCTCGACGACGCGGAGCTGGCGCGCCGCACCGAGCTGCTCGTCAACACCCGGCCGGTGGCGCTCCAGGCGTACAACCAGATGTTCAAGGGCCTGCGGGGCGGCGGCGAGCGGCTCCCCCCGGTGGACCACCGCATCGTCTACCAGTACCTGCTCTTCCACACCCTCGTCCGGTACCGGCCCGCACTGTTCACGCAGAGCGACTACTACCTGGAGGGCGGCGACGCGCTGGGCTGGCTGGTCGCCCTGGCCGTGTCGGGCGCGATCTCCCTGGCCGACGCCGTCGCACTGTCCGCGGCGCGGCTGCGCGACGACGCCGTCGAGCTGGTGCTGAGCAGCCTCACCGATGCCGTGATCGCCGTCGTATCGCCCGAGGGCGTGCCCGTGCAGTCCAGGAAGGACCTGGAGGACGCCACCCGCGCGGTGCTGCGGGGCAGCACCCTGAACACCGAGGTGCGCCGCATCCACCTCAACGGCAACTGCCAGGTCATCGCGCTGGGTTCCGAGCTGGACCCGGCCTCCCTCGACGTGGGCCCGTACCACGGGAACGTCCTGCGGATCACGGACCCGGCCGAGGCGTGGAAGAAGCGGCTGAGCCCGGCCCTGGACGCGTTCGAGTACGCCTGCGTCCTCGCGATGACCGGGGAGAACGAACGCGTCCTGGACAACGCCCAGAGCCGCAAGGTCCTCTCCAGCACGGTCTACTCCTACGTCGAGCCCGGCGAGAGGATCGTCGGTTTCGGCAAGGGCGGCAGCGAGTCCATGACGATCTTCATCCGGAAGGAGGGCGAGGAGCGGGTCACGGTGCGCAAGATCCTCAGCGAGGCCCTGACCACCGCGCGGTGGAACCCGGACGGGGACGGCGTGATGCTGCCGCCGTTCGCGAAGGCCGCGAAGCAGGCCGAGTTCCTGCAGTCCCTGCCCCTGCCGGTGCGCGACCACTTCCCCGAGGCCTTCGCCACCCTGGAACGGGAGGTTCCCGTCCCGTCCCACCTGCGCGGCGAGGACGGCCGCACCGGGTACCGGGAGGTCATCTACGAGATGAGCTACGTGGCGGGCGACGAGGTCAGCCGGTTCGTCGAGAAGCACACCCCGCCGCCCGCGGTGGTCGCGCGGCTCTACGAGCAGATCATCCGGGTGCTGAACGAGAACGTGCACAGCGTCGGCCGCCACCTGGCGCCCGGCGAGACGCTGAACACCTCGTACTTCAAGAAGATCGAGGACCGTCTGGCCCTGTGCCGCCGCACCGCGCCGCAGACCTTCGGCGAGGACCTCCTCGACTCCGAGCGCATCGTGATCAACGGGGTGTCCTACCTCAACTCGGGGGCGCTGCTGGAGCGCTTCCGGGCGGCTCCCGAGTTCCTGGAGATCCTGGAGCCGGCCTTCCACTCGCTGGTCATGGGAGACACGAACACCGAGAACATCAAGATCACCGACAGCGGCCCGCTGCTGCGCGCGCAGCGGCTGATCGAGGACGGGGCCGCGCGGGAGGAGATCGACGCGGCGCTGGCGGCCGTCACCGCGGACTCGCTGGGCATCAAGTTCCTCGATCCGCGGGCCATCGGCTACAAGAGCGACGGCAAGGACACCCGCGACGACGCGATGTACGACAACAAGCCGTGGCACAACTCCATCGGCCACTACGACGAGATCCACTTCGAGCAGTTCACGATGAGCGTCGACGTGGGCCGGGGGAGGACCCCCGCCGTCGACATCGCCTTCCTGGAGGACAACCCGTACCAGCGGGCGTACCGGGTACGGGACGTGGTCCAGGGCGGGGGCACGGTCGACCACGGCTCGCCCCGGGGCATGGAGGACCACTTCGCCCCCGTGATGACGGCCGCGCTCGGTCTCGACGACCCGGACTCGGCCTACCTGAAGGACGACCCGTACTGGCTGGTCCGGTTCGTGTTCGTGATGGGGCAGCACTTCACCGCGATGCCGCCCTTCCACTTCCAGAAGGAGCTGGACGGGACGCTCATGGACACCTACCAGACGCAGCGCAGGCCCGTGGCGATCTACTGCGAGGGCATCAAGTGGCTGAACTGGGCCCTGGAGATGCTGGAGGGCACCAGGACCGAGTTCCTGGGCCTGGAAGTGCCGCCGCGCCGCCGGCCGGGCAACTAGCAGTCCCCCCGTCGTCCCCCGACCCACGGAAGGCCTTCCCATGACCTCCTCCCTTTCTCCTTCCCCCTTCTCCGTTCCGGTGGACGGCCTGCGCCACCTGTCGAACGAGACCCGCATGATCGCCACGCCGTGGAGCCGCATGGTGCGCGGGATAGGCCTGGGCCAGTACCCCGTGGCCCACGACCCCGCCGCCGCCGAGCGGATCCGCCGGACCTTCGCCCTGCTCGACGCGAAGGGGGTCACGAGAAGCGGCTACACCCGGTTCTCGCGGCTCATGGCCGACTTCGTCCTGGGCGTCGTGGATCCCGCCCACCCGCTGCGCGGCTCCGATCAGGAGGAGGCGCTCGGCCCGGTCCTGGAAGCCGTGCGCGCGCAGGAGAACCCGTACTTCCGGCTGATGGCCGGCTGCATCCTGATGGACTCCTTCGCCAAGCTGGGCCTGGACCGGGGCCTGCTGGTCAACGCGGACACCGACTTCCCCGCGGAGATCCTGGCCGTGGCCGACTCGATCGAGCCGGACCGGATCAAGGACGAGAACGCCGGGCGCCACGGCCAGTACGAGAAGCTGTCCGCCTACTCCGCGGTCTTCCTCGCCCTGGGCCAGCTCGGACTCGGCGAGCGCCTGGTGGCCGGACCGCGCAACTACGTACGCGAGGCGCTGGGCCTGCTGGAGCAGATCCCGGCGCCGTTCTTCCGGGGACGCGGCGGCGCGGTGCTGCTGTCGGTCGTCTCCCTGCTCGGGTACGGGCGCTTCATCTCCGGCGAGGGCCGGGACCACGTCAAGGAGGTCCTGGACCACCTCGACCGCGCGGACGAGCTGAACAACCCGCCGGTGTTCCCGCAGCCCATGTCGGAGAGCTTCCCCAAGGTCTATCCGCTGCTGACGATGCTGAACGCCATCGCCATGACCGGCCGCCCCGAGGAGTACCTCACCCACGGCCGGGACCGGCTGGCGCAGGCGAAGGAGCTGATGGGGCGCATCACCCCGGTCGAGCGCACCCACATGGGGCTCTACCACCTCATGGCCCTGCACAACCTGGGCCGCCTCGACGAGCAGGTGCCCGACCTGGACGCCCTCGTGGAGGAGGTCGTGGGGGAGTGGGTGCACATCGATCCCGGGGCGAACTACTTCCTGAACGGGATCGCCTACGCCTACGTCATCCAGACCGCCATGCTCACCGGCCGGATGGACCTGATCGCGGACAAGACCCTCGACCGGCTGGTCGACGGCTTCCCCGATCTGAACCGCACGGACGACGACCGGGTCAACCGCCCCTATCCGTTCGCCTACACGCTCAACGTGCTGGGGGAGATCGGCCGCGCCCACCTCCTCTTCGAGCCCAGGGAGGCCTACGGCGGCGCCTCGCCCATGGCCTGGGTCGTCGACCAGCTCTCGGAGGGCGGCGGAGAGGAGCCCCGGCTGTACATGCTCGACCACGCCCTGATCGGCTACGCGCTGCGCATGCGCGGCCCGGAGCTCGAGGAGACGCGCCTGTACGGGGAGTTCCGCTTCCCGGGGGCCGGGGCCGGGACTGCAGCCGCGGTCGCCGCCGGGGCCGGCGGAGCCTGACGCCGAGGGAACCGGGGGTGGGCGCGGAGAACCCCTCGATACCATGGCGCCTTCGCGTCGGCAGTCGGTCCACAGAGGCGGCAAGGCAGAAATGGCGAGCAGAATGACACCGTCCGGACCGGGTCTGGAAGAGTCCGCGCGCGCCGTGCTCCCACCGGGCGCCTACGACTTCTACGCGGCCGGTTCGGGAGAGGAGCTCAGCCTCGGCGAGGCCGCCGACGCGTGGCGCTCGTACCGCTTCCTCCCACGGGTCCTGCGCGACGTCTCGCGCATCAGCACCGGGATCGAGCTGCTGGGAGAGCGGCTGCACTCGCCGGTGCTCGCCGCACCGACCGCCTTCCACGCGATGGCGGACCCCGAGGGCGAGATCGCCACCGCCGAAGGCGTCAGGGACGCGGGACAGCTGATGGTCCTGTCCTCCCGGGCCACGTGTCCCGTGGAAGAGGTCGCGGCAGCGGCGGGCCCCTGGTGGTTCCAGGTCTACGTGCTGCGGGACCGGGAGATCACCGCACGCCAGGTACGGCGCGCGGTGGCAGCCGGCGCGCGGGCCCTGGTGCTCACGGTCGACGCCCCGTACGTGGCGACGAAGCCGCGCGTGAAGCGGCCGCTGCCCCTGCCCCGGGACGCCCACGCGCTCGACGTGGGACTGGACACCCGGACACCGGACTGGGAGCAGGATCCGTCGATCGGTCCCGGGACCATCGCCTGGCTCAGGGCGGAGTCGGGGCTCCCGGTGCTGGTCAAGGGCGTGCTGCGGGCCGACGACGCCCTCGCCTGCCGGGACGCGGGAGCGGCCGGGATCATCGTGTCCAACCACGGCGGCCGCCAGCTCGACCGGGCCGTGACCACCGCCCGCGCCCTGCGCCCGGTGGTGGAGGCCCTGGCCGGAGACGTCCCGGTCCTGGTCGACGGCGGGATCCGCACCGGTACGGACGTACTGACGGCCCTGGCGCTCGGCGCCGACGCGGTCCTGATCGGGCGCCCCGTCCTGTGGGCGCTGGCCGTCAACGGCCGGGCGGGCGTACGGACCCTCTTCGAGTCGTACCGGACCGAACTCTCCGAAGCCATGGCCCTCGTGGGCGCCCGCTCGCCCGGGGAGATCGACTTCGACCTCCTGGCCCCGGGAAACTGACGGCCGTGCGGCGCCCGAGCGGGGAGCAGCTGCTCCTCACCTTCGAGAAGGTACTGGCCGAGGTGCTGACCGGGCGCGGCGTCCGCAGCTGTACCGGGCTCGACAGTCCGACCCAGGACGCGCTCTGGCGGATCGCCCGCGCCGACCCGGACGCCAGGGCCGGGCTCGTCGACGCCGCGCGGAGCGCCTTCGCCGGACAGCTCGACGGCGGCAACGCCGCCCGGTGGCACGAGGAACTGGCCCGCAGGATCGCCGAGCGCGGGCGCGCGACCTGACCCGGCATTTCCCGCCCGGCCACCTGGGGTGGCCGGGCGGGAACGGTTGCGCACGCCCGCTTTGGTTCTCGGCACGAGAGCGGGCGGCTCCCGGATGGAAGGCCGACACCAAAGGTGTCTTGCACCCATTGACGGGCGTGGAAGCCGGGATTGCAAGGAAAACCGGGAACTTCGCCGGGAGAGGCGGGGATGTGCCCTCGACCAGCACCGGAACGGTCATCCGTGTTCATTCGCACGACACTCCGTGACCGGCATTGTTCCGTGAATCCGTGATCACGTGGCATTTCCGTGGGTCGGCGGTCCATGCTGAGCCCTCCCCAACAACCGGTCGGCACCCGGGTGTTGGGGAATCCCGTCGCTGCCCCGGATGGCCGGGCGGGCAATCGGCCGACTCCCAATGATGTCGAGGACGACCAATGCCAAAGAAGTACATAGTGTTCATCGTCGCGCTGCTGATGGTGCTGGGGTGGAGCGTGGCGATGACCGCAATGGGCCAGACCGCCGCGATCGCCACCCTCGCACCGGCCCTGGGGCTGACCGTCCAGCAGATCGTCCAGGCGGCTCGTTCGCGAACCGCCGCCGCCTCCGGGCACCGCGTGGCCCCGGTTCCCGACGGGGAGGACCAAGCCCCGTGACCATGCCCTTCGAATCGCAGGTTCCGGCACCTCGGCCGGCCCCGCAGCCGTCCCCCGCCCGCCCCGGCCGCAAGCTCGGCCCGATCGCGGACACCGTCGGCAGCTCCCACCGGGCCTGGCTGGAGCAGACCCGCGACAGCCACCTGGCCAGCGGCCTCACCCTCAGCGAGCTCGGGTCCCGGGTCCTGATGGCCAAGTCCAAGCTGTCGGAGCTGCTGAGGGGCCTGGGCCTGTACCCGCGGTGGGAGATCGTCCACCGCCTGGCCATCGAGCTGAACATGCCCGCCTCGCCCCTGTACCGGTTGTGGCGGCAGGCGGCCCTGGACGCGCGGAAGACCGGTGAGTGGGTCGAGCGCTCCAGCGCCAAATCCGTCCTCACCACTCCGCAGCCCCGGCCCCCCGTGGAACACGAACCCTTCCGCCGGACCGTGGAGGGCGACTACCGCCTCTACGCCCAGGCCTTCCTCCCCGACGGCCCGCGCGACGCGGCCGTGGAGGACACCTTCGACATCCTCTGGCTCTCCTGGAACAGCGCGCTGGCCAGCCCCGACATACGCCGCTACGCCTGGAACATCCTGCGCGCGACCGTCATGGCCAAGACCCCGCACCTGGACGGCCGGCCCGAGCTGGGATCCGCCGTCTTCGACACCGTCGTGATGCAGAGCCTGACCAGCCCCGCCGAGCTCACCCGGCAGATGGCGGAGAGCCTGGAGCTGTTCCGGGCCATCAGCCGGCTGCCCGACAACCTCCTGGACGTCATGGTGCTACGCCACCTGTGCGGCAACACCGTCGAGGAAGCCGCCGCCCTGCTCGGTGTGCCGCCGCCCACGGTGCGATCCGACGAACGCCATGCCGTCCGCGTCATCTTCCCGCCGCCCGAGAGCGAAGGCCCCATCGAATGACAGCCGTCGAAGCGATCCTGGCACGGGCGTTGTTGGTCCGCGACCGTGCCGTGCCCCGGGACGTCGTCCTGCCGACCGGGATCACGTCCGCCCTCCCGCGCGAGGCCCGGACCCCGCAGACCGCACGGACCCCACCGACCTCGAAGACCGCACAGACCCCGCGGACCTCGGCCGGCGCCGCGGCCGAGAACCTCCGCGCCCTGTGCGAGACGCTGGTCGCCCACACCCCGGCCGTCGTCGTCGCCGGGTTCGTCACCGAACAGGTCCCCGAGCCCCGCAGCGCGCTGGTACTGGCCTGCGTGCTGCAGCTGACCCAGGCCGAGGACGGTGCCCGCTTCTGGTGGCAGTACGCCGCCGGCGCGGGCCAGGCCACGGCCGCCTACTGCCTCTACCTCCACCACCTGTCCCTCGGGGAGGACGAGGCCGCCCGGTGGTGGCACCGCCAGACCGATGACGTCCAGCGGGAACCCGAGGACCGGCCGGCCGCCGACACCGGAGCCGCCGAGCGGATCACCAGCGCCTCCACCACCATGATCCTGCGGGTCCTGCACCGGCTCGCCCGGCAGATGCCCCGGCCGCGGTCGGCCGCGGTGATGGAGCTGATGGACTTCATGCCCACGGCGGTCGCCACCGGCTACCTACGCGATCCCGACATGGACCTGCCCATGCCCGGACGGGACTTCGCGGAACGCATCCGGATGCTGCTGACCCCCGTGGAGGGAGAGGAACACGGGTTCGCCCCGGCCCCCGTCATGGAGGTGAGAGGGACCCACCGGTGCCTGGGAGGGACGGCCACGCGCTGAGCGCCGGGACCCGGGTCGACCTCTCCGGGGCGCGCGCCCGCCGGTCAGACGGAGTACCGCTGCCACACCCTCACGGTCGTCTTCGGGTTGGACGCCGAATTCGATTTGTGCGTCACCAGGCAGCGGTACTGCTTTCCCTGATAGGAGACCCGGTCATTCGCCGAATACTCCCGGTTGACTTTCCATTCCGAAAACCCTGCTGCCATGTCGCGGCACCTTTCATCGGGCCGGCTCACTGCCGTCCCACCAGAATCCTCGCACGTCGGAGCCCTGGGGCCCGCTCCGCGCCGTATCCATTGGCGCCGACGATCAGCTGGGGTACTTTCGTATCTCGGCTTCAACGGGGGAGGGTGCTGTGATCGAGCTCGGTGTGTTCCTGGGAGTGATGGTGCTGGCGGCGGCCTGGATGGTGAGGGTCGTCCTGCGCAGGGGGAAGCGGCGTACGCAGAACGTGGAGGGCCTGCTGATCGAGTCGGCCCATACGGCACAGGCACGCGAGACCCGCAGCACCTACAACTCGGCCACGATGCACGGTTCCGCGCCGCAGCAGCAGCGGTTCCGGCCCTAGCGGACGACCGCCGGGCCCGGCGGTCGGGCCCGAGGGGCGACACGGACCGACAATCCGGCGGACCGTGAGGGGTGAGGCGTACCACACCCTCATGGACAAGACGCAGGCCAGACCCTTCCGCTCGCTCGCCGTACGCAACTTCCGGCTGTTCGCGGCCGGGCAGGTGGTGTCCGTGGCGGGGACCTGGATGATGGTCGTGTCGCAGGACTGGCTGATCCTCGACCTGACCGGGGACTCCGCCACCGCCCTCGGCGCACTGACCGCGCTGCAGTTCACGCCGGTGCTGCTGCTCACCCTCTACGGCGGCCGGCTCGCCGACCGCTACGACAAGAGGCTGCTGCTCACCCGCGCCAACCTGGCCTCCGGGGCCCTGGCCCTGGGCCTGGCCGTACTGGTCCTGGCGGGGGACGTACGGCTGTGGCACCTGTACCTCTTCGCCATCGGCCTGGGCACCGTCAACGCCTTCGAAGTGCCCGCCCGGATGGCCTTCGTGGCCGAGCTGGTGGGACCGGACCTGCTGCCCAACGCCTCGGCGCTGAGCGCGGCCTACTTCAGCACCGCGCGCGTGGTCGGCCCGGCCGTGGCCGGCCTGCTCATCTCGGCCGCCGGCACCGGACCGGTCATGCTCCTCAACGCCGCGAGCTACCTCGCCACCGTGGCGGGCCTGCGGCTGATGCGGCCGGGCGAACTGGTCCGCGCCGAGCCGACCGGGCGCACCTCGGGGGTCCTGGACGGACTGCGGTACGTACGCACCCGGCCCGACCTGATGGTCCCGCTGGCCCTGCTGGCGGTGATCGGGCTGTTCGGGTTCAACTTCCAGCTGACCCTGCCGCTGTTCGCCAAGACCGTCCTCCACGCGGACGCGACCGCCTTCGGCCTGCTCAGCACCGCCTTCGCGGCCGGCTCGCTGCTCGCCGCGTTCGCCACCACCGCCCGGCGCGGCCGGCCCGCCGCCCGGACCGTCACCGGCTCGGCCCTGGCGTTCGGGGTGCTGGAGACCGCCGCGGGATGGTCTCCCGGCTACCTCTCGGCGGCGGTCCTGCTCTGCCTGACCGGCTTCGCCGCCGTCTACTTGGCGCAAGCCGCCAACCACCGGATCCAGCTCGGCTCGGACCCCCGGTTCCGCGGCCGGGTGATGGCGCTCTACGCGCTGATCCTGCAGGGTCTGACGCCGCTGGGCGCCCTGCTCATCGGGTGGCTGACGTCCCGTTACGGGGCCCGGTGCGGCCTGTGGGCGGGCGGAGCGGTGTCGCTGACCGCGGCCCTCGTGGCGCTGTCGGCACCACGGCTGCGGCGCGGTTCCCGGTCCGCCGCTCCGGCCGCCGGGGCCCAGGACACCGACCCGGATTCCGTCCCCCCGTCGCAACCCGCCGGCCACCCCTGACCTCCGGTCGACGACCTAGGTGGGGCCGTCGAACTCCTGGCGCGCCCGCTCCACCCGGGGCAGGTTGTCCGCCGACCAGTCCGCCAGGTGGGCGAAGAGCGGAGCCAGGCTGCGCCCCAGCTCGCTGATCTCGTACTCCACCCTGGGGGGCACCTCGGGGTGGTAGGTGCGCACCACGAGACCGTCGCGCTCCAGCTGCCGCAGCCGCTGCGTCAGCACCTTCGCGGTGATCGTGCCGACCTTGCGGTGCAGCTGCACGAAGCGCTGGACCCCGAACTCGTTCAGCGTCCACAGGATCGGTGTCGTCCACCGGCTGAAGACGAGGTCGACCACCGGGGCGATGGGGCAGGCCTGCTCGGGCGTCACCTGGGTCGTGGGTTCCAAAGGGATAGTCACTTTCCTCTAGGTACTTACTGTGTTGAGGATGCTAGCTTCGCGCACCTCGCCACGACCACCGATATGGCGCTCGAAGAAGGAGCTTCCTCATGATCGTTGTCACCGGAGCCACCGGGAACGTCGGCCGCCCGCTCGTCGCCGCGCTCGCGGAAGCGGGCGAGGACGTGGTCGCCGTCTCGAGGCGCCTGCCCACCTCAGGACTTCCCGACGGCGTCCGCCACGCCCGGGCCGACCTCGGCGACTTCGCGAGCCTGGTGCCGGTCCTCGAAGGCGCCGACGCCTTCTTCATCCTGCTGGCGGGCGAACTGGGCGGACCCGGCGAGCGTGCGACCGTGCTGCTGGACGCGGCCGGGAAGGCCGGCGTCGAGCGGGTCGTCCTGGTCTCCTCCCAGCTCGCCGGGACCCGTCCCGCCGCCGCCTCGCACGACCGCCTCCGCGAGTTCGAGGCGGCCGTGCGCCAGTCCCGGCCGGACCACACGATCCTGCGCCCGGCCGGGTTCGCCTCCAACGCCTTCGCCTGGGCCGAGTCCGTCCGCGCGAACCGCACCGTCCTCGCCCCCTTCGGCGATGTCGCGCTCCCGGTCGTCGACCCGGCGGACATCGCGGCCGTCGCCGCCGTCGCGCTCCGCGAGGAGGGCCACGCCGGGCGGACCTACGAACTGACCGGCCCGGTCGCGCTCACCCCGCGCGAGCAGGCCGCGGCCCTCGCCGCGGTCCTCGGCGAGGAGATCGACTTCGTCGAGCTCAGCCGCGAGGCCGCCGCCGAGCACCTGTCGCGGTTCATGCCGCAGGACGTCGTCCACGGCACCCTGGACGTCCTGGGCCTGCCGCTCCCGGCCGAGCAGCGGGTCAGCCCGGACGTGGAGAAGGTCCTCGGCCGCCCGGCCGGCCCCTTCGCCGCCTGGGCCGAACGCAGCCTTCCCGCCTTCAAGTAGGGGACGGGCTCTACGGACGACCAGTCGCGGGCAGCTCCCCGAGGGCCCACCGCGCCCACTCCCGCTTCATCGCGCTGCCGCGCAGTCCGTACTCCAGCACGAGGCGCCCGGAGACCGACAGCGGATCCCCCGTCCAGTCGCGCGAGGCGAGCAGCGCCTCCAGCTCCACGATCTGCCGCGCCTCTGCCTCGGCCATGCCCACGAGCTGCTCGCGCGCTTGTTCCGCGGGCAGGAACCCGAGGAAGAACACCCGCAGCATCCACTCGCTGCGCAGCGGCTGGGGCTGTGCGGGCGTGGTCAGCCAGCGCTGCAACTCGGTCCGGCCCTCGGGGAGGAGTGCGTACTCCTTGCGCCCCCGGGGGCCTTCGGCGGCGACCTCGACCAGCCCGGCGTCGGTCATGCGCGTCAGTTCCCCGTAGACCTGGCTCTGTGTCGCCTTCCAGACGCTGGCGAGCGTGGTGTCGAAAAGCTTCATCAGGTCGTAGCCGCTGGAGGGGCGGTCGGCCAGCAGGCCGAGGAGTGCGTGGCGAAGGCTCATGACGCCCACCTTATATTCCACTCTTGACAGGTCACAACAGGAGCTTCTACATTCGACCTGTCAGCATAGGAATGTGAAGCGCGGCCCCGGAGACGGGCCCGCCCGCCGAGAAGAGACGGACCGCGACCATGAAGTCGAACCCCCTCCTGAGCCTGGCTCCCTGGATCGTCTTCACCCTGGCGGTCGGCAACGGCGTCGCCGCCCAGTGGTCGGCCGCACTCGCCGCCCTGCTGGCCCTGGCCGCCGCGGCCCCCTCGCTCCTCGCCCGCCGCCCCAAGCTGCTGGACGCCATGGGCATCGCGACCTTCGCCGCGCTCAGTGCCCTCGCTTTCGTCGGCGGCCCCGGAGCGCAGGCCTTCGTCACGGACCACGGCCGGACCGTCGCCACCGGCGCCCTGGCTGCGCTGATCTTCCTGACTCTCCCCTTCCTGCCCTTCACCGAGCAGTACGCCCGTGAGGAGGCCCCCCGGATCGTCTGGTCCTCCCCGGCCTTCAAGAAGACCAACCGCCTCTTCTCCGCGGCCTGGGGCGGGGTCTTCGCCCTGATGACAGTGGCCCACCTCGTCGCGTCGCTCGCCCCGCACAACACCGCCCTGGACGTGGTCTGCAACTGGATCGTCCCGATCGTGGCGGTCCAGCGGATGTTCGCCTTCATGAAGGGCTGCCGCACCCGCCGGACGACCCGCAGCGCCCTCCAGTCCGTGTGACCGCGATACCCCGTACACGCCCCGACGCGAAGAGGAGGCCGGCGCCCTGACGGGCGCCGGCCTCCTCGCGGTATCCGGTGGATCAGATCAGCGGGTGGTGGGCGGAGGGGCGGTCGAGGCCGGGGAGGACCCAGCACAGGGGGAACCACTCGGGGTGCGGACCCAGCTCGTCGGCCTGGGCCGGCTTCGGCTGGGAGGAGGCACCGGGGATGCCGTACAGGAGCGAGGCGGGCTGGTGGGTCTCAGTCATGGACCGAATCCTTCGAGTGCGGTGGCGAGTTGGCACACAGGACCTGTCGGGGCGGGTTTGTCTCCGGCCGAGCCGGAGGGGTCACGGCTCGGCCGGGAGCTGGGGCGCGGCCCGGGTCAGGCGGTGGCCGCGACGGGCTTGGAGGCGGAGCGGATCAGGGTGCGGGCCGTGGTCAGGAGCGCGACGACGATCAGGCCCCCGGCGGCGAGGAACCCGAAGCGGGGCTCGAAGGCGCTGACCAGCAGGCCGCCGAGGAGGAAGCCAAGGCCCGGACCGGTGTTGGAGACGGCGCCCAGAGCGGCGAAGGCGCGGCCGCGGTGGCTCTGCGGGGCGCGCAGGTTGAAGACGATGTGGGTGACGGTGGCCTGGGCTCCGTTGCCGATGCCGCCGAGGAGGTAGAAGGGGGCGATCCACCAGACGCCCGGGGCCAGTCCGGTGCCGAGGATGGCGATCGCGATGCACACGAAGGATCCGATCAGGATGGCCTCGTGGCTGAGGTTCTTGACCTTGCGGGCCAGCAGGGCGCCGGGGACCATGCCCGCCGCCCAGGTGGTCATGACCACGCCGTAGACCTGCTCGGAGGCGCCGAAGGTGTCGCGGACGTAGAAGACGATGAGCACGTTGATGATGCAGGCGCAGGCCATGACGATGCCGCTGAGGAGCAGCACCGAGCGCAGGAACGGGTCGGACCAGACGCGGTACGGGGCCGCCTCCGGCTGCACGGGCGCGGCCGGGGAGGCCGCAGCGGCCGGGGCCGGCTTCTTGTGCAGGCGGGTGGAGATGGCCAGCCCGCCGAGGGCCACGAGGACGAACGAGAACGCGTCCAGGACCAGCGGCAGCGTGGTGCCGGAGCGGCTGCTGAGGAAGCCCGCGGCGGCCGGCGCGAAGAGCATGCCGGCCATGGTCGTGGTCTGGGAGATCGCGGACGCCCGCGGCACCTCCTCGGGAGAGACCATCGCGCTGGGCAGCCCGCCGAAGACGGGGTGGGTGAAGGAGACGCCGGCGGCCAGCAGCCCGCACAGGGCGACGAGCACCGGGATCGAGGTGGTGGTCAGCATCGCCAGGCAGACCAGGGCCTGCAGCGAGGCCACGACCACGATGATCTTCTTGCTGTCGACGCGGTCGGCGAACTTCCCGGTGATGGGCGCGAGGAAGACGGGCGGCAGCGTGGCCGCCAGGAGCAGGGCCATCACGCCCCAGCCGCCGGCGCCGTTCTTCTGCGCGAGGAGCGTCAGGGCGGTGGCGGCCATGATGTCGCCCGCGACCGAGAGCGACCGCATTCCGGCAAGGAGACGGACCTCCCGCCACGCGGAGGCGCGGGCGGGGGTCGCGTCCGCCTGCAGGGGTGGGGAGACGCTGACGGTCATGCGGACCAGCTCCTGGTGTAGGGCGGCTGCGATGCCACCGAACCGAAAAATGCCCCGCACGGTGTGCGGGGCGGGAGTTCGACATCCCGCTCCCGGTCCGGCCTGTGCGCCGGTTGGGGAAAGGGCGCTCCCACCGGCCCCGTGAGGGGCCGGTGGGACGGGCCTCAGGCCGCGACTTCCAGGACGCCCAGACGGGCGAATCCCTGGGCGTTCTTGACGGACCGTTCGACCGGCAGATCCGGGAAGAGGGTGGCGGCGTCCACCGAGGCGCCCTCCTCCAGGCCGGCGAGGACCTCGGCGACCGCGGACGGCACCGCGATGGTGCGGCCCTTGCAGACGAGCTGGGTACGGCCGTTGTCGCTGGCACCGAACTCCAGCGGTATCCCGGTGCGGCGCAGCTTCGCCTCGGGCCCCAGTACGTCGAGCGAGGCCGAGTGGGCGAAGGTGTCCTCCGGACGGTGGCGCGGCGGGCGGCCGGGCTCCAGCCGGCGGCCGGAGTCCAGCAGCCGGTCGAGCTCCGTGGAGGAGTCCAGGTTGCCGAGCTTGGCGGCGAGAGCGGCCAGCTTGACCTTGAACTCCTCTTCGACCGAGGCCCCGCGCGAGTCCCCGATGTAGGGGAAGGCGGCGAATTCGGGCCCCTCGGTCAGCGACTCGACCGTCTTGTGGAGGAGTTCCTCCCACTTGCGCGGTCGCATCATGATGGACAGGTGCACGGAGGTGCGGTCGCGGGCGGCCGCCGCGTGCGGGGTGTGGTACGGCAGGTAGAGCACGTCGCCGGGCTCCATCAGTACGTCGATGGCCGGCTCTCCGAGCTGCTCCTCGGTGTACGTGCCGATCTGCGAGGACCGCTCGCCCTGCGGGTTCCACAGCCGCCAGTGCTTGGTCCCCTCGGTCTGCACGATGAACAGGTCCACGGGGTCGTGGTGCGGGTTGAAGCCCTGGTGCCCGGCGGGCGTGAGGAAGGCGACGCAGTCGGTGCGGGCACCGAGCTTGTCGCTGATCAGCCCGCAGAAGGAACGCAGCCTGGGCTCGATGTGGTTGAGGGAGCTCCACACGATGGTCGCGCCCGAGCGGTAGAGATCGTAGAGACGCTCCGGGATCACGGAGTCGGGGATCTCGGTGCCCTGGACGGTGACCGTCTGGGTGAAGGCCTTCTCGGGGATGCCGTTCCCGTTCAGGTTGACCCGGACGTACGGCGGGCGGATGACCTCCATGTTGACCATCTCGTCCAGCCGTGCGACCGAGAGGATCTCGCTGGGGTTGCCCTTCAGAGCGTTCTTCCGGAGCATGGGCTTCTTGTCCCAGTACTCGGCGAAGAACAATTCCTCGTCGCCGACGAGGTCCGCAAACGTATAGCTTTCCATAACTTCTCCATTTACTGGCCCACGGGCGACGCAGAATGTCGTGCGGACGGCGGAGAAGTGGCCCTTCGGGGCTGTTTGTCCTGACAGCCGCAGGGCGGCTTTTGCAACCGCCGTTCGTTCATTCTTTTGTACGGTACCGGCCGCGGCGGAGGGGGCTGTAGCAGCTCCCTCCGCCGCATGCGGGATTCTTACTGAATGCCGAGGTAGTACGAGGCAACCAGGTCAGCGGCGGTGTCGACGAACTCGATGTCAGACATGTGATTCTCCTTTTTGTTTTCCCCGAGCGACTCGCTCGGTGTGATGTGAATACTTCCCTGTGGGACGCTTTTCGTCAACGAATGTGCGACCGCTTGAACAACGTTGAATTCAGGTCGGCGTCGCATTGCCGGACGGCCGCCCTATTCAGCTGCGGAAATGCGGTCCGGGAAATGTCCAACCGGGTGTAACAGCCGCTTGGACGTGTTCTTGGGGCGGGCCGGCTCCGGGTGCGCGAATGCCGTCGGCCCCCCGGAGCACTGGAGCTCCGGGGGGCCGACGGCAGGGACTTGGGAAAGGGAAGCAAGGAGAGGAGGGGTCAGAAGCCGACGGTTCCGTCGATGGCCTCGCGGAGCAGGTCCGCGTGGCCGTTGTGGCGCGCGTACTCGTCGATCAGGTGGACCATGGCCCGGCGCAGCGAGACCTGGCTGTCCGCCTTGGCCAGATAGGCGGTGACGTCCAGGGACTTGGCCTCCCGCTCGATGGCGCGGGACCGCTCGATCTCCGCCTCCCAGGCGGCGAACGCCTCGCTCCCGGAGGCCCCGGCGACCTCGTAGGCCACCTGGAAGTCGCCCTGGTCCGACCAGACCAGCGGGATGTCCTCGCCGCCGATGATCCGGCGGAACCAGGCCCGTTCGACCTCGGCCATGTGCCGGACCAGCCCCAGGAGGGACAGCGTGGAGGGCGGAACCGACTGCCGGCGCAGGTCCTCGTCGGCGAGCCCGTCGCATTTGATGGCGAGGGTGGCGCGCTGGTAGTCGAGATAGGCGCGCAGCATCTCGCGTTCGTCGGCGATCAGGGGCGGGAAGTCGCGGTCGACGGCCATGGGCTCTCCTTGTCCGGCGCGTGCGGGCCCGGAGGCCGGGCCGCGGCCGGCGCGGTCGGGGACGGTACGGGGACGTGGTGCGGTCGACGGCCGCCCGCTGCGGCCGCACGGGCCTCGTGCCGCCACATGTCCTGGGCCAGCACGGTGGCCGTGGCGGCCGCGGAGACGGCAGCACGGGCCGAGCCCAGCGCTTCGCGCAGGATCTCGGTGCGGATCTCGGACGGATGGTACGCGGCGCCGTCCGCCTCCAGGAGTTTGTGGGCGGCTTCCAGGGCCGCGACCTGGGCCTCGCCCAGGGGCGTGGCACGGTCCACGGTCACCAGGAGTTCGTGCAGTGCGGCGGCGATGAGGTGGCGCGGGCTGTCGGCCGCCAACTCGGGCGCCAGCTCGGCGGTGTGCTGCATTCGGGCTCCCTTCGGGGGCATCGCGCGAAACGGCTGAAGCCCTCCCGCCGGACCCGTTCGCACGGGCCCGGCCGGAGGGCGCGGGGCTCAGGAAGAGGCGGCCTTGGAGCGCGGCAGGTCCTGCTCGACGAGGTAGTCCGCCAGGCCCTTCGCGAAGCCCGGATCGGCGGCCGCCACCCGCTCCGCCAACAAATTGACCCGGTTCGGGGTGTAGGTCTCCCGGTCGGCGAGCAGCTGCGGGGTACCCGTCATCAGCATCAGACCGCCCTCGGTGTAGCCGCGGGCGAGCCATTCGTTCCAGTAGCCGTCGCGGTCGGCCTCCTGGCCGGTGAACCAGTGGTCGTCCCGGGGACGCGGGCCCCGGGGCACCGCGGTCGGCGGCGTCGGCTCGGTCCGCAGGAGCACCCGGCGCCCGCCGAGGTAGGCGACGCGGATGCCCTTGCGTACGCAGAAGGTGAGCGTCTGCGCGGCGGTGTCCACGACGGGCTCGCCGCGGTCGTTGAGCGAGGTGTTGCACACGATCGGTACCCCGGTCGCGGCGTGGAAGGCCTCGATCGCCCGGTGCAGCAACGGATTGGCCTGCGCGGTCAGGGTCTGGTGACGGGCGGAGCCGTCCAGGTGGAGGATGGCCGGCACCCGCTCCCGTACCTCTTCGCGCACCTCGACGGCCTCCAGCATGAAGGGGGAGGGGCGGCGCTGCACGAACCAGGGCTCCGCGTGCTCGGCCAGCACGATCGGCGCGACCGGGCGCCACCACTGGCGCTGCTTGTACTCGTTGAGGAGGTCCTTGACCTTCTCGGAGCGCGGGTCGCCCAGCAGGCTGCGGTGCCCGAGCGCCCGGGGGCCCATCTCCGCGGCGCCGTCGGCCCAGGCGATCACGCTGTCGGCAAGGTCCCGGGCGAACTGCTCGGGCGAGAAGTCGGTGACCTGCTCGACCCAGGGGGCGAACTCCTCCACCGCCGCGTCCACGTCCCGCAGTTCGTTGCCGTAGTACGCGGTGGCGATGTGCAGGTCGGCGTCGTCGAAGGCGCGCAGGGCGTGCAGGCCGAGGAGGCCGATGCCCAGGGCTTCGCCGGAGTCGTTGGCGCACGGCGGGGCCAGCAGGCCGCGGAAGCCGTACCGGTCCAGGGTCACCGTGTTGGTGGGGCAGTTGAGGGCGAACCCGCCGCTCATGGAGAGGTAGCAGTCCTCGGTACGGACGTCCGCGAGGGCGCACAGCCGCTCGACGTTGCGCATGATGATCAGATCGCAGCAGCGCTGGACGACCTTCATCACCGCGCTCTGCAGGTTGTCCTCGTCGCTGAAGCGGACGTCGGGGCTGGGGCCCGCCAGCTGTTCGCGGGCGGCGGCGACGACCTTCTCCACGAGCCCGAACGCGGCCGGCCAGGGCAGGACCTTCCCGCCGAACAGCTCGATCCCGGCGACGGCCTCCTCGGCGTCGAAGGAGATCTCCGCCACCGACGCGGTGGCCAGGGCCATCAGGGTGCCCGGCTCCTTGCCGAACAGCCGGTCCGCCGCGAGGTAGAGCGGGGCCGGGGACTCCACCGCGGCGAAGGTCAGCCGGCCCTTCACCGAGACGCAGCCCGCGTAGTAGCCGGTGGGGCGCTCGTCCTCGAGGATCAGGTCGGGCGCCGCGTCCACGGCGAGGCCGATGATGGTCTCTTCCTTGAAGATCCGGCTGTCCAGCAGCAGACCGCTGAAGAGGTGCGCCAGCGTGTGGACCGCCAGACCCTCGCTGCCGGGCGGCAGCGGCAGCGGCTGGTGGCCCGGCAGCCCCGGGGTGCCCCAGGTGGCGCTGATGTCGGCGAGGGTCAGTCCCTCGGTGGCGAGCAGGCCGGCCAGGAAGGCCTCGGCCCGCTCGGGGGTGTACAGCGGCATGGCGTGGTGCTTGCGGCCGCTGATGCGTTCCAGTTCCCAGTGGCGGACCAGCTCCACGGAGCCGGGACCGCGCCGCCACAGCGCCACGTTGTGGTCGTGGCGGGGCGAGAGCACGGACCGCTCGCCCGGCGGCGTCAGGTAGGTGGAGAGATAGTGCTCGACGGGGTGGTCGGTCATGGCCGATGCCTCATTCCTGGTTCCGGTCACAGGGCTGGGTCCTGTTGCGCGGGTGCTTCGTCAGTCGGGGCGGCGCCGGTCGCGTCGGGCGGTTACGCGGCGCGACCGGCGGCGGTGCGTTCGGCGGCTGCCGACGGGCTGCGAAGCACCGGGGCATCGCCCGCGGCGCGCGGAGGGAGTCGGAGCCGAAAGAGACGGCCTAGGCATCACGCACTCACAGGTGGCGGGCCCACCACTCCAGGACGGCCTCGTAGCGGGCCAGGCGGTGGCTGGGCAGCCCGGTCCGGGACATCTCGTGCGTCTCGCCGGGGAAGACCAGCATTTCGACGGGGACTCCGCGCAGCTTGAGCGCCACGAACATGCGCTGCGCCTGCTCCATCGGGGTGTGCCGGTCCTCCTCCGACTGGATCAGCAGCACGGGCAGGTCGATCCCGTCCGCGTGCGTCAGGGGGCTGGCGTCGCGCCACCGCTCGGGGTCCGTGCCGTACAGGGCCAGCGACAGGATGATGCCCTCGTCGGACGAGGCGCTGTGGCTGTCGATGGCGTAGCAACCGCGCTCGGCGATGGCGGCGTTGAAGTGCTTGCCGTGGTGGGCCGCCATCCAGGCCGCCATGTAGCCGCCGAACGAGCCGCCCATCATTCCCACGCGGCCGCCGTCCAGGTCGGGAGCCTCCAGCGCGGCCCCCAGCAGGGTCAGCAGGTCCTCGGCGGTGCGGCGCGGCAGGTCGTCGAGGATGTACTTGCCGTGGGCCTGGCCGTAGCCGGCGGCGCCGCGCGGGTTGCCGAGCACCACCGCGTAGCCGGCGCCCGCGTAGACCTGCGCCTCCTCGAAGGAGGCCGGGCCGTTGAGGGTGTAGCCCCACTGGGTGAAGGGCCCGCCCTTGATCTGCAGGATGACGGGGTGCGGTCCCTCGCCCTCGGGGCGCACGATCCAGCCCTGCAGCGGGTAGCCGTCCGGGGTGGTGGCCGTGAACTCCTCGGCCGGCAGCACGCGGCCGGTGGCCCCCAGCCGAGGACCGAACGAAGTGAGCATCCGCTCGGTTCCGTTGGACCACACCATCAGGTCGCCCGCGCTGGACGCGTCGGCGACGACCGCGGCGATCGTGACGCCGTGCTCGCCCTCGGCCACCGCGAACCCGTTCACCTGGCGCTCCCCGGTGATCACGGGGGTGGGCTCGCCGCCGTCGTAGGGGACGAGGATCAGGTTGACCTCGCCGCGGCGGTCGTTGGCGAAGTACACGCCCTCACGGCCGGTGGCGATCATCTGGCTGGAGTAGCTGAGGTGGTACGGCTCCGGGTCGGTCAGCCGCCGCGGCGGCGCCGAACCGTCGACCGGAGCGGACCACAGGCCGTAACTGCTGTTGGCGATCCCCTGGCTGTGCTCGTCGAGGTTCTCCGCCGCGAAGCAGACCAGGGTGCCGTCCGCGGAGAACCGCGGGCAGCCCAGGGTCAGGCCGCCGTCGGTGAGGGCGCGCAGCTCGCCGGTGCCGTCGGAGGGGCACACCCACACGTCGTTGCGCAGGTCGTCTCCGTGCGTGGCGTGCCGGGCGGCGACGAAGGTCAGCAGGGCCCCGTCCGGGCTCCAGGCGATGTCGCCGTGGTCGTGCTCGGAGGCGGTGACCTGGACCGTGGCCCGGTCCTCGGTGAACGGGTCGGTCACGAACACCTGCCTGGGGCGGTCGAACCAGTAGCCGAAGCCGTCGGCCATGTACCGCAGTTTGGTGATCCGCCGCGGGGCCTCCTTCTGGGGCGGGACCCCGCGCCGGTAGCGGCCCGCCTGCGGGACCCGGGCGGCGTAGGCGATCCGCTGCGAGTCGGGGCTCCACACCGGCTGGCCCGCACCGAGCGGCTGGTCCGTCACCACGAAGGCGTCGCCGCCGTTCATGGGCAGCAGGTGCAGTTGCGCGGGGCCGCCGGGGGCGGGGCGCAGGAACGCCAGCCAGCGCCCGTCCGGCGAGAACGCCGGAGCACCGTCGTAGGGCCCCTGCGTCAGGAGGCGGGCGGGGCTGCGTCCGGTGGTGTCCGCCAGCCACAACTCGTGAACGCTGTCGTCGGCGTCGAGGTCGACACGGGAGACGGATACGACGGCGAAACGGCCGTCGCCCGACAGGGTCGGACGCCCGAGAATTGGAAGAAGGCTGATATCGGAGGGGATCATGCCGTAAAACTATGAACTTATTCGGATCGATGTCAACGAAATGCAGTTGGACGAAATACGGTTGGACGGCGACAGTGTGCCGACGCCTGTTCAAACGGTCGACACCTTGACAGAATCGCAGGTCGTGGCCCCGATCGAGGGGATTGTCGGGCGAATGTTCAAGCGCGTGAAAAACTCGGTCGAACATCCGCGCATTCAATCGGCAGTTCTTGACTGAATCATCGGGCCGTGGTGACGCTTTCCCTTCGGAACACCGCGTCGACAAGATTTCCCACAGGAGCGGAGCATGACCGAGACACTCATCTCGCCGCCGGCCACATCGCTGCGGATCAACGGCGGCCGGCTGCTGCGTCGAATCCGCGAACTGGCGGCCATCGGAGTCGACCCCGCCACCGGAGGGATCACCCGGCCGGGCTTCGGTCCCGCCGACCAGGAGGCCCGCACCTACCTCATCGGCCAGGCCCACGCCGCCGGCCTGACCGCCTGCGTGGACGCCGCCGGCAACGTGATCATGCGCCGCCCGCTGCCCGACGACAGCGCCGGCCAGAGCTCCGCCGTCCTCATGGGCTCGCACCTCGACACCGTCGTCAACGGCGGTCCCCTCGACGGGGCCTACGGCGTCCTGGCGGCCCTGGAGGTCCTCCAGTCCTGCGCCGAGGCCGGGCTCGACACCCCGTACGAGCTGGTGGCCGTGGGCTTCGCCAACGAGGAGGGCGCGCTGTTCCCCCAGCCCTTCTGGGGGTCCATGGCCCTGGCCGGACGGCTGGACGCGCTCCCCGGCGAGCCCGCCGACCACCACGGCCGGCCGCTGCGCCGGGCCCTGGAGGAAGCCGGCGGAAACCTCGACGCCCTGGGGACCGCGGCCTGGTCCCCCGGATCGGTCGCCGCCTACCTCGAACTGCACATCGAGCAGGGACCCGTACTCGAACGCGCCGGAGCGCGGATCGGCGTCGTCGAGGCGATCACCGGACGGGCCGTACTGACGCTCCGGATCCAGGGCAGCGCCGGGCACTCGGGCACCACGCCGATGGAGGGCCGTCGCGACGCGATGGTCGCGGCGGCCCTCGTGGTCGTGGCCGCCGAGGAGATCAGCGGCGGGCAGGACCTGTGCCGGGTGGCCACCGTCGGCCACCTGGACGCCTACCCCAACACCCCCAACACCATCGCGGGCGCCGTCACGCTCACCGTCGACCTGCGCGACACCGACCCGGTCCGCCTGCGCACGGCCGAGGACGCGATGCGGGGCGCCCTGCGGCGGATCGCCGACCGGACCGGCACCGGCATCACCGTCACCGCACTGACCCGCTCCGAGCCCGTGGCCACCCACGCCCCGCTGCGCGCGGCGATCGCCCTCAGCGCCGACGAACTGGGCCTGTCGCACCTGCAGCTGCCCAGCGGCGCGGGCCACGACGCGCAGGTCGTGGCGGACATCGCGCCGATCGCCATGATCTTCGTCCCGAGCATCGGCGGGGTCAGCCACGTGCCCGAGGAGGACACCCACCCGGAGCACCTGGTCGGCGGCGCCAACGTGCTGCTGCACACCGTGCTGCGCACCCTCGGCCACAGCCCGCAGTGACGACCCACCACCCACCGAGCAACCAGCCACCACCCAGGGAGCAGACATGGCATCAACAGCCGAAGCGGGGCCGGACATCGCGGTGTTCTGCGGTGCCCGGCCGGGCATCCACCCCGACCACATCGACTTCGCCCGCGAGTTCGGGCTCGAACTGGCCCGCCGCGGCTCGGGCCTCGTCTACGGAGCCGGCGGAGTGGGCGTGATGGGCGCGGTCGCCCAGGGCGTCATGGAGGGCGGCGGCGACATCACCGGCGTGGTGCCCCAGGCGCTGCGCGAGCGCGAGCAGGCCGACGACCCGCTGGGAACCATCCACGTCGTCGCCACCATGCACGAGCGCAAGGCCCTGATGTACGCCCTCTCCAGCGGATTCGCCGTACTCCCCGGCGGCATCGGCACCCTGGACGAGGTCATGGAGGTCCTGACCTGGAACCAGCTCGGCATGATCGACAAGCCGATCGTCCTCGTCAACCACCGCGGCTTCTTCGACCCGCTCCTCGCCCTCCTCGACCACCTGGTGGCCGAAGGGTTCCTCGCCCCGTCCGAGCGCCGGCTCATCCAGGCGACCGACTGCCCGCGGCTGGCCTGCGACCTCCTGCGACTGCGGGCCCCGCTCGCCGTCGCGGCCTGAGCACGAGGAGCGGACCGTGATCCTCAGTACCCGGCCCTTCGCGCGCAAGTCCGAGGCCTCCCGCGGCGCCGAACTGCTGGAGACCTTCGAGCGGCCCGTCCGCCAAGAACCCGGGCAGACCCACCAGTCCTGCGGACAGGGGCCCGACGGGGCAGGCTGCGACGACTCAGATCCCGCCTGGCGCGGCCTCTAGAGGCCGGGTACGCCGCGCACCTTCACCGGCGCCATGATGGGGCGGCCCGCAGCGAGCGGGCCGCCCCATGGCCGTGCACGGCGGGCGGGCCGGGCGGGGCGAGGAGCCCGGCCGGCGCCCACCGTCAGAGCATGGGGCCCTTGGCGAGCAGCGGGCCGCCCCACCGCTCCTCCAGCGCCTTCTCCACCGCCGCGCCGACCTTGTACAGCCGCTCGTCCTTCATCGCCGGGGCGATGATCTGCAGTCCGACCGGGAGACCGTCCTCCGGGGCCAGGCCGCAGGGCAGCGACATGGCGGAGTTGCCGGCCAGGTTGGTCGGGATGGTGCACAGGTCGGCCAGGTACATCGCGAGCGGGTCGTCCACGCGCTCGCCGATCGGGAAGGCGGTGGTCGGCATGGTCGGCGAGACGATCACGTCCACCTGCTCGAACGCCCTCTCGAAGTCCTGCGTGATGAGCGTGCGGACCTTCTGCGCCGAGCCGTAGTACGCGTCGTAGTAGCCGGAGCTGAGCGCGTACGTACCGAGGATGATGCGCCGCTTGACCTCGTCGCCGAAACCGGCCTCCCGGGTCAGCGCGGAGACCTCCTCCGTGGACCGCACGCCGTCGTCGCCGACGCGCAGGCCGTAGCGCATGGCGTCGAAGCGGGCCAGGTTGGAAGAGCACTCGGACGGCGCGATCAGGTAGTACGCGGCGAGTGCCAGGTCGAAGGACGGGCAGTCCAGCTCGACGATCTCGGCGCCCAGCTCCTCGAGGAGCTCGACGGACTCGTTGAAGCGCTGGACGACGCCGGCCTGGTAGCCCTCGCCGGCGAACTGCTTGACGACACCGACGCGCATGCCGGCGACGGAGCCGTTGCGGGCCGCCTCGACGACCGGCGGGACCGGGGCGTCGATCGAGGTGGAGTCCAGCGGGTCGTGCCCGGCGATCACCTCGTGCAGCAGCGCCGTGTCCAGCACCGTACGGGCGCACGGGCCGCCCTGGTCCAAGGAGGACGAGTACGCGATCAGGCCGTAGCGGGAGACACCGCCGTACGTGGGTTTCACCCCCACCGTGCAGGTCAGCGACGCGGGCTGGCGGATGGAGCCGCCCGTGTCGGTGCCGATGGCCAGCGGGGCCTCGTACGCGGCCAGGGCGGCGGCCGAGCCGCCGCCGGAGCCGCCGGGAACCCTCGTCAGGTCCCACGGATTGCAGGTGGGCCCGTAGGCGCTGTTCTCCGTCGAGGACCCCATGGCGAATTCGTCCATGTTGGTCTTGCCGAGGATGACGACGTCGGCCTCCTTCAGCTTGCGCGTCAGGGTGGCGTCGTAGGGCGGGATCCAGCCCTCCAGGATCTTCGAACCGGCGGTGGTCGGAACCCCGACGGTGGTGAAGGCGTCCTTGAGCGCCAGCGGGACCCCGGCCAGCGGGCCCAGCTTCTCGCCGCGCTCGCGCTTGGCGTCGACGGCGCGCGCCTGGGCGAGGGCGCCCTCGCGGTCCACGTGCAGGAAGGCGTGCACCTTCTCGTCCACGGCCTCGATGCGGGCCAGGTGGGCCTCGGTGACCTCGACGGCCGTGAGCTCGCCGGAGGCGATCTTCTCGGCGGTAGCGGCGGCCGTGAGCTTGATGACGCTCTGATCGTTGTCGGCGCTCATGTCGTCAGTCCTCCCCGAGGATCTGGGGCACCTTGAACCGCTGCAGCTCCTGGGCGGGGGCGCCGGAGAGCGCCTGCTCGGGGGAGAGCGAGGGCCGCACCTCGTCCGCGCGCATGACGTTCGTCAGCGGCAGCGGGTGGGAGGTCGGCGCCACGTCCTGGCCCGCGACCTCGGAGACGCGGGCGACGGCCTCGACGATGGCGTTCAGCTGACCGGTGAAGTCCCCCACCTCCGCATCGCTGAGCTCCAGCCGGGACAACCGGGCGAGATGAGTGACTTCGTCACGGGTAATGCCGGGCATCGAGCGCCTTTCACATGTGTACGAACTGCCGAACCCGGCCGACTGCGCTGCGCGGCGGCCGAGTTGGTACGCCACCGTACCGTCCGGTCCGCCGGTCAGCGGGCGCGTGCCGGGACGGGGGCGTCAGCGGCGGCGGTCGAGAACACCGAGAGCTGCGAGGCGACATCGGCCAGGGCCCTGCGCGGCGGCGCACCGGAGGCGGGGGTGCCGATGCTCAGGCCCCCGAGCAGCCGCTCGCCGGCCCCCAGCCCCAGCGCGGCCGCCGTGGCGGGGCTGTGCGGCCGGTGTGCGATCCGCCAAGTGCTGCCGTAGCCGCGGCCGTGCAGCAGCAGGATCAGCGCGTGCACCATGCCGCCGGCGGCCGACACGGGCTCCCATTGCGCCGGCCGGCGGTCGCCGCGCGGGGCCAGGACCAGGGCCGCGAGCAGCGGGGCGGCCCCGCCCCGCACGGAATTCCCGGTCGGCCCGTCCCCGGAAGGCCCGTCCCCGGCCAGGCAGTCGCCCAGCACCCGCCGGTCCTCGCCGCGCAGCAGGATCCACCGCCAGGGGTCGAGCGGCCCGTGGTCGGGGAAGGCCGCCGCGCCGCGCAGGAGGTAGGCGAACTCCTCCTCACCGGGGGAGGGCTCGACCAGCACCTGCTCGCTGCGCCGGGTCAGGATCGCGGTCATCACGTCCATGCGGGAGCCCTTTCGCGCGACCCGTCGCACACGTGGACGAGCCGGTCGGTCCTACGGGGTCCGCGGGCGCGGCCCCGTACGGGTGGTGGTGGTCGGGGAACGCGGTCTCAGTAGTCGATCCGGTCGGCGTACGCGGACCAAGCCTCGAAGGGGAGCTGCGCCTTCTCGTGGGACATCCGGGCCACCGGCACCGACCAGGTGGAGCGGGGGCGTTCCAGCAGCCGGTAGAACTCCAGGTCGTCGAAGCCCGCGGTGGCGGCGTCGTACCGGTCGGCGGCGAACAGCACGCGGTCCACGCGGGCCCAGAGGATGGCTGTCAGGCACATCGGGCACGGCTCGCACGAGCTGATCAGCAGGGCTCCGTCGAGGCGGAAGTCCTGGATCTTCTCGCAGGCCACGCGGATGGCCATGATCTCCGCGTGGGCGGTGGGGTCGTGGGAGTCGGTGACGCGGTTGCCGCTGCGGCCGAGCACCAGGCCGTCCCGGACCACCACGGCCCCGAAGGGGCCGCCGCCCGCGGCGACGTTGGCGGCCGCCAGGTCGAGGGCCTGTTCCATCCAGGCCTGCTCCTGGCCGGTCGGGCTCTGCTCCGCCGGGCTCTGGACGATCGGGGAATGGTCGATGAGGGTCATCTGCGGTCCTTGGTCCTCAGGGGCTCTCGGAAAGGTGGGCGCCCTCGACGGGCGACGGGTGCGATCGACGGAGCGAGGGAACGACGGGGGAGGGAACGAGGGAGGGGAGGAAGGGGGTCGGAGTCGTCACACCGTCCGGGTGTCGAGCAGCTCCGTCAGCTCCGTCCCCTTCAACTGCTCGGCCAGCCCGGCCCAGACGTCGGCGAAGCCGTGCACGAGCTCCGACACCGGGCCCTTGCAGTGGTGCGGCACGGTGGAGGCGATGCGCTGACGGTCCCGGGCCACCAGGGCGCACACCTCGAGCATGCGCAGGAGCGCGCGTCCGCTGTCGTTGAACCGCAGGGACGGGTCGCGCCGCAGCGTGTCGTAGAGGGCGAGGAGCTGCGTGACGGACTTGGGCACGGCGTCGGCCCCGCGCGGCGCGGCTTCCGCGGTCTTCTTGTGCGGGACCGACGGCACGGCGGCCAGCCCGCGCTGCTGCGGCGGCACCACGTCCTCACCGCGCTGGAGCCGGGCCCGTACGTCGGCGACGGTGGCCGGGGACAGCCCGGCCTGCTGGCCGATCTGCCGCAGTGAGGCCTCGGGGTTGGCGCGGATCAACTCGCCGGCCAGCGTGCGGGCCCGAGCCGAGTTGAGCGGCCGGGCCCGGCCGTCCCTGCCCAGGCGCGAGGGAACCTGCCGTGCGGGATCCAGCGTGCGCCGCCGGATGTGCCCGACCTTCTGCGGCGACAGTCCGACGATGGCCGCGACCCCGCGGTCCGACCAGTGCGGATGGGAAGCCAGGATGCGGGTCACGGCGGCCGTGCGGTCGGTCGAGGACAACGGGCGGCCCTGGGCGACGTTGATGGCCACCGAGAGGGGGAAGGACTCCGCCTCGGTCCCGTCGAAGAACCGGACTTCGACGCAGTCGGCTCCCCGGATCCGGGCGGCCCGCAGCCGGTGCACGCCGTCCACGACCTGCATGGTGGCGCGGTGGACCAGGATCGGCGGCAGCGCCGCTCCCGCCTCGGCCAGGGCGCGGGCGTAGGCGAGGTCCTCGCCGTCCACGCGGGGCGTCGAGGAAACCGTCAGGGTCTCGATGGGAACCCACTCGACGGGGAATTCCCGCAGCGCCTTGTCCCGCAGTGCGATCAGGTGGTCTGGATTGCCAGTTCCGGTTTCGGTCCCCTCATCCTGCTGATGATTTCTCATACTGGCTCCTCGATGAAGGGCAGAACCGTATACGAATACCAATGCATTCCCGGGATCCCTACTTTTGGTGGCACCCGGAGAAACTCTCCCGTAATCGGCCGATCGCCGAAAAGAATTGGGGAGGAAGGAGGGAATCGCGGTGCGGGCGGTGCGGGCGGTGCTGGACCGGTCGGTCCCGTGGGTCGCCACGCGAGGCCCAGGCGTGCTGGTCAGCCGCCCCAGGTCAGGTCGTCAGGGTTCTCACCGGCGTCGGACGGCACTACGACGGCCTCGGCCCGGACGGGTGCGGCCGAGGCCCCCTCGGCGACAGCCAGGGACGTCAGCGGACCCACGCAAAGCACGGACAGGACAAGGAGGCGGCGAAATGCAGACAACGGGACTTCCCTCCGACAACGATCGGGGATCACAGGTCGATCGGCCTGGTGTGATCCTCTAGTCATACTCAATCGAATTTGGTCGCTCCGACGAGTGGAACTCTGCCGAAAGCCGAGGACCTCAGGGAAGAGGTTCCGCCTGTCCTGAACGGGAAGTGTCACAATGTGGACAGAGCCGGTCGCCGGTGGTCCCACCCTGGTCAACTGGCCCGCCATGCCCCCGAAAGCGACGGTCTGACGCCCCACTAGATGTCCGCGAAGGGCTCCCGGGGGACGGCGGCCCGGCACGCCAGCAGGACGAAGTCCTGGAGCAGCGGACTGGCGGCCAGAGCCCGCCGGCACACCGCTTCCGCTTCCAGTTCCGCCTCCTGCTCGCTGCCGCTGAGCAGGAACAGCCCGAGGACCGGTTGGGGAAAGCCCTCCGGGTGGGCGGACACGTACTCGACGCGCTCCTCCGCGCGGGCGAACCCCCGCACGATGGCAGCGGCCTCCTCGGGAAGGAACGCCCCGCTCCTGGCCATCAGTTGGGCATGGATGAGATACATGCGCCCATGATCGGCCCGCACCCGGCCGGGCCGCGGGTGGCCAACCGGTCCTCTTTATGACATGGCAACAACGGGCGCGGGGTCCCGCCGCGCCGCGCCGCGGGGCCCCTGCAACCGCCGCTGGTGGTCCGCGCCCGTGACCCGGACCTCCGAAGAGATCATCAACTCCGTTTGCCCAGTTCGGCCGAAGGATCTCCGGTTCAGGCCACTAGGATGCCGCTCACACCGACGCCATAGTCGAAATGCGGATGCACTGATCAGGGGGCGCGCATGCTGGTAGGTCTGGGGATCGATTCCCTTTCCGAAAAGGTGTACCGCTCGATGCTGGCGAATCCCCAGGAAGGCGTAAGGGATCTCGCGGCGCGGCACGGAACGGACGAGGAAGAGATCTGCCGCGCACTAGCCCGCCTCAGCGAACTCTCCCTCATCCGGCCCACCGACAGCTCCGACATCGGCTACTGCCCGGTCGCCCCGCGGCTCGCGATGGAACTGCTGCTGGCCCGTCAGCAGGCCCGGCTCGCGGAGGAACAGTCCAGGGTCGAGGCATCCAGGGCCGCCGCCGCCGAGCTCATCGCCGAGTACTCCTCCGTGGGCACTTCCACTTCTGCCACCGACCACCTGGCCGGGGTCGACGAGATACGGCGCCGCCTGGCGCAACTGGGACAGGCGGCGGAATCCGAGGTCATGACCTTCGCTCCCGGCGGAGCACACCGGGCCGAGGACCTCGCCGCCAGCCGCGAGCCCAACGCGGACCTGCTGCGCAGGCGCATCAGGATGCGCACCATCTACCTGGACAGCGTCCGCAACCACCAGCCCATGGTCGAGCACGTGACCTGGCTCCACGAGATGGGCGGCGAGGTGCGCACCGTACCCAGCCTCCCCACCCGGCTCATCATCATCGACCGCAAGCAGGCCATCCTGCCCACCCGGCTCTCCGATGCCCGCAGCGGCGCCGACCTCGTGGAGAGCGAGGGGAACGTGGCCGCGCTGTGCGCCCTGTTCGACAGCACCTGGGCCGCCGCCACGCCGTTCGGCTGCCAGCCCGCTCCCGACCCCTGCGGGCTGCCCCGCCAGGAGGCCGAGGTGCTCCAGTTCCTCGCCAACGGGCTGACCGACGAGGCCATCGCCAAGAAGTTCGGCGTCTCCTCCCGTACGGTGCGCCGCGTCGCCGCCGAGCTGATGGACCGTCTCGGAGCCCGCAGCCGTTTCGAGGCCGGCGTACGAGCGGTGCAGCAAGGGCTGCTGCCCGCCGAGCGCTGAGGCCTCGCACGAGCAGCTCTTCAGCCGCACAGCCCTGCACCTCCACAGCTCCGCAGCTTCTCGGCTCCGCTTCCGCGAAGCCCCGTTCAAACAGCCGCGCGGGATCGGTTGAACGCCGCGCCGCCGCCGCTCGAACCCTCCGGGATCCACCCCGAACCGCCCGCCGCCCGGCGGTACGCGAGCCCGCCCGCGCGGGGCACCGTACCCAGCACGGCGGCGAGGTCGGGCGCGGCGATCGTCCGGAGCCCCTCGCTCACACGTCCCCCCGAATTTCGTAGCCGACGGCGCCCCCGCGAGGGAGCGGCGGCCAGTCTGCAAGAGAGGTCCGGGACTGTCGAGGCACCCCGGTCGCGCCGTTCAACCGACTGATGCGCGAGGCGGTTCGGCCGACGGCCCCGACTAGCGTCTACGGGGTGACCGAGCCCTCGTTGATCCCCCGTGAAGCACTCTTCGGCAACCCCGAGCGGATCTCTCCGCAGCTCGCGCCCGACGGCACCCGGCTGGCCTGGATCGCCCCGTACGAAGGGGTCCTCAACGTCTGGACCGCGCCCCTGGGCGCCGACGACCCGCGCCCGGTCACCCACGACGCCAACCGCGGCATCCGCACCTGCTTCTGGACCCCCGACGGCTCCCGCATCGGCTACCTCCAGGACCGCGCCGGGGACGAGAACTGGCGCCTGTACGACATCGACCCGCGGACCGGCGACACCCGGGACCTGACGCCCTTCGACAACGTCCAGACCCAGGTGATCGGCGTCGACCTCGACGTCCCGGACCGGATCCTGGTCGGCCTGAACATAGACAACCCCCGCCTCCACGACGTGTACGAGCTGGGCATCGAGGACGGCAGGCTGACCCGCGTCCTGCGCAACCCCGGCCTGGTCGCCATGGTCGCCGACCGCGACCTGGCGGTGCGCGCGGCGGTCAACGCCCGCCCGGACGGCGGCCGGACCGTGGTCGTCCGCGACCGGGGCGGCCCCGACGCGCCGTGGCGCCCGCTCCTGGAGGTCGGCCACGAGGACGGCCTGTCCACCGTGCCGCTGCGCTTCGACGCGAGTGGCAGCCGACTGCTGCTGACCACGTCGGCCGGCGCCAACACCACCCGGCTCGTCTGGATGGACCTGGCCGACGGCACGATGGAAGTGGTCGCCGAGCATCCGGAGTACGACGTCACCTCCATGATCGGCGAGCGCGCCTCGCGCAAGCCCACCATGATCGCCTTCGCCGGCGAACGGGCCCGGTGGCACGCCCTCGACCCCGCGGCGCAGCCCGAACTCGACGCACTGCGCCGACTGGACGACGGCGACCTGCGCCTGGTCTCCCGGGACCGCGAGGACACGGTCTGGCTCACCGCGTACGACCACTCCGGCGGACCCACCCGCTTCTACACCTACCACCGCCCGACGAAGACCGGCACGTACCTCTTCTCGGACCGCCCCGCCCTGGAAGGCGCCGGGCTCACCCCGATCGAACCCTTCGAGTTCACCGCCCGGGACGGCCTGACCATCCACGGCTACCTCACCTTCCCCACCCGGAGGCCGCGCCGCGACCTGCCGACCGTCATCAAGGTGCACGGCGGCCCCTGGACCCGCGACAGCTGGCGCCTGGACAGCGAGGCCCAGTGGCTCGCCGACCGCGGATACCTCTGCGTACAAGTCAACTTCCGCGGGTCCACCGGGTACGGCAAGGACTTCGTCAACGCCGGCGACCGCGAATGGGGCGGCCGGATGCACGACGACCTGATCGACGCCCTCGACTGGACGATCGCCCGCGGCTACGCGGACCCCGATCTCGTGGGCATCTACGGCGGTTCCTACGGGGGCTACGCCGCACTGGTGGGGGCCGCCTTCACACCGGACCGGTTCCGCTGCGCGGTGGACGTGGTCGGACCGTCCAGCCTGGCGACCCTGATCGAGGGGATCCCGGCGTACTGGGCGCCGACGATCGCGCAGATGCACACCCGCGTCGGCAACCCCGAAACCGATGCGGACTTCCTGTGGTCCCGCTCGCCGCTCTCCCGGGTCGACGACATCCGGATCCCGCTCCTGATCGTCCACGGCGCCAACGACCCGCGCGTCAAGCAGTCGGAGAGCGAACGGATCGTCGCCGCCCTGCGGGCCAAGGGCATCCCGCACGAGTACATCGTCTTCCCGGACGAAGGACACGGCATGGCCAGACCCGAGAACCGCCTGCGCTTCTACGAGGCTGCGGAGCGCTTCCTCGCCACCCACCTCCTCCCGGGCCGCGACCCCGCTCCCCAGGACGACCTGCTGTCCTGGCCCGAGGGCGACTCCCTGGTTCCCTACTAGCAGCCGACGGCCGAAACGCGAGGAGGCCGGCGCCCCGTCAGGGCGCCGGCCTCCTCGCGGTGTCCGGTGGATCAGACGGCGAGCTCCCGGTCCGCGGCGGCGGCAGCCTCGGCCTCGGCGTCGCCCCCGGCCTTCTGCTCGGTTCCGCCCGCCTTCCCGTCCCGCATCACGACCCCCGCCAGCACCGCCGCCGCCAGGACGCCGATCGCGCTGATGGTGAAGGTGGTCGACATCGAGGAGGTGAAGGCGTCCCGGGCGGCCCGCGCCAGTCCGGTGTCGCCCTGGGCCGCGGCCAGCGCTCCGCCGATGGACCGCTTCGCCTCCTCCGGGGCACCGGCCGGCATCTGCCGGGTGAAGCCGCTGGTCAGGAGCGAGCCGAGGATGGCGATGCCGAGCGCGGTACCGGCCTGCTGGATGGTGTCGTTGAGCGCGGAGCCGACGCCCGCCTTGTCCTGCGGGATGGTCCCCATCAGGGCGCCGACCGCGGCCGGCATCGCCAGACCCGCGCCGAGCCCGAGCAGGCCCAGAGCGACGGCCGGAACGGTGAACCCGGTGTCCGCCGAGACGGTGGTCAGCAGGGCGAAGGAGCCCGCCATGACGACCATGCCGGCCACCACCAGCGGTCGGTTGCCCACCTTCGCGGCGAGCCCGGCCCCGGCCCCGTTGCCGATCAGCGCGGCGACGGCGAGCGGTACGAAGGCCAGGCCCGCCTTGACGGGGGAGTAGCCGAGGACGAACTGCAGGTACTGGGTGAGCACCAGCAGCAGGCCGCCGTTGCCGATCTGGACGAGGGTCAGCGAGAGCGAACCACCGCTGAAGTTGCGGTTCTTGAAGAGGACCAGCGGCACCATCGGTGCGGCGGTGGTGTTCTCCCAGACCACGAACCCGGCGAGGGAGAGGACCGCGACGGCCAGGGTGAGCGCGGAGCGCCCGCCGAGGGCGCCGTGCTGCGGGAGCTCGATGATCCACCAGATCAGGGCGGTCATGCCGACCGCCGACAGCACCGCGCCCAGCGGGTCCGGCTTCTGCCAGGGGCCCTTGGACTCCGGCATCAGGGTCAGCGCCGCCACGACGGCCAGTACGACGACGGGCACGTTGATGAAGAAGATCGAGTGCCAGGAGAAGCGGTCGATCAGCACGCCGCCGAGCACCGGGCTGCCGACCAGCCCGAGCATGGACACCGAACCCCACGCCGCCATCGCCCTGCCGCGCTCGTCCTCGTCGAAGACGGTGATGAGGATCGACAGGGTCGAGGGCATGATCAGCGCCCCGCCGACGCCCATCGCGATCCGTACGGCGATCACCTCGCCCGCAGTGGTGCAGAAGCTCGCGGCCAGCGAGGCCGCCCCGAAGAGCAGCAGGCCGATGATCATGACCTTCCGGCGCCCGAACCGGTCACCGAGGCTTCCGGAGGTGAGCAACAGCCCGGCGAAGACCAGGATGTAGGAGTCGAGTATCCACTGCGTGTCCTGCGCGCTCGCCCCGATGTCCGCGGTCATGGCCGGCACCGCGACGGTCAGGGCCATGCTGTCGACGACCAGGACCAGGGTGCTGAGGCAGAGCACTACGAGAATCCACCAACGACGCGGATCGCGGGTTTCCATGAGGACTTTCCTTCCGGTCTGAGCACACTGTTCCTTCGATGCGCACACTGTACGCAGCACGGAACAGTGTGCGCAAGGGTTCATCCATGTACGCTCGATGCGAACGCCGTACGCAACGCCGTACGCAGGAGGAGAGGGACCGCCATGCCCAGGAAGCCCGCCGACACCGCCGCCCCTGAAGCACCCGCCGGGACGGCGGCCAAGTCCCCCATCCCCTCGGTCTGGGCCCGGACCCCGCGCGAGCCGCAGCGACCGGCGCTCAGCCGGGCAGCGATCGTCGGCGAGGCGGTGCTCATGCTGGACGCGGAGGGCATCGACGCGCTGAGCATGCGCAAGCTCGGCGCCCGCCTGAACTCGGGCGCGACCTCCCTCTACCGGCACGTCGCGACCAAGGAGGAGCTCATGGAGCTCGCCGTGGACGAGGTGGTCGCCGAAATCACCGTCCCCACCGCCGAATCGGCCCGCGGGGACTGGCGCACCGCCGTCACCGCGGCCGCCGCCTCCTTCCGTACGACGGCCCTGAACCACCCCTGGCTGGCCTCGGTCCTCGGTCAGGCCGGCCTCGCCTACCTCGGCCCCAACCTCATGTCCTTCTCCGAACGGCTGGCAGCCCTGTTCACGGCCGCGGGCTTCCCCGAACCCACCCGCGCCATCGACACCGTGCTGACCTACGTCATCGGGATGAGCACCACCGAGGCAGCCTGGCTCACCACGATCGCCCGCTCGGGCGAGACCGAAGCCGGCTTCGTCGCCCGCCTGATGCCCGCCGCCCAGGAAGCCGTGGCCGGCCACGACCACCTCACCCGGTCCTACGCATCCGCCGAAGTCGCCGACCCCGCCGCGATCCGCGAGGCCAAGTTCACGTACGGCCTGGAAGTCATCCTGGACGGCCTGGCCCTGCGCCTCCCGCACTGATCCCCGAAGGCTGAATTCACCCTCAGGGGGCGCGTGATCACCGGAGGCCGGTGGGATCCTGAAGGTCACTCGGAGTGACTTGGAGGACCTGCGGATGGCCTTGTACGGCAGGGAACGGATCATCCTGGACGGCTTCATGATCGGCGCAGGCCTTTCGGCGGCCGGTTGGTGGGCAGGCCGGCACGCCTACGATCACACTGCGTACGTCCTGTGGGCGATGAGCCTGCTGATCGTGCTGATCACGGCGTACCGTGCCGTGGTCCACCGCCGCCCCGTGGGCCACTTAGGCCCCCTCGGCCCCGACCGGCCGGCCCCGCGGATCCCGCCTTCGCAGGAAGTGCTGCGCCACGCCGCCCGCGAATCCGGAAGCGCCCCCGAGGCCTGACCGCTCGGGCGCGGTCGGGACGAACGGATGGCCACCCGGTTCGTCGTACGCCGGATGTGCGGCTCCGAGGGGTTCGAAGTGGTGGCGACGGAGTGCTCCCGCCCCGGCCGCCGCCTACCGCTGGGCGATGAGTCCCGGCAGGTCGCGCATGTCGTGGAAGACGACGGTGTCCTCGCCTTCGAGGCGCTCGGCCGGGGTCAGCCCGCCGGCGTAGCCGAAGGACCGCATGCCGGCCGCACGGGCGGCGAGGACGCCGGGCCTGCTGTCCTCGACCACCACGCACGCCCGCGGGTCGACGCCCATCCGCCGGGCCGCGTGCAGGAACAGGTCGGGCGCGGGCTTGCCGCGGGAGACCTCGGAGGCGCTGTAGATGCGGCCCGCGAACCGTTCGTAGAGCCCGGTGCGGCCCAGGGTGTGCCGCATCTTGTCGTGGGAGCCGCTGGAGGCGACACAGGTCGCCGTCGCGAGCAGCGCGTCCAGTGCTTCCGGCAGCCCGTCGACCGGAGCCAGCCCGGCATCCACGGCCTCGCGGTGGAGCTCTTCGAACCGCTTCGACCAGATCGCGGCGGTGTCCGGGCCGAGCCGGTCGGCGACCTGCTCGCGGATGGCGGCGTGCGAGCGCCCGATGAACCGCTCCACGACCTCGCCCTCGGTCAGCGGCCAGCCCAACTCCGCACCGAGGGCGACCTGGACACGCGCGGCGATGCGCTCGCTGTCGACCAGCACCCCGTCGCAGTCGAATATGACGAGTTCAATCGGGTTGATCATCCCGGCAGCATAGGCCTTGTCACGATCACTCCGGCCGGGCCGGACGGACGGACGGAGAGACGGCCGGGGGCCGGGAGACCCGGGCATTTAATTGACTGGCACGCGGCGCGCGGGCCTGCCTAATGTGACGGCGCGACCGCGTCCCCCGATGCGCTCGGCTGCGGCTACTTCCTTCCGAAACCAAGTGACGCCGCAGCCACTTCTGATCTCGGGGTGGCGCGGGCGCCTGCGCCCCGCCCGTCCCTCCGCCCCGTCGGACGCCTCGGACGGGGCTCCCCATCGCCTTTGGATCCGGGGGGATTCCCTGCCTCGCCACACCCCGCGCACGTCGAAGATCTGGTCCGAGATGCTCGTGGCCCCGCACATCTCCGCCGCGGCGGCCCGCACCGCGTCCGTGTCCGCGTCCGTTCCGTGGTCCCACCACCACCCGTTCACCCACGAAGGCGGACCCGCCTTCGTCCGGGAGCCGCGCGAGGAGCTCTTCCTCCTGGCCGTCGGGAACTTCGTCTCCCAGCAGACCTTCTACGAGAGCGGCCCGCAGCGCGACGAGCGCTACACCCGCCTCGTGGGCGAACTCGCCCTCCAGGACCCCGTATGGACGGCCGGCCTGCTGCGCTGGCTCCGCGGCGAAGGAAACATGCGAACGGCCTCCCTGGTCGGCGCGGCCGTGTACGTCAGGGCACGGCTCGCCGCCGGATCCTGCGAGGGGCCGTCCAACCGGTCCGTCATCGACTCCGTGCTCCAGCGCGCCGACGAGCCCGGCGAGTTGCTCGCCCACTGGACCTCGGCCTACGGGCGCAGCGTCCCGCAGCCCGTGAAACGGGGCGTCGCCGACGCCGTACGGCGGCTGTACTCCTCCCGCTCCCTGCTGAAGTACGACACTGCCTCCAAGGCCTTCCGCTTCGGCGACGTCCTCAACCTCGTCCACGCCACACCCGACCCGGCCAAGCCCTGGCAGGGCGAGCTCTTCCGGCACGCCCTGGACCGCCGCCACCATCCGCAGGCCGCGGCGCCGCCGGCCGGCGACCGGCTGCTCACCGCACACCGGACCCTGATGGAACTGCCTGCGGACGAGCGGCGGGCCGTGGTCACCGGGCCGGACGGCGCCGAGCGGCTGGCCGCGGCGGGCATGACCTGGGAGGCCCTGGCGGGCTGGCTCCAGGGACCGATGGACGCCGCGGTCTGGGAAGCCGTGATCCCCTCGATGGGACCGATGGCGCTGCTGCGCAACCTGCGCAACTTCGACGGGGCCGGGATCTCGGACGAGGCGGCGGCCGAAGTCGCCGCACGGATCTCGGACCCCGAAGAGGTCGCCCGGTCCCGGCAGTTCCCCTTCCGCTACCTGGCCGCCCACCGCCACGCGCCCTCGCCGCGCTGGTCGGCGCGGCTGGAACTGGCGCTGAGCCACTCGCTGGCCAACGTACCGGCCCTGACCGGCCGGACCCTGATCATGGTGGACCGGTCGGGGTCCATGTTCTACGGCACCGTCTCGGAGCGCTCCACCCTGTCCCGGGCGGACGCCGCCGCAGTCTTCGGCACCGCGCTCGCGATGCGCGCCGAGGAGGCGGACCTGGTGGAGTTCGGATCGTCGAGCGCACAGGTGCCGTTCCAACCCGGGGAGCCGGTGCTCGACGTGCTGAAACGGTTCCACGACCTCGGGGGCACCGACACCGCCAAGGCGGTGTGCGCCCACTACCGGGACCACGAGCGGGTCCTGATCGTCACCGACGAGCAGACGGGCCCGCACCTGGCCCGACGCGGTCCGGCCTCATCGGTACCGCAGGACGTCCCGGTCTACACCTGGAACCTGGCGGGGTACCAGCCCGCCCACGGCCCGGGCGGCCCGAACCGGCACACCTTCGGCGGCCTGACGGACGCCGGGTTCCGGCTGATCGGCCTCGTCGAGGCCGGCCGCGAGGCCCGCTGGCCCTGGACGTCGCAGGACCAGGGCCCGCCCTAGGCGAAGAGCTCGCCGAGCAGCTCGGGCCCGAGGGCGATCGGGGCGGGGCGGTAGGCGGGCGGCTGCGTGCCCATCAGCTCGCGCACCAGGAAGTCCCAGGCGCGCTTGCGGACGTAGGTCAGGCAGTCGATGAAGGTGTGCTCCGCCCCGGGCACGATGAGCAGCTCGAAGTCCTTGCCGGCGGCGACGAGCCGGTCGGCCAGCCGCAGCGTGTGGTCCGGGTGGACCTGGTCGTCCATTTCGCCGTGGACGAGCAGCAGCTTGCCCGTCAGCCGGTCCGCGAGACCCACGTTGGAGGAACGGGCCCAGGCCTCGGGAGCGTCCGCGCCGTCGTAGGTCTCCACGAAACCCAGGTTGAAGTGGCGGGTGTCGTGCGAACCGGAGAGGGCGACCGAGGCCTTGAACACCTCGGGGAAGTCCAGGACCGCCCGCGCCGCGGCGAACCCGCCTCCGGAATGCCCGAACACGCCCACCCGGTCCAGGTCCATCCACGGCCGCGTCGCGGCGAGCTGCCGCAGCGCGGCGACATGGTCGGCCAGGCCGCCCGCGTCGCCGAGGCGACCGTACGAGGCGTCGTGGAAGGCCTTGCTGCGCCCCGGAGTGCCCCGCCCGTCCAGCGCCACCACCACGAAGCCCAGCGCCGCGAGGGGTTCCGCGTCGAGGCCCATCCCACCGGGGTCGAAGCACGGGGCGACCCGGTTGACCTGCGGACCGGGATAGACGTTGTCCACCACCGGGTAGCTCACGGCGGGGTCGAACCCGCGCGGCCGGTACAGCACCCCGTAGATGTCCGTCACCCCGTCGGCCGCCTTGACGCGGAACCGCTCCGGCGGCGTCCAGCCGGTGCCGGCGAGCCTGCCGACGTCGGCGCGCTCCAGCTCCACCAGCACCCGCCCGGCCCAGTCCCGTACGCGGGACACCGGCGGGGTGTCGACGGTGGACGCCGAGTCGATGAAGTACTCCTGACGGTCCGCCACGACGACCACGTGGTCCAGCTCGTCGTCGGTGACCCGGGCGAAGCCCGAACCGTCCAGCCCGGCCCGGCACACCGTGCGCCGGTACGGGTCCTCGTCGATCAGCCCGCAGGCGCTGAAGTACACCACCCGCTCGGCCTCGTCGACCCGCAGGATCTCCCGTACCGCCCACTGCCCGGAGGTGACCTGCCCGAGCAGCGCGCCGGTGCGCAGGTCGTAGCGGTACAGGTGGCCCCAGCCGTCCCGCTGCGAGTACCACAGCACCTCGTCGGCCAGCACCCGCACGATCGGCGGCTCGTACATCCACTGGTTGGGCTCCACCCGCGTGTCCCCGCTCTCGCTCAGCACGGCGGTGACCTCGCCCGTCGCCGGGTCCATCCGGTACAGGGTGAGGGTGCGCTGGTCGCGGGGGCGGCCGAGGTAGTACACGGCCGAGCCGTCCGCGGCCCACCACGCCCACTTGGTCGTGATCGGCGACAACTGCGGCATGAGCAGCGGCTCGGCCTGCGCCCGGACCACCGTGCCCGAAACGAGGTCCAGTACGACCAGCTCGGCCAGCGGCATGACCTCGTCCCCGGGGTAGGCGTACCGCTGGGTGCGGGTGACGGGCGCGCCGCCGTCTGCGGGCGCGGCCTCCACGAGGTGGGTCAGCCGGACGCCGCGCTCATCGGTCCGGTGCGCCAGCACCTTCATGGAGTCGGGCGACCAGGCCACCGCGGGCGGCAGGTGCGGCAGGCCGATCTTGCGCAGCAGGGTGGCGTTGCCCGTGCACTGCGGGCCGGAGCCGTAGCTGTGGTCGCTCTCGCCGTCGGTGGTCAGTGCCCACTCGCGGCCGTCGGTCAGCGAGCGTGCCCACAGGTCGTGCCCCCGCTGGGACACGGCGGTCTTCCCGTCGGGCGAGGGCACGTCCAGCGGGCTGCCCGGAGGCGTGAACTCGGCCGGCTCGCAGGAGTAGCCGTCCAGCCGGCAGCGCCAGTACTCGCCGAATGCGGCGAACTCCACGGCGTTCCCGGTCAGTTCCACGGCCGCGAACGGCAGGGCCTCGGGATCCACCTGCTGCCCGGAGGCCGCGCCCAGCGCGGCGGCGAGCAGCGCGTGGTCGAAGGCCGGCTCACGGGTACCCGCCGCCGGGTCGACCAGTACGAACCGCCGGCCGGCCCCGTCGCTGACCGCGTACCAGAACCGGGCGCCCCCGTCGATCCACTGCGGCCGGACCTTGTCGCCGACGACGAGCTCGCCGGGGCGGGCAGGGCGGCGGAAGAGCTGCTCGGCGGCCTGGTAGTTCTGCGTGGTGCTCATTCTTCTCGACTTCCTCACGGCAGGGGTGACGACGGTTGGGGCGGGCTCGATCAGGGACGGTGCGGGAGGGACACGGCCGGGGCGGCGGGGTACTCGGGCCGCCCCCGGTCGGGTCACAGGCTCCGGGCGGAGATGTCGCCGTAGGAGGTGGTGGCGCGGATGCTGAGCCCGGCGGCGGCGCCCTCGGCGTTCTGGAGCGCGTTGCGGATGCGGCCGTAGGCGGTGGAGGCGTCGAGGGTCGCGGAGACTCCGCGGGCGGCGCCGACGGTGATGTCGCCCGCCTGGGTGTTCAGTTCGAGAACCCCGCGCAGGGCTTCGGTGATGGTCAGGTCGCCCTTGGCGATGCTGATCTCGGCGGGGCCGCCGAGTCGGCCGACGGTGATGTCGCCCGCCTGGAGGCTGAGGCGGGCGCCGGCGGTCTCGTCGAGCTTTACGGTGCCCTGCGCGCCCTCGATGGTGACGTCGCCGAGGCGTCCGACGCCGCGGATCTCGGCGCTGGCCGTCTTGGCCTCGACGCGGGAGCCGGCGGGCAGCTGGATGGTGACCTCGACGGATCCGGAGTTGCCGAGCACCCGGTTGTCCGCCGGAGCGGCCCCGACGGTCAGGACCCCGTCCGCGTACTCGACGGTGATCCGCTCGGCGGCCTTCACGTCGCGGCTCTTCGAGGCGTCGGCGGGCAGGACCTCGACGGTGGCGTCGTTCCGGTCGGCGGCGATGAAGCGGATGCTGCCCGCGGGGATGTCGAGGATGGCGGCGATCGGGGCGGTGGTGGCGAAGTTCTGCATGACGTTCTCCTGGGCTTCTTGTCTCCTCGCCGGTGTTTCCGACACCGCAAAAGCTACGTTGCGTTCGAGGATCGAGCAACAGGCTCGTTGCACAGGATCCAAGTAGTAGCAGGTCAACCGCGGTATTTCATTGCAACGATCCTGAGGCTTAATGCAACGCATGCCGCCCGCTCGTTGCATTGATCTGAGGCTGAACGCTATGCGGGAGCCTGGGCGCCCTGTTAGGTACTTAGCTAATGTGCTAAATATCTAACATGACAGAAACCCACGACGAGGCCGGCGCCTTCCGTGCGCTCGCCGATCCGACGAGGCGCCAGATCCTCGAGGATCTCCGGGGCGGAGAGCTCGCGGCCGGCGAGATCGCGAGCAGGTTCGCGATCAGTGCGCCGTCCATCTCGCGCCACCTCGGCGTGCTCAAGGGGGCGGGGCTGGTCACCGAGCGCCGGGACGGCAACCGGATCCTCTACACACTCGCCGAGGACCGGCTGGCGACGTCCATCGGCCGTTTCCTCAGCGCCGTCTGCCCCGAGCAGATCGTCCTGCGGCACACCAAATGGCGCCCCGGGGCGCCGGGGGAGGAATCATGAGGCAACCGCACCTGTCCAGCGTCGTCGAGCGACGGCTGCTGGTGAACTACCGGGTCGATCCGGACGTCGCGGCACGTCTGCTTCCCGAGGGGCTGCGCCCGCAACTGGTGCACGGCCACGCGGTCGCGGGCATCTGCCTGCTGCGGCTGGGAAGCGTCCGGCCGACCTGGGCCCCCAAGGCGTTCGGGCTGCGGAGCGAGAACGCGGCGCACCGGATCGCCGTCGAATGGGACGGACCGGACGGAGTCGAGAACGGCGTCTACATCACGCGCCGCGACTCCGCCTCGCGGCTCAACGCCTGGGCCGGAGGACGTGTCTTTCCGGGCGAACACGGCCGGGCCGGCTTCGAGGTGAGCGAAACACCCGACGAAGCGCGTGTCGCCTTCGCGACGCGGGACGGTGACGTCCGGGTGGACGTCACCGTCGAGCACTCCGACGAGCTGCGCGGCAGCGAGCTCTTCGCCGATCTCGCCGAGGCCTCCCGCTTCTTCCAGGGCGGGGCGAAGGGGTACTCGCCCACCAGGTCCGGCCGCCACCTGGACGGCATGGAGCTCCACACCGACGCCTGGCACGTGGAAGCCGGCCGGGTCCGCTCCGCCTCGTCGTCCTTCTTCGAGGACCCGGACCGCTTCCCGCCCGGGAGCGCGACCCTGGACTGTGCCCTGATCATGCGCGACGTTCCCGCCAGTTGGGGGCCGCTCCCGGCCATGGCCACCACTCGGAGTGCCCCATAGGTCGGTCATCGACATATGTCGCTCGAAGGACTATGTTGACCGTCGTGAATGATCAACCTTTGCGAGAGCCGACCTTGTTGATCCTCACGGCGATCGCCGATGCCCCACGGCACGGATACGCGATCGCCCGAGAGGTCGAGAAGATTTCGGAAGGCCGCACGAAGATGCGTACCGGCACGCTGTACGGGGCCCTGGAGCGGCTCCTCGAACAGGAGCTCATCGCCGTGCACGAGGAGGAAGTGGTCGACGGACGCCTGCGGCGCAGCTACGCGCTGGCGCCGCGCGGACGTGAGGTCCTGGCGGCCGAGGCGGCCCGCATCGCCCGCACCGCCCAGGAGGCGACCCGGCGTCTGGGGCTCGGCGGCCTCGGCAGGGCGGTGACCGCATGACCGCACTGCTGAAGCTCTACCCGGCCGCCTACCGGCGGGAGTTCGGCGACGAGATCGCCGACGCCTACCGCAGTGCCACCGAAGACGCGGGCAGGGCGGTACGGCTCCGCGAGGCCAACGACGTCATCGGGCACGCGCTGCGCATGCGGCTCGGGCTGGGGTCGGCCGGACGCGCCGGGCGGTTCCTCTCGGCCCTGGCGCCGTTCGCCGTCATCGTGGTCGGTGCGAACGCGATGCACTGGTCCAGACTGATGGGCCAGCCCCTCGGAGCCGACTACCCGGCCGACTACCCGGCCGACGCCGCGGTCCGCCTGATCGTGACGCTGGCGGCTTCCCTCGTGACGGTCCTGGGCGCCGTACTGGCCCTGACCGGCCGTTGGGCGCCGGGGGCGTGGACCGTGCTGGCGGGCACCGCCGCGACCTTCGCCGCCCAGGCGCTGCGGCCCGGCTTCGGGCTCGAATTCGCGGCCGTCCTCAGCGGGCCGCCCCTCCTCCTGGCCCTGGTGGCCGTGTCGTGCCCGCCCGATCTGCGACCGGTCTCCCGCCTGCGCACGACGACCGGCCCCTACGCCGTCCTCGCAGGGGCGGGCGGCGGTTCTGACGGCCGCGACGGTCATGCTGCCGCTGCCGCACCCGTTCAACGACCTCCACGTGGCCGCACCGGTCGCCGGCGGACTGATCCTGGCCGGACGCCAGGCCTTCGCCCGCCTCCGCACGGCCCCCGCCGTCCTCTTCGCGGGCCTCCCCTTCCTCATCCTCGGCACACTGACCGGCGGCGTGGGAGCCCTGTTCCTGCCCGCCGCCCTCGGAGCCCTACTGGCCGCCTGCGCAACGGTGACCATCCGCCGCCGCCGAGGCGGAGCAGCCCACTGATCCCCACAACCAACCGGCGCCCGCGCCCCATCGAACCCGCGCGGGCGCCGAGGCATCTGGAGCGAAGGCCCGGCGGCCGGATGGTCGTCGAGCGGTTTCGTAGCCGTTCTGGCTCACCGGATCGACCTGATTCCAGGGCTCGCCAACCGTCTGACCTGGGGCGTTCGTAGACAGAGGTGCTGCCGCGCCTCGACGTCCTCGAGGAGTCGACCGGGCCTTGACCGAGGATCCACCAAAACTCATTCCCTCGCCTCCATTCTTGAATCACCCGAAACAAACAGGAGGTAATCCAGATGATTTCCACCGTCAAGATCCCCGCCGTCACCGCCGTCGTCCACAACCGCGCAGTCATCCACAACCGCGCCGTCGTCCACAACCGCGCCGTGGTGCACAACCGCTCGGTCGCCAAGTAACGCCGACCTGCACAGATAGGCGTCGCCAAGGCCCCGGGCCACATGCCCGGGGCCATGGCCTTTTTTGCGGCAGGAATTCAATGAGACGGGGGACCGAAATGGCAGAACTCATGGAGCTCGTGGACGTGGAAATCTACGACATCGAGCAGGACACATGCTTTCTGGTCACCCCGAACGGCGGGGAGTTCTACATATCCGCGCCCACCTCGGAATTCCGCGCATGGGCGGCGCGCTGCGACGGCACCAGGACCCGCGCCGAACTGCTCAAGGGAATGCCCACCGACTACGCCGAGGTGGTCGACGTCCTGCGGCACGACGGCTGCCTGCGCCCGGCCCCGGCCGCGGGCGGCGCCGCACGAGCGGCACTGCTGGCCCGCACGACCGTGCTCGTCACGGGCTCGCCGGCCCTCACGGGCCCCCTGCGCCACGCACTGAGCACCACCGGATACGACCGTGTGGCACCGGCGCCCGAGGACCTCTCCCAGGCCGACGCCCGCGACACCGTACTCGTAGCCGCCTTCGACCACCCCGCCTACGCCGAACTCACCCGGATCGACGAACAGTGCGCCGACCTCGGCCTGCGCTGGCTGCCACTGCGCCGCGAACGCGGCCGCGCGGTCCTCGGCCCGGCGATCGTCCCCGGCACCACGGCGGACTTCGCCGACGTACGGGACCGCCGCCTGTCAGCGGCCCGCGACCCCCGCGTCGTCGAGGCCATCGCGACCTCCCCCCGGACGAACGCCCCCCTGCTGCGTGCCGCCGACGCCCGCTGGGTCCTCTCACAGCTCGACGCACACCTTGAACGCTGGATCGCGGACGGGACCCCCGTAGCCGAAATCGACCTGGACCCGAACGCGTTCACCCAGGTCAGCCGCACCGTACTGCCGCTGCCGACCCGCCCCCGGCCCGTGGTCCGAGGCGACGCCGAGGCGGACCTCCTGGTCGACGACCAGGTCGGCGTGGTCACCGGCGTCCAGGAGCTGGCCCCGCTGCCCGGCACACCGGCCGCGCTGCGGGTCTGCGCCGTCGACGTCGCCGACATGCGGCGCGTCGCGGACTGGCACAACGACCGTCAGGCGTTCGGCACGTCCTGGGGCGACTTCGACGCCGCCCGCCGCAGCGCCGTGGGCGAGGCCGTCGAACGCTACTGCACCAGCAGGCTGCCGCAGGACCGGCTCCGGTACGGCAGCCACGCCGCCCTGCGCCGAGCCGGGGTGCCCGCGCTCGACCCGCGCCGGCTGCACCTGTACTCGCAGCGCCAGTACGACACCGACGGCTTCCCCTTCGCACCGTTCACCGCGGACTCCGAGTGCGCCTGGATCGAGGGCCGCAACTGGACCACCGGCGGGAGCACATGGGTGCCGGCGGCCCTCATCGCCCACGACGAGGCCGACCCGGTCCGCTACTGCGACCCGCTGGTGGCCGGCGTGGCCGCCGGAGTCAACGAGGAACACGCCGTCACCTCGGGGCTGGAAGAGGTCATCGAGCGCGACACCACCATGCTGTGGTGGGCCAACGCCGCCCGCCTCCCCAGGCTTCCGCTGACCGACCGGATCCGGGAGCTGGTCGCCGACAGCCTCGACGCCTACGAGATCACGCTGATCCACCTGGACAACGAGTTCGGGGTCCCCGTCGTCGCCGCCGTCGTACGCGACCGTGCCACCCAATGGCTGACCATCGGCTTCGCCACCCGGCCCGACCCGCAGGAAGCGGCGGAGAAGGCGCTCGCCGAGGGCTTCACCCTGCACCACACCTGCCACTACCTCGACAACGGGAAGGTACTGGAGGAGGGCCAGGCCGAACTGCCGCACCTGGGCAACCTCAAGCCGTACCGCGCCGACCGGCGCTACCTCGACTCCTACCGCGAGGACTTCGCCGATGTCCGGGACCTTCTGTGCCAGCAGCAGCTGCACCTCGACCCCAGGGCCGGCCGACGGGTCGCGCCCTGGCTCGAAGACCTGAAGACCCGCTCCTGGGACGGGCTGCCCGCACTCGCCGAACGGCGCCTGGCCGTCTACCGCGAACGGGTCGAGGCCCGCGGCTTCGAGGTGATCAGCGTAGACATGACCACCTGTGACGTCGACGCGGCCGGGTTCACCGCCACTCACACGCTCGTACCCGGCCTCGTGTCGAACTTCCCCGCCGGCCTCCCCATGTGGGGCGACGGGCGGATCAGCCGGGCCGGGGTCCAGCTCGGCTGGCGCTCCCGGCCGGCGGCCGAGGACGAGCTGAACGTCTTCCCACTCCCCCACGCGTGAGGACATGAGGACACCATGGCTGTCACCGACACACTCGGCCTGCCGAACACCCGGGGGCGCGGGCCCCTGATCGTCGCGCAGATCGTCGACGCACTGGGTACCGGACTCTTCCTGCCGTTCGCCGTCGTCTACTTCCACGCCGCAAAGGACATCCCACTGACCACGGTCGGCCTGATGCTGTCGGCCGCCGCGCTGCTCTCCCTCCCGGCCGGACCGCTGGCCGGCCCGATGATCGACCGCTTCGGGCCGCGCCGGGTGGTCATCGCCGGCAATCTGGTCCGCGTACTGACCTTCACCGGCTACGTGTTCACCGACGTCCCCTGGCAGCTGGTCCTGCTGGTCACGCTCACCATGGCGGGCGACAGCCAGTTCCGGCCCGCGGCCGCCGCCCTGGTGGCCCAGGTCGCCGACGACGGGCAGCGGGCCCGCTGGTACGCCATGGAACGGGCCCTGCGCAACGTCGGGTTCGGCGCCGGCGGCCTGGTGGGCAGCGTGCTGGTCACCTGGGGCGGCACCGCGGGCTACACCGGGGTGGTGGCGCTCAACGCGGTGTCCTTCCTCGTCGCGTCCGCCCTGGTGGCGACCTGGCGCCCGCCCTTCAACCCCGCCCGGGGCCCCGTCACGGACCGCGCCCCCGCCCCCGACCCGTCCGTCAAGCGCGCCGGGTACAAGGAGGTGCTCGCCGACCGCGCCTACCTCGGCGTACTGGCGACCGTCTGCGTGTTCGCCCTGTGCGACCTCGCGCTGACCGTACTGCTGAGCGCCTACGTGATCGAGGCGCGCGGGCTGCCCAGCTGGCAGCCCGGAGTGCTGTTCGCGATCAACACCGTACTGGTCATGCTGGCGCAGACCATGGTGGCCAAGGCCGTCGAGCGGCACCGCAGGCCCAGGGTGCTCCAGGTGGCGGCCGTCCTGTGGGCGGTGTCCTTCCTGCTCTTCGCCGCGGTACCCCGGGGCAGCGCCGGACCGGCATTCGCCGCCCTCGTGGTCGGCATGATCGTCTTCACCATCGCGGAACTGCTCCAGGCACCGACCAGCAGCGCACTGACCGTGGCGATCGCCCCCGAGCACCTGCGGGGCCGCTACCTCGGGCTGGACGAACTGATGTGGGGCGTTGCCAAGGTGCTGGCCCCCGTGGTGTTCACCTGGCTGCTCACCCAGGGGCCGGGCCTGCCGTGGCTCGCGCTCGGCGCCTGCTGCCTCGGAGCGGTGGCGGTACTGCACCGGCTGAGCCGGGTGCTCCCCGCCCGCGCGGTCCGGGAGACGGTCAGTGCCTGAACACCACCCCACGCTCCACGACCCCGCCGAGTACCGCGAGGTCTACCACCGGGTCTACCGGGAACCCCCGTACCACGAGGACGCGGACGCCGCGGACGCCTTCCGCGCACAACTGACCGAACACGCGGCGCTCCCGGGATTCTCCGTGACCACCGTCCACGCCGACGGCGCGCTCGCCGGCTTCGCCTACGGAGTGCGCCGCGACCCGGGATGGTGGCACCCGCGGGCCGCCGCACCCCCGCCGCGCGACCTGCGGGGGCCGCTGTTCTACGTCTACGAGCTCGCGGTCGTACGCGAGCTGCGCGGCCTCGGCCACGGCCGGGCACTGCTCGACCTGCTCCTGACCGAACGGACCGAGCCGTTCGCCGTGCTCGCCGCGTCGACCGGCGCACCGGCGCACACGCTGTACCGGCGATGGGGCTGGTCCGAGGTGGGCCGCCTCACCGGACCGCCGCACGGCGTCGACCTCCTGGCCCGCCCCCTGGCCCACACCCCGCCCAACTCCCTGCCCCACCCGAACGAGGAAGGCCCCCATGCCTGACACCATCACGCCCGCGGGTGGCCTGCTGCCCCGCCAGGTCGCCGACGCCCACGTCGACGCGCTCGTCGACCTGGACCCGCTCCTGGGCACCTACCTCGGCATCGCCGAAAGCTCCGCCCGCCTCCCCGACTTCTCCCCGGCGGGCCAGGAGGAGATCGCCCGGCTCGCCCGCACCACCCTGGAGCGCCTCGCCGAGGCCGAGGTACGGCCCGGCGGCGACAGCGTCGCCGAGCGGCGCTGCGCCCGGCTGCTGCGCGAGCGGCTCACCGCCGAACTGGCCGTGCACGAGGCGGGCGAAGGGCTGCGTACCGTCAGCAACATCTACTCGCCGCTGCACCGCGTCCGGGAGATCTTCACCCTCACCCCCGCCGACACCGAAGCGGACTGGGTGGCGATCACCCGCCGCCTGTGGGCCGTGCCGCGGTCACTGGCGGGCTACCGCAGCTCCCTGGAGGCCGGCCTCAAGCAGGATCTCCCAGCAGGCCCCCGCCAAGTGACCGCCGTGATAGCCCAGTTGGCGGAGTGGATCGGCGGCGGCACGGGCCGCAGCTGGTTCGCGGAGTTCACCGACCCGGGGCCCGAGCGGCTGCGAGAGGAGCTCAACGAGGCCGCCGCGGTGGCCACCGGCGCACTGGTGGAGCTGCGCGACTGGTTCCGGGACAGCTACGCCCCGGCCGTCGAGGGCGCGCCGGACGTGGTGGGCCGGGAGCGCTACGGACTCCTCGCGCGCTTCTTCAACGGCGCCGACCTCGATCTCGACGAGGCCTACGCCTACGGCTGGGCCGAGTTCCACCGGCTCCTGGCCGAGATGCGGGCCGAGGCCGGCAAGGTGCTGCCCGGGGCCGCCGACCCGTGGGAGGCGCTGGCCTGGTGCGACCGGCACGGCGAGGCCATAGAGGGGGTCGAGGAGACCCGCCAGTGGCTGCAGACCCTCATGGACGAGGCCATCGACGCGCTGGACGGAACCCACTTCGAACTGGCCGAGCGGGTGCGCCGGGTGGAGTCCCGCATCGCCCCGCCGGGCAGCGCCGCGGCGCCGTACTACACCGAGCCCTCGCTGGACTTCTCCCGTCCCGGCCGCACCTGGCTGCCGACGATGGGCGAGACCCGCTTCCCGGCCTACGACCTGGTCACCACTTGGTACCACGAGGGCGTCCCCGGCCACCACCTCCAACTGGCGCAGTGGGCACACGTCGCCGACAGCCTCTCCCGCTACCAGACCACGGTGGGCCTCGTCAGCGCCAACGCCGAGGGCTGGGCCCTGTACGCCGAGCGCCTCATGGACGAACTGGGCTTCCTGACCACCCCGGAGCGCCGCCTGGGCTACCTGGACGCCCAAATGCTCCGCGCGGTCCGCGTGGTCATCGACATCGGCATGCACCTGGAGCTGCGGATCCCCGAACACTCCCCCTTCCACCCGGGCGAACGCTGGACCCCGCGACTGGCCCAGGAGTTCCTCGCCCAGCACAGCAGCCGCCCGGCCGGCTACGTCGAAAGCGAAGTCATCCGCTACCAGGGCATGGCGGGCCAGGCCATCGGCTACAAGCTGGGTGAGCGTGTCTGGCTCCAGGGCCGCGAAGCCTCCCGCGCCCGCCACGGCGCCGCCTTCGACCTGAAAACCTGGCACATGAAGGCCCTCTCCCAGGGCTCCCTGGGCCTGGACGACCTGCTGCACGAACTCTCGGCCCTCTGAGGCACCCGGTGGGGTCCGGCGGCCCGTGTGCCGGGCCGCAGCCGGCGTGTGCGCAGAGCTAGGAAACAAACGGTCTGTCCGGTATATTTTCAGCGTGGTGTGTCACTGAAGCCCGGAGGAGCACCGATGACCTTTGAACATCCTGCCGACGTGCTGACCGATCTCGTCGGGGTGCTCGGCGAGGTACTGAGGATCCAGCCGGAGAAGATCGACCCCGAGCAGTCCTTCAAGTCCCTGGAGCTCGACTCCATGCTGGTCGTGGAGTTCGTGGCCGTCGTCAACAGCCGCTACGGACTGCGGGTGCGGGCGAGCGACCTGTACGACCACCCGACCCCGGCGTCCTTCGCGCGGGAGGTCGAGCGGGCGATGAGCAGCGCCGACGCCCGTCCGGCCGCTGCCGCCGCCGCTGCCGCGTCCACGGCTCCCGGCGTCGACCTCGTGGACCCCGTCCGGGCATCGGAACGCGTACCGGACCCCGCGCCCGCGGCGCAGCAGGTCGTGGAAGTGCTGCGGGAGCAGCTCGCGGCGATCCTGTGCTGCGACGCCCGGGACATCGACGCAGGCGCCCCGTTCAACGCGCTGGGCATGGACTCCATGGTCGGCGCGGAGTTCATCGCCGCCGTCAACCGCTCCTTCGGCATGCGGGAACGGTCCGTCCTGCTCTACGAACACCCCAATCTCACCGCCATGGCGGACTACATCGCCGCGCGCACGGGAGCCTCCGCGTACGGGGCCCTGCCCGCGCGGGCACCAGAACCCGCCTCCCCTCCGGCGGCCCCCGACGACCTCGACGTCCTGCTGGACGCGGTCCGTGACGACCGGATCAGCGTCGACGAGGCACTTGTGCTGCTCGCCCGCCGAGGCTGAACCCGTTTCCCGAAGGAGCGCGTCCGGATGGACGAGAAGGAAGTCCTGACCAGGTTCAAGAGCGGTCATCTGAACCGGGCACAGGCAGCTGCACTGCTGACCGGCGCGGGTGCCGGTGCCGGTGCCCGTACCCGCTCGGGCGCCGGTTCCGGAACCGGCGCCGGCGGTACGGTTCCGGCGCCCGTGGCCGTGGCCTTCGCGCGGCCGGACACCGGCCGGAAGCAGGCGGCGGACGAGGAGGCCCCCGCCGGGCGGATCGCCGTGGTCGGGATGGCCGGACGCTACCCGGGCGCGCCCGACCTCGCCTCGTTCTGGCAGCAGGCCTGCGAAGGGCACGGCAGCGCCGGGGCGCCGCCGCCCGGGCGGCCCGGTGACGAGCCGGGCCACTACCTGGAGCGCGTACAGGACTTCGACGCGGAGTTCTTCGGGATCGACGCGTCCGAAGCCGCCCTGATGGACCCACAGGAACGACTGTTCCTGGAGACGGCCTGGGAGGCCCTCGAGCACGCCGGATGCACCGGCGACCGCCTGGACGCCCTCACCGCCGCGGACGGAACCCCGCGCAGCGTCGGGGTGTTCACCTGCGCCGGGACCGGGGACTACGGGCTGCTCGCGGCCCGGACCTGGGAGCGCGGGCAGCCCGTGCGGCTGCCCCGCGGCGGCCACTGGAGCCTGCCCAACCGGTTCTCGGCGCTGCTCGGCCTCACCGGCCCCAGTCAGTCGGTCGACACCGCGGAGTCATCCGTGCTCGTCGCCCTGCACCTCGCGGCGGCCGCCCTGCGCGGCGGTGAGTGCGCCGCCGCGCTCGTGGGCGGCGGGCGGCTGCTGCTGCACCCGTCCAGCCGCCGCCCCGGCGAGGGCGAGGGCGTGGGCGCGCTGCTGCTCAAGCCCCTGGAACGGGCCCTGGCCGACGGGGACACCGTTCACTGCGTGATCCGCGGCAGCGCCGTCGGACACACCGCGCCGGGCCGTACGGTTGCCGGACCCGGCCGGGGGTCCCGAACCGGCCCGGATGCGGATGCGGATGCCCCGGCCGGTGGTGACGGGGTTCCCGGGCAGCGGGTGCTGCGCGAGGCGCTGCGGGCGGCCGCGGTGGACGCCTCCACGGTCGCCGTCCGCGAGGACGCCGATTCCGTACGGGCGTTCGTGGGCGAGGCCGGGGCCGTGACCGGGGCGGCCGCGCTCACCCGGGCCGTGCTCCAGCTGAGCCACCGGGTCCTGGTGCCCGGTCCGGGCCGGGCCGAGGCCCAGGCCTGGGCGGGCGGGGAGTCGGCGCCCCGACGGGCGTCGGTCGGGGCGCACGGAGCCGGCGGCTCGGCCGCGCACGTGATCCTGGAGGAATACCTGCCCGCTGCCGGGCACGACGGGGGCGCCGAGCCGGCCGGGGCCGCCGGGGGTGCCGAGCGTGTCGGGGGCATCAGGGCCGCCGAGCTGGTCGTGCTGTCCGCGCCCACCCCGGCCCATCTCGCCGCCACCGCGGCCCGGTTCGCCGAGCTGCTGCGCGGAGCGGGCCCCGTGCCGGCGCTGGACGTGCTCGCCCGCGCCCTGCGCACCGGCCGCGCCGCCATGGACTGCCGGTTCGCGGCCGTCGTCGGCGATGCCGGCGAACTCGCGGCCGCGCTGCAGCGGTTCGTCGCGGACGGCGGACCGTGCGCCGACCTGCGGGACGGCGGGGCCGACCCGCTGGACATGGGCGCCGTGCCCGAGACGGCCGACTACCTCGCCGCGTTGTGGCGGGCCGGACACCTGCACCAGGTGAGGGGCCTGTGGCTGTCCGGACTGGACGTCAACTGGGGTGCGCTGGAGCGGGCGCACGGGGCGGGCGCCGTAGCCGTACCTCTGCCCGCGTCCGCCTTCCTGCGCACCCCGCTGTGGCTGGGCGGCGAGGAGGAGCGGGCATGACCTCGCTGCCTTACGGGCCGGACGGGACCGGGCCCGTCCCGGTCAACCTGTGGTTCTGTCCCAACGAGGAACTCGCCCCCGGCATCGCCGCCACCCTGGCCTCGTACTGGCTGGACGAGCACGAGCAGGAGGTCGCCGACGGCTTCCTCTTCGAACGCGACCGCCGCCAGTACCTCATCGCGCACTCCCTGGTGCGCCGGGTGCTGGCCCTGGAGACCGGCATCCCCGAGGCCGAGGCGGTCATATGGCGCTCCTCGCGCGGGCGGCCCTTCCTCCAACCGCCCTCCGGAGGGCTGCCGCGCGGCAACGACATGCTGGACTTCAACCTCTCGCACGCCCGCGCGTACAACCTGCTGGGCGTGTCCCGCGAGCACCGCATCGGGGTGGACGTGGAGCGGCTGGACCGGGGCGACCGCGGTCTGGAGAACATCATCACGACGTTCTCCGCCGAGGAGCAGGACTGGATCGCCCGCGCCGCCCCCGGGCGGACGCGCGACCGGCGCGTGCTGCGCCTGTGGACGCTGAAGGAGGCGTACTCCAAGGCCCGCGGCCTGGGACTCGCCCTGCCCTTCGACTCCTTCGCCTTCACCCTCGCCGAGGACCAGGGCGTGCTCTCCTTCCTGCCGCCCGCCGACGACTCGGCGGAGCGCTGGCGGTTCCTCGAGGTCGAGCCGGTGCCCGAGGTGCTGGCGGCCGTGGCGGTGGAGGTCGCGGGCCCCCACCCGCCGGTGGTCCATCTGCACCACGGATTTCCGTGGGGGCGCGGCGCACCGCGCCGCCTGGTGCTGCCGGAACTCGTCGGGGTGTGATCCCAGTGGATGAGATCCGCCGCGGCCCCGGGGCCCGTCAGCGGAAGCGGGCCTTCGGGTGGTCGGCGACATCGGCGAGCATCCCGAAATAGTCGGTGCTCAGCTGCCGGATGCGGGCCTCGGAGAACACGGACGAGTCGTACGTGAACACGCAGTGCGCGGTGCGCTCGTCGTGCCGCAGCATCAGGCTCAGCGGCCGGGCCTCCGGGGCGGGGGCGGCCGTGAACGGCTCGGCGCGCAGCCGGGCGCCCCAGGAGGCCGCACCCCACCGGGGCCCCTCGGCGCCGGGTCCGGCGCTGAACTGGACGTCGCCCAGCTGCTCCACCAGCCGCGGCCGGCGCAACTGCGCGGCGACCGGCTCCAGGGGCACCTCGTGGTGCGCGAAGTCCCAGGCGCTGGTGAGCCGGACCCGGTCGACGACCTCGCCGAAGGTGGGCGCGCCGGTCAGATCGGTCCGCAGCACCACCGCGTGGGACAGCGGACCCAGCATGCGCTGCTCCCCGCCCCGCCCGCGCTCGGGGACGGGCCCCCGGACGCTGATGTCCCGCTGGCCCGACCAGCAGGCCAGCAGCAGCTGGAAGGCGGCCAGGCCCACCACCCGTACGCCGGTACGGTGCCTGCGCGCGGCCTCCGCGACCTTGCCGGCCAGCTCGTGCGGCAGCGGGAACGGCAACACCCTCCCGGTGCCCGGGGTGCGCCCGGGCGCACCCGGCGCGCTCAGGTCCCAGGGCAGGACGGCCGGTTCCGCGCCGTTGAGCCGGTGCAGCCAGTGCTCGGTGCTCTCGTCGTCGCGGCCCTGGGCCGCGCGCTGCAGCTGCCAGGCGGCCAGATCGGCGTACTGGGGGGCCGGAAGGGGCGCCGGAGCGCCGCGGTAGGCGGCCGCGAGTTCCGCGACGAGCAGGCCCAGCGAGGCGGCGTCGGCGATCAGCCCGTGCAGGACGAAGACGGCCACGTGCTCGCCCGGGTCCAGGCGCAGCAGCCGCAGCCGGGCCAGCGGCTCGCGCGCCGGGTCGAAGGGCCGCTCCCGCTCCGCCGCGACGGCCGTGGCCACCTGCGCCGGGCGGACGTCCGCGAGCGAGACCGGCACGGGCGCATCGGGCCTCGCGGCGACGACCTGGGTGAGCTGTCCCTCCTGCACGCGGTAGCAGCTGCGCAGGATCTCGTGCCGGGACGCGACGGCCCGCCAGGCGGCCTTCAGCGCCTGCCCGTCCAGCGCTCCGGTCAGCCGGAGCGCTCCCGTGACCACCGGCGGGCGGGTCCGGTGCGCGAGTCCGGCCCAGAGCGCCTCCTGGCTCGGCGAGGCCGCCCAGAGCAAGGGGCCCGGACCGGCCGGGCGGGGCAGCCGCGGGACGACGTCCGGCTCCGGCTGGGGCGGGGGTCTGTGCTCCGGACCGGGGTCCGCGGCCGGCGGGGCCGCGGTCCTGGTCCCGTCCACGAGTACCGTCGTCACCATCGGTTCAACGCCTCCTCGGCGATCAGCGCTGTGGGGCCCGCCGCCCTCTCGGCGCGTCGGCCGGGCGCGGTGTCCCCCGGCGGGGGTCCGGGTCAGTGCGAGGTCAGGCGAACGGTAGGGGGAGTCGCGAGCCGGGGCCCGATTCCTCGAGCGCCCGTGCACCGCACGTATTGCGCTCGTCGATTCGAGCCACCGCCCGCCGGCCACGGCGACCCCTCCTGCGGGGCGGCCCGAGCATTCTTCGGAACTCCTTCGAGCAAGGGTGCCGACGGCGCCGGCCCCGGCGTCAGACGGCGGTGGCGGCCGCGGCCAGCCGCGCCGACACCGTGCGCAGGACGGCGTCCTGGTGGTCGCTCAGGTAGAAGTGGCCGCCCGTGAACACCTCCGAGTGGAAGGCACCCGTGGTGTGCCGCCGCCAGGCCAGCGCCTCCTCGACGGTGACCTTGGGGTCGCCGTCCCCGGTGAACACCGTCACCGGGCAGTGGACCGTCGCCCCGGGGCGGTAGACGTGCGTCTCCACCGCCTTGTAGTCGGCGCGGATCGTCGGGAGCAGCAGCGCCCGCATCTCGGGGTCGTCCAGCAGATCGGAGCCCGCTGCCCGGTGGGACTTGATCTCGGCGACCAGCTCGGCGTCGCCGACCGCGTGCAAGTGCTCGCGGCCGCTCGCCGAGGGGGCTCTGCGTCCCGAGGCGAACAGCTCGACGGGCCCCTCACCCTGCTCCTCGAGGCGCTGGGCGATTTCGAAGCCGATGACGGCTCCCATGCTGTGTCCGAAGAGGGCGAGCGGCTTGTCCCGGTACGCCGAGAGCGCCCCGGTGATCCGGTCGGCGAGCGTGTGGATGTCCTCGATCAACGGCTCCAGGTGCCGGTCCTGGCGGCCGGGATACTGCACGGCCAGCACTTCGACCGCAGGCGAAAGCGCCTTGGCGACGGGGAAGTAGAAGCTGGCGGAGCCGCCCGCGTGCGGCAGGCAGAGCAGGCGCACGGACGCGTCGGGGGCTGGACTGAAGACGCGGAACCACTCCGGATCGCCGCTGGGCCCGTTCATGACATCTCCCCGTTCATGACATCTCCGCTCGCCGCTCTCGATCGTTCCCGATCACTCCTGATGACCGGCCTCCAGGGTGCAGGGCGGGGTGGCCGCGCGAAACCCCGGACGGGGCGAGGGGGCCGACCGCTCGACGGAGCCTCGACTTGATCTCCGGCAAGCCTCCGGTGGTCCGGGAGACTCTGTTCATGCGGGTGTTACAAAACCCGCCGCGATCCGTACGACCCGGGCCCAACCCCCGTCCCGGTCCTACGGCTCGCAGCGCCCGGCCGGCGCGCTACAGAAGATTCGAGGCCGTCGCCCCTCCTGCCGAGGAGGCGACGGCCTCGCTTCGTTCCACGGGTGACTGCCGCCGGAGACGGCCGCTGGAGCCGGCCGCGCAACTGGCCGCGCGACGGCCGCCCCGGTCACGGCGGACATGATGCAGGGGAACCGGTACGGGGATCACCCGTCCTGGTTCCCCTGCATGACCGCGTGCGCCCGGCGGGTCCCGCCGGGCGCACGCGGGGTCAGTCGGCGGTACGGAAGGCCCGTTGATACCAGAGCAGTGGCCGGCCGGAGCCCGCCATCCGTACCTCGAGCACCCGGCCGACCAGGAGGTCGTGGTCGCCCAGGGTGATCCGGTCCGCGAGCGCGCAGCGCAGTGCGAGCGCGTCGGGAACGTGCGGCAGGCCGGGGCTGTCCGGCCATTCCTCCAGCGGCGCTCCGGCGAACCGGTCGACCCCGCTGGTCGCGAAGCGGCCCGCGAGTTCGCGGTGCTCGTCCCCGAGCACGTTGATCACGAACTCGGGGACCCGCGTCAGCGCCCCGTGGCAGCTGGAGGTGTGCGAGATGCCGACCAGCACGAGGGGCGGCTCCAGCGACACCGAGGTCACCGCACTGGCGGTGAACCCCCAGGGCTGCCCCTGCGCGTCACGTGTGGTGACCACGGTCAGCGGCGCCGCCAGCAGGGACATGGCTTCCTTGAAGGTCGCCCCGTCGACGGCGGGCCACTTCTCTTGCAGTCTGGTCGGCATGGCGTCTCCGTCCGTGGTGGGGGGTCAGCGGGGGGCCGAGGTCTGGGCCGCGGCCTCCCGGGCCTGTGCGGCAAAGCCGGCCTTGTTCTCCGAGACCCACTTCTGGGACGCGCGACGGCTGTCGAGCGCACCGGTGAAGTGCGGAGCCACGTAGCGGGCGAGCAGCTCGTAACTGCGCTTGGTCTGCTCGCGGGTGGCCCAGTCCTGGGTGTTGACCAGCAGGGTTCCGAAGCCGCCGCTCTCACGCTGCATGCGCTCGATGCCCTCGATGACGTCCTCGACGGAGCCGATGATCGCGGTGTGGGTCTCGACGGCCACCTCGGCCTCGCGGCCCTCGGGCAGCTTCGCGGAGGCGCCGACCGTGTCGCGCACGTACTCGCGGAACCAGTGGCTCATTCCGGCGCGGACCTGGTCCAGGGCCTCCTCGCGGGTCTCCGCGACGTGCAGACAGATCGCCACGCGCCACTTGGAGCGGTCCACGCTCTGGCCGTACTTGGCGGCCTCCTCCTCGCCCGCCGCCCACAGCTGTGCCAGCGGGGGCTCCGACATGCCCGGGCGGCCCGCGAAGGTCAGCGCCTCCAGGCCGTACTGGCCCGCCAGGCGCATGCCGCGCTCCGTGCCGGCACTCGCGACGGCCATGTCGAAGCGCGGCTTGGTGTACGGGCGCAGGTGCAGCTGGGCGTCGCGCAGCTCGAACCAGTCGGTCTTCATGTTGACCGGCTCGTCGCCCTCGAACAGGCGGACCAGCGCCTCCAGCGACTCGGCCATCATGCGGCGCTGGTCACCGGCCGAGATGCCCATCATGTGGGCGTCGGCCGGCGAGACCCCGGCGCCCATGCCGAACATGGCCCGCCCGCCGCTCTGGTGGTCCAGCTGCACGATGCGGTTGGCCGCGGTCAGCGGGTGGTGGTACGGGAGGCTCACCACTCCGGTGCCGAGCTTGATGCGGCGGGTGCGCTCGGCCGCGGCGGCGAGGAACACCTCGGGGGAACTGACCGTGGACCAGCCGCCCGAGTGGTGCTCGCCCACCCAGGCCTCGTCCAGACCCAGCTCGTCCAGCCAGCTGATGAGGTCCAGGTCCCGCCAGAAGGACGTCGTGGGGTCCTCACCCAGGGAGTGGAACGGAGGGATGAAGGCACCGAACTTCAGCGTCATGACTGTATTCCTTCGAGGGGTCGGGCCGCCGTTCCGGCGAGCCAGAGGGAGAGCTGGTCGGCCAACTGCCGCAGGAGCGGCGACCGCATGACCGAGTAGTGGTCGCCCGGCAGTGCGACGTAGTGGAAGCCGGAGGGGAACAGCTGCGACCAGGCGGCGACCGCCTCGTCGGTGGAACCGTCCTCGGCGCGCAGGAACGCGGTCTCTCCCGCGTACGGCTGCGGCGCGTAGGCCAGCAGGGCCCGGAAGTTGCGGGCGAAGCGGGTGTAGATCTCGCTGAACATCTCGAGACCGATGCCCGCCGGGAGGACGCCCAGCCCTGCCGCCTCGGTGTACAGGATCTCGAACGCCTCGTCGGGGCAGTCCGCCGCGCGGAACAGCTCCGGGTCCGGCTCCCACGAGGTCCCGGCCAGGCCCGCGAGGTCCCGGCCGAACCACGAGAGCAGGACGGCGTCGTCGATCTCCGCCCGCCGGGGCGCCGGACCCGGGGCCTCGAGCAGGTCGATCAGGGCGAGGTGTTCGACCTCGTGCCCGGCGGCGGTCAGCTGCCGGGCCGTCTCCAGGGCGATGACGCCGCCCATGGACCAGCCTCCGAGCCGGTACGGTCCCTGCGGCACCGCGGCGGTGAGGGCGGCGGCGTAGTGCGCGGCCAGCTCGGGCACGGTCTCGAGGGGCTCGCCGTCCGGCACCTGGAGGGCGTAGAACGGCTGGTCCTCACCGAGCAGCGCGGCCAGTTCGCCGTAGCAGAGAACGTCTCCGCCGACCGGGTGGACGATGAACAGCGGGGTCCGCGTGCCCCCGGTGCGGATGGGCACCAGCGCGGTGCGGCGCACCGCACCGCCGGCCTCCCGGATCGCCGCGGCGAGCAGGGCGATCGTCGGCCGGGCGAACAGCGTGGACAGCGGCAGCGAACAGCCGAGCCGGACCCGGATCTCGGACATCAGCCGGACCGCGAGGAGCGAGTTGCCGCCCAGGGCGAAGAAGTCGGTGTGCACGCCGAAGCCGGTGTCCGGGAAGAACTCGGCCCAGATCGAGGCGAGTTCGCTCTCGGTCAGGTCCCGGGGAGTCTGTGTGGCGTCGCCGTCGGCGGCCTCGGCGCCGGGCACCGGCAGCGAGGAGCGGTCGACCTTGCCGTTGGCGGTCAGTGGCAGCTCGTCGAGGATCAGGATGTACTGCGGGACCATGTACGAGGGCAGGGCCGTGCCGATCGTCTTCGCGAGCAGTTCGGGCGTGACCTCGCAGCCGCTTTCCTTGTCGAGGACGACGTAGGCCACCAGCCGCTTGGCGCCCTGGCGTTCGCCGACCGCCGAGACCACCGCGGCGCGCACCGAGTCGCAGGCCAGCAGCGCGCACTCGATCTCGCCGAGCTCGATCCGGTACCCCTGGATCTTGACCTGGAAGTCCTCCCGGCCCAGGAACTCGATGTTCCCGTCCGGCAGGTACCGGCCCAGGTCGCCGGTGCGGTACAGCCGCTCGCCGGTGGCCGGGTGGCGCAGGAAGGCCGCCCGGGTCTTCGCCTCGTCGCCGAGGTAGCCGCGGGCCAGGCCCGCTCCGGAGATGTACAGCTGGCCGGGCACCCACACCGGGCTGGGCTGCATGGCCTCGTTCAGTACGTGGAACTGCTGGTTGAGCAGGGGCTTTCCGTACGGGACCGAGGTCAGCGCGGGGTCGGCGGGGCCGGTCACCCGGTGCGCGATCGACCAGATCGACGCCTCGGTCGCCCCGCCCAGGCTCCACACGGCCGCCTCGGGCAGCAGCGTGGCGATGCGCTCCGGGAGGGTCAGCGGGATCCAGTCACCGCTCATCATCACCGTGCGCAGGGGCAGGGTGGCGGTCATCCCGGCGCCCAGCGCGTGCTCGGTGAACATCTCCATCAGCGTCGGCACGCTGTTCCAGACGGTCACCCCGTGCGCGGTCACCAGCTCGGCCCAGCGGCCGGGCTCGCGGTGCGCGTCCGGGGCCGGCAGGACGATCGCGCCGCCGGCGGCGAGGACGCCGAACACGTCGTACACCGACAGGTCGAAGTTGAGCGCGGACAGGGCCAGGACCCGGTCCTCGTGCGTGATGCCGAACCGCTCGTTGATGTCGAGACAGGTGTTCAGGGCGCCCGTGTGCTCGATCATCACGCCCTTGGGCTGGCCCGTGGAGCCGGAGGTGAAGATGACGTACGCGAGGTCGTCCGGGCGCGCGGCCGAGGCGGGCAGGGCGCCCGCCGGCACGGCCAGTGCCCCGGGGCCGTCCACGCTCAGCCGGAGGGTCCCCTCCGGCCACGAGGTGTCGGCCTCGACACGGCTCTGAGTCAGGACCAGGCGGATGCCGGACTTCTCCAGGAGCAGCCGCAGCCGCTCGGCGGGCACACCGGCGTCTATGGGCACGTACGCGGCGCCCGACTTCAGCACGCCGATGGTGGCGGCGACCTGCTCCCAGCCCTTTTCCATCACGATGCCGACGAACGTGCCGGGACCGGCGCCCGCCTCCAGGAGCCAGCGGCCCAGCCGGTCGGTGTGCACGTCCAGTTCCCCGTACGTGAGCTCGCGGCCGGGGGCGATCACCGCGACCCGTTCGGGGTGGGCGGCGGCCTGCGCGGCGAACGGCTCGTGCAGCAGGCCCGTGGGCAGCGGCCCGGCCGTCGAGTTGACCGACCGGCGCACGTCGAGCTCGGCGGCCGGGGCCAGGGCGTGCGCCGGGCGGCGCCAGGCGTCCTCCTCGTGGCACAGGCCGCGCAGCACGTCGAGGTACGCGCCGAACATCGCGTCGATCATCCCGCCGGGGAAGAGCTCCTCGATGACGTCCCAGTTCACGATCAGCGCGCCGGCGTCCTCGACCACCTGGTGGTCGAGCCACACCTGCGGGGTCCGGATCGAGCTGGAGACCTCCTGGCCGCCCTCGCCGATGGAGGTGAGGTGCTGGGCCAGGCCCACGGAGGCCGCGGAGTCCTCCTTGGCCGCGAAGTTGACGGTGCTGGCGAAGACGACCGGCATGTTGGCGCGGGCATTGCCGCCGCGGGCCCGGTTGAGCTCGCGCAGTACCGCGACACCACTGACGTGGCTGTGCTCCAGGTCGGTCCACAACTGGCGCTGGATGCGTCCGGCCCGCTCGCCGAAGGCGGTCGAGGCGGTGGAGTCGATCTCCAGCAGGGTGGTGGCACTGAAGTTGCCGAGCACGTTGCCGACCTGCTCGTGCAGCGGCAGCCGGTTGAAGAAGAGCACGTTCAGCGTGAACCGGCTGGACTTGCTCCAGGAGGCCAGCACCTGGGAATACGCCGTGCACAGCGCGGCCGACGGGGTGACACCGGCCGCCGAGGCGTACGCCTTGAAGCGCGACCAGTCCTCGGCCTCGATCCGGCTGGAGCGGTGGGTGAACGCCGGGTGCTCCAGCGCGCCCGGGTCCGTGGCCAGCGGCAGTTCGGGGGCCGGCGGCAGGGTGTCGATCCGCTCGCGCCAGTAGGCGAGCGAGGTCGCGTGCAGGTCGGTCTCCTCGACGGCCTTGGCCGTCACCACGTAGTCCCGGTAGGTGAGCGGGATCTCGGGCAGCGCTCCGGCCTCGCCGCGGTAGGCGGCGGCCCACTCGCGGAACAGCGTCGAGGTGCTCCACGCGTCGATGATCAGCGCGTCGAGCCCGATGTGCAGGCGGGTGCGGCCCTCGGTCACGCGCGTGGCGCGGATGTCGAACAGCGGCCACACGGCGGTGTCGAAGACCTGTCCGGCGACCTCGTCGTGGAGTTCGGCCAGCCGCGCGCCGCGCTCCTCCTCGGCGCAGCCGCGCAGATCGGTCGTGCGGATCTCGTACGGGGCGACCTCGGGCAGCACCCTCTGGTAGCCGTCCTCGGTCATCACGGCGCGGAGCATGTCGTGGCGGCCGATCATCAGGCGCAGGGAGTCCTGCAGCCGGTCCACGTCCACCCCGTCGAGGTCGACCTCGATGAAGAAGTAGGTGGAGACGTTGCCGAGTTCGAAGGCGCTGGAGCGGCCCACCAGATAGGCCTGCTGGAGGTCGGTCAGCGGGAACGGCTCGTAGCGGGCCGCCTCGTCGCGGATCAGCTCCGGCAACCGGTCGCCGCCCGAGGTGAGCGCCGGCCGCGGGGCCGAGCCCTCGGGGCCCGCACCTGCCGGGGCCTCCTCGGGAGTGCCCAGGGTCTCCAGGACCTGGTCGCCGAGCGTGCTGACGCTGCGGCCCTCCAGGAAGGCCACCAGGGGCAGCGAGACCCCGAGCGCGACGGACAGCGCCTCCTTGACCTCCAGCGCCATCAGCGAGTCCAGGCCGAGGTTCTGCAGCGGCTCGTCGCGGTCCACCGCGTCCGGCGAGGTGCCCAGCGCGCGGGCCACGGTCGCTGTCAGCAGCTCCCGTACGCCCGCGGCGTCCAGCTGGGCGGGTACGGCGGCCGGGGCGAGCGGGGCGGCGATGGACGGTACGGGGGTGGTGCCTTCCGTGCGCAGCAGCTGGTCCTTCTCGGCGCGGCGCAGGCACACACCGGTGGCCTCGACCACCGTGCGGCCCCGCTCGTCGTAGAGCGCGGCCTCGGCGAGCAGCATCCCCTGCGGGTCGGGCGACGGCAGCAGCCGCACCCGGCAGTACGTCTCGCCCTGCGCGCCGGAGAACCCGTGGAAGGCGAAGCGGTCGATGCCCACCAGCATGAAGGTGGCGTCTTCGGGGGTGCCCTCGGGCAGGCAGGCGAACAGGGACTGGAACAGCGCGTCGGTCTGGCCGGGGTGCAGCCGGTAGCCGTCGGCCTCGCCCGGGCGCGGGGCGCGCATCCTCGCGACGGCCTCGCCCTCTCCGCTCCACACGTGCTCGATCCACTGGGCGGTGGGGCCGAGGTACAGCTTGCGGCGCCACATCCGGCGGTAGAACTCCTCGCCGGTGGTCTCCTCGGAGAGCGGGGCGCGCAGCGCGTCCAGATCGGTCGCGGCCGGTGTGCCCGCGGGCAGCGGGGCGAGCTTGCCCTGCGAGTGCAGCAGCCAGCCGGCGCCGTCCCGGCGGGCGGAGTAGAAGCGGTACGCGGTGCGGCCGCCGGGCGCCGGGTCCAGTACGAGCTGCACCCGGGCCCGCTGGTCCTCGTCGAGGATCATGCTCTGGAGGACCAGGCACTCCTCGATCAGCGCGCCTGCGCCGCCGCCCTCGGCCCGGGCCGACTCCAGGGCCGACTCCAGGTAGACGCCGATGTTGACGACGGGGAGCCCGTCCATCACGCAGTCGCCCAGACAGGGGTGGCCGGTGGTGTCGAGCACCGCCGAGTACTGCGTCGAGTCCAGCGGCGAGGGCACCAGCTCGCCCAGCAGGCGCGCCGAGCCGGTCCCGCCCACGACGGGCGCGGCCGCCGCCGGGCGGGCGCTCGGCGTGAACCAGTGGCGGGTGCGCTGGAAGGGGTACGTCGGCAGCGCGGCGCGCCGCCGGCCGCGGCCCGCGTCGTACGCGGCCCAGTCGACCGGCGCCCCCAGCGCGTACAGGGCGCCCAGGCTGTCCAGCGCCACCCGGCCGTCGTCGTGGCCCTTGCGCAGCGACGGCAGGAACACCGGGGCCTGTTCGCCGTCGCCCGCACCGGGGACGAACCGTTTGGCCATGCCGGAGAGCGCGGGCTGCGGGCCGGTCTCCACGAAGATCCGGAAGCCCAGCCCGTGCAGGGCGGTCATGCCCCGCAGGAAGTCCACGGGACGGCGGACGTGCTCGCGCAGATAGCCCGCGGAGAAGGCCTGCGGGCCGGTCAGCGGCTCGCCGGTGACGTTCGAGACGACCGGGATGCGGGGGGCCGCGTAGGTCAGGGCGGCCGCCGTGCGCTCGAACTCGTCCAGCACCGGGTCCATCAGCGGCGAGTGGAAGCCCCGGGTGACCGTGAGTCGCTTGGACTTGACGCCCGCCGCCGCAAGCTCGGCCAGCAGCACGTCCAGCGCCCTGGCGCCGCCGGAGACGACCAGGGACTCGGGGCCGTTGACCGCGGCCACCGACAGCTCGCCCTCGTACGGCCGCAGCGCCTCGGCGAGCCGCTCCACGGTGGTGAAGACCGCCGCCATGGCGCCCTCCACCGACAGTTCCTGCATCAGGCTGCCGCGCCGCACCGCGAGGGTCAGGGCGTCCTCGAGGGACAGCACGCCCGCCACGCAGGCCGCGACAATCTCGCCGATGCTGTGGCCGAGCACGGCGCCCGGTTCGATGCCCCAGGAGCGCCAGAGTTCCGCGAGCGCGTACTCGACGGCGAACAGGGCGGGCTGGGTCCAGCGGGTCTCGTCCACCAGCGCGGCGTCGGCGGTCTCCGGGTGGAGCACGGAGAGCAGCGAGCGGTCCGTCAGATCCGAGACGATGGCGTCGCACCGGTCGATCGCGTCCCGGAAGACCGGCTCGCTCGCGTAGAGGCCCGCCCCCATGCCCGCGTACTGCGAGCCCTGGCCGGTGAAGAGGAAGGCGACCTTCGGCCGCGCGCCGCCGGGCACGTGGCCCGTGCGGGCGCCCGCCGGCAGGAGCGCGCCGGGCGCGTACGCGGCCAGCTTCTCGCGCATCTCCTCGGCGGAGTCGGCGACCACGGTCAGCCGGTGCGCCAGCGGGGCGCGGCCGGTGGCGGCGGTGTGGCAGACGTCGGCGAGCGGCGCGGCGTCCGGACCGCCCAGGTACGCGGCGTGGCGCGCGGCCACGTCGGCGAGCGCGGCCGGGCTCTTGGCGGACAGGGCCAGCAGCTGCACGGTGCGCTCGCCCTCGACCTCGCGGCCGGCGGCGGGCACGGGGGCCGGGTCGGCGGGTGCCTCCTCGACGACGACGTGGGCGTTGGTGCCGCTCGCGCCGAAGGAACTGACGCCCGCGAGACGGGGCTTGTCGCCGCGCGGCCAGGCCAGGGCGGTGCGCGGGAAGGTGACCGAGAGGTCCTCGATGCCGATCTCCGGGTTCACCTCCTCCAGGTGAAGCTGCGCCGGGATCTCCTCGTTCTGCAGCGAGAGCACGACCTTGATCAGACCGGCGATGCCGGCGGCGGGCTCCAGGTGACCGATGGTGCTCTTGACCGAGCCGACGACCAGTTCCTCGCCCGGCGCGCGCCCGCCCAGTACGGCGTCCAGGGCGCGCAGTTCCAGCGGGTCGCCCAGCGGGGTGCCGGTGCCGTGCGCTTCCACGTAGCCGATCTCCGCAGGCTCCACGCGGGCCGCGGCGAGCGCGGTGCGGATGACGTCCTGCTGGGCGGCGGCGTTCGGGACGGTGATGCCGCCGCTGCGGCCGTCCTGGTTGACGGCGGAGCCGCGGATGAGCCCGAGGACGCGGTCACCGGCCGCGCGGGCGTCGGAGAGACGCTTGAGGACGACGACTCCGCATCCCTCGCTGCGTACGTAGCCGTCGGCGCGGGAGTCGAAGGTCTTGCAGTGCCCGTCCGGTGCCAGCATGTTCGCCTTGTCGGCGATGCCGAACCACTCGGGCGACAGCAGGACGTTGACGCCGCCCGCCAGCGCCATGCCGGTCTCGCCGGAGCGCAGGCTCTGACACGCCAGGTGCACGCCGACCAGCGAGGACGAACACGCGGTGTCGACGGAGAGGCTGGGGCCCTGCAGGCCCAGCCAGTACGAGAACCGGCCGGCCGCGAAGGTGGAGGCGTTGCTGGTGAGGCTGTACGCCTCCAGGTCGGCCGGGTCGATCTGCTGCATCTGGCTCTGCACGTAGTCGTACGTGGTGACGCCGAAGTACACCCCGGTGTCCGAGCCGGTCAGGCCGGCCGGCGAGATGCCCGCGTGCTCCAGTGCCTCCCAGCCCACCTCCAGCAGCAGGCGCTGCTGCGGGTCCAGGGTGGCGGCCTCGCGCGGCGAGATCCCGAAGAACGGTGCGTCGAACCCGTCGACCCGGTCGAGGAAGCCGCCGAGGCGGCTGCCGTGCCTGGAGGTGTCCCAGCGGTCCTCGGGCACCTCGCGGATGCCGTCGCGGCCCGAGCTCAGGAACTCCCAGAACTCCTCGGGCGTCTCGGCGCCGCCGGGCATCCGGCAGGCGAGGCCGACGATGGCGATCGGCTCGGTGCGGGCGCGCTCGGCGGCGTCGAGCTCCTCGCGCAGGCGGCGGATCTCCCGCACGCTCTGGGCGAGCACGTTCTGCCGCTCGCGATCCTTGTCGGTCATCGGGCTCCTCCGGCTGCGTGCGTCGGGGAACCGGACTCCGCGGCCAGCAGCGCGAGGAGTTCGGCTTCGGGAAGTTCGTCGAGGGACTCGTCGTCGTCCTCGGACCCGGAAAGGTCCGAAGGCACCTGTGGTGCGGAGGCGGCGGCGGGTACGGGTTCGGGCGCGGGCGCGGGTACGGGCGAGAGCGCGGGGGCCTGCGGGCCGGCGGCAGCCGCCCGCTCCGCCAGCGGCAGCAGGTACGCGGACAGCGCCTCCACCGAAGGGTGTTCGAACATCACGGTCGCCGGGATGCGGCGGCCGAGCAGGGTCTCCAGCCGGACCCGGGCACAGCGGGCGAGCGTGGAGTCCATGCCCATCTGGAAGAAGCCGGCGGTCCGGTCGACCCGGTCGGGGCTGAGTTCCAGGGTCGCGGCCACCACCGCGGCGACCTCGGAGCGGACGGCCTCGGAGCGGGCGGCGGGCTCGGCGCCGGCCACGGCCGCCACCAGCGCGGGCAGCTGCCCGCGCTCCTCGGCCTCGTCCGGCTCGGGCACCTCGCCCCCGGCGAGGGCGCCCAGCGGCGCCGGGCCGGCTGCGCCCGAAGCACGGAACCAGAAGCTCTCGTGCTGCCAGACGTACGCGGGCAGCGGTACGGGACGCGCCGGCGCCGCCGGGAGCAGTTCGGTCAGCCGGGCGGGCATGCCGTGCGTGTGCAGGGTGCCCAGGACCTCCAGCAGGCCGTGCGCCTCCGGCTCGTCGCGCCGCATGGACGGCACGGCCAGCCCCTCGCGGCCCGCGTGCTCGAAGGCCTGCTCCACGGCGGACAGCAGCGTCGGATGGGGGCTCATTTCGACGAACACCCCGTGGTCGCTGTCGATCAGCGTGCCCACGGCGTCCCAGAAGAGCACCGGCTCGCGCAGGTTGCCCGCCCAGTACTCGGCGTCGAAACCGGAACCGTCGCACAGTTCGCCGGTGACGGTGGACAGGACCGGCACCTGCCCCGCGCGGGGCTCGATGCCCTTCAGCTCGGCCAGCAGGTCCGCGCGCAGCGCGTCGACCTGGGGGCTGTGCGAGGCCACGTCCACCTTGACGTGGCGGGAGAAGACATTGCGGGCCTCGAGGGTCCGGGCGAGCTCGGCCAGCACCTCCGGGTCGCCGGAGACCACCGTGGAGGTGGGGCTGTTGCTGACCGCGACCGAGACCCGGTCGCTGTGGTCCGCGACGAACTCGGTGGCCTGGTCGAAGGGCAGGCCCACCACCAGCATCGCGCCCTGCCCGCTGATGCGGCGCAGCAGGAAGCTGCGGCGGCAGATGATCCGGGCCGCGTCGTCCAGGCTCAGGACCCCCGCCACGTACGCGGCGGCGACCTCGCCCATGCTGTGGCCGACCACCGCGTCGGGCTCCACACCGAAGGCCTTCGCACGGGCGGCGAGTCCGACCGCGACGGCGAACAGGGCCGGCTGGATGACGTCGATGCGTTCCAGCGGTGCCCCGTCCTCCAGACCCATGATCGTGTCGATGACGGAGAAGCCGCCGTCGGTCCAGCGCTTGAAGGCCTCGTCGCACTCGGCCACGGCGGCCTTGAACACCGGGCAGACGCGCATCAGTTCGCGGCCCATCCCGGCCCGCTGGGCGCCCTGGCCGGGAAAGACGAAGACGACCTTGTCGGCGATGTCGTGCCCGGTGCGGCCGGTGAACACGGAGGCCGGGGACTTTTCCGCCAGCCACATGTCCAGCCGCTCGGCGGCCTCGGCGTGCGTGCTCGCGGCGAACGCGAGCCGGTGCGGATGCCGGGTACGCCGGGTGGCGGCGCCGTGCACCAGCGCGGAGAACGGATCCTGCCGCGCTTCGCGGGTCCGCAGGTGGTCGCGCCAGGCGCGGGCCATCGGGACCAGCGCGTCGGCGGTGCCCGCGTAGACCGGCAGCAGCCAGGGGCCCTGCGCGGCCTGCGGCACCTCGGGGGCCGCGGCCTCCTGGACGCCGTCGTCCTGCGGGGCCGGGCCGAGGACCACGTGGGCGTTGGTGCCGCCCGCGCCGAAGGAGCTGACGGCGCCGTGGCGCCGCTCGGCGGGCTCGTCCCAGCTCGCCGCCGAGGTCGGTATCCGCAGCCGTCCGCCGGCGAGCGAGATGTGCGGGTTGAGCTCCTCCAGGTGGAGGTGGGGCGCGATGGCCCGGTGGTGGATGCTCAGCGCCACCTTGATCAGGCCCGCCAGTCCGGCGCCCGCCTCCAGGTGCCCGATGTTGGTCTTCACGGACCCGAGCGCGCAGCTCCCGCCGGCCGCGTCCGCGGCCCCGTACACCTCGTGCAGCGCCTCGACCTCGATGGGGTCGCCGAGGCTGGTGCCGGTGCCGTGCGCCTCCAGCAGGGTGACCTGCGAGGGCTCCAGCCGGGCGGAGCGCAGCGCCGCCCGGATGACATCGCGCTGGGACAGGCCGCTGGGCGCGGTCAGGCCGTTGGTCAGGCCGTCCTGGTTGACGGCGGAGCCGCGGATGACGGCCCAGATCCGGTCGCCGTCCGCGACGGCGTCCGAGAGCCGCTTCAGGACGAGCACGCCGACGCCCTCGCCGCGGGTGTAGCCGTCGGCCTTCGAGTCGAAGGTCTTGCAGCGGCCGTCGGGGGCGAGCGGCAGGCCCTTGGAGTGGGCGACCGTCATCGTCGGCGACAGGATCAGGTTCATCCCGGCGGCGACCGCGGTGGAGCACTCCTGGGTGCGCAGGGACTGGCAGGCCAGGTGCACGGCCACCAGCGAGGACGAGCAGGCCGTGTCGACGGTCATGCTCGGGCCGCGCAGGTCCAGCTGGTACGAAAGCCGGTTGGAGATGATGCAGTTGGTGCCGCCGACCACGGTGTACGGGTCGAGGCCGGCCGGGTCCTCCAACTGCATCTGGAGGTAGTCGCTGGCGTTGGCGCCGACGAACACGCCCGTCGCGCTGCCCTGGAGCTTCTCCCGGGGCAGGCCCGCGTCCTCCAGGGCCTCCCAGGCCACCTCCAGGAAGTGCCGCTGCTGGGGGTCCATGCGCGCGGCCTCGCGCGGGGAGATGCCGAAGAAGTACGGGTCGAAGCGGTCGACCCCGTCGATGAACCCGCCGAAGCGCATGGTGGTGCGGCCCGGAGCGGCCGGGTCGGGGTCGTAGTAGGCGTCGGCGTCCCAGCGGTCGCCGGGCACACCGGTGATCGCGTCGGTGCCGGAACTGATCATCTGCCAGAACTCGCCGGGGGAGCGGACTCCTCCCGGCAGTCGACATCCCATGCCGACGATGGCTATGGGCTCGTGGCGCTTCTGCTCCAGCGCGTCCAGTCGGCCCCGCAGCATGCGGACGGCGGACAACGCCTTGACGAGGGCGGTCCCGGAGCGGTCTTCGACCGGGGCGGCTTCGGCGGCGGTGCTGCTCATCTAGAAGGTCTCCATCCGCTCGCTCAGTTCCGCGAGTTCACGTCCGAGGAGGGCCTCGAGGCTCTCCGGGTCTGTTTCGTCGTCCATCGCCCGGGGCAGGACGGGGGCTTCGGCCTCGTGGCCCGGCCCGTGGCCCCGCCCGTGGATCTCGTCGCCGTCGAGGGCGATGCCCGTCCTGCCGGCCAGGAACGGCGCGATGTCCCGCACGGTCGGGTAGTTCCAGATGAGCGTGGCCGACAGCTCCACGCCGAAGGCCGCCTCCAGCCGGTTGCGCAGTTCCAGCGACATCAGCGAGTCGATGCCGAGCGAGCGCAGCGGGGTGTCGGGGTCGATCCGGCGGGCGGGGAGCTTGACCACCTGCGCGGTGATCTCCCGTACGGCGTTCTCGAACGCGGCCCGCCGCTCCGCCACAGGCAGTTCGGCCAGCCCTGCGGCGATCGCCCCCTGCGCCGGTCCGTCCAGCGGAACGTCCTGGTCCGCGGCGAGGACGGGTACGGAGTCCAGCCTGACCACGCGCAGGTCCTCGGCCTCGGCCAGCAGGGTGCCGTCGCCGGACAGGATCCGCACGCGGGCCCGCCAGTGCCGGTCGTCGCCGGCCCGCTCGCACTGCGCGTACGCCCACAGCTCGCCGGTGAGGGCTCCGTACACCGTCAGTCGGCCGATGGACTCGCTGACGAAGCACTGGGTGGCGCCCTCGCCCCACTCGGCGCCGAGCAGCGGGGCCACGGCGCTCTGCAGGGCGGAGTCGAGCAGCGAGGGGTGCACCCGGTAGCCGGGGTCGGAGGGCAGGGCCGCCGGGTCCGTTGCGATCCGGGCCAGGGCGGCGCCCCCGCCGCGCGAGACGGTGGTGATCCCCTGGAAGGCGGGACCGTATCCCAGGCCGCAGGCGGCGAGCGCCCGGTAGTAGGCCGGTCCCTCGAGGGTCTCGGTCAGCGGCCCGGCCAGCGCGGCCGGGTCGAGGGGCTCGCCCGGGTCGGCGTCGGCGCCGAAGACCACCCGGGCCTCGGCCGTGCACAGCGGGCCGTCGTCCTCGCGGACGAAGAAGCGGATCTGCGCCCGCCCGGCGTGCGAGCCCTCCAGTACGGCCTGCACCTGGCGCACGCCCCGCGCGGGCAGGATCAGCGGCTCCCGGAACGCGAACTCCTCCAGTACGGGCTGTTCGCCGGGCCGGACCTGGGCGCACATCGCGAGGGCCATCTCGGCGAACGCGGCGCCCGGCAGGACCGCGGCCCCGCCGATGCGGTGGTCCGAGGCGGTGGCGGCCGAGGAGTCGAGGTCCATCTGCCAGTAGTGCGTCCCCGGGGTGACGGGGGAGTCGAAGCGCTCGCCGAGCAGGCCGCGGCGCAGGGCCCGGCCGTGCGCGGCGGCGTCGCCCGGGCCGGGGGCGTCGATCCAGAACCGCTCCCGCTGCCACGGGTAGTGGGGCAGCTTCTGCCCGGCGGGGGCCGGGGTCAGCGCGCGGTCCACGCGGGCCGGGGCGCCCAGCACGTGCAGTCGGCCCAGCGAGCCGAGCAGGGTGTCGCGTTCCTCCTCGCGGCGGCGCAGGGAGGGCAGTGCGGCCACGGCCGTGCCGCTCTCCGAGGCGACCTGCTCCACGGCGGGGAGCAGGATCGGGTGCGGGCTCATCTCGATGAAGACGCTCACGCCGTCCTCGACGAGGCGGGCCACCTGGTCGGCGAAGAGCACGGGCTCGCGCAGGTTGTCGGCCCAGTAGCGGATGTCCATCTCGGCGCCGGAGGCCACGGAGCCGGTCACGGTCGAGTAGACGGGGACCGTTCCGGCCCGCGGGGCGATGCCGTCCAGCGCGGACAGCAGGTCCTCGCGCAGCGGGTCCATCTGCGGGCTGTGCGAGGCCACGTCCACCTTGACCCAGCGGCAGAAGACCTGGTCGGCCTCCAGCCGTCCGGCTATCGCGGTGAGCACGTCGCGGTCGCCGGAGAGCACGGTGGAGCGGGGGCTGTTGTTCACGCCGACCGACACCAGGTGCTCCTGGCCGGCGAGGAGCTCGCGGGCCTGGGCCATCGTCAGTTCGCACGCGAGCATGGCGCCCTGGCCGGCGGCGCGGCGCAGCAGCAGGCTGCGGCGGCAGATGATCCTGGTCGCGTCCTCGACGCGCAGCGCGCCGCTGACGTGCGCGGCGGCGACCTCGCCCATGCTGTGCCCGACGACCGCGTCGGGCTCGATGCCCCACGAGCGCCACAGCGCGGCGAGCGCGACCTCGACGGCGAACAGCACGGGCTGGACCACGTCGATGCGGGTCAGCTGCGAGCTCTCCGCGTCGGCGCGCAGCTCGGCCTCGACGGACCAGTCGATCCAGGCCCGGGCGGCGGCGTCGGTGGTACGGATGGACGCGGCGAACGCCGGTTCCGTGCGCATCAGTTCGCGGCCCATCCCGATCCACTGGGAGCCTTGGCCGGGGAAGACGAACGCGATCCGGGGCCGGGTCTGCGCGGGATTCGCGCCCTCGTACAGCTGCGGCGGGCGCTCGCCGTCGGCGTGGGCTGCCAGCGCCTCGGCCAGCTCGGCCGTGTCGTGGGCGACGAGCGAGAGGCGGTGCGGGTGGTGGGCCCGCTCCAGGCCCGCGCGGGCCAGGGCTGCCAGGTCCGCACCCGGCGCGCCGTCCGCGAGGCCGGCGGCGACGGAGCGGGAGAGGTCCCGCAGGGCCTGCGGGGTGCGCGCGGAGAGGGTGAACAGCTCGGCGCGAGCGGGACCTTCGCCCGGAAGACGCACGTCGAGGCCGAGCCCGGCGAGCGCCCCGAGCGTGTCCACCAGCCCGGCCCGGTCGTCGTCGCCCTCGCGGCTCATGGTGGTCAGTACGGCCGCGCCCCCGCCGTGCTCCTCGGCGGACTGGCGCAGCGCGGGGGCCAGTACGGGGTTGGCGCTCAGCTCCACGAGGACGCCGGTTCCGTGGGCCAGCAGATGGGCGACGGCCGGGGCCAGCAGCACGGGCCGGCGCAGGTTGCGGACGAAGTACGAGGCGTCCGCCTCCCGCCAGTCGAGCGGCTCGCCCGTCACGGAGGAGATCATCGGGATGCGGCCGGGCCGCGGGGTGAGCGTGCCGATGGCCGCTTCGAGGTCGGCGGTGATCGGGTCGATGCCGGCGCTGTGGGCCGGCAGGTCGACGCGGATCATGCTGCACAGCACGCCCTCGGCCTTCAGGTCGGCGACCAGCGCCTCCAGTGCGGCGCGCGAGCCCGCGAGCCCGGTGGCGCGTGGGCCGTTCTGGGTGGCGACCGAGATGTCGCCGCCCCCGTCCCGGGCGTCGAGCCGACGCTGGAGGTCGGTGGCGGAGAGCTCGACCACGGCCATGCCGCTGCCGGATCCGGCGACCCGGCGCTGCTGGTCGCTGTAGTGGTGGATGAGCCGTACCGCGTCCGGCAGGTCGAGGATGCCGGCGATGACGGCGGCGGCGACCTCGCCCAGGCTGTGGCCGACGACGGCGTCCGGTCGCACGCCGGCCGCCTCGAGCCAGGCGGCGATGCCGACCTGGATGGCGAACAGCACCGGCTGCACGACCCCGACGTCACCGCTGCGGGCCTCGGGCTCGTCGGTGTACAGCTCCTCCAGCAGGGACCACCCGGTGTACCGCGCGAGTTCGCGGTCGCACTCCTCCAGTACGGAGCGGAAGACCGGCTCGGTACGGAGCATGGTGCGGGCCATGCCGATCCACTGCTGGCCGTACGGGGAGCACACGAAGGCCACCTGCGGGCGGCCGGTGGAGCCGGCGCCGGCGCCGGTGCCGGGCTTCTCGGTCAGGGTCAGCGGCGCGGGCGCGGTGACGGCCTCGAGCACGACGTGCACGTTGGTGCCGCCCCAGCCGAAGGCGCTCACCCCGGCCCGGGCGGGCCCCTGCCCGGTCACGGGCCACGGCTCCTCGGCGGCCGCGACCCGCAGACCGAGCTCCTCGAAGGGGATGTGCGGGTTGGGCGTCTCGAAGTGGATGCTGGGCGGAATGAGGCGGTGACGCAGCGCGAGGGCGGTCTTGACCACACCGGCAATGCCGGCGGCCGCCTCCAGGTGGCCGATGTTGCTCTTGACCGACCCGATGCGCAGGGCCGCGTCCTCGCCGCGGCCGCGGCCGTAGACCGCGCCGAGGGCGGTGGCCTCGACCGGGTCGCCGAGGGCGGTGCCCGTGCCGTGGGTCTCCACGTACTGGACCTCGGCGGGGGAGACGCCGGCCTGGCGGCACGCGGTGCGCAGGACGGCTTCCTGGGCCAGCGGGTTGGGGGCGGTGAGTCCGTTGCTCAAGCCGTCGTTGTTGGTGGCCGTACCCCGGATCGTGCACCAGATGTCGTCGCCGTCGGCCAGTGCCTTGGACAGCGGCTTGAGGACGACGGCCGCGGCGCCCTCGCCGCGGCCGAAGCCGTCACCCCGGGCGTCGAAGGCCTTGCACCGGCCGTCCGGGGAAAGGCCGCCGAACTTGCTGAGCGAGACCATCGTCTCGGGGCTGAGCAGCAGGTTCACCCCGCCCGCGACGGCGGTCTCGGACTCGCCGGCCCAGATGCTCTGACAGGCCAGGTGGACCGCGAGCAGGGAGGAGGAGCACGCCGAGTCCAGGACGATGCTGGGGCCGGTGAGCCCGAGTACGTAACTGAGGCGGTTGGCGACCATGTTCAGGGCCCGGCCGGTGGCCGAGTGCAGGGAGGCGCCGACCGGGTCGGCCGCGCCGAGGTCGGCGTAGTCGTGCCAGATCGCCCCGGCGAAGACACCGGTCGCGGTGCCGGACAGCCGGCCGTCGGACAGGCCCGCGTCCTCCAGGGCCTCCCAGGCCACCTCCAGGAAGAGCCGCTGCTGCGGATCCATCTCCTGGGCCTCGCGCGGGGAGATGCCGAAGAAGAGCGGGTCGAAGGTGTCCACCGGGCCGCGCAGGAAGCCCGCCTGGGAGGTCACCATCTTGCCGGCGGCGGCCGGGTTGGTGTCCAGGTAGGCGGCGGCGTCCCAGCGCTCGGCCGGCACCTCGCTCACCGCGTCGGTGCCCGAGCGCAGCAGCTCCCAGAACTCCTCGATGCCGTCGGCCCCGGGCAGCCGGCACGCCATGCCCGTGATGGCGATCGGCTCGTGGGTGCGGGGCGCGGACCGGAAGGTGTCCGGCAGCTCGGCGGGCGCTTCGGACTCGCCCGCGACGACGCGGGCGGCGAGCGCCGCGATGCTGGGGTGCGACCACATGAGCGCCGGGGAGAGCCGGGTGCCGGTCACCTCCGAGAGGTGGCCCATGAGGGCGACGGCGCGCATCGAGTCGATTCCGACCGTCGAGAAGAGATCGTCGTCGCGGATCTCTTCGGGCGCGCGGCCCGACCGTACGGCGATCTCGCTGCGCAACCAGTGCGACACGGCCTCGACGGTGTCCATACGGGACGACGCGTCGACGAGCCCAGAACCCTTGCCCATCTGCATGAGAACCCCCTCCGCTTGTACATAACGCTGAAACACTTGAGCGCCGATGGATCAGTGGGACGGCTTGTCCCGGATGCCCTGGATGTGATCAACAACCCCTGAAAGAAGGGGAGTTGGATTCCGTTTTGCGGGAGGGGAAACGGAAAGTGCCCGCCGACCCCGAAGGGTCGGCGGGCACTGGTGACGGCGTGGCGCGCGTCGGGTCAGGAGCGCAGGCTCGGCTCGTCCTTCGCCGGGGCGGGCACGGCCACGGGGGTACCGGGTGCCTGCTGGGCACCCGGCGCGGCCGCGCCCGGCGGGGGTCCGGGCGGGGCCGGCGGGGTCTTGGGCAGCCAGCGCAGGGCCACCAGGGCCGCCGCGAGGGCGACGCCGGCGACCACGAACAGCGTCAGCTGCATACCGCTGACGTAGGCGTCGGAGGCCTTGGCCAGCAGGGCCGGGGCCTGGTCGCCCAGCTTGGCCGCGTGCACGGCGCGCACCGTGCCGCCGATGGATCCGGCGGCCTCGTCGCGCAGGGCCTCCGGCAGGACGTTCACCGCGTCACCGATCGAGGAGCGGTAGCTGGACCCCAGCAGGCTTCCGATGATCGCGACGCCGAGGGCGCCGGCGACCTGGCGTGCGGTCTGCGAGACCGCCTGGCCCGCGCCGGCCTTGACCGGGGGTACGACGGACATCAGCGAGGCGGTGGCGGGAGCCATGATGGAGCCCCAGCCGATGCCCAGGAGCAGCTGGGCGACGATCAGCAGCCAGGTCGGCGTACCGGCGTCGAAGAAGGCCGCGCACACGGCGTACAGGGCGATGGCAGTGGAGCCGGCGGCGACCACCGCACGGGGGCCGAACTTCATCACGAGCTTGGGACATCGGGCCGAGACGACCACGGAACCGATGCCCATGGGCAGGACGAGCAGGCCGGCCTCCATCGGCGTGAAGCCGAGGACGGCCTGGAAGTAGAACTGCGAGATGAAGATCGCGCTGATCAGGGCGAAGAAGCACAGGGCGATGGCACCGGTGCCCGCCGCGAAGCGCGAGTTCTTCAGGAGGCTGACGTCGAGCGAGGGAGCGGCGATCCGCTTCTCGAAGAGGACCAGCGCGATGAGCAGGACCACACCGCCCGCGATGGCGCCGAGGGTGCCGGCGCTCGTCCAGCCGTCCTCGCCGGCGAGGACGATGCCGTAGACCAGCAGGCCGACGGAGACGATGGAGAGCAGCACGCCGAGCGGGTCGAACGCGGTGCGGACCGGGTTCTTCGACTCGGGCACCAGCGCGATCATCAGGACGACGGCGACGGCGATGATCGGGGCGTTGATGAGGAAGACCGAACCCCACCAGAAGTACTCGAGGAGTACGCCGCCGAGCACCGGACCGACCGCCATGGCCACGCCGGCGGCCGCGGCCCAGCCGGCGATGGCCTTGGGGCGCTCGGCCGGCGGGAAGGCGTTCATGAGGATGGCGAGGGTGACCGTGGGCACCACGGCCGCGCCCACGCCCATGACGGCGCGCCAGACGATGAGCTGGACGATGTCGGTCGCGTAGGCGCCGAGCACCGAGCTGACGCCGAAGAGGACGAGACCGGTGATCAAGGTCTTCTTGCGGCCGAACCGGTCGGCGCAGACGCCGCCTGTGAAGAGAAACGCCGCGAAGGTGATCAAGTACGAGTCGAGCGCCCACTGGAGCTCGCCGTTGGTCGCGTCCAGGCTCTGCTGGATGGGATTGAGCGCGACGTTGATGATCGTGAGGTCCATGACCACGACCAGCACCGTGGATGCGAGCAGAGCCAGGATCGCCCGGCGGCGCCCGCTGCTGACTTCGGGATTCATTGCTCGTCCTTCGTTGAGTTTTCTTCTGATGGCCGCTGCCGCGGTCCGCGCGCCGTGACGCGGCGCGCGGACCGGGTTCAGCTCGCCGCGCCGGCCGGGGCTACTCGGCCCAGGGGAGCGGCAGCTTGTTGTCCTCGTTGCCCGGGATGCTGGCCTTGCCGCCGACCGCCATGGCGACGAGCGCCTGGGTGTCGCCGACTGCGGTGAGCTGACGTACGGCGCCCGCGGGGATCGCCAGCGCCTCTCCGGCCTTGACCTGCCCGTCCACGCCGTCGATGGTCACGGTGAAGCCGCCGGACAGCGGCATCCAGACCTGCTCGCGGTCGATGATGTGGACCGGCGTCGAGGAGTCCGCGCCGAGCTCCACCCGCCAGGTGCTGATCTCCGTGCTGCCCTGGCTGGGGGCGGCGAGGCCGAACATCGCACCCGAAGGGGTACGGGTAGTCCGCTGCTCGCTCTCGCTGACCACGTTCATTGCGACCTCCTGTGTAAAGAAGCTTTACTTTGCTTGCTTCGGAAGTAAAGCTGCTTTAGTCACGGGTGTCAAGCGGGAAAGAGGACCGCCCCGTGAGTGTCCTCACGGGTGGCGGAGGGCCGCTTGAGTCCGGCTTGGGCGAAGGGTGGATCGTGGGAGTAAAGCGTCTTTCCAAGGTGTGGGAGCATGGCTGGATGGAGCCCACAGCAGAGACCGGAAACCCCGGAGCGGAAGCCCCTCAGACCGGGGACCCGCTGGCCAGGGCCGAGCTGACCTATCTGCTCGGCATGTCCTTCCAACTCGTCCTGTCCGATTTCGTCTCCCGGCTGGACGAGGCCGGGTACGACGATCTGCGCCCGGTGCACGGACTGGTGTTCCAGAGCCTCTACGGCGAAGGCGCCACCAGCAGCGAGCTGGCGGAACAGCTCGGAGTCACCAAGCAGGCGGCCGGCCAGATCGTCGACGACCTGGCCGCCCGCGGCTACGTGGAGCGGCGCCCCCACCCTGCAGGCGGGCGCCGCAGGCTCGTCGTACTGACCGACAAGGCACTGGAGCACCTCGCGGTCGCCGGACGGATCCTGTTCGACATGGAGAGCGAGCTCGACGAACGCCTGGGAGCCCAGAACCGCCGGGTCCCGCGCGCCGAACTCGCCGCCCTCATCAGAGCCATGACGAACGGAGACCTGCCCCCCCTGCGCCCACTGTGGTGACGCACACCCAATCGCGGAGGCACCACCTCCACACCGGGGACCGCCACCGCACGGCGCAAAAACCGCCAACACCCAGTCCGCAGAAACCGTTACGACGAGCCCACGACCCCAACAACCCCCAAGAGCCGCGCACGCTGCCCGCAGCATCAAGGCCTGATCGCCCCTGCCCACCCCAGCCCCGCCACCGGAAAGCCCGCGCTCGTCCAGGCGCTCACCCCCAAGGCGGCGGCCGCCCGCCTTGGGGGCGGAACCGGGCATCGCGCTCGGCGTCGCCGGGCACCTGCTCAGCGCCGTGCCCGGATCCCGAACCCGACGCCGCTCTGCCGACGGTACGGATCGGTCGGGAGCGTCGGTGACGTCTACGGCAACGCCCCGATGGAGACGATCAACGGCCTCTGCAAGTCCGAATGCATCCGCACCAGCGTCTTCCACGACGGCCCTGGAGAACTGTCTCCGACGTCGAAAGTCGGAGCGGTTCACGGAGCTGCTCGGTGGTGGTGCCTGGTGAAGTGGTTGGTGAGTTGCGCCGTGCCTGGGGCCGGCCCTGTTCGTCCCCTTGACCGGACGGTTTGTCCGGCGTGGTCAAGGGTTTTGGTCAAGGGTCCAGCTGCTCAGGGCCAGTGACGGGCGGTCAACAGTGTCCACAGCACCGGCGACGCGCGAACACATGGGGGGAAATATCGGGGGAGGTATGGGGGGAAATATGGGAGGAAGTATCAGGGGAAACATTAGGGGAAGCCGCATTGGCGGCGCACTCACGTTGTGCCTGGTCAGGGCCCGTTTTCCGGCTGGTGAGTGACCAGACTTTCTTCTGTGTGTGGGGTGGTGGTCTGGGTCTGCGGTGTTGCGGGCCTGGGCGGGGCCCGGCGCTGCACGTGGCTCTGGAACGGCCTCGGGCTCTGGGGCGGGTTCGGGGTTTCTCCGACGGACGGGGGGTGGGGTCTGGCTGGTGTCTGGAGTTCGGGTGTTGCGCGGCTTGGCGCGTGGTTTCGCATGATGCGGTCCTGCGGATCGACCGCGGCACGTTCCGAAAGGACACCATCGTCATGACCACGCTCCCGATCGCCCCCCAGCCGCAGCAGCCGCCGGTGTGGCTCCGGTTCGCCCCGCTGCTCCTGGCGCTCGGCTACCTCGCCCTGGCGCTCACCGCCCCGGCCGCCACGTACGCGGTGCCTGCACTGGGCAACCCCATCCAGAACGCGTTCACCGCGGTCATGTTCGCCGGGAGTCTGCGCCCTACCCGGGTCGTGGTCGTCCAGGGCGTCAGCTCGGCCGGTACCGGTTCTGTCTAGGCGCTGGCGGTGCCCCCGGCGCCGAGCACCCGCCGATGCGGCCCCAGGATGCCCTGGGGCGTCCGTTCCCCGCCCGGGGGCACAGCCGGGCCGGGGCCGACGAGTCCGGCCGCCGGTCGGTCGCGGCGGGTCAGCCCGTCCGGGACGGGGATCCGACGGGGGCCGTGGCCAAGGGGACGACGCTGCGAGCTCACTTCCTCATTCTCGTACGCGCTGGTGGCCCTGCCTGGATACGGGCAGGGCAACCAGCCAGAAGAGACCACGAGAGCTGGCCACAGACCTGCTCCGCGGTGCAGAACGCGTTGGCCCGCGAAGTCGCGGCCGGGAACACCGGGAAGTCGTACGAACTCCTCCGGCTCAGCAAGGAACTGAGCCGGGCCGCTCAGATCGGCCTCCACCGCCCCGGGCCGACCGTCCCGACCGGGAGTCGGGCGGTCACGCTGATGCGGCAGGCCATCGACTGACCGGTGGTCCGTACGGCGGGCGGCATCCGGACCGTGCTTGCCGAGCGGCCGAAGATCCCGGCCACCGACCACCTGCGAATGCTCGGGCTGAGCACGCTGCCTGTGTGGCCGTTGCCGGCCGACGACGCCGCTGAGATCGTGCTCTTCTCCCACACCCACCGAGCCCTGGCCCTGCTCCTGGTCCTCATCGGCGCCGGAGACGAGCAGGCCATCACCAAGGCGGTCGAGACCCTCACCCTCACCCTCACCCGGCCCCTGACCAACGGACCCGCTACTGACCCTGGAAGGGCAACGTCTGGGGCGCGACGGACCGGTGGCCACCGCGACCCATGTGCCGAGCTGACCCTGGCCCGGCGTTCGCTCGTCCCCGCCCTGACCTGCGGTGGGGAGTAAACCGGTTAGTTGACCCCGTGGACCGGTTAGTTCATCTGTGCCGCCTTCGGCTGCTGCCCGCTTGATGACTTCCAGATCAATCCCCCCCATAACAATCTGTGGGCTTGGGGCGGTACCGGGTGCCAGCCACCAGCGGAGACATCAAAGTGAATCTGAGACAAGGGTTATGCCCGGAGGTACGACGACGCTGTCACCTTTCCTTCCAGGGCATACCGAAGTACCGAAGCCGACAAAGTCAGAACGTCGTTCGGGGGGTCCGGCGGCTGGTCTCCCGTACTGACTTCGGCTTTTCGGGGTGGTGTGTGTGGGGGGAGGCGGCCGGGCTGTTCGGGCGAGGAGGCCAGGTCTCGGGAAGTCGCCCGTCGGCTGAGGGTGTTCCACGCGGTCTGCGCGGCTCAGTTACTGCGTGGGGGTGTTCCAGCGCTTCCGTTGTCCAGGTGCGTCATGAGCTGCGCGACGAGGGCGTCCGTTGGTTGGGTACCGTCGAGGACGATCTCCGCGTGGTCGCGGGTTGGGGCGACGTGGCGGGTGTAGGAGCGGTGGCTGTTGCCGTACCCGAGGAGCCCGGGGGCGGGGTCCTGGCCCTCCTGGAGCTTGCGGAGGGTCTTGCGGACGACGCGGATGTCCGCCGGGGTGTCGACGAATACCTTGCAGGTGGCGATGGTGGTGAGCTCGGGCAGAGCGAGCGCGAAGGTGCCCTCCACGATCAGGAGCGGAGCGTCGGCGTGCTCGGCGAGCGCGTTTTTGATGCGGGCGCTGTCGAGGGCGAGCGGGTCGCTGAAGTCGACCACCCGGCCGGGCCCGTTGAGGCGGGGAACGCTCGGGGCCAGGCCGGGGTCGCTGTGGTAGCAGGAGTCGAGGTGAACCAGGGCCGCGCCGGGCGCGGTGTCGGCCAGGGCGCGGGCGAGGGCGGTCTTGCCGGAGCCGGCACCTCCGCCGATGAGCATGATCTGTGGCGAGGGGTGCTGGTTCACGTTCACGTGCGCGCTGCCTCAATCCAGGGGTCGGGTTGAGGCAGCGAGTGTAGTGGTGCAGCGGCGCTAGCTCTTTCGGGTCCGCCGGTGTGCTGCTGCGGTGGCGAGGACGGTTCCGGGGATGGCTCCTACCCCGCCGGTGGGGTTGTCGCTGGTGAGGGTGGGGGTCGGGTCGCTGTCGAGGATGTGGTGGCCGTCATCGGTCAGTAACCCGATGGTGCGGCGTGTCGCTGGGCTGTTCCACATCCGCTGATTCATTGCGGGCTGGAGGTAGACGCCGGGTCCGTGGGCGAGGATCAGCGCGGTCAGGAGGGTGTCGGTGAGGCCGGCGGCCGCGCGGGCCAAGGTGGTAGCGGTGGCGGGGGCGACGATGAACCAGTCGGTCTCCTCGAGGAGCCTGATGTGCAGCGGGTCTTGGGGGTTCGATTTCCAGTGGGTGTCGGTGTAGACGGGCACGGGCAGGTCCGGGAGGAACAGGGCGGCGGCGGTGTCGGTGGCCACGACGGTGACCTTCTGGGCGTAGCGGGCGGCGTCGGCGACGAGCTGTCCGGTGGCGGTGGCGGCGCTGGATCCGCTGACGCCGAGCAGCAGGTGCCGGGCCCGGCTCACGGGACGGTCCGGGGCCGGGGTGCGTCCGCGACCAGGGTCAGCAGTTCCGGGCGGCCGGTGTGGTGGGCCAGGTGTCGGATGCGTTCGGTGAACACGCCTCGCCACCACATGCCCGCGCTCAGCTCGAACCTGTCGAGGACGGTGTCCTCGCAGACGGCGAGGGAGCGGTAGACGGCCAGGACGGAGCCCTTGTCGTTGGTGGTCGCCTGCTGGATTGCGTCGAGGACCCCGAGTAAGGCACCGCCGCCGGGCAGCAGGCCCAGAAGGCTGGGGGAGAGGAGCCATTTGCGGGGCGGGGGCAGCTGGCCGGTCTTGGCGTTGGCGGTCCAGATCAGGAGCTCGACCAGGTGGACGGCCTGGTGGCGCCACACGTGCTCTTCATCGCGCAGGACGCCCTGGTAGACGGAGCGCCAGTACGTGGCGGCGTATCGGCTGGCCAGCTGCGGCAGGAGCCAGTCGCCGAGGGTGTTGATGGTGTGGTGGCACAGCCAGTCCTGGTGGGTGGCGATGATGCCCGCCGGGTCGTGCAGGACTTGCATGGTGGCGTAGTTCTCCAGGTCCTCCAGGTACTGGACGTCCAGGTGCGGGCTCTGGGCGCAGAAATCGGTCAGGATGCGGGTGTGCAGGATCTTGAGGTTGAGGACCTCGGCGTCGGTCAGGACGTTGACGACGGTGTGGTCGGTGAGGGTGTCGTCGCGGCCTTCGAAGAGGATTTCGCACTCGGTGCCGGCGGGGAGGAAGCCGGTGAGGGCGAGGTGTTCGCTGATGGGCTGCTCGTTGCGGCAGAACACCCAGATGTCGCGGTCGGAGTAGACGTCGGCAGTGCCCTGGCGGTGGGAGCCGCACAGGGTGACCGCTTGGACGGCTGGCACGTGGCGGGTGAGATGTTCGATGCAGTGCGCGGTCGTGGTCATCGGGCGGCTCCGCTCCGGTTGCGCAGTTCGGTGATGGCGGTGAGGAGTTCGTTGTCGGTGACGGCGTCCGTGAACGCGACCTTTCCGATAGCGGTGGGCAGCACGTAGTGCAGGGAGCGGCCGCCGCGTTGCAGCGTGAGGCCGTGGACGCGCGCCAGGAGTTGGCGTTCGTCGAAGGCGTGGTCCATGACGGGCAGGCCGAGGTGGTCCATGACGGCCAGGATCCGGTCGAAATCCTTGCCAGTGAGCAGGCTGCGGGCGTGCGAGATGTGGGAGGCCACGGCGATCCCCATACCGACCGCGGTGCCGTGGGGGATCCGGAAGCCGGTGATGTCCTCCAGCGGGTGGGCGACGGTGTGCCCGAGGTTGAGGGCCCGCTCCAAGTCCCGCTCGAAGGCGTTGGCGCCGAGAAGCTCCAGCTTCCTCGTGGTGCAGCGTTGCACGATCGTCTTCAGGACGGGGGTGACCGGGGTGTCGCCGAGCGGACCGGCCAGGAGCTCGAAGAGCTCCGGGTCGTCGACGACGGCGATCTTCAGGGCTTCGCCGTACGCGGAGACGAGCTGCGTCCTGGGCAGGGTGGTGAGGGCGTCGAGGTGGATGTGGACCTCGGCGGGGTGCGCGAACGTCCCAATCAGGTTCTTCTGGCGGGGGTGGTTGACGCCGGTCTTCCCGCCGATCGCGGCGTCGATCATCGCGAGGAGGGTGGTGGGGACGTACGCGGCACGGACGCCACGGAAGTACAGGTTGGCGACCAGGCCGGTGAGGTCGCAAAGCACGCCTCCGCCGACCGCACTCACGGTGGTCCTGCGGTCGACGGCGGCCTCATGGAGCGTGGTGATGATCCGCGCGGCCGCCTCCAGGGTCTTGCCGGGCTCACCGGACTCGACCACCAGGTGCTGGCCGGGGACGAGGACCGGTCCCAGGAAGTCTTCCCAGGCCGCATACAGGCCGCCGTCCAGGATTAGGAAGTCGCCGCGTTCGGCGAGAGCGGCGACCGTCTCGACGAGGCCGGTCTCGGTGACGCGGATCTGCGTGGTGTCGTGCCGGGTGATCTGCGCGGTGAGTTGCTCGCCGTGGGCGGTGACGAGGATGCCTTCGGACGGTGTGGTGTGCATATACGGCTCCTTGCTCGGTCTCGGCGCCATGTGATGGGTCCGGCCCCGGACTCCAGGGAGTCCGGGGCCGGCCAAGGGGGAGAAGGTACTCGGTCAGCAGGGGCGGCCCGAGACGATGACGGGGCGCTTGCGCGGCTTGAGACTGGTCATGGGATTGCCTCCCTTCCGAAAGGCGGGGGGTTGCTGACTCCTCAAGGAAAGCGCCGCGCCCCTCGCCCCGGACAGGGGCGAAAGGGACCCACGGGGACCCTCGGGGAACCACCGGGAACCATCCGGGGCCGACGGGTTCCATTCGCTCCCCGACGAGGGCCTGTTGGTGGACCATCGGGGAAGGGAACACTCTTTGTGGGGGTGGGGCACGTGGACCGCGAACAGCACCCGCTGGCAGCTCTGTTACAGGACAACGGCTGGACCGGAGTTGCCTACCTGCGCCGCCTGGCCGCGCGGCACAAGGCCCTGGGGTACGGCGCGATCGGTGAGGACAAGAAGCGGATCTACCGCTGGCTCAACCGGGATGTCGTGCCGGAATGGACCGCCCAGCTCACCATGGCCGACCTGCATGGCATCCCCGTCGAAGCGCTGCATGAACGGCCCTGGCCGGATTGGCTGCGTTGTATCGGTCACGACGACCGGCTTCTACTCGATCCCGCCTGGACTCCGGCGGCCACCAACACCGTCCTGACCAGCATGGCCGGAGGAACCATGGACCGCCGCAACTTCCTGATCGTCTCCGCCCTCGGCGCCGTCACCGCACAATGGGCCACCGCGCCGCCCGCCACCGCCGCAGGAGCCGGCCGCCGGGTCGACGTCCAGCTCGTCAACCTCCACGACCAACGCCTCGGCGCACTGCGCCGCCTCGACGACCAGGTCGGCTCCGGCGAGGTCTACCAGGCCGCCAAGACCGAACTGCGAATGATCACCGAGACCCTCACGAACCGCTCCTACACCGAACAGGTGGGCCAACGCCTCTACGCGGCGGCCGCGGAAGCCTCACGGATCTGCGGCTGGACAGCCTACGACTCCGGCTACCATGCCGACGCCGAACGCCACTACGTCACCGCCCTGCGCGCCGCCGCCAGCGCCGGCGACCAGATCATCGGCGCGAACACCCTCGCGTTCTGGGCCATCCAGCGCTACAGCACCGGCGACCCCCAAGGCGCCCAGCACCTGATCGACACCGCCCTGCGGGCCGCACCTGGCATCGGCTCACCCCGTATGACCGCGATGCTCCATGCACGCTCGGCCCGCGCCTACGCTCGAGCCGGGGACCGACAGGCCAGCCAGCGCGCCGTCGGCGCCGCCTTCGACGCCTACGACCGGATCGACGGCACCTCCGCCGAACCGGCCTGCACCTACTGGGTCAACCGCGGCGAACTCCACCAGCTCGCCGGCTCCAGCGCCCTCAACCTCTCCGACCCTGCCGGAGCCCTGGCCCACTTCCGGGCCGCAGCCGCCCGGGACAGCGACGCGTACGACGAGACGGCCTTCCCCCGGGGAGCGGCCATCTACCTCGCGCGCGAAGCCGAGGCCCAACTCGCCCTCAACGACGTGGACGGCGCCCTCCACAGTGCCAACCAAGCCGTGGACCACATGGGCGGAGTCACCTCCGCGCGCGGAACCAGCACCCTCAAAGACCTCCGCACCCAGCTGTCCGCGCGCCGAACCATCCCCGCTGTCCGGGACTTCCTCGCCGCAACCGCCTGAACATCATTGGCCCATGGCGCGCACCGCGGTGGGCCTTCAATCGCGCGCACTTTTGTGGCGTTCCGTGAACGCCCACGCCGGTGAAGGCATCAGCGATAGCGTCGTAGCGCCAATCCGGGCGGTGGATGGGGAGAGGCCGATGTCGACGACGGTCTTGGGGTTCCGGCTGGGCAAGGCCGCCACCGCCGCCACCCGGGCTGGGCGGGCCGTACACCCCGCCACGTTGCTGGTGACATGACGAAGCCTCCGTTGCTGGTGTGGTGATCTCACTGATCACATCGGCGCCGGAGGCTTCGACGGTCCCGTTCTCTGCCACCCTGGACGTCCCGTTCAGGCGCCCCGCTGGGCGAGATCGAGGGTGTGTACCAGGTGGGTCTTACAAGATTTTCGTAGCCGGTGATCGCTTCGAGCTGGATGTCAGCTGAGCAGGATGCGTTGGCGTAGGAGGCGGTGCCCGGCGCGGCCGTAGGTCTGGCGTTTGAGCAGTTTGATCTTGTTGTTGACGCCTTCGGTGCGGCCGTTGTGCCAGGGAAGGGTGAGGGCGTGGTCGACGGCCGCACGGTCGCGTTCGAGGCCGGTGGCGTAGGAGTGCAGGAAGGGCAGGTCCGCGGTCCGAACCCTGGTGATCCAGCCGGTCAGCGCGCGGGCGTTGGCCGGTGCCGGGGTGAGCAGGGAGGCGAAGTCGCCCAATGCCGTGGCCAGCGCCGTCATCTGCGGACAGGCTCCGGCGAGCTGGTCGCGCAGTACCAGCTGCTCCTCGCGCAGGTGGACGGGGTCGGTGAGCAGGAGGCGGGCGGCCTTGCGCATGGAGAGGCTGGCGTGGTCGGCCTCGACCCGGCCCTGGGTGATGAAGCGGACCAGGAGGTTCGCGCTGCCGGTGTAGCCCAGCTCCTTGATCTCTCGCAGGAGGTGGGTGACGGGCACTGCCGGGTCCTCGGTCCGGCGTCGGCGCAGGTGGTCGCGGTAGGGGTCGACCAGGGTGGGCCGGTACTGCGGTGCACGGACCATGCGCTCGGGCTTTGCGTGACGGGCATAGCGCTTGACGGTGTTCAACGCGAGGCCCAGGCGGCGGGAGCATTCCAGCAGGCCGGCGCTGGCATCAAGCAGCTGATGGACCTGGTGCCACCGCTCGAGGGTGGTCTGCGCACGAGTGCCCTCCCGAAGCGGCGGACCGGCCTTGGCCCAGCAGGCGCTGTGTGCTGCGACCTCCCTCTGTGCCGCCTCGGCCAGGCCGTGCCACAGGTGCCAGCGATCGCAAACTTGAGTGATCGCGGGGTCGGCATCCGTCGTGGCCTGGGCAAAGCCCCCAGCGCCATCCCGGCAGACCACGTGGATGCCGGGGTGGGCCTGCAGCCAGGCAGTCACCGTCTCCATCCTGCGGTCTGGCAGGACATCGATCCGCTCGCCGGTGGTGGCGTCGATCAGAATGGTGGCGTAGTGGTGGCCCCTGCGCAGGGCGAACTCGTCGATGCCCAGCACCCGCGGGACTGGCCGTGGCGGCGGCGTGATGCGCATCAGGCAGTTCAGTACGCTCGCCCAGGTCAGCACGTGGTGCAGCACACTCAGCAGCCGGGCTCCGGCCGACCCGGCCAGTGCCACGGCGACCGCGTTGACCACCGCCTGCAGGGCCGGAGTGCGGCGCTGGTAACGCCGGGTCAGCCCCGGGACCTGCTCGACGAAGGTGGCCTTCTCGCAACCAGGGTTCTCGCAGTACAAGCGGCGCACCGATAAGTCGATCACGACCGCACGGCCACCCACCGCCTCGTCCGCGACATGCCGCTCGTATCGAGAGTGCGCCCAATTCGACGGTTGCCCACACGCCGGACATGCCACCGGAGCGTCATCCCTGGTCCGGGCCGTGATCCTCAGCAGATCCTCGCTGGCCTCCACCCGCTCGACCTGCACCGCGGCCAGCTGCGGCAGCAGGTCCCCCACCCTCACGACACACACAGCCAGCATCTCACCGACAACCAGCCAACACCACAGGCAAGTTGAAGCGATCACCGGCTACGAAAATCTTGTAAGACCCTACCAGGTTGTGTGAGTGGGGGGACGGTTGCTTACTGCAAGAACCCCGCCGACACTACAAACCACGATGAACGACCACCACCTCAACGACACCGACCTGCAGCATGACGAGCTGATCTACAAGTCAACTTGACCCGGCCCTAAAGGACCGGGCTTGGAGGTAGCGCCCAGCTGGCTGCTGGGTGGGCTCCTCCGTCCAGACACCCCGTTAGGGGGTGTCAGGGACGCGTGACTCACGCCCCGCGGTCCACACGGTTCCGCCCTTGCGGGCGATGTTGTGGGACGCGTTGTCGTCCGCGTTCGCCAAAAACCCGCAGGCCCGGCATGCGAACGTCGCTTGTGACTGGCGGTTGCGCCGGTCGATGTGGCCGCACTCGGAGCACTGCCGGCTGGTGTACGCCGGATCGACGTACACCAGCGGCACCCCGGCCCGGCGCGCCTTGTATTCCACGAAGGCGCCGAGCTGGTGGAAGCTCCACGAGTGCAAGGGGGTCCGCTGGTCCTTGCGGAGCCGTACCCGGCTGCGGATGCCCGTCAGGTCTTCCAGGGCGATACCGGAGCCGGTGCGTTCAGCGGTGGTGACAATGGTCTTCGAGATGACGTGGTTGATGTTGGCGGTGTGCCGGGCTTCCTTCCGCGATCGCTTCTTGAGGAGACGCTTCGCGGACTTTGTGCCCTTGGCCTGGAGCTTGCGGCGCAGTTCGAGCTGCCGGGCGCGGTGCCGGTTCAGCCCCCGGCCGGCGGCACGGTAGCCGGTGGAGGTGGTGGCGATGTTGACGATCCCGAGGTCCACGCCGACGAAGCCGTCCGGCTCGTACAGTTCCGGCTCGGGGATGTCGCAGACCGCGATCAGGTAGAACACGCCGTTGCGTTCGATCAGGTCGGACTCGCCCTTGCGGTGCTCACGCAGCATCTTGAGCGCGTCCGCCGAGCAGACGAAGCGGACGTTCTTCAGCCGCCCGGCCACCGTCCAGATCGACGCCGTCCCGGCGTCGTACTGCCAGGACAGGCACCGGTCGTCGTACGGCTGTGCCGCCTCGGGCCGGAACGTGATCGGCTTCGACTCCGCCTTGACCCGGCGCTTCGACCCGGGCTTGCCCAGGTTCCCGGCCTTGATGTTGGCCTTGAGGGTGGTGTAGGCGTCGCGGGTCTTCTTGATGACGTGCTGGGCGGCCTGCGCCCCCAGCCCCCGCGCCTTCAGCTCGGCGTAGGTGTGCTTGCGCAGCTCGTACTCACGCGGAACACCGTGCTCGAACGCCACGCCGGACACCCAGTTGGCAGCCTCGTTGACTGTGCGCAGGGTGGAGCGCAGCGCGGCGGCCTGGTCGGCCTCCGGCATCAGCTTCACCTGCGTCACGATCTTCATACCGTCGATCGTAGCATTGATCTATGTCACCACGATGGGAGCCAAACCCCAATATCCGCAGGGGTCGTAGCGTCGTCCATACCCTTCACGCCCACTTGGTCTTCACGCCCAAGTATCGGCGCGGCCCCTTCACCGACGAGATCCTTGAGCGCTGCGAAGAAGTCATGCGCGCCGTGTGCGCGGACTTCGAGACCGAACTGGTCGAGTTCAACGGCGAACGCGACCACGTGCACCTGCTCGTCCACTACCCGCCGAAAGTCGCCCTGTCCCGACTGGTCGGCTCCCTCAAGGGAGTGTCCGCACGCCGGCTCCGCCAGGAGTTCCCCGGACACATCCGCAAGTACCTGTGGGGCGCCCACTTCTGGTCCCCGTCCTACTTCGCCTCGTCCTGCGGCGGCGCACCGCTGAGCATCATCAAGGAGTACACCGAGAACCAGAAGCGACCCGACTGACCGTCAAGACGGAGACGCAAAGCACTCCGGCGCTCCGCGCCTCCGGCCCCAGGATGCGATTCCCCCCGGGCCTAAAGGCCCGGGGTTCCTCGCAAGATCATGCTGAAGGGACTGATCACCAGGTGAACCTGACGGCTCCGCTGCTGCCGGGGGAGCCGGGGGACCCACCGGTGGCGGCGCCGGCGGGCGGGGCGCCGCCGGGGGTGAGGCCGTTGCCGCGGTCGACATAGGTGCTCTCTGTGGTGGCGGAGGGGTTGCTCTCTCCCTGGCTGCCTCCACCGCCACCACCGGCTGCGCCGCCGGTGGACATGTCGGCCATGCGGCCGCCCTGGCCTCCTCCTCCGCCTCCCCCTCCACCACAGCCGCTGACGCCTCGGTAACCTCCTCCTCCGGCTCCTCCTGCGCCGCCACCGCCGCCGCCGCTGAGGCCTCCACCTCCACCTCCACCGCCAGCGCTGACACCGCGGGATCCGCCCGCGCCGCCGGCGCCGGCGCTTCCGCCTCCACCAGTGCCGCCGCTGCCGCCGGTGCTATTGCTGCCGCTGCTGCCGGCTCCGCCGTTGGAACCGCCTCCGGAGCCCTGGCCGCCGGGGCCACCGGCGCCTCCGCTGCTGCCGCTGCTGCCGCCGGTACCGCCTCCCGCGCCTCCTCCGCTGCCGCTGCTGCCGGCAGCGTTGCTTCCTCCGGCACCTCCGGCGCCGCCATTGCTGCCTCCGCTGCCGCCGGCTCCACCACCGCCACCGCCACCGCCACCGCCACCAGCTACCAGGAGGCCGTCTCCGGCTGCGGGGTACTGGGTAGATTCACCAGGTCCGCCGATGGAGAAGGTAACGAAGTCGCCTATGTCGGCTGCGTCGACGGTGGTTCTGAGATAGGCGCCCGCCCCGCCCACTCCGCCCACTCCGCCCGGCCCGCCTCCCTCGCCGATGCCGATGCCGTCGGCGCCATTGGCGCCGCCCGCCCCACCGCCTCCCCAGACTTCGATGGTGACCTGGTCCACGCCGGTGGGGACCTTGAACTGCTGGTCGCCGACGCTGGTGAAGATGGCTATGGCTGAGGTGGTGGTGCTGGGGATGACGGGGCACCAGTTGGTGTCTTTGACGAGGCAGCCACTGTCCTGGTAGGTGCCGTCTATGTTCTCTGTGGTGGCAAGGTTCGTCGTGGCGGCCCAGGAGATGCCATTGGTGTAGTCGGCGGTGAGGCCGGTCCAGGCGGTGCTGATAGGGGTGGGGTACTGGCTGTTGTCCCATTGATAATTGTCGTCGGCGACGGGTACACACTGGGAGCCGTTGAAGAACCAGATCTTGTGGTCGTTCGGGGAATACAGGGCAGCGTCGACCGAGCCGAACGCAAATACCTTCCCGTCGCCGGAGTCGTAGCCGAAGACGTCCTTGATGGGGCGGGCGCTGGTGTCGGTGTTTAGTTCTTCTCCGGTGTCCTTTTCAATGGAGACCCGGAAGCACTGGCCTCCCTGGAAGAGCCAGACCTGCGACGGTGTACCCAGGCAGAGGGCGGCGTCCATTTCCTTCGTCCCGTCCAGGCCGGCGGAGTTGTCAGGTGTGAAAATGTTCTGGTTGATCAGATCGGAGAGCTTTCCCGTGTCGGTGGGTTCGTCACCCCACCAGGGCTTGCCCTTGGCCGGATCCCACTCGTAACGGCCATAGGAAGCCTGGCTGCCTGCTCCGTAAAGACAGTACATACTCGGCGGAACCGCGGCATTATGGGCATTCGGGTCCGCGCCCGGCCAAGGATTATGCTTCGGTGCGGAAAATGCCGCGCTATAGGTTTTCATATCGAAACTCCATTTATCATTTTTACGCCGGAATATTCTTAACGGGCTGGGCCAACGGGGATGATGCACCGGACGCGACGCGTGAGGCGACACGCGGTGGCGGAGCCCCAGATGTCTGAGAGCCGGACGTCAGCCCCTGACACGCTTCAGTCCTCACGCTTGTATGTGCGGCCGACGTCGCTACCCCTCGCGTGCCGGCGTTCCCTGCCCGCCGTGGTATCCGCGATCTCAGGGGCCGGGGTGCCCACGATCGCGCCCGGGACGGGCGTGCGGCGGTCGGAATGCAACCGGGAGCGGAGGACCGGCGCGGAGAGGTGGATTCGTGTCGCCTGCTCGCCCAGGCCCACCGGGACCCTGAGGTCGGCGATAGCGCCTGGACGGGTCCGGCTCCGGTTTGGAACGGGCTCCCGTCGAAGGACGAGCCGCAGTCGTTCCAGCGCACCGGTCTGGGCCTGGGCGGTGGTGGTGGCCATGGTGTTCCGCCCGAAGGTCCGGCGTGGTGCCGGTGTGCGGGGCGGGGTGGGGGCAACTGTGCGGGGCCAGCGGCCGGGGGCCGAGTTCTCGCGAATATTCGTTCCGTGCCTGGCCAGAGGCACTGAAGCAAGGGTCTGACGGAGATTCGCGAGGACTTGACACCGGCCGCGACCGACAAGGATTCCAGGGCAGCCCGCATCGTCTCGGTAGTGAGCTCCGGATGGTTGAGCAGCTGCATGCTCGCCAGGACGTGCGTCGCGTCGGTGCGCTGACGTCCGCCCTTCGCCAGGAGGCCGTGCTCCCGCAGGCCTTCCAGTATCCGCGTGAGCAACCGCTCGGCCCGGTGGCCTTCCGCCAGCCGAGCGCGGAACTCGCTGAGTACCGAGGAGTCGAAGCCCGGATCGGTCAATTCCATCGACAGGCAGTACTTCCAGTCCACTCTGCCCGCACGGCGTCGGCCGCCTGGTGGTCCGTCATCCCATCCGCGAACTGCAGCACCAGTACGACCGCCAGTCGTGCCGGCGAGATCGACGGATGCCCGCGCACCGCGAAGTGCTCCGTGAACTGAGCGTCGGCGAACACTTCCCCGAGCATCTCCCGCATCCGCATCGCGAGGCAGCCCTTCGAGAAAGCCGCATGCGCCACTCGAGCCGTCAGCGCCGGAACCTCACAACCCGTCCTAGGCCACATCGGCACCGCAGACCACCCGACCCGAAGAGGACGTGCAAGCACCAGCACGGTCCCACGGCCAAGACGATCACCGCAGCAGTCCATGTGAATTGGCCAGCAGGGTCACTCCGGGGGACACCTCAGTAGGGCCGAACGACCCACTCCTGTCGGGCCGATAGTCCCTGGCGCTCTCCATCCACGTGCCGAAGAATGCATTATTGCTGCAAACCAGAGTAAAGGTGACATGACGTCGAGAGGGGTGACAAATGATTGGGACGATGAATGTTCCGGAAGACATTTCGGATCTGTATTGGGAATGGTAACGAATCAGCCGACGGCAAGCGGATCGTGAGTCGGCTGCAGCATTGAGCTTCTTCGAGTTGGCCACCGATCGGGTGATGGGCCTCCTGCGTCTGTGCAGGGCATAGGCGTTCAGGCTGCTCGCCTGAACCTCAACTCGAAGAGGCTCATTGGGACGGCCGCGCGGGCACGGTGTACGGGTTTGCTCCCGGTCCGTTTCCTCAGGCCGCTCTGACCAGCACACTCACCCCGTCAGAGCCGAGATGAAAAGGGTTCACTGACCGGTGAGTTCACCGGCGCTGGGAAAGGTGGGCGAGTATCAGGAACACTCTGACGCACCATCAACCAGCCACACCACCGATAACGTGACAGCGCCCGACTGAAGGGTCAGACCCCGCATCGCTGCCGGCGGCCTTTCGCAGGCCGGGCATAGGCCACGATCACCAGCACGCCCTCGTCGTCACCGGCCTCCCTCTCTTCGGCCTCGACCTGCTCGATCACCGTCTCACGGAGCGAACAGGGCGATGCCGTTCGGTACGCGCCGTTCCTGCCCCTGGGCGAGGCGGTTGCGGATGCGGACGGACCCGCTGCCGGGATCGCGGGTCGCGAGGGTAGTGGAGCCGCCGCCGTCCAGGTAGAGGCCCTCGTCGCAGTTCAGCGACTTCAGGGCCGTGGCGAGCTCGCGCAGGGTCAGCCCGGAGTTGGTGCCCTCGCGGCCGTCCGTGGCCAGCAGGTAGAGGGTGCGTCCCGCGTCCGCGATCCCGACGGCCGTACGAGGTTCAGCCGTACGGTCATCCAGGCCTGCCAGCACCTGGCGGCCGGTGAGTAGGGAGTGGGCTCCGAGAGCGAAGCGGAACGGGGTGCTGCTGCTGGAGGCCAGGCCGTAGCGGACCCGGACGGGCGTGCCCACACCGAGGGAGCGCAGCGCCCGGGCGCCGGCCTCCCGGCCGAGCAGGACGACGCTGTCGCCGTCGATGGGGCCGGTTCCCGGTGCATGGGCGACCGAGGCGACGATGCCGTGACGGACGGTCACTTCGTAGACGTCCGGGGTGCAAGGAGCGGACCGCCGGGTGTCGGTGCCGCACACCGCACGCGCTCTGGATGCGTTTCCCCACCGCGGATCGAAAACTCCGATGGAGCCGACGGGCAGGGCGTACTGGTTCAGGCCGCGCAGCTCCAGGCGTCCGTGCTGCGACTCGACGTATCCCGACAGAGTCAGCCGCGCGCTCCGGGCCCTGCCGTCCGTACCGACGCCGACGACGTTCTCGGCCGTATCACCGGGCAGTGGCTTCCATCCGAACCGCTGCCCCTGTGGCACCGCGGCCTTCAGCGCCCGCCCGTCCACGACGGAGGGGCCGGAGGCGGCGCCGGTCGCGGGGATGCCGGGGTGCTGCGTCTCAGAGATGTGGAAGAAGTCTCCGTTGACGGCGGCCACCGCACCCTGTGCCCGGGCCATCTGCGACACCGGGGCCCGGCCCGTCACCGTCCCCGTGTACAGCAGGCCGGCCCGTACACCTTTCTGCCTCAGATCGGCCCTGACCAGGTGCACACGGGTCCTGCTGTGCGGGGTGTCCATGGTGAACGCCCGGTACGACACACCCCGCGCCACCACGTCGGCCGCGTCCCCGACCGCCGGCCCCGCGCGCCCCGCACCCACACTCACCGTCGTCAGGAACAGGACCAGGACCAGGCAACGAAATCGTTTCATCGAGCCATCGTCAACGCCCACAGGACCGTCACCGCCGCGACCCGCCGGGAGGCTTGTCAAGTTGCTTATGTTGTAGGTGAGTTGAGGTATGCCGGTGGCGATGGGGGCGGCAAGCTCGGGCGCGAGGAATCTGGCCAAGCAGCTCGTCGACAGCGAAGGCCCCGGCATCCTGTACTGGCTCATCGAAGGCGCCCAGCTCTACCTCGCCACCCGAGACCCCCTGACGGGACCCGCCTCCGTACGGATGGCCACCCAGGCTTACGCGACGACCGAGGACCACATCGGCCGCTTCCTCACCGAATGTTGCACCAGCACCACCACTAGCCGTGCCGGCGATCGAGGCCCGGGTGACCTCAAGGTCGAGCAAGGACTCCTCTACGCGGCCTACAGCAGCTGGTGCAGCACCGGCGAAGGCATCCGGCCCGCCACCGCCCGCGCCTTCGCAACCCGCGTGCGCCAGGAACTCGCCCTGGCCTCACCGGCCGACATGATGAAATCCAGCGGAAGTACTACCCCGGACTCGCACTCCTCGCCGACGACCAACCCGAACATGTCTAAACCAAGCGCCCTACGCACCGGGCTCACACCTCCCTACGATGGACACGGCACGCCCGAACACGACCGGTCCCACACCCACCCCGGCCACCACTCGGCCGCCGACAACGAAAAGGGGACGCAGCCATGAGCTCGCTGCTGAACGAGAGCGACCTCCTCCACGAGAACACAGTGGTGTGGCTGGAGAACCCCGAAGCTCTCGACTACGTACGCCAAGCCCTCGACAAAACCGCCCGCCGCCGCGGAAAGCCCCGCTACGCCCGCGACGGACGCATGGTCGGCTACACCGAACTCGACGAACACGCCGAAGCCGACCCCGACAGCGGGCTCCAGCTCCGACGGGTCTTCTTTCTGCTCCCGCACGACCGCGACACCGACCCCGACGGTGTCTACCACCAAGGGGCGCCCGGGGAGGCGATCGATCCCCGGACGGTCGCGCCGCGCCGAGTGGGAGCAAAGACGCCTCGCTCCCAAGGCGGCCTTCACGTGGCGGCTACTGCCAGGACGGCGTAGCACCTAACGAGCTCGTGCATGGTTGGCGGTGAGGCGTCGAAAGCAGGCGCGTCGCCAGCCTGACCAGGTGGTGAGGCCGGTCCACGGCTTCCCGAGCACCCCCGCCGCAAGCTCCACGCCAAAAGAATCGCCCACACCGACCGCATCACCTACCCAGGCAGGACAAGCACGACCGCTGCGCCCCACAGGCGCTCCCTCACTAGACGGCGAGCCGGACTGGACTCGGCAACGCCCGCGCTACTCCCTAAGGCCGCGCAGTCCTGCCGGGGCTCGGACGTCTTCAAGGGTGGCGGCGAATAGCTTGCTGATCTGGGCGGCTTTCTGAGGCAAAGAAAGTTGCCCAGACCGTTAAAGTTGCTTAATCCAGCAACTTACCAACACTAGGAAAGTTCCAATATTCGGCAAGTTTTTCGATGTGGGCCCACTTGTCATGTCATGCTGAGGGTATGGAGACGAGCGCGCACATGGTTGGGCTGACGCTGGCTGAGCAGGGGCGCCTGTATCTGCAGCAGCTGCTTGGACCGGAGTGGGAGGCCACCCTGCGACCCGAGCAACTGCCCGGTGGGGACCATGGCTGGGATGCGATGCTCCAGATCAAGTCCGATGACGGCGTCTACGTGTCACTGCTCGTCGAGGCCCGGCAGCGAGTCACCCCGAAGGACGCCGGCGGAGTCCTGACGTCAATGGCGCATCTCGTACGTCGGGTGAGCCCGTACACCCGACTGCTGGTGATCTCTCCGTGGATCAGCCCGCTGGCGCAGGAAGCGCTGCGGGCGAATGGAATCGACTACCTAGACCTGACCGGCAACGTTTCCCTGCGGGTGAGCCGGCCCGCCATCGTCATCCATACCCAGGGTGCCGACCGGGCTCCCGCCGGGCACCGACAGCCGTCCAGCAAGCCGCTGCTCACCGGCCTCAAGGCTGGTCGGCTGGTACGGCTGCTGGCCGACTTTGCTCCGCCCTACCGCGCCTCAGCACTAGCCGGGGGGGCCGATTTGAGCCTGCCCTATGTGTCACGGTTGCTCGACACCCTGGACGATCAACTACTGATCGAACGCGACGGCAGGGTCATTGTTTCGGTGGACTGGCAAGGGCTGCTACGTGCCAGGGCAAACCAAACGGACCTCCTACGCACCACTGAGCCGACAGGCATGCTCGCTCCGAACGGCATCAAAACAGTGCTGCGTAGGCTGTCGAAAATGGCCGCCGGAGGCCCTGGCGGCATGCAGCGTGAGGTCCTGGTCACGGGTTCCTACGCGGCTAGATCCCTGGCGCCGCTGTCCGTCGGGGGACAGCTCATGCTCTACGTCCAGGAGCACGAGCTCAACGTGGAAGCGTGGGCAGACGAGCTCGGTCTCATTCCGGTGCCGGAAGGCGCTGATGTGCTGATTCTGCGGGCGAAGGACGACAGCGTGTGGCAGCGGCCGATGTTCGCCGGCGACGTGTGGCAGGTCGGCCTGAGCCAGCTCGCAACGGACTGCCTTTCGGGGCCGGGCCGCATGCCAGCCGAGGGCGAAAAGATCCTGGAATTCATGGCAAAGCACGAACATGTCTGGCGCAGATCTGATCTTTCCCGCCGGGACGAGCCCACCCGCTTCTAGACTTGCGCCACGTCCGGAGGGGGAACGATGTCGCAAGCCGCAGCAGGCACCGACGAAGACGAACTGAACCAAGCCGCCCGCAAGGTGCTCCTAGACGCGCTCATCGCCCTGGAAGACCACCGAGAGGCGCTCACCGTCGTCGGTGCCCAGGCCGTATACCTCTGCACCATGGACGCGGAAATCAGCAGCGCCTCCTACACTTCCGACGGCGACATCAGCATCGACCCGGAAGTCCTGGGCGAACAGCCGCTGCTCGAGGAAGCAATGCGCGCAGCCGGCTTCACCCTCAAGCTCGACGAGGGCGGCAATCTGCAGGTCGGCTTGTGGGAGCGCACCGAACAGGTCGGCGAGGGCGAAGTCGGCGTAGAGGTCGACCTCCTTGTACCCGAGAACCTGGCTCCCGGCTCGAAAAAGAGGCGCCGCACCGCGATGCCGCCACACGACGGCTGGGCCGCCAAGAAGGTCGCCGGCCTCGAGGTGGCAGCTGTGGACCGCTCGTTGATGACGATCTCCAGTCTCACGCTGCACGACGGCCGCAGCGTGGAGGCGTACGTAGCCGGACCTGCGGCGCTTCTCGTGGCCAAGGCATACAAGCTGCACGAACGGATCATCGACGCCGAGAAGGGGAAGGCGAACCGGCTATCCGCCAAGGACGCCGGCGACGTCTACCGGATCATGGCTAATGTCCCGGCCCGTCAGGTAAAGGCATCCTTCGACACTCTCTGCCAAGACCCACGAGTAGGCGCCGTAGCTACCGAAGGACTGCACCTCCTTCGCCAACTCTTCGGTGCGGCTGCCACACCTGGCACCGAACTCGCCGTCCAAGCAATGGCAGGGGACATCCCCGAAAGCCGAATCCGCGTACTCGTCCCGACTTTCGTGGCTGGCCTGGCGTCGCCTGACACTGGTGCAGCTGTAGGACTCAAATCTCCTCGGATCGGCCAGCAGCACGCGCCAGAATGAAGCAGCCGCAAGCATCAGTGCCGCATCTCCTCATGGCGGCAGTCGGCGAACACTACGCCCGTTCGGTCGTGGGGCGTGGACGCGGTGCATCAAGGCCTGGCTGCAACAGGTCGGCGGGGGACCGGGGCGGCCGAGGTACGCGTGGGGGGAAGTATCGGGGGAGGTATGGGGGGAAATATGGGAGGGAGTATCAGGGGAAATATCGGGGGAAGCCGCATCGGCGGCGCACTCGCGTTGTGCCTGTTCAGGGCCTGTTCTTCGGCTGGTGAGTGACCAGACTTTCTTCTGTGTGTGGGTGGGGTGGTGTCTGGGTCTGCGGGGTTGCGGGCCTGGGCGGGGCCTGGCGCTGCACGTGGCTTTTGAACGGAGTCGGGCTCTGGGGCGGGGCCGGTTGTTGGTGGAGGTGCTGGAGCGGGTTCGGGGTTTCTCGGACGGGGGGTTGGGGTCTGGCTGGTGTCTGGTGTTCGGGGGGTTGCGCGGCTTGGTGCGTGGTTTCGCATGGTGCGGTCCTGCGGATCGACCGCAGCACGTTCCCGAAGGACACCATCGTCATGACCACGCTCCCGATCGCCCCCAGCCGCAGCAGCCGCTGGTGTGGCTCCGGTTCGCCCCGCGGCTCCTGGCGCTCGGCTACCTCGCCTTGGCGGTCACCGTCGCGGCCCGCCACGTACGCGGTGCCGGCACTGGGCAACGGCATCCGCTTGTGACTGACGTCACGGACAGTCAGATGTCCGAACAGTTGAAAAAGACGGGTATATACAAGGTGAGAGGGGCGCCAAGTGGCGCCCCTTTTTGCATGCCCCGGCTCCCAGCCACCCCGCGTGGGCGCCCGCGCCCACGCCAGTTGAGGCAGCGCCAGTCCCGTTCTGACATGCCCTTGCGGGACTAACCGCCCTCCCCTGCACTGTGCTGCTCCGCCGCCACCCCGCGACACAAGGAGTGGGGCACTTCACGCTCCCCGAACTCTCCCGAGGAACGACCTCGGGCTGCCCGGAAGGACAACCACCCATGGCTATTCCCGTCTTCAACTCCCAGCCGCAGCCGCAGCCTCTGGCCCGGCGCCGGTTCGTCCTGCTGCTCCAGGTACTCGGTTGCCTGGCGGTCGCGGCCGCGACTGTGTACGTCACGTACATGCTGCCCGCCCTGGCCGACTCCATCCAGAACGGCGTCACCGTGGCGGTGCCGCTGCTAGCGAGCCTGCGTCCCACCCGCGTCGTCGTGGTCGTCCAGGGCGACGACGTTGCCGGTGTCGGTCCCGTCTAGGTGGTAGCGGTGCCCCCAATGCCGAGTACCCGCTGCTGCGGCCCCAGGGCGCCCTGGGGCGCCCGTTCTTCGCTCGGGGGCACTGCCCGGGCCGGGGTCGGCGAGTTTAGCCGCTAGGCGGCCGCGGCGGGCCGGCCTGTCCGGGGTGGGGGTCTGGCGGGGTCCGGTGTCCAACGGGCGGCGCTGCTCACTCACCCGCACAGTCTCCCGCCCCACCCGACACCCGGCCGCAGCGCCCCCGGGGGCGCTCACAGGCCAACATCTGCACTGTCTACCGCGCTGATTTGCGGTGGGGAGGAAACCGGTTAGTACAGCCCATGGACCGGTTAGTACACCGCCGCCTTCGGCTGCTGCTCGCTTGATGACATCCAGACCGATCCCCCCATAACCAAAGCAGCCCGTCACCAAGCAGAGACCGCGGGCCTCGCAACACGCGCCGGTACCACATGCATGCGCTGGATCCGATATCCCGCGTCTCGAACCCGCGATATCGGACTGGGGGTGTTGGACCGCCATCGTGAGACCAAGGCCCCGAGGGGCACTGGCCCGGGCCGCTGCTGTCCGTCACCGAACTGCGGAGTTGGCCTGCAGAGCTTCGTCCGCGGACCGTCCGCAGACATTCCCAGGGAGGGAACCCATCGTGTCTACCGTCAACCAGCCTCAGCCCCAGCAGCCGCCGGCCCCGCAGTCCGCAGGCATCGACCCAGTTCTGCTCTTGGTCTTGGTGCTCGTCGTCGTCATGCTCCTGGGTGCCACGTTCTATCTCTGCCTGCTCCACCCCTCGTTGACCAGTCCGATCGCAGCAGTGGGTGGCGTGGCCTCGACGCTGGTTGCTGTGATTGCCGTGGCGTTCGCCCTACGTAGACGCTGACAGGCGGGATAGATGGAAAATAATCCAGTCAGCGTGGGTGGTTATCCGTGCCTTCCAAGGGCTTGAATTTCAAAGCCTTTATAGGGCCGCTTTGGGTTTCTAGTTGCGGCGTTCTGAATTTCTCACTGGTTGCTGATGGGCCGTCAGATCGCTGTGTTTTGGTGTGTGGTCCAGGTTTCCAACCTGGGGTGCGGTTCGGCCGTGTGCCCATGTGGGGCGCGGTGGTTGCTGGTTGGGGTCTGCCTATCAGGCCTGGTGGGATATGCGGAGAGGGCCGGTGAAGGGGTCTGTGGGGCCGGGTTTTGGGGGCTTAAGGCGGTGGCTTCATGCCGCTGGTTTTCTGTGTCCAGCGCGACGGGCCAATCGTTCTACCAGCAAAGCTGCCGCCTGTTTATCTGCACCGGTTACGGACACAGCCTGAGGATCAGCCTGACGGATGATCTTGACTGTCCGAGGCCGTAGGGCGGCGTGCAGGGTGAGGCGCGCGCTTGGGGAGTGCTTCAAGCGCCCGGTAAGTAAGCCTTCCCGGGCTGTGATGTTCGCGTCAAAGTGAGGGGGCGGGACATGCCATTCAGGTATCTTCACTCGAATCGAGGACACTTCATGAAGATCAGTCGGAAGCTTGCAGCATCCATCGGCACCGCTGTGCTGGCCCTGGGTGGACTAGCAATCAGTGCACCAGCAGCCTACGCAGACGACCCCGGAGCGGAGTGCGTGTCGGGCAATCTTGTTGACGGTACCCTGTTCGCTGTCTCCTGTCATCATGAGGAGAGTATCGGCCCCAATGACATTTTGCTTGAATACAATAGCGCTACGGCGTTGGCGGGTATGTATCACTGCAGCTCCGTAACGTATGTTGCAGACCCGTACATCACGCAGGCTGCGGCGTTTGGGCACGAGTGCGTACACGTGTGATTGGGCACGGATCCTTCTGAGGGAAGGCCGTTGATCAGGCGCCGAGTTGATAATCCCGCTGGTCGGGTAGGGGCCGGGGAGCGGAGCGACCAGGCCCCACACCTGCACAACCCAGCAATAACAAGGGTGAGCGGAGCGGACACTGTCACGTTGTCGGCGTGGGGGTGAGATGATCTTCGGGTCGTCCGCCTGGTGAGAGGGATCGTTGTGTCGTCCGTGGTGCCGTCGTACGCGAATCACCGGTACCCGGCGGAGATCATCGCGCACTGCGTGTGGCTGTACTTCCGCTTCCCCCTGAGCTTCCGCGAGGTCGAGGAGCTGATGCTCGAGCGCGGCATCATCGTCTCCTATGAGACGGTCCGCCGCTGGTGTCGGAAGTTCGGTCAGGCCTACGCCCACAGCCTGCGCCGGCGGCGTCCGCGGCCGGGCGACAAGTGGCACTTGGACGAGGTGTTCATCAAGATCAGCGGGGTGCAGAAGTACCTGTGGCGGGCCGTCGACCAGGATGGCAACGTCCTCGACATCCTGGTCCAGAACCGTCGTGACAAGGCTGCGGCCAGGCGTTTCTTCCGTCGGCTCCTCACTTCCACCGGGCGGGTGCCGCGAGTGGTGGTCACCGACAAGCTCAAGTCGTACGGGGCTGCCCATCGTGAGGTGATGCCCTCGGTGGAACACCGCTCCCACAAAGGTGAGGTGATCCCCGTGGTGTGGACACACCTGACAATGGATCTTGTTGATCCTGGAAGGTGTAAATCCACGTGGCAAGGCCCTCGAAGTACAGTGCGGAGTTCCGGTCCGACGCGGTCGCGTTGTGGCGGGCCTCGGCCGGCAGGCGGACGTTTCGGGACGTCGCGGCCGATCTGAACGTCAACCCCGAGACGCTGCGGACCTGGGTGCGTGACGCCGAAGACCGTCCGGTCGCCTCCGGCGCGTCGCAGGACACCGAGGCCGAGCTGGCCCGGCTGCGGGCGGAAAACGCCAGGCTGGCCAAGGCGGAGAAGGAATGGCAGCTCGAGCGGGAGATCCTGCGACGGGCAGCCGCCTATTTCGCGCGGGAGATGAAGTGAGGACCGCCGCTTGGGACTTCGTCTCCGCCCACGCCGAGATGTACGGCATCAAGCGGATATGCCGGGTACTGGAAGTTTCCCGCTCGGGCTACTACCGGTGGATCGCCGGCGCCCAGGCGCGGGCCGAGCGGCAGGGAACCGAGGACGCCCTGGTCGCCGAGATCCGCGAAATCCATGCCGAACACCGCGGAAACTACGGCGCGCTCCGAGTCCATGCCCAACTGCGGGGCTTTGGGTACACGGTCAACCGCAAGCGCGTGGCCAGGCTGATGCGCAAGCACGGCATCGTCGGCCGCCACCTGCGGAAAAAGAAGCGCACCACGATCCCGGACCGCCTGGCGCCGCCGGTGCCAGACCTGCTCCAGCGGGACTTCACCGCCGGCACGCTGGACGAGAAGTGGTGCGGCGACATCACATACGTGCAGGTCGGAACCGCATGGCTCTACCTCGCTTGCGTCATCGACATCCGATCCCGCCGGGTACTCGGATGGTCGATGGCCCCGCACATGCGGGCCGAGCTCGTCATCGACGCACTCCAGGCCGCGGTCGCGACCCGCGGCGGCGACGTCACCGGAGTGATCTTCCACGCGGACCGCGGATCGCAATACACCTCGGCCGCGTTCGCCCAGGTCTGCGATCGGTACGGCATCCGCAGGAGCATGGGCCGGGTCGGCTCCAGTTACGACAATGCCCTGGCCGAGAGCTTCTGGCAGGGCCTGAAACGAGAAACGATGCACCGGAAGCTGTTCTCGACGTTCCGTCAGGCGAGGCTGGAGATCTTCCAGTGGCTCACCTACTACAACGCCCGCCGACGCCACAGCGCGCTGGACTACCTCTCCCCAATGGAGTTCGAACAGCAGCACCACAAGACAGTTAAACTCTCACTCGCAGCATGACCCCAGTGTCCACATTCCGGGGGTCACCTCAGGAAGTATCAGGGGAGATATCGGGGGAAGCCGCATCGGTGGCGCACTCGCGTTGTGCCTGGTCAGGGCCCGTTTTTTGGCTGGTGAGTGACCAGACTTTCTTCTGTGTGTGGGTGGGGTGGTGTCTGGGTCTGCGGGGTTGCGGGCCTGGGCGGGGCCTGGCGCTGCGCGTGGCTCCGGACGGACTCGGACTCTGGAGCGGTTTCGGGGCCTCGCGGACGGACGGTCGGGGGGCTGGTGTCTGGTGTCTGGTGTTCGGGGGTTGCGCGGCTTGGTGCGTGGTTTCGCATGGTGCGGTCCTGCGGATCGACCGCAGCACGTTCCGGAAGGACACCATCGTCATGACCACGTTCCCGATCGCTCCGCAGCCGCAGCAGCCGTCTCCGTGGCTCCGGTTCGCTTCTGGCGCTCGGTTATCTCGCCATGGCGCTCACCGTCGCGGCCGCCACGTACGTGGCGTCGGCGCTGGGCGATCCGATCCAGAACGGCCTTACCGCAGCCGCGCTCCTCGGGAGCCTGCGCCCCACCCGGGTCGTGGTCGTCCAGGGCGCCCCGGCCGGTACCGGCCCTGTTTAGGTGCTGGCGGTGCCCCCGGTGCCGAGTACCCGCCGCTGCGGCTCCAGGACGCTCTGGGGCGCCCGTTCCCCGCGCGGGGGCACCGTCGGGCCGGGGTCGGCGGGTTCGGCCGCGAGGCGGCCGCGGCGGCTCGGCCCGTCCGGGGCGGGGGTCTGGCGGGGTCCGGTGCCCAGGGGGCGGCGCTGCTCACTCACCCGCACAGTCTCCCGTCCCACCCGGCACCCCCGAACAGCGCCCCGCTCGCGCCCGCCGCCAATCGTCACGGCGGCAGTCGACCAGGGTCGACTGCCGGGGGCGGGCCACCTCCTGACGGTCCGGCATTTGTGCCGTCCACTGCGCTGACCTGGGGTGGTGAGGAAACCGGTTAGTACAGCCCGGTGACCGGTGAGTTCACCAGTGCTGGACCAGGTAGGTGAGTGCCGCGAGGGCGGCCTGTGAGGCGTCGTCCCAGGACGGGGGGGGGCGGGTAACCCGTGGGTGGGGGGTTCGGGGCGCGGCCCTGTCGCCGCCCGCGCTGCTGGCCTTGACTGGCCATGACCCGAATCAAGTACATGACGGCCGCACCGGCCTACAAGTGCTCCAGCAGCACCAGGACCATTGACGACGACAGCTATGACGGGCCGTGGCCCGACAACTGGGACGTGAAGGTGACCACGTGCGCGGCCCGCTCCGGCGGCACGGTCTACGCGTACGCCGAGGTCCAGTGGGACGGCCCGTCGTTCTACCCGATCGACGACAAGGGGATCTTCGACGGGGCCAAGCTGCGGTTGCAGATCAAACAGTCCCGCGACGGCGCCGCGGTGAGCGAAGCGGACTTCACCGCGTTGGAACCCTTGTGGAGGACAGCACACCGGGCGGCAAGCGCCATGGCCGCTACCGCACCCCGACGGTCACCCACCGGGCCGGGCCCGGCGCTCTCGCAGATTCGGTGCTGTTCCTGGACTGGCACGGCGACGGACACGGCTACCAGCATCACGAGTACGCCGGATCCCCCGCTGTTTGACCCGTACCCCAGCCCGGTCCTCGGGCCGCCACCCCGACCGGGCGGCGGCCCGCACTGCGTTCACTCCTCGCCCAGATCCGGGCTCCAGACGGCCGGCCCGCCGCCGCGCCACTCGATGAGCAGCGGATCGTCCAGCCGGACGGCGTCCGGGTCCAGACCGGCCCGCCGCAGGAACTCCAGCAGGTCGGCGGGACCGAGGGCGCGGCCGAGGAACTGGCCGTCGCAGCGGACCCGGCGCCCGCCCTCGGCGTCCGGGGGATGGACGACCACGCGCAGGGCGGGGCTCATTTCTCCGTCCTGCCGGTGCCCGGTAGCTCCGGCATGCCGGGGGTGACCGGCCCGGGGGCCGAGGCAGGGGGCCGGGGAAGCGTGCAGTTTCCTCGTGTGCAGAGGGGACGGCGTCTGGGCGGGACTACAACCCGGACAGGCGGAGGGCGCCAATCCCCCGCTTCGTGGCCTCTCTCCCCGGGGCGTCACGGACGTACTGGCCACATAGGGCCAATCACAACAGGAGCGTGGATCATGAAATCCTATTTAGCGGCCTTTTCTGCCCCCAATGTCCCTACCCCGTTCGCCGACGGTCAACGCTGGCTGCCGAGTCTGTACTGCCTGTACGGAACGGGCCACAGTCAAGACATCACGTGCGACCGCTACGAATGGGACCCGGCGTCCGGGAAGCCCTGGTGGGGCGACCAGCCCGCCGACACGCACTCACTGCGTGCCCTGGACGGGGGCTACGACCTGTTCACCGACGGCGGCACCGGCAAGCTCCTCGACGCCGGCAAGCCCGTCGACGCCGCCCTCTGCCTGGGCGATACGAGCACCGTCTACCTCTTCCAGGGCGGGAACTGCATCACCTTCTCCATCAACAACCCCTCGGGAAGCCGGCTGAAGACCCAGGGTTTCACCCAGCCAATAGCGCAAGTGTTCGGCTACCCCTTCGACAACAAAGCAAAAGTCTTCCCCTTCGACGGGGTCGACGCCGCACTCTACTCACCTGCGGACAACAAGATCTGGTTCTTCCGGGGCACCCAGTGCGAGTCCTTCGACAGCGACACCTACCAGCCAGACCACTGGGACCCCGACAACGACAACGGCGGCTGGGGCAGCTACAACCCCGCGATCAGCTCCACCTGGACCGGCATCGCCGACTACACCAACGGCATCACCTGGGCCGCCACCTCGAACCTCGTCACCGCCGCGAAGCCAGAAGGCGTGTACCAGGACAGCGGCTACCTCGTCAAAGACACCGACTGGTGTCCCGTCACCCCCAGCACCACAACCGCAAAGATCTTCACTACCCCTGGCGACCGAACCCTCCCCATCCCCGACGGCGTCACAGCAGTCACTCTGGAACTCTGGGGACCTGGAGGAGGAAGTGGCGATGGTGGGGATGGCCGCAAGGGTGGCGACGGCGGCGACGGCGGTGCCGGGGCTTACATCAGGCACGTCATTACCCCGGCACCAGGTCAGAAGGTTCACATCGGTAGCCCGGGTCAATCCACGTATTATCCCACCGACGGTGCGCCCGTCCTCCTCGCCGGGGGCGGGGGCGGGGGCGGGGGTGGTGGCGGCTACGGGGGCGTGTCCGGCTACGCCGGAGATGGAGGCAATGGAGGCGGCAGCTACGGCAGTGACGGCGGCTGGGGCGGCGGCGGCGGCTACGGCGGCGGCGGCGGCGACAGCGGCAAAGGCGGAGACACAAGCCATGGAGGCGGTGATGGCGGGGGCTACGGCGGCGCCGGCGGCAACGGCAGCAGCAAAGGCGGCGACGGCGGCAAAGGCGGCGCCGGAGGCAGTGGCTACGGCAGCAACGGCAACGGCAGCAGTGGCAACAGCGGCAGCGCCGGCTACGGTGACATCGGCGGCGGCGGCGGTGGCGGTGGCGCCCAGGGCCTGAGCCTTTATCCCGCCCAGGCCCTTTTCAAGCCGTCTGCGGACGGAAACCCACGTGCCCCTTATCAGGCGCTCAGTGACAGCGCGGGATTCGGCGGTAGCGGCGGTGACGCAGACGCAGGACAGGGCAGTCCTGGCGGCAATGGCGCCGCCCGCATCAGCTGGTAGACCCCTTGGCAGAGACGGGCAGTCGGTTTCCCGACCGCGCCCAGCGGTCAGGGAGGGCCGGCTGCCGCGTCTCGCAGCACGGAGGGGCTGCTCGATGTGCATGGTCCCGGGTGTGTGTCAGGATGAGTGGGGGCTTGCGGGATGCCGTGGTGTGCAGGGGCGCGGTTGGTGATGGCCGCCCCGGCCCCGGTGCGAATGTGCAGGGTCGTGGCAGCGGTTGGGCGTCAGCGAGTGGCTGTGCCGGGGATGGGTTGGATGAGGCTCCCGATGTCGTCGACCTGGTCGGGTGTGAGTACTGGTGAGAGCGGCCAGTTGAACTGGTTGGGATTTGGCCAGAGTTTCGTTGCTGTACCTGTGGGATCGATTTGCGTGACGAGGCTGGTGTGAAGCTCCTCTGAGTCTGCTTCAGCGATGAAAAGTGCGAGGTGATTGATCACGATGGTCGTCACGTGCCCCAGGCTTTGCTTGGATTCGACGCCGATGACCCAGGTCTCGACGAGCAGCGCACCCTCTACCGTCGCTGGACTACCGGCAAGGACGTCCTCCCTCACGAGGCGTTCATCGGCCTGGCGGCCCTCCTCCACGCTGCCACCACGACCGAGCTCCGCCGCCTGACCCTCGGCCACATCAGCACTGCCCCACGCGCGGTCCGCTTCCCTGGGCGCAGTGTCGACCTTGCCCTCGACAGCGCTACGTGGCGGGCTCTGGAGGACTGCCTTGGCCACCGGAGCACCCTGCACACGGATAACCCGTACGTACTGGTCACCCGGCTTACCAGAGTCACCACCGGCCCGGCCGGCGCGGCCCACATCCGAGACAGCCTCGCCCCGGTCGGCCTCCTCCCGCGCGTCCTGCGCTCAACACGGCTGCTCACCCTCGTCGGCGAACTCGACGTCAAACAGCTCACCATGGCGCTGGGCATGTCCTACGCTGGAACTGCCCACTACCGGTGACACCCTGAGCGACTGTCATACGAGGCGGAGTTCCTCCTCGACATCGCTTGAACTTCAGGCTCCGATCACAGTCGGCAGGCGCTGCGCACCATGCCATTGCTTCCAGTCTCAATCCGATGCCCACTTTGAATCAGAATCGCGTGGCCACTCGGTCCGGGTTCTGTAAGACTGGGTGCACGGCGCCTCCCGTTCGCCGGCTGGGTCAAGAAGTGGTGTGGGTGCCAACCGCACGCGTGGCGTACGACCGATGCCTTCGCGAACCCGCCGGACTCATACGCCCCTGAACATAGGGGCCTGCGCCCCAAAGGCAGGCCTGGAGTGGATTCACGCGACGGGTCAGGCCCACCCCCCGAGTGGTCTGTTGGGTGCTGTGTTTAGGGTCTTGGGGTGATCTTGCCCCTTACGGGTCCTCCTACGTGGAGGCATCCTCTTGCCGCGTTCCTGTTGGTCTTTGTGATATCCGCCTGTTGGTATGGGCTGCAGCCGGTCCCTCAGGGGTGTGTTCTGCTGCATGGGTCAGGGACGAGTTGGCAGGAGGCGTATCGGCAGGCCCTTGAGTCGGGGGTGTGCGAGGAGCCGGCGCGTTGGAGGACTTGGACCGAGTGACCCGAGCCATGGGGCCGGTGACGTGCAGGGTCCTCTGCTGCTGGCGGCCCGCGGAGCGGGCTGGTCCTGGAGGTGGAGCCGGAAGAGCCCCGGGTGGGGGAGCGAAGCGGACCCACCCAACAGGCAGAAGGCCCGGACCCCGTGAAACGGGGTCACTCAGGCCCGCGGAGCGGGCCGTTCAGGTGGAGTGAAACGGAACCCGAGCAGTCCGCAGCGAAGCGAAGGACTCCCGGCCGAAGGCCGGCTCTGGCTCGGCGAAGCCGAGCCCCCGTCGAGCGAAGCGAGGCGGTTCATTGCCCTGGAGCGAAGCGGAAGGGCAGGCGCCGAAGGCGCCCCGGCCGAGCGCAGCGAGGCCGTTCGGTCCTGAGCGCGCAGCGCTCAGGTA
>NZ_JBYQMJ010000004.1:0-77832 GCF_057834465.1 Streptomyces sp. GL_140
GACTGAACGGCCTCGCTGCGCTTGGCCGTTCGGGGCCTTCGGCCCCGAACCCTCCGCTTCGCTCCGGGTAAGGCCAGGCCCTTTGGGCCGGGGTCTCCTCCGCTTCGCTCCGGAGACTCATGGTCCCGCGCGAAGCGCGGGACCATGGCGGGTTTCGCTTCGCTTCACCCGTGTGGGGGTCCCCCGCTTCGCGGGGGCCTGGCCCGGTTCGCTGCGCTCTCCGGGCTGAGCCCGCTTCGCGGGCTGGCTAGCAAGAAGACAGGGGGTGGTGTGGGTGTGTCAGGTGCTGGCGGTCGATCGGGTGATGGACTGGCGGCGGGCGCATCGCAGGGTGTGCGCGCCGGGGTCTTCGTCGAAAGGGTCGATGAGTCGGTATCGGACGTCATCGTTGCCTCGGTGGTCGTGTGCCAGGCAGCGCCTGCAATCGCAAGGTCGGGCAAGGTAGAAGCCGTGCCGGTCGGTCATGCTGCCGTGGTAGATCACGAGGTCGTTGGGCTCGATGAGGTCGAGTGCGCGGAACAGTGTGTCTGACATTCTGTGGTTCCTCACGGCTGTGGTCGGAGTGCTCGTGCCGGTGGCTGGGGGAAGGCTTCTGTCTGCGCTTCAATTTGTGATGCGGATAGAGATGGGAATCGGAGCCCCCTGGCGGGGACCACTTCGTGCGGGTGTCCCTGGGTCCCCTGCCCGGACTCGCGTCCGGGCAGGGCGGTTTTCGTCAGACGGTCATGAGGCGGAAGGCCTGTTCCATGACGTCGTCGGCGGTCCCGGTGATGACCCGCTCGGCGCGCGCTGCTGCCTTGGCCAGGTCACCCGCGCCGCGTGCGGGGGCGACGTGGTTGGCGTATTCGGTGATCGCGTTGTACCCCGCCCACGCTGTGCCCCGGATACTTGCCTGGGTGTCCGCCTGCTCGAATAGGTTGCGGATGGTGCCCCACCTGACATCCCGGTTCGTCTTCTTCCGGGTGCTGTCGCTGTCGGATACCGGCCAGAGCTGGTCAACGACCTTACGCAGGGCGGGCGTGGACATTTCCGTGTCCAGCATGCGCTGGGCCGCCTTCTCGAACTCCTCGGAGTACTTGAAGGTCAGCCCCAGCGCTTGGCGGGCCTGGGCGATGCGTCCGCGTGCTCCGGAGGTGTGGCGGACCGTGTAGCTGCTCTTGGTGTTGCGTAGGGCGGCGCGCAGGGTGTTCGCGCAGACCACGCGGACGGGGGTGACGACGATCCGAAAGGCGCTGGAGCCGTCGTGGGAGTTGAACGCGGCGATGTACAGGTCGACCGTGTCGTGCCCGCCGATGGTGAGGGTCTGAGGCAGCTTCATGGTCAGGAACACCTGGCGGCCGGCCTTGAGCGATCCGGCCGTCTCGAAGTGCGCGCCGGACTCGTCCACCAGGTAGTTCAGGAACTCGGCGTGTTCCTCGTTCTGGACGGGGGTGTAGTCGGGGCCGACGACCCCGAGGGTTTCCGGGCGGCCGGTCTTGGGGTGGGTGCGCACGCTGGCCCGGTGGTTCGGCACGTCCAGCAGGTGCGCGCCGTCGGGGGTGAGCTCGGTGGCGTGCAGGCCGACCAAGCGGACGTCCCACCCGTCGAGGGCGGCCAGGCGCATGGCGTCTTCGGCGGTCATCGCGTCGGAGGTCACGGTCCCCAGCTTGTGCCAGGCGCTTTCACGCGCACTCACGAATGCGGCGGTGCCGTCGCTGAACTGCTCAATCTCGTGTGCCATGTCTCTCCTCGTGGTTGTTCGTTCGGTGGGCCGGGGGTGCCACTCCCCCGGCCCTACGGGGCCGCCTACAGGTAGGGCGGCCCGGGGCATCCAGGGGGCTCAGAAGGGCCTGCGGGGCGACGGGATCGTCGCCCCTGCAAGACTCGGAGCGTCCTCGTACTCGGTTGCGGGCTGCGGGCCCATCAGTTCCCCGTCCGGGCCGACGCAGTAGGCGTCGAAGGACTGGGCCCCGGTCACGGGATGGGCAACCAGGTCTTCCACCCGCCAGGACTTCAGCACGGTCATGCCGTTGGCCTTTGGGGTCTGCATGATCACCACGGCCGAGCTGTCGTGGATCGCGGTGTAGTAGAGAAGTTCCATCACCGCGATGAGGTCGTCGTCCGTGCTGTTCTCGTCCAGTACCGGGCCCGCCAGGTCGCAGGACCGGTGGGCGCAGGTGCCGTCAGCGGGGAAGTACACGACGTCGAGGCGGTGAGTGCCCTCGCCACCCGCGAGAGCCAGGGCCCTCAAGAGTGCGGACGTACGCTTGATCGTCATCATGTTGGGCGTCATCGGACTGCATGCTCCTTGGCGTGGCAGGGTGCGGCAGTTCTGGCCGCACCCTGCGGGACAGGACGACTCAGGAAGCGGCTAGGACCTGGCGGTCGAGGGCCTGCGGTGCGGCGTGCGCGAGCATGCGGTCCAGCAGCGTCAGGACCTGATCGAACGACAGCCCCTCGATCACGTCGGCGGTGACCGGGCCCGTGAACAGGACGCGGCCCTGCACCGTGTGCGGGTGCCGGTAGAGCGCGAGGAGCTGCTCCACGGGCGTGTTACGGACCTGGCCGCACTGCTGGGCGTAGTCGTCCGTCCACATCACCAGCGATCCCGTCAGGCCCTGAAAGGCGACGGAGTCCGCCCCCAAGGCCCGATGGACGGTCATCTCGGGGCCCCATCCCATGACGTGAAACCCGCCCCCGGGGCCAATCTCCACAGCCAGGCGTTCCGGTCGTACCGACATGCTTCTCCCTTGGTCTGAAGGGGTGTTCTTGGCCATTGGAGAGGTCTTGCCACATCCCCTCACCAACAAGAAAAGTATATCGCAGACTGAGCGCAAATAGGGGTTGGAGCGCACTCCGGACCTACCCCGAAAGAGTGATGTATCCGCAGGTCACATGGGGTTTACAGGCCTCCGGGGAGCGGGCATTGCGGGGTCGGCGCAGGCTTGCCCCGCAGCGCGCAGCGCGGAGGGCAAGGGGTGGGGAGGCGGGCGGGGGAGGCAGGGGTACGGTGCGCGAAGCGCGCCCCCTGCCTCCCCCGCCCGCCTCCCCACCCCGCAGCGTGGGCGGTGGCGGGACCAGGCCGGCGCAGCGAAGCGGAGCCGGCCTGGTCCCGCCACCGCCCACGGCAAAGGGGGTGAGCGGCGAAGCCGCTCACCCCCGGGCCTGCGCCGACCGCGCAACGCCCGCTCCCCGGAGGCCTGTAATGCCTTGAGGGGGTCACAGCCGACCGGCTGTGACCCCCTCAAAGGAGCAAGTGGCGTCTACGCCCCGTCAGGGCGCGCGCCGTGGATCTGCTGAGCGGCCTTGAGGGCGGCGCGGCGAACGGCCGGCGGATAGCCCAGGCGCTCTGCAGCCTCTTCAAGGCCGAGGCCCTGCTCCTCGCGCGCCAGGGCGAGGAGCCGCGCCGTGCGCTCGTGCTGGAGATGCCTCTGCGCCGTCTGGAGCGAGACGCCGAGGACGTCGACGGCGTGGGCAGCACCCACAGCAGGATCGGCATCCAGGAGCGCCGCAATACGACCGGGGAGCACGTCGCGGGGAACCAGGTCTCCGGATCCCTTCGGCCGGCCCGTGGGGGCGCTCATGGCCCCGCGGCCGGCTGCGTAGGCGAGAACCGCGGCCCGCGGCCAGTGCTCCACCCCGCCAACGACCACGACCTGGTCGGCCAGAAGAGGAGCGTTCTTGTAGACGTCCACGCTGCGCGGCTGGACCTGCAGCACCTCTGCCGCCTCACGGCGGTCGAGCAGGTCCTGGTCGTCGTCACTCCCAGGGATGAGCGGCTGCGGCCGGCCGTCCCGATACGCCTCGACCTGCTCCAGGTCCCACAGCAAGACCAGCGAAGCCTCCGAGCTCACGGGCTCGGGGAAGCCGGCTTCGCCGTAGGGCTTGGCCCGCCGGAAAGCGGCCCACTTCATACCCAGCACACCAGCAAGCTCTTCACGTCCCACGGCCTTACGCCCAGCCCGGATCACAAGCCCAGCCTCCTTGGTGCAGCCCCGCCGGCAGACTCCGACGCACGGAGCGAAAAACATATCGCACTCCGAGCCCAATGAGGGACCCACAAGCGCTATGCTCGCCTTCGAGACGCATGCGGGTTCTCTCGCGGTGTGTTCTTCGGTCGGCCGGCGCCCTTGCCACCCGCTCTGCGGAAGTGGGCGCCGGCCACATTCATTTCGCCCCGCTGAGATCCCCATCTGATCCGGTACACCGGCTCACCAACCGTTCAGTGCGCGCCGCACGTGCGCGGTGAGCGCGATCGTGGCTCGTTCGTGACGCTGCACGGATCACCGTGGTGAGGGATCCGGTGAGGTCCCGGCCGTTGAGTCAGGGCAGGAGAAACGTCGGCCAGTACCGACGTATCTCGAAGCTCGGTTGCGGTACCGGCACGTTGACCGTGGCAGTACTGCAACAGTGCACTAGCCTGCTCACGCGTACCAGGACAACGAGGGGCCCACCGAACGATGAGTAACGAGCCCGCAGTTCCCATTCCGCCCCCGCGGCCGGCCAAGCGCCGCAGGCCCCTGCCCCCGGCACCCGCCCGGACACGGACAGACCGGGGCCAGAACCTCGACCTCCCGCCCGGGTACGGTGCGCACCTCTACCCGCTGGCGACGTCGAACGGCTTCATCGGCAACTCCTACAGCATGGACTCCCTCGCCTTCCTTCTCTGGTCCGTGCGGCGCTACGGAGACGCCGAGGACCGCTTCGTCCTGGCCGTGCTAGTCGCGATGATCGGGCTGCAGGAGGTCGGGGGGCACATCGAGCAGACCCAGGAGCAGATCGGTCAGACGATCGGCAGCGGCTACAGCCGCTCGCACGTGGCCTGGGCGCTGGGCGTGCTCCTGGAGGACGGAGTCCTGCGCCGTGTCCGCCGCGGTGTCTACCAGATCGTGCCCTCCGCCGCCCTGCGCGGGGGCGTACGTTCACCGGCAGCGGGGAAGCGTAGAGTCCCTGGGAGCGTGCCGGAACGGGTGCAACAGCTGGATCTCCTCAAGGAGATTCTGGAGGACCCGAAGGCTCCGGACGCATTCAGGGACATGGCGCGGGCGGACGCCAGGCTGCCGGAGGGACCCCGGCAGACCAGGAAGGGGAAGTGATGAGCATCGCTTCAGCCGCACGGTGGCCTGTCCAGGAGGACGACCCCTACGCGGGCCTCGCCTACGTCCCCCGCCTTCCGCCCACCGGCTACGCGATTCTCCTCTACATGCTCAGCCAGCAGCAGCCGGGCGGCCAGGTCCGCGCGACCCACGAGGAACTCGCCGCCGGCCTCGCCCTCGATCGCGGTGTCATCAGCCGGGCGATGCCCTGCCTGGTAGCCGCACGCCTCGTGTACGTCATCCGCCGCGGCAGACTGCAGATCCACCCGATGCTCGCCCGCTACGCCACCCCGGGAGAGCGGCGCGCGGCCCTGGCCGCGCTCGCCCCGGAAGACCGGCTGGACGTCGGTCACTTCGAAGAGGAATACGAACGGCGCCTGGCCCTCTACCAAGAGGAGAAGGCCCGCAAGAAGGCCAACAAGCCGGCCACCGCGCGAGGACACCTGCGCAGTGTCCACTGATCTACAGCCTCCCGCGGCCAGGCCCAGACACGGCGAAGCCCCTGACAGGTGTCAGGGGCTTCGCCGTACCCACTCCCGTGGTCCGATCCAACAGTCTTGGGCTCGGCCGCACAGCTTCGAGCACGTCCTGCGCCGGCGCCGAGAGGCGCTCGCCCCGCTGGGCGCGCAACGCAGGCCGCCGCTCGCGGGCAACAGACTTGGCGAGAGACTGTGCAGGTGAATGATCAACGCCGCCCTCTCGGCTCCGGACCCCGCTTGACAGACTCAGACCAGGAAAGGCCGACCCGACACGGCCGCCTGGCAGCCGAACTCGCCACCCCTGGCCCGGTGGTGCCCCCAGCCGGGGAACGGGCGCCAGAGACCGTCCTGAGGCCGAGGCGCCGGGCCCTCGGCGCAGGCGGCACCACCAGCGGCTAGACACAGCGGGCTCCGACAACACCATCACCCCGGACGACCGCGCGGCTCAAGGGCCGCTCGAAATCAGCTCGGCTGCTGTGAACCGGATCCGAATGAATCGCCCAGGGGTCAACACCGTGCACGCATACGCGACCGCAGGAAGCCGATGGCGGACCTGGTCGACTGAGGCCTCGGCCGACAGCGCTGCGCGCAATTCACGGGACACCACCAGGCATGACCACACACGAACCGACGCAACCCCAACGACACGCCCATCAAGGCCTCAGAGCAAGCTCCGCTCAAGAACTCCCAGGCACGGAACCCATTCAAAGAGCTACGCGCAGCACCGACTCCGCAGTCTCTCTCCTCTCAATCCTCCACCCACTCCTCACACCCACATAAAAGAAAGTCCGCGCACTCACCAGCCGAAAACCGGGTCCTGACCAGGCAAAACACGAACCCGCCGCCGCTGCACCTTCCCCCCATATTTCCCCTGATACATCCCCTCATATTTCCCCTGATACTTCCTCCCATACTTCCCCCGATGCGTACGCCGCCGCCTGGTCCCAGCACCCGGCGGGAGTCCGCCCCGATGTACTGCCGCGAACCGGTCCAGGCGCCCAGGCGGTCCGACATTCCGTGGACGGAAGAACCCCACCGTGGTGCTCGTCGCGCACCCAGCCGAGTCCGTGTACGGCGGCGTAAACCAGCCGCGCGAGGGCATGGCGACACACCCTGCTGCACGGCGCAGGGGGCCTGTGCGGGTGGGGCAGGTCCGGGCTTGACCAGGAGGTCGGCGGGCAGCTCCAGGACGACGGCGAACTCGTCGTCTACACCGGAGCCAGCGCGCAGCTGGGCCCCGCGCTGCTCCCGGTGCTCGGCGGTCTCACGGGCCCTTGGCGCCGGCTTCCTGGCCAGGCTCGCACCGTCCTGGGCCGACCCCGCGCAGGTCACCCTCGCCACAGCCGCCCTTGCCTCTGGACTGCTGCGCCGGTGAACTCACCGGTTTCCTCCCCACCGCAGGTCGGCGGGTCGGTGAAGGAGGTCTGGCCGTCGAAGGAGGGATCGAGCTGCCGAGTCCGTCGGCCCCGGAATTCCGACGGAATACCGGGGCCAGGGAGCGGGTCCGGTCGTACTGCCCCAGAGCGCGCTGGGCACCGGCCCTGGCCCGCGCGCCCATGTCGGCGCGGACTACACCCGAACCTAGCCTGCCCCAGGGAGTCCCCAACCCTCTTTACAGAGCCCCGGAGCCCCGGAGCCCCGGAGCCGCGCTGCCCGTCGAGCAACGTCCCGCGTTCGACGCGGAGATCGGCGCAACGCCGGCCGACGAGTTGCACCTGGTCCTCGTCGGGTGGGCGCTGTCGACCACCGAGGCTGCCGCCGAGGACGAGGAAGCACTTCGCCGACTTCGCCGCGGTAGAACCGTGGGCCGGCCCGCCGCCCCCAAGGCAGGGGTGGCGTGAGCTCGTGCCATTGCGTACGCCCCGGCCGCCGAGGCCTCCCTCACATCGATGGACATCGAGACTGCGGGCCAGTTCGTCAAAGGCCTCGCCGTGATCGCCCGGGATCCGTACGCCGCCGGCTCCGCGATCGGCGGTGACCACGACCACCGCCAGGCCGTCATCGGCCCCGCCATCGCCGTCTACTACGTCTCCGGCCCCAGCGTCATGACCGTCACCGTGGTCCGCATCGTCCACTGATCGAGTTCACGTACGACAGCGTGAGCCAGCCGCACGGGGGCATAGCGGCATCTCGGTGCGTCTTGTCCCGGCGGCTGCCGCAGGCCTCCCGGACCCGCCGCACCCGGACAGACAGCCCCCGCCGCACGACAGCATCCCGGCCCCTTGGCCTATCCGTGACCGACCGGTGAGTGGCGAAGCCACTCACCGGGTTCTGTAGTGGTAACTACGGAAATGATGTCTCCTGACCTCCCCATCCCAGGTCAGCGCCTTGCGGGCACACTCGTGACCAACCTCGCAACGGTTCCTGCAACTGCACATCAGCCGACCAATCCGGTGACCAGCAAGAGCTCGCCACCTCCCTCACCGTCTTGGCCGCCCGACTACGGAGTCCCCAGTGCTTCCTCATGTACGCGACGGGCCATACCTGCCCACCTGGCCGTCTATCCGGGTGCGTTGGCGATCTAGAAACCGGGCTCAGAGTCACAGCAGTCCAGGCATTCGCGGCCGCCGGCCGTAACACGTTGGAGGCCACCGCAGCCATCACACCGAGGATGCCCGGTGACGTCACCAAGCTCTTCGAGGATGACCTGGAGACAGCGCACGATGCGATCCGCCCCCGAGATGACGGCCGGGGCCCCGTCGGACGACATCCGCCACAGAGGGTCAAGGAGTGTCAGGGCGAGGCCGACGGCGGTGGCCGCCGCGTACGCCCATCCGTCGGTCGCGGCCTCGGGGTCGTCGGGAGCGTCTTCGTGAGGCAGGCCAACAGACCAAGGCGGCACGGTCATGCTGATGGAGCCCAGCCGGTCGCGGGCGAACCCGAGTTCGAACCGAGCGCGGAGCGCCTGATCCTCGCCCAGAGGTAGCTCCCAAGGGCCGGTGAAGTGGGCGCGTGAGTTGTCGGATCCCGCGATGGAGTCTCCGTAGCCGGCGCCCGAGGCTCGCCAAAGCAGGGACCACAGGGCGGCGGTGCGCATCTCAGGGTCGTGACTGCTGTGGCCCAGACCGTCGGGAACATTGATCCCGAGGGTAGCGAGGGCGACCAGCAGCTGTTCCTCAGTGGCGTACGGCGGGTTCATAGTCCTGATCCTCGGGGTCTCGGGCGGTGGCGCTCGGCCAGCGCCCCAGAAGGCGATTCGGTGTACGTGCGCCCGTGAGGGGCTACCACGAAGGCACCGCCAGCAACAGAAGCTCACACGCGGACCGCTGAGCCCCTTTCAGGCGCCGCCCTAGCCCGAGGGGCCGGGGATGCACCCAAAGCGGCTCAGTGGGGCCTGCAGCAGCTAGAACGGGGCTGTGACGACCTGCTCCTCGGCCTCGGCTTCCTGAACAGCCGCAACAGCAGCGGCGCTCGCGGCCTCCCAGGCGGTGTCCGCGTCGCGCTTGGCGGCCTCGGATGCGACCCGGCACCGGCCGCACAGGCCGAGGGTCATCACCGGGCGTCCGCACGGGCCGTTGTGCCCGGGGCAGGTCCCGTCCTCGGCCACCTGGGCGGGGATCCCCGCGCACGAGGCGGCCTCGGTGCAGGCCGGGCAAGTGCCGCCGTGTTCCAGGTGGCGGCCGCAGCCGGTCTCACAGGCCGGCCAGCCCGCGCACGCCGCGCACACATCGAGTCCCGGCTCCGGCGGCCTTCCGCAGTCGGCGCACTCGTAGCGGACCCGGTTTTCCAGCGCCTCGGCGACGGTCCGGCCCGCCACGGCGGTGCTGGAGTGCTCGACCGGGCTGTAGGCCGGGCCGCCCTGTGCGGGGACCACCGGCCACGACGCGGTCGGGGACGGGACCGGGCTGGCCGCTGCCTGCCGCAGCCGCGCCGAGATGATCGCGCCGACGGTGTGCGTCATCGGCACCGGCAGAGGCCGACCCGTGATCACCTGCCGGATACTCGCCGGCTTCCACCCCGCCGCCAGCATCCCCGTCACGACCAGACCCTGATCCGCCAAGGTCTGACCGCTCACCAGGTACTCGGGATGCCACGCACCGATCTCCGTCAGCAACAACACCCCCTGGGTCGGAGCCACCGGCTGGCACTCAGCCGGACCAGCCGCACCGGAGACGGCCCCCACTGTTGCCGCGCTGTTGCCGTTCAGCGGCGCGGCGCCAGCCACCGTCGCTTCCCCGGTTCCGGCCCGCTGCTGCTCTTGGACCTCGATGACACCGCCGCCCCCGTCCGTCCGTCCATCCGTGTTCTCGCGCACGTCTCCACCTACAGACACGGACGGACGGACGGAGGTGGCTGAGCGGGAGGACTTAGCGGAAGGAATGAACGGGGGTTCGCGATCTTGCAGGTCAGCCCCGGAATGCGGGCCAGATTTTTGGCCCAACGGGCTAGAAATCTGGCCCGGCGGGCTAGAAATCTGGCCCGCATGCTCGCCCGGGTTAGAAATCTGGCCCGTGACCTGGGGTTCTTTCTCGGCCTTCCGCGCCGCCTCCAGAGCGGTCCGACGGACCTCGGCCTTGCGGGCCGCCTCCAGGGCCGGCGCTTTCACCACGTCGAGAACCGCGAACGCGTTCCTCGGGCCGGTGTAGCCGCGGGCAGGCAAGTCGTTGATCCGGATCCGAAGAGCCGCACCCGATGCCCTGACCCGAGAGGAGGTCTTCAGCCGCTTCCCATCCGGTGTGGTCACCAGGGACACCGAAGTCAGCTCATCGAGCAACGACCGGATCCGCGCGACGCTGGACGGCTTGACCTTCTCCCCCGGCTTTGCGGGCTTCGCGGGCAGCAGGTAGCAGAGCTCCATTACGGTCAGCTTGCGCACCGGACCGTGCTTTTCGATCACCAGCGCGCGCATAATCCAGTACAGGCGGACCGCTGAATCCCGCAGCTGTGGGCAGAGCGGGATCCAGTCCTTGAGCTGCGAGCTGTACAGACCACCGTCCTCCGGGCCGTACAGCTCCACCTCCTGGCTATCGCCATCCATCACCGAGCCACCCCCGCTCCGGCGAACCCCGCCAGGCAGCGGCGGGTTGTGGGAGTCGGGATCGGCTGGGTGCACACGGCGCGCACGGTGGCGGCGATCGGGCAAATGTTTGGATCAGGCACGGGAAGGTCTCCCCTTGGTGGGGAGTCGCGACCGGCAAATGTGACCAGACAGGGCCCAGAGATGGTGGCCTCTGTGTGAGGCGGCCTCTATCCTGGGTACTGGTGACCACGCGGACTACGGTCCACGGGCATCACCCCCGGCGAGGTCACCTCACCGGACACGACTCGGTTGCTGTGAAGGGCTGCGAGTCGAGCTGTATTGAGGCCGTCCTGTTGGAGCAGGGCGGCCTTCAGCTTTTTCTAGGGGCCCGCTACTGAGTGCGCGACATCAGGGTGCTGTTGTTCAAGGCGTTGGAGGAGCTGGCTGTAGGCCCGCCGCCGCACCCCGCTGGGCTCAGCAAATCCGATCTCCCACCGGGCTACCTGAACTCGCCCAACACCCAGGGCAGCTGCCACCTGAGCCTGAGTCAGGCCAGCTGCGCGCCGCAGTGCTCCGCGCGTGTTTACCGCCGGTAGCCATACAGCTTGGGACAGCAGTTCGTCCACCGCCGTTTGCGAGTCCTGCGCTGTTGTCACTTCAACACCCCCAACATCGACTAGAACAGAAAGATACACACCAGCTACCGCTCGGAGCGGCCGTACAGGCCCGGCGTGTCGGAAGATTCGGAGTTGCCGGACTTCTGCCGTACGCCTGCTGCCGGGCCCGCCTCACTATGGAGAAACGGGTTCCACGGGCCAGCTTGCGCTCCTGTCACGACGCAGGTCAGTCACCAGCTCGACACGGTCGGCGGGAATCACCCGCACTGTGACTTCGAGGGTTTCACCATCGCGCGCAGATTTGCCGACGATCGCCGTCTCAAGCACGGGCATCTCCTGAGAGATTTCCAGTAGCTGAGCCTCTTCCCGACTCGCCATCCGGGGCCGGCCGTATTCCTTCCAAGCGATCGGTCCGTGCCCGGCCTCTTCGAGGCGGTCGATGTATCCGCCGGGGCCGGTAGACGGTTCTGCGACCTGCGGAGCATCCCGTACAGCCGAAGGGGAGAGCCATGTGTCAACCAACTGGAAGGGCGGCTCCCCCGCCGGGGAGGTGACGCGTCGCCGCCGCAGGGTGGCAATGCCGGGCTCGATTCCCATCAGCTCAGCCACGCGGGCCGGGGCAGCGACGTACTCGCGGAAGGGCCGGCCGTGAACCTCCCACGGTTCATCCGGCCGGGAGGCCGCAGGGAACACATACCCGCGGCGCGGATCGCGCGTCACCAGCTGCCCTCGGGCGATGCGGCGACGCTCGATCGTCCAGTCGAGAACGACGATCCCCTTGCGCTTGATCGGTCGCACCAAACCTTCACGCTCCAAGATGGCGAGCGCGGCAGAGATGACGCCACGCCCCACCCCGTAGATCTCGGTCAGCTGCTCATACCGAGGCAGCGTCGCCCCGACCTCGTACTCCTCACTGTGGATTCGTTCTCGCAGGTCATCGGCCACTTCCTCGTATCGCGCCACGCTGCTCTCCCCTCCGGCATTTGAGTACCGGTATTGAAGTCTTTAAACGAACAGTACCGGTACTGTTGACATCAGCGCTAGATGTTGGCAACCATATGTGTACCGGTACTGCTCCACCGTATCCGGGAGTCCCGCCCTGCGAAAACGCAGGTGCCCGGCCGGTGCTCACTACACCGGCCGGGCGGCGGCTGTGGGGGTGCAACCCCACAGCCGCTGTCGGGTGGTCCGCTGTGAGAGGACGCCGACATGGCGATGGTGACAGAGGTAATGCGCAGGTGGCGGGTTCAGCGCGGTGTGCGTTGCGCCGTGGTGCGGACCCGGACGGTTTTGCCGTCCCGGTGCCGTACCGCGGCGCTGACCGTGCCGACGCTCGGCGTGTCGGAGGCGCTGGGTCTGGGCGGGGATGAGCTGCGGGTCCGGGCTTACCTGCTGGCCCTGAGGGGCGAGCTGTGAACGCGGTGGGCGGGGTGCCCCCGCTGCCGGCGGGTTGGGTCGCGGCGCGGCCGGCTGACTGGCTGGACCAATTGTGGGAGTACGAGGACCTGGCCCCCGCACCGGCGGTGCGCCGGGAGCGGTCGGGCGTCGCGGCCTGCAAGGGCGTGTCCCCGAAGGTGTTCGAGCCGAAGCCGTGGGAGCAGACGGCGGGCGCAGCTTTGCCCTCGGAGGCGGAGCGCACGGCGCTGGAGTACTGCGGCCGGTGCCCGGTCCGTGACTGGTGCCTGGAACGGGACCTGACCGACTCCTCCACCCCCTCGAAGATCGTCGGGGTGCGTGGGGGGCTGCGTCAGAGCGACCGGCGGGCACTGCACGTGAGGCTGTTCGGCGAGCGGCCGCGGAACGGGGCGCAGTCGTGAGCGCCACGTCCTGGGCACGGGCCACGGCACGCCGGAAGCTGATCAACCGGGACGCTGACGCGGACGTGGTCGAGGACGTGGTCGAGGCCGTTCCGGCGGCCGAGACCGAGACCGACGCCGTGGAGGAGTCGCGGTACGTCACTCGCGCGGACATGGCCGCGTTTGCGGACAGGCTCGGGGCGGTCATGGCCGAGACCCCCGAGGACCGCCGCCACCGCCTCCACCTTGAACGTGAGCGGCACTTCGAGGAGCAGGGGGAGACGCGGGTACAGCGGCGGATTCGCCACCGCCAGGAGCAGCGAGAGCAGCGCCACCGTGACACCGCTCTGTACCGCGTCCACCACTCCGAGCGGGCCCGCCGGTTTCGGCGGTGGGTGCTGCTGACTGCCGCCTCGGCGTCCCTCGGGTTCGCGTTCGGCGTGGTGCAGTCGCTGACCGTGCCGCCCCGGCCGGTGGCGTACGCGGTCCTGGCCGCCTCGTGGGTCCTGGACTGGCGTATCCGTGGCCGGGGTGCGCTGCGCCTGTCCGAGGTGCGCGGCGTGGGTCTGCTGATCGCCGTGATCGTCCGTATCCCGTTCGCGTCCGCGCTGGCCGTCGTGTCCGGCCTCGGCCCGCTGTTCGGCCTCTCCCCCTTCCATAACTGAGGAGTCCCCCGATGTTCGGAGTGTTCGGCACGGGCGGCGCGCTGCTCGTGATCATGGTCGCCCTGTTCCTCTACAAGCGGGGCGGAGGCAAATTCCAGCCGGTCAAGGACCACCACGTCGTCTACTGGGGCGCCGCGATCGGGATCCTGGCCGCCGGTGCCGGCGAGGCGTTCCGGCAGGTCGGCACGGTGTCCGAGACCTTCCAGAGCGCCATGCAGTCCCAGTCCGCCACGGTGGGCACGGTCGGGCCGGCCGCCACCGCCGCGATCCTTGTCCTGATCGCGTTCGGCTCGAAGCCGAGCTTTTTTAAGGACTTGATCTGCGGGGTCGCGGCGCCCGGTGCTCTCTCCGCGGCCGGTGCGGCGTGGGCGCTGCCCGTCACCATCACCGGTGCGCTCCTGCGCTCCGTCGTGGGGGCGTGATGCGCTACCTCGAAGGGATCAGCCTGGACGCGTTCGGCCGTGGCAACCGGCGAATGCTGGCCCCGGTGCTGGCGTGGGCGAAGGAGCCGGTACCCGTGCCCGTGCCGGAGGCCGCCGCCGAGGAGCCCAAGGCGGCCGAGGGGGAGAAGCCCGCCAAGGCCTCCCCCGCCAAGAAGCCGGAGAAGGCGCCGGAGCCGAAGATGCGCCGGAGGATCGGTGTGCGTCACCTCGGCTACGCCGCTGGCGGCGCGTTCTTCCTGTGGCCGGTGGTCGGGGGGTGGGTGCCGACCGTGCTCACCACGGCCCCGGTCGTGTGGGGTGTGGCCGCCCTGATCGCCGGTCAGCAGGACGACCACGACCACGACTCCGCCGCCGAGGACGACGGCCAGGAGCAGCCGCAGGACACCGAGGCCGGCGAGGCCGACCGCGGTACGGGGCTGCTGCTGCACGTGCTGACGGCGCTGTCCGACGCGGAGTTCTCCAAGCGCAAGGGCGTGCACCTCGATGCGGTGCTGTCCTCCGCGGTGGCCGCAGGGCTCCTCGCCGGGGGGACCGAGGTGGCCGACCTGCGGGGGTGGGTGGAGTCCACGGGCCTGCCCACCGTCGACAAGTTGGGCATGCGGATCGACGGTCAGCCGACGACCCGCGTGGGCCTGCGGGTGGACGCGGTGACGGAGGTGCTGGGCATGAGCCCCACGGCCTGGCTCACCGCCCGCTCTGACGCCCTGGTGCGGTCCTCGGGGGAGGCCTCGGCCGAGGCCTCCGCGGTGCCCGCTCCGGCGGTCGGGGAGGGGCCCGCCGAGGCGGCCCCCAGCACCCCCGCAACCACCCCCGCCGGGGCCCCCGTTCCGGCCCCCGCTGTGGCCGCCCTGCGGCTGATTCCCGGGGGGCTGCTTGACCCCGGGCAGACCCCTTCCCCGGCTCTCTCCCAGGGGCAGGCCCAGGAGGCCCGTTAGACCGGCCTATCGGCCGTGTGACCTGCACGTCTATCGGGCGCCTAACAGGCCCTGACAGGGCCCCTGACGCCCTCCCCTGACACCCAGAAAGCCGACCCCTGAGAGGGGGCGGCCACCCCTGAAGGAGAACGTAATGCTCCTCGCCGCGAAGATCACCGGAACCGTCCTCGCCGCCGCGCTCGGCACCGGCGTCGCCGTCGCCACGTTGCCCGAGAGGGCGCCGGCGCCCGGCTTCATCCACTACGAGGGCGCGACCGTCGGACTCGCCCCCAAGACCGGTACCGGCGGGCTCCTGCTGCGTGCCGAGGACGGCACCGTCGTGGGCGCCATGGGCACCGAGGACGAAGCCAGCATCCAGGGATGCCACCCCACCGATCCCACGCTCGTGTGGGTCCGGCAGATCACGACCGGCACCCACAGCGGCGGATGGGGCGCGATGTCCGGCTACGTACGCCACGCGTACGCGGACATCGGCGGCCTGTTCCCCTGCGGCGGCTGACGCCCCGAACCACAAAAGTGCCCGTCCCGGGTCACCTACCAAGCAGCCCCGGGACGGGCGAATCCACCTGAAGAGATGGAGTTCGCATCATGGCACGACACACGGCGCCGGTCTGTCACGGCCGGGCAATGAAGCGGGACGACAAGGCCCGGCAGTACCACTGCCAGCACTGCGGCGGCTGGACCACGCGGCTGATGGCACTGCTCGGGAACCGGCCGTGAGGCGGCAGGTCCTCGGTCTCCTCGCCCACCTGTGGCAGTGCCGGAGCTGCGGCACCTGGAGCGACAAGAAGACCGCCAACGGCTTGTGCAGGGACTGTTGGTGACGGCATCGGTCCGGGTGCAGCCCACCCCGCACGAACGCGACGGACGCACCGCGCCGAAGCCGCTGCCAGCCCGCCCGCACCCGAAGCCCGGCTCCTAACCGAACCCTTCCGTGGCTGCGGAAGGCACCCCGGGCACCATGGGGCATCGCCACCGTGGCAACAGCAGCACCCGGGCGGGACTTCGGTCCCGCCCGGTCACCCGCACCACCGATTCGACAAGGAGAGCAATGACCACCACCATCCCGTCGCCCGCTTCGGGCGCCACGGTCCCCGGTTCGAGGACGGGGCACGACGGTTCGGGGACCCCGGACCCCCGTTCGGGGGCGCCTGAACCGGCTTCCGACACCCACTCCGCCGGGCTCGGCGAAGTGGCCTCCGACCCGGACCTCGCGGCTGCCGATTCGGCGGCCGGCATCCCCGATTCGGGGACGCCGGAGGCCGGTTCGGACCACTGGCTCATGCGGATCGTGGTGCCTGTCCTCGCTGTCGTCGGCGGAGCGGTCGTCGCAGGCATCGGGTTCGTCGGCTCGTACAACACGCTCGTCGGTGTCGCCCTCGCGTGGGGGTTCAGCCCGGCCCTTGCGCCGTGGGCGCCGGTCGCGTGGGACGGCGCGATCATCGCGTTCCTGGCCATGGACCTCTACATGATCCGCAAGAAGACGCCGTGGCCGGCCATGCGGCTGACCGCGCACGTGCTCACCGCCGCGACCATCATCTACAACGCCCAGGCCGCGGGTTCCGTCACGGAAGACCCGGTCCGGGCTATCGGCCACGGGTCGATGCCGTTCCTGTTCGTCATGATCATGGAGGCAGCCCGCAAGCTGGTCATCAAGCGCACCGAGCTGGAGACCGGCTACGACACCATCCCGTGGCACCGCTGGCTCTACGCCCCCCGCCAGACCTGGGGCATGTCCAAGCAGATGCGCATGTGGGAGATCCGCAGCTACAAGCAAGCCCTCCAGCGCCAGCAGGACCTGACCGTCTACCAGGTGTTCCTCGAACACCGCGAGGCCCGCGTGAAGGCCGGCGAAGAGGGCGTGGACCCGGTCACCGACCTGGACCGCCTGCCCATGACCATGGCCAAGTACGGGCTCACCGTCGACCAGGCACTGGCCCTGCCCCAACAGCAACAGGCCGACGAGCAGCAGCGCACCCACGAAGCCGGCCTGCGCACCCTGGCCCTGGACACCAACCGCAAGATCGCCAAAGCCCAGATGGAGATCGAGACGCTGCGCGCCGACGGGCAGGTGGATGTCGTCCGCGCGGAGGTCACCGCGACCGCCGAAGTGGCCAAGGCGAACGCCGAAGCGGCCACCGCGACGGCCGAAGCCGGCGCGCACTCCGCCCGGCGCACGGCGAACCTGACGGCGACCGCCGTCGAGCGCCTCAAGGCCCAGGAAGCCGAGGCGCTTGAGGCGGAGGGTGTCGCCGAAACGCGTGCCCGTACTGCCGAACACAACCGCAGGGCCGCCGAAGACGAGCAGGAGGCCGCCGAAGCCGCGGTCAAGGCTGCTGAAATCCGTGACCGCGAGGCCGCCGTCAGGGCGCAGACCGAGCGGACCGAGGAGGAGACGGAGCGGCTCCGGTCGAAGAAGGCCGGATACCAGAAGGCGATCGCCGAATCGGAGAAGGCCACCGCCGAAGCGCGCCGGGCGGCCGCCGAACACAACAAGCGGGCGGCCGAAGCCGAGGCCCTCGCCGACCTGTCGCCCACCCAGATCAAGACCCGCATGATCGCCCGCTACGTACTGCCGTTCGTCCGGGAGAACCGAGAGGGAGACATCGACAACGGGCACATCGCCTCGCTGCTCGGCGGCGCGGCCCCGGCCACCGCCTCCACGTACAAGAAGCAGGCGCTGCTCCTGATCGGCGCCGGGTACGACCCGACGACCGGCTACGACCCCGAGATCCACCACCCCACCCAGTAGAGGAGAAGATCATGAGCATCCCCGACATGGACGTCACCGGCACGGTGACCGGCCTCACCCTCCTCCCGAACCAGGACGGCAGCGCCGTCCTGACCATCGACGCGGACGGCGAGCACGGCACCACCGGACGGTTCGAGTTCCACCTGGACCCCCGCGCCACCGGCGCCCTGCGACTGGCCGCGGACTGGGTGGGGGTGGAGTGATGCCGACCTTCGGCAAGGTCACGGCGTGCACCTCCGCCGCAGTCTGGCTCGTGGAGGGCTACAGCGGCGAGGGCCAGGAGCAGAGCCTGGACCGCACCGTGTTCGCCTGCGAGAAGCACCTGACGACCGCTGAGGCCAGCTGGCTGCGCGGCCTGGAACCGCACACCCAGCGCGCCACCGGCCTGAACTGGTGCGGCCAGTTCACCGACTACAACCCCGAGACCGAGGTCGGTCTGTAGGTACGCGAGCCTGCGCCGCTCGAATCGCCGCAGGCCACACCACCTCCACCACACCCTGGCAGGCCCCCGGACGCCGAACGCGTCCGGGGGCCTTGGCGTAGCGATGGGTCGATCAGGACATTCAGGGACGCGTTCCAGCCGAGCGCTGTAAAACCACTTCACATGTAAAACCGTTTTACGGCACTGTCGTTGTGTGAGTACGAGACGAGGCAACGCGATGGCCGCACTGCGGGACTGGTCCATGCCCGGACGCCGGGCCGACCTGCTTGCCGCCGCGTGGCAGGCGGGCGAGACCAATGTCTCCGCTCTCGCCGAGGCCGCGCGGATCAGCCGGCCGACCGTGTACGCAGACCTGCGATCCCGGGGCATCGACCCCGACCACCGACCGAAGGGCACCAGCGTGATCACGAACCTTTCCCCGCTCGACATTGAGGGCTTCACCGGCGTCGGTGAGCAGCTCGAAGTCCAGATCGACGCCGCGGTGCTGCGCTGGCGGGCCGAGCACCCCGACGCCAGCAGCGAGGAAGCGGAAACCGAGGGCATGCGCCTGGTGAGCCTGGCGGACACGACCTACCGCTACGCCGACGTCCGCGACCGCCTCGCCCACGAGCAGGTCGCCCGCGCCGAGCGGGATCGTCTGCTGCACCAAGTGGAACTGCGCTGGGAGGCGCTGAGCAGCGCCGCCGCGTGGATGGCCGCCCACCACACCTACGTCCTCGCGGTAGACGAGGCCCGTATCGCCATCGACATGTGGTACGAGCGCGTCGAGAGCGCTCGAAAGCGCCCGTTCTTCTGCAGCTCCCCCCGGGACGAGGCCGCCTACCAGCAGATCCAGGCGGCCGGGTACCCCGCCTTGGAGGACGCGGTGGCCGACCTCGACCAGAACCCGGTCTTGACGAACCATGTGCTGCGCGCCGACCTCGACCAGGCTCACGAGCGCCGCATGGAGCTGGCCGCCCATACGCTGCGACTGTCCGCCACGGGCAGCCAGTGACTCCGCGCGTGAGCCGCCGGGCGCGGCGGGCCGCCCGCCTCGGCTACCGGCTCCGGTCCGCCGTCGCGGACCAGGACCCCGCCCGCCTGTTTCTCACCGAGTCCGCCAGCCAGGCCGTCGAGGCGACGTACCGCCGTCGCGCGCGGATCTCCGAGCTGCGGGTGCAGTGGGCGACCATCCGGACCCGGCTCGCGCTCGACCGGGTGCCCGAGCGGGACCGCGCCGACGTCGATCGGCGCCTGCAGGCCCTGCTCCGGGTCGACTCGATCCTCACCTCGACCTCGCCCGCGGCCGTGCGCCGCTTCCTCCGTTGACCAAGAAGGAGCCCACCGTGTTACCGACCCTCCAGACACAGCAGACCGCCCGCGCCCGCCTGCTCGCCGAGATGGAGCGCCTGTTCGCCGACGACGCCGGTCTCGGCGCCCTGGTCTCCTACAACGGCCGCCCCGACATGACCGAGGAGGCCAAGGAAGTCCAGATGGCGTGGGCCCGCGCCCTGGTCGCCGTGCACGGCCACGACCGCGCCGCCTCCGTCTACGCCGAGTACGCCGGCCGCCGCCAGGACACCGTCACCGCGACCGTCGGATCCTGGGGGAACCTGGTCCTGGCGTGCAGCCCGATCCCACGCTGGGACCGGGACCGCCACGGCTTCCTCTGCTTCTCCTGCATCGACGCCTTCTCCACCGTCGTCGCGGCCGACGAAGAACAGCTGTGCAACCGCTGCGCCCGCGAGCACACCGCCGTCGAGACCACCCGCCCGCTCTGGCACGCCTACAGCCACAACCGGTTCCAGTTTCCTGGCCTGATGGGCGAGGAGCGCAAGACGGGCGAGAGCAAGCTGCTCATCCGCTACCAGGACGACAAGGAACGCGCCTACGTCACCGGGGAGGCTGGCCTGCTCACCGAGGGGATCAGCCCTCTGCCCGGCTTCACCTCCGTCTCCACACAGACCCACGGCGACAGCCGGGACACCATCAACCTCACCGTCGAGGCCCGCGCCGAGCACGTCCGCCGCAGCGTCGAGGTCCTCGGGACCTTCGTCTACGACCCCGATCCCCAGCAGGGGGAGGGCCACCCGTACGGCTTCCGCTTCGTCTCGGCACGGCTCACCGTCCGATCCCGGAAGCTGGGCCACCTGGACATTGCCGACCCGGCCGTCACCGAGCACACCGACTTGTACCGGCTGCTCGACAGCCTGATCACCCACCTGTACGGGAGCCAGAAGTGACCCGGCCCGCCTTGCCGCACCAGCTCCCCGAGCTGCTCGACGCCGCAGCCGACCTCCTGGACCACCTCGGGGCCACCGCCGGACTGCGCGCCGGACTCCACACCAACCTCCCCGAGGGAATCCGCCTGCTGGTGCAAACCGGCCTTCCCTATACCGATGAGGTCGGCCCCCTGGACCGCATCGGCGCAGCCCTCAACGCGCCGATCGCCCATGAGTACGCCCAGTACCTCGATCACTCCGAGGTGCACGGAACATGGAACGGCACGCCGGTCTACGCCAGCCACCTGCACTCCGACCACCAGCACATCGTGAAGAAGCCGTGCACCCAGCCCGCCTCCGAGCTCGGCCGCCGGCTTCGCGCCCTCATTCCGTGGGCCCGGCAGGACTGGACGCAGCACTCCGAGAGCCTCCACGTGTACGACGAGAACGGCACCCCGTGCGTCCACGTCGTCCTGATGTCAAACGACTCCCTGGACGATGCTCTGGCCGCGCTCCTGGACGCCACCGGCCCCCTCCAGTACCGCCACGACCGCGAGCACGAGTTCGTCGCGCACGGCTCGGCGCTCCTGGACGACGGCACCGTAGTGACTGCCTCCGTCATCACGCCGAAGTGACCCGGACAGCCCGTCCCCCCACGCTCTGAACCGTGCGGCCCCGGAGCAGGTGAGGCCCGCAGCGCTCGAATCGCTGCGGGCCTCACCGCTGTTCTACCCCACCAATTAGACGATCATGAAAAGTGTCCCGAGCTTCGGACAGAAGGAGGCTGAGCATGGGCATCGTTGGAGACAGCCTGGAGCGCGCCGGACAGGCCCACACCACCCGCCCCATCCCCAAGAGTGCTGGCGCCCAGATGCGCTACCTCGTCAAGCAGCACAAGGGGGCCACCAAGCAGGTTGCTGCGCTGCTCGGCATCTCGCAGCGCACCGTCGAGCGGTACGTGAAGGACCAGATCAAAAAGCCCAAGCCCGCGCTCGCGAACCGGATGGAGACCGAGGTCACGCGCCGGTGGCAGCCCCTGGTCCGCAAGCGCGCACGGGAGAAGGCCGCTAAGCAGACCGGGCTGGTCATCGAGACCCGAGCGCGGTTCGGGTTCACCGCGGCCCCCGGGACGAGCGACGACGGACGGATGCGCCGGATCACCCAGCACCTACCGCCCGAGCTCGCGGGACGCCTGTTCACCGCCCAGGACGCAGGCGCCACTGAGGCTGAGCTCCAGGCCCTCGCCGCCGAAGGCCTCCAAGAGGCGTACTTCAAGGACGGCGGAGCCCGCGCCCAGGGGCTTCTGGTGGAGTTCACCGACATCGACTACGTCGAGCTCAACTTCTGACCGTATGGCATGGGGAGGGCCCGCGACCCAAGTGAGACTGAGCGCTTGATCTGGCGAGTGAGCTGTCGACTTGGCGGGTCTGGGCATCCGAGGTCGCAAGATGGCCCGATGAGCGAACCGATAGCCCAGGACCCCTGGGCGCAGAGGGTGTACCTGACTTGGCTTGCGAGAGATGTCCGCTACGCACTGAATGCGCTTGAGGAGCTGATGGTCCACGCCAGCCTTGAGCCGATCCCTCCGTCTGCATGGATCTATCTGGAGAACGTCCTCGTGTTCACTGGCAAGGTCTCCCGAATGCTTTGGCCTGTCGAAATCAAGAGCAAAGGCCAGACAGATGAGGGCCTGCAGTGGCGGCTGACGCGGGGCCCCTACCTTCGGACGGTTCTTGGGGTGGGTGACGGTTCTCCCCTCAAGGACCGCAAGGTTCGCAATGGGACCGAGCACTTTGACGAGCACCTCGATGAGTGGGTCGTCCACCATCCCCGACCGACCCCTGAAGAGGTGGAAGCGGGAACCCTGGCAGAGCTTTCCGCACCTCCAATGCGGCTGATCAATGCGCAGTCCCGGACTGTGGAAGTGGTGGGCGTTCAGTTCGAGCTGGGTCCCGTCGATCGGGAGCTCCGGCGGATCTTGGCCAGGATCGAGGAACTCCAGCCACTGGCCAAACTGCCAAACCCGGAGGCGGCTGCGTTGCTGGGAAGCCTTCCCCCGATCCCTGTGATCCCGTTGGATGCCCCGACCGAGCGACCCGACGAAGACGTCACCACGGGTGCGGACGTGTAGCCAGTACCTACTGAGCGCTTCAGCTGGCTGATCCCGCCAGCTGAAGCGCTCAGTCACACCAAGCTGTGGTCGGGTAGCCGGAGACCATTGCTGATCTCCGGCTACCCGACCACACAAGCTCTTCTTGGGTTGCGGGCTCTCCCCATGATCAAAGAGGTCTGCAGCTGGCCGCCGCGGCGGTACTTAACCGGGTTAGGACTGTCAGTCCGCCATAAGGAGAAGGACGAGCTGTTCGCGGTGCTCGGCGGACATGTGCTCGCGGAGCATCTCGTTGAACCAGGCCGGGTCCGCCCAGGGGAGGCCCGGCCTCCCGCTGCCGGACACTGCGGCTGAGTTCATCGGCATCAACGAGAAGGCCGGACCGCTTAGGGCGGTCCGGCCTCCCGCTCAAGGTGCGATCACATCCGGTTGTAGAGCTCTTCGACCAATGCCGTGAGCTCGTCCGCGTTGAGGGCGCGGACGATGTTGTCGGCCTGCTCCACCGGTGTCGTCCCCAAGTGCTGCCGAAGGCTCATCGCTGCCTCGTCGACCGGGCGAGGCACCCCTGGGGTTCGCGGAGCAGCGGACGAGTTGTTAACCGCGGTCAACAACTTCCCCGGCTGCGCATTGGGCTGGTCTCCGTCGGCCTTGTTGACGGCGGTCGATGACGGTGCTGTCGTCTGGATCGGGGAGCCGCTTGCCGAGGCCGTAGGCATGCCATCGGCTCCGCCCGAGTTGTTAACCGCGGTCAACGACTCGGATTGATGGCCGTCGGCAGGGGAGGAGGGGCTGGTCTCGGTGTCCCCTCGGTCGCTGACCGCGGTCAACGACTTGGGGTCCGTGTTCGATGCCGCCGACTGGATCGCCGAGCCGCTCGCCGCGACCTTAGCCATGCCGCCGGCTCCCCCCGAGTTGTTAACCGCGGTCAACAACTCGGGGCTCGCCGCTTCCAGAAGTGCTCGTTTCGCGGCCTTGGTCTGTGCTTCCTCCGCCTTGTGTGTCTCCAAGAGTCGGAAGAGGTCGTCTGCGGACAGAGGGGTACCAGAGTCCTTAAGCCGCCGGGCCATCCAGACGGCGTCCCGCCCCGAAGTCTCCCCAGCGCTGACCGAAGCCTGGACGCCTCCTGGCAAGGTGAGCAGGTTCAGCTGGTTAGTCACCCACGCCCGAGACTTCTTGAGCTGGTCGGCCGCCCTGCTCTGGGCACCGTACGCGTCGGTCTCCGCGCATACGTCGACGAGCTGCTGCACGCCGGTGGCCCGCTCGATCGGGTCGAAGTCCTCGCGGTCGAGGTTCTCCTTCAGGAGCCGGTTGAGGAAGTCCTCGCGGGTTTCGGCGAACTCGTCGCGGATGACGAAGTCAAGAGCCGGCAGCTCGACGTGCCGCGCGCTCCGGAATCGCCGTTCCCCGTTGACTAGGACGTACTCGGCGTCACCGATCTGCGTGGCGTGATTGGGCCAGATCGCCAGGTACGCCTGGCGTGTGACAACGACGCACGCTGCGAGCTGGGCCTGCCTCAGTTCCTCACCGAAGCGGGTCAGCTCTTCTGGCGTACCGAAGTTCCGGCGGGGGTTGAGCGGTGTCGAGGAGACCTTGGACAGGGGAATCTTGACGAGTGTGTACGACGGAATGCGTCCTTCGGCTACGGCCTTGGCACGCCCCCGGTCACTGAGTGCCGGGCCGACCTGAACGGCAGAAGCCCGCTGGAACGAGGCACCGCCGCCGAGCATGTCTGCCTTGCTCATCCGACCATCCTCCTCGTGAGCTCCCGCATACAGGCCGCTTGCGCAGAGTCCGGGGCGTACTCAAGCAGGGGCTTCTTCACACGGACCGCCTCGCGCTGCTCCTTGAGGTCCGGGATCACGGTGAGGACCGGGGGAGTGCCGAGATCCTGCCACCCCTGGAGTGAGGACGTGGCGATGTATCCGCGACGGCTGTCGTACAGGTTCACGACGATGCCCAGGAGGGCCAGAGGAAGACTCATGTCGCCCGTGAGCGAGGAGATCTGGTTCATGAGCAGCTCGTACGCGTCGGCGGAGGAGTCCTCGGCCTGTACGACGATGAGGACGCCCGACGACTCCTCTTGCTCTCCGTCGCGCGTGCGGCCGTAATAGAGCGCATTGTCCATCGTGTAGCCGAGGCTCGGTGGACAGTCGATGATGACGTAGTCGTAGGCGTCTTCGATTGCGAGAAGCTCGCGTTCGAGGGCTGATTCCCGAATACGCAGGCCGGCTGTAGTGGCCAGCTTGGCGTCCAGCAGAAATGCGTAGCTGGAGCCAGGCAGGAGATCCAGGCGGTTGCCGAACTGCTTCGATTCGATCGGAACGACGAGGCTGCTGAGGTCGGTCTTCTTCTCCTCGCCGAGCATGCGCTTGGCCAGGCTGGGGTCATCGATACCCAACGGCTTATGACCCAGCTGCAGGGTGAGGTGGCACTGAGGATCGAAGTCCACCAGCAGCACGCGGGCTTCGCGTTCTACGCCTGCTTCAACGAGGCGTTCCGCAATGCTCTCCGCGTCTGCTTCGGCCAGGCGTTCCGCGATGCCCTCCCCGAGGCCGGCAGACACCGCTGTCTTCCCGACTCCGCCCTTCTGGTTGCAGACGATGTACCTGACCGGCCCTGTGGCCTCACGCACCTTGCGGTGGGCAGGGTGGTCACGCAGCCACTCGGTGACGGCCTGTGCCAAGGCTTGGTTCAGTGCGACCTTGCGGTCCTTGGCCACCCCCCTGAACTCTTCGTTCAGGCCGGGGGGGAAGTGGGTCGTGAAGTTGGCGGCACCAGTTGTGTCGACGACGGCGTGCTTAGCCGCGGAGTCCATCCAGTTCTGGATGCCCTCTGACACTGCGTCCTGCATGTCCAGGCCGAGTTGGGCGGCACGCACCTTGATCTTCTGTCGAAGTCCGGCCGGTAGCTTGATGGCTACCTTCTCCCTGCCGGTCGGGTCAGCTGAGGCGGTCATGCGGATACCTTACTGACTTAGGCTGGTGATTCGCTGCACGCCACTTACCACCGAGACAGTCCGATTCACACCTGATGTCACATCAGGGTGCTGCAAGCGGCACTGAGGACACGATGGCGAAAGCCCGAAAGAGGGCTGACAGCAGCGATGACCTGGTGACAGGCTGATCAACTGGACAAGACAGAGGTGGGACAAGAACTCGTGGCCGCGATGCAGCTGACTCGTACGCACCGGATATTGATCGGTGTCGTGGTCGCCGGAGCCGTAGTCATCGCCGGGATCGGTTTCGCGGGCTCGTACGCCGCCGTGCGCGCGCTCGCGTTGCAGAAGGGCTTCGGCAACTTCTCGCTAGTCTTCCCCATCGGCATCGACATGGGCATCTGCGTCCTGCTCGCGCTGGACCTGCTGTTGACGTGGATCCGGATCCCGTTCCCGCTGCTGCGCCAGACGGCGTGGCTGCTGACGGCGGCGACGATCGCGTTCAACGGCGCGGCCGCCTGGCCGGATCCGCTGGGCGTCGGCATGCACGCCGTGATCCCGATCCTGTTCGTGGTCACCGTGGAGGCGGCCCGGCACGCGGTGGGCCGGATCGCGGACATCACCGCCGACCGGCACATGGAGGGCGTCCGCATCACGCGGTGGCTCCTCTCCCCCGTCCCCACCTTCAAGCTGTGGCGCCGGATGAAGCTGTGGGAGCTGCGCTCCTACGAGCAGGCCGTCGGCATGGAGCAGGACCGCCTGATCTACCAGGCCCGCCTCCAGGCCCGCTACGGCCGCTTCTGGCGGCGCAAGGCCCCGGTCGGCGCCATGATGCCGCTGCGGCTGGCCCGCATCGGCGTCCCCCTCGCCCAGACGGCCCCCGAGGGTTTGGCGGCGGCCGGCATCGACCCGCTGGTGCTGCCCCCGGCGATGGCTCCGGCCCTTCCGGCGGGGTCCCTGACCGTGGGCCCGGACGGGCAGGTGCCGGAGGCGGGAACGGGCCCGCAGGGTCATCCCGACGCAGCCCCCTTCGTGGTGGACTCGGCCATGACCGCAGCTGACAACAGCGCCTGGTTTGCCGCCCCGCGCGCACCGCAGGTCGCGTACGAGGGCGGCTACAGCCCTCAGGACGTCGAGGGCCTGGAGCATGCCAGAGCAGGCGGTGCCGAGGCGGACATTGTGGTCGAGCACGCTGTTGCTCAGCAGGTCCCTGCCTACTCACCCACCGAGCTGTACGACGTGGGCCGCGAGTTCATCAGCCGGTTCGATCGTTTCCCGACGGCGGAGCATCTGGCTGCGTTCCTCGCGCAGCAGTACGGCGTGCTCGACTTGCAGACCGGTGGGCTGCTTGCAGAGGACGTCCTGGAGCCGATCCTGGTCAACCTCCGTGAAGCTACTTTGGGCGGCCCCGCCGAGGTCCAGGCTGGGATCCTCACCGAGGAGTTGGCTGACCCCGCCGAAGGCTCCTCCGAAACAGTTCCCGAACCCGCGGACAAGCCGATGTCTGCAGAGGACCGCCTCCTCACGCCTGCTTCTATGGTGCCGCACCTCTTCTTCGAGAGCGCGGCCCCCGATCCGGCCACTGCCGTAGAACCAGTTGCGTCGGTGCCGACAGCTCAGCCCCCAGCTCCTTCTCCAGTCGCTTCGGCGGAGTCCAGCGCTCAGATCAACTCACCGAAGCGGCCCCCGGATGCCGCCGTCCCGGCTCCGGCCAGGCAGGCATCGCTATGGAGTGCGGAGGTGAACGACACAAGGGAGGCCACCGCGCGGGTCCCGCAGCAGCAGAGCAGCGAGACCGATGCCGATCCGATCCAGAGGGCGATCGAGCAGGTCGCGCAGTGGCTGACCGAAGCCGAGGCCTCGGGCAAGAGGCTGTCCGGAGCCGAGGCCGCACGACGCCTCGGAGTCTCACCCAAGACGGGCCAGCGCCGTGTCCTTGAGGCTGCCAAGCTCCTGGAACAGCGGCGTGCTCGCGAAGGCCGAGCGCATCTGCGATCGGTCACCAGCCGCTGACCCCTTGTTGGCCAGCTGACCGACACCGGCCTCCTACGTCCGTGGTCTCCAACCGGCTACGAAGCCGGGCAGATGGTGACCGGTGACCGATGGGCAGCTGGTTGGGTACGGTGCTGCCCCGGCACGTCGCCCGGCTGCGTGCTGAGGCTGGTGACCGATGCCGAGCTGGTCGGTGGATGATCCAACTGGTGCACGTAAATGGTGACCGGCCGCAACTGGTGGTTGGTGAGTTCAGTTCCGGGCCGGTGAGTAGCCGTGGGAGCACTGGTAAGTGCTGACCGGTCAGTGGTGACGCTTCGGTGCGTGACCGGTGACCGATGCCCCTGACCTGCACTTTGACCGATCCAGGAGCCGGTGACCGGTGGCCGGTGACCGATGTGAGCAGGGCTTGTCCGAGGCCTTCGGGGTGGCGTCTGGCCGTCTGGACGCCGCTCACCGGGTACGGAGCTGCGCCTGACTTCCGGGTGGACGGACATGAGTGGTGAGTGGTGAGTGACTGACGGATAGCGGTGAGTGGGTCCCGGTGAGGTGACCGATGACCGCTTCTGTGCATGGGAAGATCTTCGGTCTGACCGGTGACCGATCCTGTTCTCACCGGCTTAGGGGTACAGCAGAAGCCCGTGACCGGTCTCCGGCCTCGGTGACCGGTCAACGCCGAATCGGCCATCGGTCATGACCGATTCCTTGCCCATCGGCCATTGCCCCGTCAACAAGGCGGATCGGTCACTGACCACATCGGCCGAAGGCCGGCGACGGCCACTGAGGGACTCGGTGATCGCCCCTCCCCGACAGTGATCCCCGCCAGTTGCGTCGTCCGTGGCGTCCAATTTCCCGCTTTCATCGTCGCGGCGCCATCGGCGTTCAGGATCAGCAGCTGACGCAGTTCGGCGGCAGACTCAGGCGCGAGCGGGTAGATGCCGTGAAGGCTGACGGAGCGGATCAGCCTGACTTTCCCGACGTGCTCTTCCTGGCCGAGTTGCATGGCGCGTCGACATCGTCTCCTGCGGCCTGTACGGGCCAGCCGTGGTGACGGCTGGCCTGCGGCCGGCCGGGCTCGGCGTGGATCTGGCCGACGTGGGTTCGGATCCCCAGAATCAGGCCCCTCTGGCGAGAGGGTGTGCCTACATTTCCAATGTCTGATGAAGATTCCAGAGCCCGGCTCGTGTTCAGCAACTTGGAGGTGACCTGTGGGGACAGCGTTGAGGATCGATACGAATAGCACGGTGGCTGCGCTGCCGTGGCCGACCGACAAGGGGGAGCGGTGGGAGGCTGTACGGGCTTCCGTAGGCGGCTCGGCTGATGCAGCGGTCTATCACCGAAGGGCGCACCTGCATATCCACGGGAACGGACAGGCTCTGCCCGTGAACCTTTCGGCGTGGGCGCTGGCATCTGTGTGGCGGGGGATGGACATCCCTTACGGCCTGTACGGGCCGGTGGTGGTGACCGGCCCGCAGCTGACGGAGCTCGATGAGGATCTGGCCGGCGCAGTGCGGGCAGTGTGCACGGCAGTCGTGGAGATCTGCCAGGAGTGGACTACGCGGCCGCCGGTCGGTGAGCAGCAGGCCCGCGCGGAACTCCTGGCCGCCGCCCGGCACTCGGTCGCGGCCCTCGCTTGAGACAAGCCGCACGGTCGGATGTGAACGCGTGTGTGGGGCCTGCCATCGGCAGGCCCCACACACGTTCAAGGGGGGAGACGTCAGCTGGTGGTGACGGGGGCGGGGTGGCCGGACAGGAGCAGGCTGACGGTGTCTTCCGTGTGGCCTTCCAGGGTGATGTCGTAGGTCCGTGCCATCTGTTGGAGACGTGAGACCGTCCGCCTCAGCGCGACTGTGTCGTCGGCGGCGAACTCGATCTGCAGGAGGTCGCGGTACAGGACCTCGGAGGTCTCCTCGATCTCCAGGGCCTGCTGGACGATGCGGCGGGCGGCGTCCAGGTCCTGTGCTTCGCCGTCGGTGTGCCAGCGGGCAAGGGTGTGGGCGGTGTCGGTGATCCGCGACAGCATTTCCTGGACCACGGGATCGGCCCAGGGCAGGGTCCGTCCTTCGAACGGCTTGCCGCGGACCAGAGCCATCGCAGCTTCCAGGTCCGCGATCCCGTCCTTCGGGCCGGCGGCGAGTCCACGGGAGGCCAGCTTCCGGAACTGGTCCCAGTCCGACGTCATGTCGGGGTGGAACCGATATCCGCTGTCGTCCTTCGGGCGGGGCAGCAGCGGGTGTCCGTCCTTGGTGAGCCCCAGCTTGCTGCGGAGCTCGGAGATCCGCGACTGCAGGGTGCTGGCCTTCCAGGGGTTGGCCGGGTCCATCGCCTGGCACAGGTACTCGGCGCTGCGGCCGGGGCGGAGATGGATGAGCGCTGCGACGGCGGTGGTACGGGGGGCGTGGGCGTTGGTGGATCCGGCGCCACCGGTGATGCCCAGCGCCCCGAGCATGTCGATCCGCACGGCGGCATGTTCACCGGACTCCGGCTCCGTCTCCGGGGACGAGGCAGGTACGCGGCTGGCCGGCTGATGGGGGAGCGGGGTCGGTTCTGCGGGCTGCCCCGCAGGGTCCGGGGCCTGGGCCTGGGCCGCGGTGCCGGTTGGAGCGTCTGCGGACCGGTGGGGCGTGCTGGAGTCGAGTCCGGCGAGGAGCGCGGGGAACGGGTTGCCGGGGTCCTGGGCGTCCGCGCTGGTAACACGCACGGTCAGGGGCTGTCCGGTGGCGGCGGGCTGGTTGTGGCTCTCGGCAAATCCCCACGGGCCGGTCGCCGGTACGGGGTCCTGGGTGGACACCTCCAGAGCGTGGACGTACTGCCGGTACTGCTCGTCGGTGACGCGCTGCAGGGTCACTGCCAGGCCCAGCGGGTCCAGGAGGGCGTCCTGGTCGCGGGTTGTGTCGAGGAGTTCGGCGTGGGGGAAGGCGTGCCGGGTCGCTGGGGTGGCGGGCAGTACGACGGCGGTCTGCAGTCCCTTGCCGGCGGCGAGGGCGTCGGCGAGCTGGGTGACGTGTTCCTCGTCGTACTCCCCGGCTCCGATCAGGAGCCAGGGCAGGACCTGGTCGCCGCTCTGGTGGGCTTCGAGGAGGAGCGCGCCGAGGTCGGCGGCGACGGCGGGCAGGTGCGGCATGGTGCGGACCCGGCCCTGCGGCAGCAGCCCGGCCAGTCGGGTGCCGAGCCCGGCCGTCAGGATCTCGCTGTAGTCGGTCCACTTGCAGGTCCCCAGCTCCAGCGCCAGGGCGCGGGCGACTTCGAGGATCTCGTCGGGGGTGCCGTCCAGGAGCAGGACGCGGCAGGTCATGAGGTCGGCCAGGAGCAAGCCGTCGGCAGTCCCCCCGAGGGTGACCAGCCCGGGGTAGGGGGCCTCTACATCCTGGAAATCTGTGGCGGGTGGCAAGACCGCCTGGCTGTCCAGGATCCAGGTGAGTGTGTCGGGGCCAGCCGTGAACGGGGCGATGGGCTCGGCGGGCTCGTCGAGCAGCAGCGTGACGACGTCTGTTGCGAGGTGTGCGCCGCGCAGTGCGGGCAGGGTGCGGCCGTCCGCTTCGGCCTGGTGGGCCAGGGCACGCAGGATCCGGTCGAGGAGTTCGGCGTCCTCCATGGTGCCGGTGGAGGCGAGGAGTTGTTCGAGTGTGGTGGGGTCGGTGTCCTGTGCGATGGTCTGTCCCGCGCGGCGTTGGCGCTGCTGCAGGATCCTGCGCAGGCCCAGGGCTCCGGCGAGGGATGCGGCGAGCAGTGTGCCGATTCCGGCGGTCATCGTCCAGTTGATGCTGTTGCCGGTGGTGGCAACCTGCGGGACGGCCGTCGCAGGGGCGCCGGAGGGGCTCGGTGCGGGTGTGGCCTGTTGCGGGACAGGGGCCGTCGGCACGGACGCGGTTGGGGTGGGTGTCTGGGCCGGAGCCGTGGAGGGTGCGGGGGCCGACGGCGTGGCGGCGGGTGGAACTGGCGTGGCGGCTTCGTCGGGCTGGTCGCCGCCCGGGGCCGGTGCGGCCTGGTCGGTGGTGCCGGTTCGGGGGAGGGTGAGGTTCTGCCCGGGGACGATGAGATCCGGGTTGGTGAAGGTGGAGCCGCCGGGCATCGGCTCGCCCTGGTTGAGGTCGAAGATCTCCTGAGACCGGCCTGTGTCCCCGAGCTGCTTGCCCGCGATCAGGGTGAGGTTGTCGCCCTCTCGTACCTGGTACTCGCGCTGTCCGACCGCGTTGGAGGGGGTGGCCGCGTCCTGGGCCCGGGGCGTGCCATTTGGTACGGCGGCTGCGTCGGATGGGAGGTTGAGGATCCAGCCGGGCTGAATGGGCCGGTCGGCGTGGAAGGGACTCCCGTCGGTCATGGTGCGGCCCTCGTTGAGGGCGGCGATCTCCGTCCAACGTTCGCCGTTGCCCAGGGTCTGCTCGGCGATTGACCACAGGCTCTCTGCGGGCCGCACATCGCGCACCGTGTGCCTGGCTGCTGCCCCGGATCGGTCAGCAGCCGACGTCGTGCTGGTGTCAGCGGTGCGCTCGGCCGGGGTGCCAGGAGTCGCTGAAGCGCTCACACTCGCCAGCATGGAGGCAGGAGCTGCGGTGGCGGGTGCTGCCAGGGCGGTTCCGGCGGGAAGGGCGAGCATGACGGCACCGACGAGAGCGGCAGCGGCCCGCTGCCCGACCAGTCCCCGGATCTGCGGGGCGGCGCGACCGCGCAACTGAGCAGGGACTTCCACCAGGACCGCGCACGCGAACAAGGCCCAGCCGACCCAGCCGGCGACGGCGAGCACAAGGAGGAACACCTGCCCCGAGTCGTCCGTGGACAGCAGGGACCCCAGGGCTGCGAGCCCTGGGGGACCGACCTGGGCGGTTGCCCACCACAGCAGCACGGGCAGACCGCCGAGCAGAGCGAGCAGGACGGCCAGACTGAGGAGACCGCGGAACGCGGCGGCCGCGGAACGGACCGCGTTCGCCCGGCGGGGTCCGGGTGGCTTACCGGTGGTGGGCATGGGAACGGCCCCTTCTGGTACGGGTTCGCTATTCGGGTTGGGTGATGCCATGGAGCAGGTGGGCACCGCCGTGCCCGGTCACTTCCATCGAGCCGATCCCGACGATCGCCAGGAATCTCGTCACGTAGGTGCCGTGGACGGTCACGGTGAGCTGGGTCCGGTCTGCGGACAGGGTCGTCGTGCCCTGGCTGCCGGCTCGGGCGAGGTAGGACTGGGCTGCGGCTTGCGCGGCCTCGGGGTCAACGCGGATGCCGACTCCGTTGACGGCGGAGGCGGGGTCGATGGCCTGTCCGGCGGCGCGGGCGGCTTCCATCGCGACGGCATCCGCGCGTTCGGTGGCGCGGAGTTTTCCGCCACCGTCGATCGCCAGGCCGATGATGCCAAGCAGCGCGATCGTGACGATCGCGGTGTAGATCGCGATCCCGCCCTCATCTCCTCGGTGCTTGCCTCTGAGCGGTGCGGTCACGGGTACGGGATCGAGAGCTGAGGAAGTGTCTTCAGCTGCGGACATGGTTCATCCCTCCCGGGACCGGAAGGCGTCAACTACGGACGTGAACTGACTCGTCAGCGTCCGGGATCCCGGGACGCCCGGCAGCAGGAGGTCCGCCAGCGGCACCGTGCACGAGATCGTCACGGTGACGGTGCCGACCTGTCCGAGAGGAACGGCAAGCCCCGCCGTGTTGACGGTGACGTTCGTGGAGGCGCAGCGGATGCCCTGGTCGCTCAACGACCGGGCCGCGGCCTGGGACGCTTCGCTCTGGGCGCTGGCAGCGGTGCGGGAGATGGAGGCGGCGCGGGCGGCGTCCTCGGCGGCAGCATCGATCTTCGCTCCGGAGGTGACGATGCGGCCGCCCGCGATCGCCATGCACAGCAGCATCAGCACCAGCGGTGTGACGATCGCGGCCGCGATCGCCTCACTACCCCGGTCCTCCCGCAGCCGCGTACGCCAGCCGCCCCGCCACCCGCTCTGTCGCACGGGCCGTTGTGTGGTCATGGCGCCTGGACCCAGCGCTCGCGGGGAGCTCCGGCCGACTGGGACACGCTCAGCCCGGCGAGGCCAGGAATCATCGACGGGGCCAGGCCAGTGACGGTCACCCGCACCTCCCCAGCGGTGCTCCCGGAGGTGCTCACTGTGCTCTGGGCCAGACTGTTGCCCGCGATCCGCCCGAGGGTCTCGCGGGCCCGAGCCGCTCCCGCGTCTTCGGGCGCCTGGTAGGTGCGTGCCGCGGCGACGCCTTCGCGGGCCGCGGTCAGCGCGATGTTGCGGGCGTACACCCACATCGAGGCTTGCACCACCGCCATGGTGACGAGGATGACGAAGGGGAAGACGATCGCCATCTGGATGGACGACTCTCCCCGATCACCCCAGCTCCTGCCCGTGCCCGCGTGGTTGGGCGCGGTTGGCACCGGCCCGGTCTTCTCGTGCTGCGACACGCTCTCCCCGCCTCCCCTGTCGCCTGCTGTCGTTTCCGGCGGGGTCAGACGCCGGCGAGCTTGGTGTTGTAGCGGGTGGCCAGCAACGCGATCCCGCCCGCGATGGTGATCGCGGCGGCGGCGGCCGCGACCCAGATGATGACGGTGGTGATCGAGACATCACCCCGGTCAGGGTTCATGCCCTGCTCGATGCGGGACTTCAGCCACTGGGACACGCGGATAACGGTCATGGTCATGAGGGACTCCTAGCTGTGGGTTAGGTGTTGAGCATGCGGATGATGGCGGGGAAGGCGATCAGGAGCATCACAAGGACTGCGAGGAGCGCGCCGGGGGCGGTCATTTTCTCGCTGTCGGCATTCGCGTCGGCCGCCTGATTGGTCAGCAGCTCCGTGCGTAGGTTCTTCGCCCGGGAGCGCAGCGTGGAGTAGACGGAGGCGCCGTCGTCGGCGGACTGCCGCATGATCGCCGCGAGGTCGTCCAGGACGGGCAGGTCGAGTTCGGCAGTGAGGCGGGCCAGCGATTCCCAGTGAGCGACCTTGTCCACGTGCGAGCGGGCCAGTGCCCCTTGGATCCGCAGGAACGCCCACCCCTCACCGACTTGCGCGGCCTGCTCCATGGCCTGCTCCGCGGACACGTTCCCGGCCCGGCGCAGCGCGACGAGGTCGAGGTAGGCGGCCATCGCGTGCGCGAACTCGACGCGGGCGCGCTTGGCCTTGTCGCGCAGCGCCAGGTCGGGGGCGAACCACAGGACCACTGCGGCCAGGATCCCGACGAGTGCGGGCAGGTACAGGGGCAGGCCCAGCAGCAGTAACGGGATAGTCGACAGCGGCGGCAGGAGCAGCCCGCCGGCCGACAGCGCGACCTTGGTCAGCAGGAAGCGGGCCGGGGTGGTACCGGTCAGCGCGAGGTCCTTGTGCGGGATCCGTACCCCTGGCACGTCGGCGAGGTGGTCGAGGAGCCACCGCCCCCACAGCTCGTCCCGGTCCGCGCCCACCTCATCGGCGCGTGGGGGCGCTGGCCGGTTGAGACGGTCCAGGGCCGGGCCGAGTGCGGGCGCCGGGCGCAGGACTTCACGGATCAGCAGGGCCGCACCGGCGCCGATGACGGCCCCCGACACGATGGCGGCGAGGGCGGTCACCGGCCCACCTCCACGTTCTCGTTGCCGCTCGCGCCCAGGACGGCAGCGGGTGCGGGTGTGACGGCGCTGCGCGGGTCCGGGATCAGGAAGCGGGGGACGGGCTTGGTGTCGGCGATCTGCCGCATCAGCGCAAGGACGCCCACGAAGCCCGCCGAGAGGACGGCCAGGACGAGCTGTCCCAGGAGGGTGCCGTAGGGGGCGGTGTAGGAGGGGATGAGGAAACCGGCTCCGACGACACCGAGGGTGATGATCGTCATCCACCGCATCGTGGTGCGGGGCTTGGCCCGGTCGGCCTCGATCCCGCGGCGGCGGGCCACTTCCTCATGGACGGACTCTGCGAGGTCGTCCAGGGCCTGGGCCAGGCCAGGGCCCCGGTCAGCAGCCGACAGCACCAGGGCCGCGACGACCTTGTCGGCAGTCACATCGTTCAGGGCGTCGCCGAAGGCCCGCAGGGCGTCGGTGGGCCGCCAGCCGACCTTCAGCCGGTCGACCAGGTCGCCGACTTCGACGGCGATGTCCTCGGGACAGCCCTTGCGGGAGATCTGCAGCGCCTCGTCCAGGCCGCGCCCCAGTCGCAGGGTGCCGGCCAGGCGCTGCGTCCAGTCACCCAGCGCCTCCAGCTTCCCGATCCGTACGGTCGCCGACTTCGTGGGCGACAGCAGCCAGGGCACCCCGACCACAGCCAGCCACAGCAGGACCCCGGCGATGAACACCCCGGTCACCAGCCACACGAGCACCCCGCCCGCGGCGCCGACAGCCAGCCGGGTACGGCGGGCCATCCGCGCGTCCCGGCTCGCCAGCGTGCGCCCGGCACGCAACCGGGCTGTTAGCCCGGGGCCCTTCGGGGCGGTGGTGCCCACGACCCCGTGAACCAGCCCTACCAGGCCACCGGTAAGGGCGAGGCCGGCCAGGACCCACATCAGCAGTACTGTCACAGCCCGTCCTCCTGGATCAGCAGAGGGAGCGCGGCCGGCCAGGCCCCACTCGGATCCGTGAGGAGGGAGCCGTCGAACCCGACGCGCCGCAGCTCATTGATGCAGCGGGGCTGCATCAGCGGCACCGCCCGGGGCTCACCCCACTCCGGGCGCGGCCCGAAGACCTCGTTGGTCTCAGGGCGGCCGCCTTCGCCGATGCCGGTGACTTCCAGGACGTGGGAGATGAAGCGGTGGCGGTGCCCGCCGATCTGGGTCTCGTCGATGGAGGACACGAACACGATGAAGTGCAGCCCGTTGGCGGCCTGACGGTAGGCGAGGTTCTCGCTCATGTTGGCCTGCGCCTGGAGGTAGAGATCGGCGATCCGGTCGAAGACGACGTTCGGGTGGGCGGCGTGCAGGGTGGACAGGTTGCCATTCATACCGTTCGTCATCGCGTTGATCATGGCGACGATCTCCGGGCCGCGGACCTCTCCGACCACGATCCGCGTCAAGGTCATGCGCAGCGCCCGCAACATCAAATCCATGAGCGTGATCTCGCCGGCGGCCTGCCCAGCGACGATCTCGCCGTTGGACTCGCGGGCCTCCATCGGCACAACCTGACGGTGGTAGCCGTTCTCATGGGCGAAGAGCTCGAACTCGGTTTCCAGCGTCGCGAACCGCTCGTCCGGGTCGATCTCCTTGAGCAGTGCGCGCATCAGGGTCGTCTTCCCCGCTGCCTGGCCGCCCACGACCATCACGTTCTTCCTGCCGCGCACGCAGGCACGCAGGAACTGCGCCAGCGTGGTGTCGAGCATGCCCCGGTCCACGAGGTCGGACAGTGTGGCGTCGCGCATGGTGTGACGGCGGATGGTGACGTAGGTGCCCGGAGTGACGTCGGTGATCGCCTGCAAGCGCGATCCGTCCGACAGACGCAGTGCCAGGAACGGGTCCGCCGTCGACAGGCTCCGCTCGTTCTGACCCGAGGTACGCCGGGCCAGGTCGCGCAGGAGCTCGCGCTGCTCGTCATCAGAGTCGGCAACCGGCGCCACCTGGACACGGCGGCCGTCGGTGAAGTCGAGCCAGACGTGCTCGTGATCGTTGATGAAGATGTTCTCCACCAGCGGGTTGTCCAGGTGCTGCTGGAGCCGGCCGGCCCGGAACTGCAGATCGAACACGGCCTGCGCGAGCGCGGCGTCCATGTCCGGGCCTGCCGCGAACCCGCGCTTGACGGCCTCGGCGTCCGACCAGATCGCCACCTGCTCGTTGATCAGATGGCGGCCCTGCTGCTCCTGCGCCTCCAAGCTCAGACCCGGGTGAGTACGCAGCCGCTCGCTGAGCCGCTCCCCGACCTCCTTCTTGATCAGGCGCACCGCCGCGTAGTCCAGCACGACCGGCAACGGGGCAGGCACCGCGGCGGCAGCAGGAGCACTGTGCGCGGCATGCCGGGGATCAACCGGCGCCCCGCCACGCGGGTCGAGGTGCTCCGGGAAGGTGCGGGGAGCGCTGAGGCGTGCGTGCAGCGAGCCGGCGACGACCTGCGGATCGTTGTGGAGGGGGTTAGCGCGCACCATTCACCGCCTGGCCGGTGGAACCAGGACCCGGGGGAGGGGGCGCCAGGCGGGAGCGGCGGATCGCCACCATCTCCTGCAGCCGCACAGCGGCCGACCGCGCGGAACGCATCAGGGGCGCGGCATCGAACCGGCGGGGCTGCTCCGCCCCGTCGGACAGCACCGCGGCCTCCTTGGGCCGCCACGGCAAGACCGCCACCACCGTCACCTCAAGCTTTTTGCGGACCTCCTCCTTGGAGAACGGCCCTTCGTCCACCATCAACAGCCCGATGTCGGCGCCCGCGCCGAGCTGTTCACGCAAGGAGGCCAGGCGGACCTCGGCCTGGGTCAGGCTCCGCAGGGTGTTGCGGGCAACGACTGCCACGACGTCGGCCTGCTGCGCGAGGACCGCCGACGCCCCCACTGTTCCGCGGCGTCCCAGATCCACGATCACGTCATGCTGGTGTGCCTCGATGCCCGTGACCAGCTGGGCCAGTGGCTTCCACACGGGTTCCATCGCGGATGCGTGCGCCGGATCGTAGAGACCGGGCAGGACCAGTCGGTCCCGGCTCCCGGCGTCGGTCACATCGACCAGCTGACGCCAGAACGCCTCCGCCAACTGCCCCTGCCGCGCAGCCAAAGCCAGATTCCGCAGCCCGTGCGTGTTACCCAGAGTTCCCTGCAGAGCACCGGGCAGAACCGCACCGCCGTCCGGATCGGCCTCGGCCAGGACCACCCGGTGGCCTTCCGGCAGCGGCCACGCCATCAGCAACGCCATCGCCGTGGTCGTCACCCCAGGGGCACCCAACCCGCCGACCAGCGCGATGACCGCCATCAGCTGCCCTCCTGCGGAGCGAGAATCAACGCCACCGCACCACTAGCCACCCGTGCGGCCAACGACGGGCCCTCGGCAACAGGCACCGCGACATCCACCACCACGACACCCGTTGCCGGAGCTGCCAGCCCCACCGCCACCACCGTGGCAGCCACGGTCTTCGGCGCGGAGCTCTCCGCCGCCTTGCCCCCAGCCGCCGCACCCTGATTGAGATCGGGCGTCGAGACGATCAACACCTTCTGCCCCGGCGCCAGCCGGCTCGCCGGGAGCTGCGAAGGCTTCAGCGCCACGCCGACCAACTGCTCGCCCGCCTTGATCAGAGACACCGAGGTGACTTGGCCGGGAGACAGCAGCGATCCCGCCTTCAACGCCACCGCAGCCCTCTGCCCGACCACGCCCGCCTTCTTCCCGACGGGAACGGCCTTGACGGCCGGATCCAGCGCGAGCGACGCGGGTACGAGATCGGCGTCGGTGATCGCCGCGCCCACCGGAACATCCCGCGCCACGACCAGCACGGCGGTGCGCTGCCCCGATGCGGTGAACAACAGCGCCCCGGACAGACCACCGGCGGCGATCAGCGCAACGGACAGCGCGATTAGCCCAGGCCGGCGCCGACGCTGACGGACCAGCCGCGGCGCGGCCGCAGGCTGGGCTCCCGGACCGCCGGGGCCGGGAACGGAGCGGCCCGGCGCGGGCGTGGTGGTGGTGCTCACGTGCTGTGCCTCCAAAAGAAGGGGGGAAGGAAGACCCGACGGCCGTTGGGCCGTTGCTACTGGCCGACGACCTGGAGCTCTCCGATACGAACCGGGACCTGAGAGGTGCGGGTGGTCGTCAGGTCGCCCTGCTGGCCGCCGCCGGCCCAATGCACCGCCCACGTCGTCGTCGCGATGACCGTGTACTCACCAACCCGGGAGTACCCCGCAATACCGCACTGGCCTCTGGCGCTGCTCGGCGGAGTCAGGCCGGACGACGGGTTGTAAGGAGTGCCGGGGAACGGGCAGGACACGGTGGTGCCGTTGCCGAAGTTCCACACCACGTTCTGCACGGTCGCCGTGGCGGTTACCGTCACCCCGAGCGCGGTGGCACTCGCCGACGTCGGCCCGGTCGTCTGAGCGCCGGGACCGTTCCACACCCAGACAGGAACACCGACCGTGCCCGTGCCGCCCTGCTTCGGCGCGATGCCGATATCCGCGCCGAGCAACCGCATCTTGGTGACCGCCTCCTGAGCCAGGGCTTCGAGGTCGGGTCCGCCGCCGTACCCGGGCGGAGGGTTCTGCCACCACCGGTAGCCCCCGTTCAGAGGCTGACCCGGGCACGTGCCGTCGTAGATCGCCCCATCGCCGGGCGTACGACCTGACCAGACCGGATCATCGGCGGGCGGCTGAGGATCCGACAGGATCCAGTAACAGGAGGTGCCTGCATCGAACCACCCCGCCGAGCTGTGGCACGGCACCTCAAACGTTCCACCAGAGCCATCGCGAGCCATGCACTTGGCGGAGCCTCCACCTCCGCCTCCACCCCCGCCGGTCCCCCCGCCACCACCCGGAGTGGGCGGCTTATCCCCTCCGGAGTGGATGACACAGTCCGGAACGTTGGGAGGGCATTCGGTTCCCGGCGTCGGATCGGCAGCAGCCATTCCGGACGCGAGGGAGAACGCGAGCAACGCGATGGCTGCCGCCCAAGGCACACGAGCCGTCAGCATGTGCGGTCCCGCGAGATGTCGGAGTCCCTGACCTGCCAGAGGCCGCCGATTTTCAGTGCCGTGTAGGTTGCGACATGCCTGCGGTTCTTGTCAACGGTCTCAACGGGCTTGCCGCTGTTCTTGTCGACCGTCAAGTAGTTGGTGCTATCCAGGCAGTCGGTGATCGTGGCGCTTGGCGGCACGGCCGTCATCTCGATGACGGTCACTTTCGGCGACAAATCCGGGGCGCCCTTGACCGTCAGGTTGTTGTCCACGTAGTACATACGAGTCGTCTGCACCTTCGAGTAGGCCTTGTCGGTGGCGACCTTCTCGATGCCGGTGTCCTTCATGGTTCCCGTGGCGTAGACCTTCAGCTGTGCGTCCCAGTACGCCTGGTAGACACCGAGCAACGTGGACTTTTCTGCTGCCTGCGGATCGGCCGAGGAACTAGGCGACGCCGAGGGGCTCGGCGGTGGGGACGCAGACTTGCTTTCCTTCGTGCAGCCGACAGTGAGGGCCGCTACGGTCGCGGCAACGGCCGCGGCGGTAAGCAGCCGGCGGTGGGCGGTGCGGGTGTGGTGCTGTCGTGCCGTTGTCACGGAGATCTCCCCGGTGGTCACCTCGTGGAGCGGATGTTCAGGGCCACCCGCCCAGGCCGCATCATCGCTGGTGCAACGTGTTCGCGTCGTCGCAGTGCGTTGTACAGCGCACCATACGACGTCAACGCTGCAGCTCCTACGGCGTTCTGGGGCGAGGGTGAACGGATGGGTGGCTTTGCCCTGAAATGCCGCCACGCATATGCCAATTGGTCAATGTGCGGTCGCCCGCTGTCTCGACTGACGGGACGGGGACCGGTCGATATCGGGCCCATTCAAGCGATGGCCGGAATCATTCCTTCTGGCTCATTCTTTGCTGACTGCAATTCGTCATTCCGCTGCTCGCCGGATCCCTCACTCCCAGGTGCAGGAGTAGTCGCTGTAGGAGTCGGTCTGGGCCTTCCGGTCGGCGGATTGCTGCATCAGTTCGCAGTGTTCGCTCGCCACCTGCTGATAGTCCGGCCGTTCCTGGCGGGTGGCCCGCAGTGGGTGGACGAAGAGACTCGGCTCTTGGGCGGACGGGGTTCAGAGCTGGGTCCAGCTGCGGGGTTCTTCGGTGCCGGAGAGGGGTGTCCAGACCTCGGCGCGGGGACCGTGAGTTTCGAGGTCTTCAAGGATTGCGGCGCCGAGGGGGACCTGGGAGGCGAAGCGTGTGACGAGGTCGTGGTCGGCGGTCATCCGCCTCAGGTCCTCGATCCGCCTGGCGAGGGTGGGGCGCGCGGCGCCGGTGAGGATGAACAGCACGCGGGGAAAGCGCGGGTAGAAGCGTTGCCAGGCGAGCATGGCCCCCTGATCGGCGACGCTGCCGCGTCGGCCGCCGGCGGGCAGGGGGGTGTAGCTGTGGAACCGGGCGTAGGTGATCAGTTTCCGGGCCAGGCGCTCGCTGCTCATGGTGGTCCGGTCGATTTCCACGAATGCCCGGTACTGCAGCCGGTGCGGGCTGGTGACGGTGTAGTGGAAGACAGCATCGGCGATGAGCCGGTCTTCGCCGCCGGTGTCGGGGAGGCGGTGGGTGACCTCGGGAACCCAGTCCAGGGGTTCGTACTCGTCTGCGTGGGCGCGGGCGTCGGCGAGGAAGGTCAGGTGGGCGCGGACGCCGGTGAGGGTGTGGGCGGCGCGCAAGGAGGCCGCGGTGGGGCTCTGGATGGTGGTGGGGGTGCGGCCTCGCAGTTCAGGCCAGTCGGTGACCGTCTGGGCGCCGGCCGGGGTGAGGAAGTGGGCCTGCATGCCGTGCTTCGCGCCGAGGACAGTGTGGGTGATCAGGCCGTCCTTGCGCAGCGGCGCGAGGACGTTGTGGATCTTTCGGGGCGGGAGGTGGGGGGTGACCATGTGATGGAGCTGGGTTGTGGTGAGCAGGCGGTACTGGGAGATCAGGGCCAGGGTCCGGCGTGCGTGTGTGTCGCCGGTGGGGGGCTGGAGGGCGGGATCGGTCATCGGTACTGATCCTTTGCATCAGCGGGGGTGGCGGGTGTGGTGCGCTGGGTGAGGAAGGCCCGGACCTTGTGCTCCTGGGCGAGCGCGATGTCGGTGAGTTCCGAGAGGGGACGGGCGCCGGTGTTGGCGTGGGAGGCGCGATGCAGCGCACTGACCTCTTTGGGCTTGGCTAGGTCGCCGAAGACTTCTTCGAGCTCGGGCCCTCGGATACACAGGGGACCGATGCGCTCGCCGTCGACGGTGAAACTCGCGTAGTGCCACCACCGCTTCAGACCAGCAACATCGCCAGGGGTGACGGTTCCGGTCCACTGGCTGGTGATCTGCGTGATCGCCTCGACCGAGCCGGCCGTCGTGGACAGGCAGGATGCGTTCTGCAGCAGCGCCGAGCGGGTGGTGGGGGTAAGGCGGTTCATCAGCTGGGTCATGCCGTGCAGGCGGCAGCCGAACTTCCGCAGCTGCTCGGTAATCTCCGCGAGGACACTGTCGGATCCCTGGTCCAGCGAGATCAGTTCATCCAGGTAGAAGCGGAAAGAACGGCGCTTCTTCTCCGGGACGTCGCGGCGGGACAGCCCGGCGCGCAGGAAGTCGCGGACTATCAGGGAGATCAGCAGCCGGTCGGTGGGCCCGGTCCCCGGCGGGCAGATCCACACCACCTGGCCCGTGTCCATGGCACGGCGCATGTCGTAGCCGCTGACGGGGCAGCCCAGGAACGCCCGGATGACCGGGTTGGCACCCAGGCGCTCCAGCGGGTTGAGCACGGTGGGCAGCGAGTCCTTGGGAAGGTCGGAGAAACTGCTCGCCCACCAACGGCGGCCCTCATCGTCCAGGGCGGCCACGGTCAGGTTCCTGAAAACCGGGTCGGTCAGAAGCGGCCGAATCTGGAACAGCGTGGCCTGCATCTCGGGTGTACGGGCCGCAACAGCAGCCCTGTTCACGGCGACCAGCGCTTCGACCGCCTTGGTCAGAATGGTGAGCGCACGCGGCGTGCTCACGTCGTCCCATCCCAAGGCCGTCGCGAACGCCTCGACAACCGCGGCGGTCACCTCGTGCGGAGGCTGCCCGCCGGTCATGTCGATCAGGTTCCAGCAACCCAGCATGTCGCCGGGCTCGCTGACGGTGAGATCGAACAGAGCGATCCGCTTCATGATGTCCTCGTGGGCGAGGTAGCGGACCACGTGGGTGAGGGAGTCGCTGTGCGGGTCGACGAACGCGAGGCCGCGCCCGTTGTGGGCACTGGCGACGGCGTGGACCAGGGCGCGCATCGTCTTGCCCCAGCCGGCCTTGCCGGACTGGACCTCGAAGAGGGTGTCGTCCTCGTGGGTGGCCAGCAGCCGCTCCCGGCCGTCCGGGCCCCGGTACCAGCCCTGCGGCAGAAGATCCTTGCCCCTCTCGAAGGTGGGCATCTCACTCTCCAGCAACGGCACCTGCGCCTGCCGGGTGGGAGGCTTGAGGAGCCCAGCGAGCTCCTCCACGTGGGCCCAACCGCCGCGCGCGGGCCGCATCAGGCCGCTGGCCCACCGCTCGTCGAAGCGGTCCCGCCACGGCCACCGGTCAGGGCCGACATGTACCGGACCCAGGGACCAGCCCTGCGAGGAGAGGCGGGAAGCACCCGCGTACACGTCCATGGCCGCCCCGATCCGCACGAGACGCGCCTCAGCGCGTCCGGCCGCGTCGGATGTACAGCGCACCAGGATCTGCACGCGCACCAAGCCGGGGGTGTGCGCGAGCTTGCCGAGGACCGTCTCGCGTTCGAGGCGGCGAGGCTGGGGAGACATGACCATCTGACCGCGGCGGGTCCCGCGCCACTCGGCCGGATCCAGGAGCCGGCTCAGGGCGACGGGCGCACTGTCGGTGGAGTCCTGGCTGATCCAGCGAGCTTCGCGCCGTGCCTCACGGCGCGCTTCGTTGCGGGCCTGCTGCATGGCATGGAAGCGGTGTGCGGCGAGCTGCCAGCGGGAAGCGGGGGACAGGTCGACGCACACTTCGGCGAGATCGCCGAGGTCGGCGTTCAGATCGGCGACGGCGTCGATCAGCGGTTGCAGCGGATCCGGGTCCAACGGCACGTCCCGCAGCCTGGATCCGGGCTTCCCCCGCAGGGTCAGAACCGCCCGCACCGTGTGATCACGCCGCTTGTCGGCCACCGGGTCCGCCGGTTTGGCCTGGACACGGGCCCCGTAAGGGGTCTGCGTCAGCAGCGCGTACGCCGAGGCGGGGGCTTCAATTCTGTAGGCGAGGGGACGGACTCCGTCGGCCCGCAGCCGCAGCCGCAACGCTCGCGCCCTCGCGGGCGTCCACCACGGACCGGATCCCGCGGCGCGGACCAGCTGCATCCCCTGCCGCCAGATCTGCTCCGGGCTCGGGTCGAACTCGCTGGTGGGCATCAGCTCCAGGTAGGTCCGTCGCGACAGGGCTTCCGCGGCCAGGCGTTTTTGCAGGGCCTCCCATCCAGCCCAGGCGGCGGCCGCGACCAGCACCAGCCACCAGGAGTTCGCCCCCGTCCAGTCGGCGACGGCCCCGAGGGCGGTGAAGAACTCGGCTCCGATATGCAGGGCCCCGGCCGTGGTCACAGGCGCTTCCATGTTCCATCTCCGTTCTGGGTGAAGCGGACGGTCGCGGGCCGGCCGTCGAGGAAGGTTCCGGCCGGGTCGGCCCCGGCCCACACCAGCCGCACCACCACCCGCTCCACCTCCTGCCGGACGGCGTCCGCAGGAGCACCGGTTGGGGGCGGGGTGTCGCGGCGCGCGGTCGCGGCCTGGATGCGGACCTGCGCGTAGCCGGCGGTCTCGGCCAGCCACGCGGTGCGGGCGAGAGCGAGAACCTGTTGCTCGGAGCCGGGGGACAGGTCCGGGGTGCTGGCCTGGTCCAGGGCGTGCTGGATGAGCGGGTCGGCGGCTGGTCCCGAATCGGGCGGCGGGAGTTCCGCCGGTCCGGACGGTGAGGGCTGCAGTGCGTTGCGGCCGCTTGCGGACAGTGCGGGAGTCCTGCCGGACGGGGATTGAAGGACCTGTGGTTGGGGGGAGGACCGTACCGGCCCAGTCGGCTGGCTTTGGGGCGTGGAAGCCAGCTGCGGTGTGGTGGGTTCGGTCTGCGAGGAGCGGGCCGGTCGGGGTCGCTGGCCCTCCATGGTTGCCGAGGAGCTTTTGCCGCCGAGCCCGGTGAGGACGAGGAAGGTTCCGGCCGCGGTGAGCAGCGCGGCGGCTGTGACAAGCCGGGCCCCCGACCAACGGGTACGGGGGCTGTGCGCAGGGGCCGGTGCCCGAGCAGCCATGATGAGGCCTTTCGTGGAGGAGGACTTGGGTCTGCCCCTACGAAACGACGCAGCCCTCACCGGTCTGCTCACCACGGTGACCCCTGCGGCATCACGGATGGGAAACGGCTTCTTCCGGGACTCACCAGCCGGTTCACGAAGACCTCCCCACCGCAGGTCAACAGCCCAAGACGTGGTGGTTTGGACGGCGAAGGCAGGCAGTCCGCCGCCGCTCCAGCGGGAGGTCCTCAGAGCAGCCTCGCCCCTCCTGCGTAGTCGGGCATGGCCGTGACGGGGTCGATGCTGACCACCCTGCCTGGGCGGGGTGCGTTGATCATTTTTCCGTCGCCGAGGTAGATCCCGACATGGTGGATGGTGGAGTCGGCGGTGGGGCTGTAGCCGTAGAAGACGAGGTCACCGGGCTGGAGCGCGCCGTACCCGGCGGCGGCGGGGATGCGCTGTCCTCTGCTGGCCTGCTCGGCTGCCGTACGGGGCAGGGTGATGCCGATCTGTGCGTAGGCGTACTGGGTGAGTCCGGAGCAGTCGAAGCCGTTGACGGTGCGGCCGTCCTGGCCGCGAGGTGAGCAGCAGGACCCGGTGCTGGGTCCGCCAGGTCCGCCGCCGCCCCAGGAGTAGGGGACACCCTGCTGCGCGAGGGCTGCCGCGATGAGGGTTCCGGCGTTCCCCGAAGGGACGGCGGACGCGTTGCCCAGGGCGTCGTAGCGGTCGATGCCCGTCAGGACGTCGTCGACGTAGGCCTGGGAGGCGTTGTAGGCGTAGATCGCGGTGCGTAGTTGCTGGCGGTCGGTGAGGTTGCGGCCGTTCCCGCACAGGTAGACGGCTGCTGAGGCCGCGGCGTCGTCGGCGTTGTGAGGGGAGAGGGTGCCGTCGCCGTTGCTGTCCACCGCGTTCGCGACGAAGGTGGCGGGCAGGAACTGGAACGGGCCGACCGCGCGCTCGAATGCAGTATCGCCGTCCCAGCGGCCGCCGTCGGTGTCCCGGACCGGAGTGGTGTTGCCGCCGGCTCCGGATCCGTCCAGGCGGGGGCCGATGATCGGCGGGGTGATGTCTCCCCCGGGGGTGATCTGGTGGCCTTGGGCGTGGTCGGACTCCACCCGGGCGATCCCGGCGAGGACCTGCCAGCGCATTCCCTGGCATCCGGGGACGTGGGCGGTGACTTGGGCGGCGCCGGTGATGTAGGCGGTGAGCATCCGCTGCGGGATGCCGGCTGCGGCGGCGCTGGCCGGGCCGCCTTGCCCGGCTGCGGCCTGACCCGCTACGGCGGCGAGCAGGACCGGGGTGGTGCAGCAGGCGGCGGCCACCAGCAGGAGTACGCCCAGGCAGCCCAGCTTCGTCCATCGCCTCACAGCTCGCCGCCTTCGCGGCGCCGGCGTTGGGCAGCGCGGGCCTCAAAGATCGCCCGCAGCCGCGCAGCGTTCGCCTCCGCCACGGGGTCCGTGCTGCCTGCGGATCGCGGTCCGGTACCGGTCCCAGGTGTTGCGGGTGCCCCGGTACGGCCGGGCGGTGGCCCGGGGCTGGTGATGTGCGAGGGCGCTGCGGGAGGAGCGGCGGCTTCTGGCCCGGTGGGCGGGACAGGTCCGCTCGGGCGGCTGCCCGGATTGAGCGGGGCGGAGTGGGTCGTAGCCGGGCGGGGGGTACGGCTGGCGGCGGTGATCGGGGCGGTGTGGATGACGGCGGCGACGGCGGTATCACGGATAGTGCCGGCGGGGTCGTTGACCTGCCAGGCGGTGGCCAGGCGTTGCCCGGCGTGGTCCACGCCGTTGCGCACCGTCCGGCCTCCCGTCCACATGAAGGTGTCGTCGCCGAGGTGGTTGCGGGTCACGCGGAGCTGGGTCAGAGCGTCCTCGGTGAACTCGCTCGTGGTCCTCCTGGCCGCGTGGAGAGTCCGGGGCAGACCGATGGTGGACCGGTAGGCGACGGCGCCGGTCCGGTGGGCGATGCGGTAGCCGCGTAGCCGCGAGGCCCGCTGATGGATACGGGCGGCCAGCAGGGGCCGGTGGAACGCGGGGTCGTGCAGAACCTCCCCGGACTGCTTGTCGACCTGCATCTCGCCCGCCGGATCCGGCCTGCCGCTGGCGACCTGGTGGAGCGCGGCTGCTGCGGGATGGCGGCCGGGTGGAGGACCGACGAGGAGCGAGTGTGCGCCGCGCAGGGCCATCGCGAGGGGGGCGATGCCGCGGCGTCCCTCGGCGAGCGCGTCCCCAATGAGCCGGCCGGGTGCGAACGGCATGCCTGCGGGGTCGGTGAGGGCGGCGAGACTGCCCAGCTGGCGCAGCCGTGACCCGAACGCACTGTGCGCGGACGACATCCCAAGACCCATGAAACCGCCGGAGCCTGCGCTGTGACGGGGGCCGTGCACGGCGAGCGCCGCGCCGAACTCGCTGCTGTCACCGGCCAGGTGGCTGCCGCCGATCTTCGAGAACCGCATACGGGTGCTCAGGCGCGTCCCGAAACCGGCGGCCGCGGTAAGGATCCGCCGGTGCATCACCAGGAATCCGACGGCGAAGGCGTCGACCAGCAGCAGCCGTTCCACCATCTGGTCGGGACCGGCGTCGGACAGCAGGGCATCCACGGCGATCCCGAACAGGGGCAGGATCATCGCTGCCATGAAGGACACGAGGGCGGACACGATGAACACGCCCAGCCACCGCCACAGCAGCATCCGCGAGGGGCCCGGCAGCATCGCCCATACCCACGCGATCGGGCCGGCCGCGGCGGCCGCCGCGTCCGCACCCTGTGCGCCGAGCATCACCACCGACATCGACACGATCAGCAGCGCCACCACGATGACAGCGACGAGCAGTGCGATCACCGACCAGACCCGGTCCCAGGTCGGCCTCTGCGCGTACACGGCGCAGTCCTTGCCGACCGGCCCCGCCTTCTCCAGCTCCCTGATGAGCACCGTGAACTCGGCATCCCGGCCACCGTCCCCGAGCGCGCAGTACTGCTTGGCGGGACCGTCAAACGTGGCGCAGGGGTCTTGGTCTTTCCCCCTGCAGTAGTCCTTGGCCGGCGCTGCCACGTGACTGCATACGTCAGGTTTCGTCGCGTTCTCGCAGGATTCCTTGACGGGGCCGAAGACTCCGTCGCACTTCGAGGAGTCGCTGCCGCCCGGCTTCGTCTTGGGCTGGCTGCTCTTGACCCATTTCAGGTGGGCCTTGTACGCGGCGGCATCGTCCTTGTTCTTCGGGTCCAGGACACGGCCGTACTGCAGGAGCATGTAGGGCTTCACGACCAGGGCGTCCGTCAGCGCGGTCTGGATAGGCGTGGTGACCGTTTTGGCATCGACCTGCACGCTCGCGCAGGTCTGAAGGGGCTGCTCGGCGTTGTCGCAGGGACGCGCGCCGCGCGGCGGGGTGGCACCGAAGTAGGAGCCCGAGGTGATCGACGCGACTTCGATGGCGGCCTGGTGGGTCTGGGCGAGGGGGCCGTCCGCGCCGAGAATGTAATCGGGTCGGACGAAGGCGCTCGCGGCGAGGGCGGCGATGACCAGAGTCATCGCGATCTCGCCCAGGCCGGTGCCGACCTTGCCGCGCACGAAAAGGATCAGCCCGAAGACAAAGGCCCAGCCCAGCAGGAGGCCTCTGAGGCCGAGCGCATCGACGACGTGCAGCTGGTAGGCGTCGGCGAGATGCTGCGCGGGCCCGGTCAGCAGGGTCAGGAGCGGGAAGCGGAAGACGAAGCCGATGAGCCAGCAGCACAGGCCGACCATCAGGCGCACCAGAGTGAACAGCCCACCCATCACCATCTGCTGGACGTGCCCGATCACGTCGATGTTCGTGAGGCTCGAGTTAAATGCGAGCTGCGGACCGAGCGGGACACCGGGCATGAGGTCTGGAGAGGCGGGAGCCGACTCCAACTGGTAGCCACTGAGCGGCACCCCCTCACCGGTGAGGATGTCCAGGGGCCCCAGCAGACCACCACCAGCGCCGGCTGCGCTTCCATCGGCCGCAGCCGCCACCACCGTGTTCGTCACCAGGAACACGACCGTGAGCAGCGTGACGAACCCGGCCGCCCTAACCGTGCCCCGATCGAATCGGAGGCGGGCGATCACAGCCGCCGCCCAGCGCTGGACACGAGCCCGATGGCGGCCGCGATGGCGAGCGTGGAGAACAGCAGCAGGCCACTACGGCCGTCCAGCCGGGCAGGCATGATGGCGGCCCGCTGCGTCGAGCGCACCGTGTCGGTGGACTCGACGGCGGAGGAGGTGCAGTAGTCGTGAGCGGGGCCGATGATCCACCGGCAGCGATCGTCCACGGCGGCCGTAGAGGCGGAGGCTCCGCCCGGAGGGGTGGCTGGGCGGGTGTGGGGCAGGGCCCAGGCGGCGACGGTGCAGGTGAGCAGGAGCAGGGCCATGGCCGCGACGATCAGCAGCCGGACACCGTTCATCCGTGTCATCGGTTCCCCCCGAGGACCGTGGGCCGCGGGGTGCGGCCGGGCGTGGTGAAGATGGATTCCTTGAGGCGGGGCACTTGGGGGACGACGACTTTGATCCGGCCGACCTGCATGCGCGGATCGCGCAGCAGCATCTCGCCCTCGCGGCCCGGCTGGCCGACGGGGGACAGGCCGGTGGTCACCAGCCGCAGCAGCTCCTCGTCCTCGCCGTCCAGACCCAGGAAGCTCAGGCCTCTTGCCGCGCGGGCCCGGTCGGAGGTGCGGGCCAGGAACCGGTAGGCGATCAGCGCGGCGTCCTTGCCGAGCTCGGCTTCGTCGTGGCCGCCCAGGAAGCAACCGGCGCCATGCTTGCGGCCGTCGTGGAGGATCTCGCTGACCAGAGCGGATCCCTCCGCCGAGGAGGTCAGCCAGTAGCACTCGTCCACCGCGACGAGACAGAACCGCTCCGGCTGGGTGAAGGCGGCCTGACGGGCGATCGCCGCGATCAGATACAGCATCGCCCGCCCGATCAGCGCCTCCAGCGGCTGCTGGCGCAGCACCTCGACGTCCGCGAACGCCTCCTTGGGCGGCAGCGTGAGCCCGGCGGTCGTGACGACCACCAGGTCCGAACCCAAGTCCCCGTCCAGCGTGACCGGCGGCAGATCCGGGTCGAACACCATCGCGGCCAGGGGGTTGCCGCGCACAATCCGCAGCAGGTCGGCCATGGTGGCGGCCGCGTCCGCGCGCGCGGTCCCACTGCCTCGCTCGGCGAGCGAGGCGACCACGTCCAGGACCTTCCCCATCGACGGCTGCGGCCCGCCCGCGACTTCCTCCACGGCGTGGTGGAGCACGGCGCCGCCGGCGGTCATCGCTCCCACGCCGAGTTGCAGGGTCAGGTAGGACAGGGCGTAGTGGGCGCCGACCGGACCGCCGAACACGCGCAGCGGGTCGATGGAGATCTGGGCCCGGGCGGCGTCGATGACCTGGCAGCGATCACCCATCGCCGCCTGCCCGAAACTCGCCCACTCTCGGATCGGGGTCCGGTCGATGACGATCGCCCGCCCGCCCCGGTCCACCACCGCACCGGTGACCAGCTTCTCCAACACGCTCTTGCCGCTGCCCAGATCACCAACAACGGCACTGGACGCCGACGCGTTCACCTGCGGGGCATCGGCCGGATTGAGCAGGACGGGGCGGATCGTGCCGCTGTCCAGGTCGTGACCAACCATCATCCCCGCCGGATCCCCCACCCGCGACAGCGTGAACGCACCACACGCCGCCCAGTCCTCCGAGAGCTGATGCTGCGTGAACTGCGCGAGCTTCTGCGCCCGCACCGCACCCGGCACACCCAGAGCGAACAGCTCCTCCTGCATCCCGTACGGACGCACCAGCCGGTAGTCACCGCCCGCCAGGGCAGCCGACAGCTCCCGAGCCCGCGCATCACACGTCGCCGCGTCCGGCCCCCACACACTCAGGACCGTCACCGACTGCACCTCCACCTCCACCGAGGTCCGCGCCATCCGCGCATCCTGCTCGGCGAGATCACCCGCCGCCTCCGGCAACGAATGCGGCATCCCCGTCGGCTGCGCACCGTACTGCCCGGCCTGGTCCAGGAGCTCGCGCTTCTTGCGCTGGACCTGCGCACGGGCCTTCTTCGCCGACACCACCTGCAGGTCCACCACCACGTCCACCGGGAACGGCAACCCCTCCAACTGGGCCAGCACATCGGCGTGCTGGACCGATACCGCGGGCGGGAGCTCCGCGAGGACCAGATGAGCCTGGTAGCCGGTCCCGGCCTCTGATTCGACCTGCAGCCACCGCCGGCCCACGGGGGAGGACGCTCCGGCCGAGCGCCACCACGGCCTGCCGGCAGGCTTGTGCTCCTTGAGGGTTTCCTGGCCGCCCTCAGCCAGACGGATCTGTCCCAGATCGGCGTAGGCCGGGGACTGGAGTCGGCCCGCGCGGACCTGGCTGCCGTAGAGCGGACTGTTCTCGGCATCGGAAAGGAGCGGCTCCTGGTCGAGACCGCGGTGGACGGCGTGCTGGAGCATCCACACGATTTCCGCCGGCGAGGCCGGGCGCAGGCCCAGCCCGCCACCGAGCGAGGTCTGGATCCGGTCGGCTTCCGTGAACGCAGCCGCCACCTCAGCCTCCGACACCGGCACCGGTGCGAGATCCAGCGCCGCCGACAGCTCCGCGTAGAGGCCGGTGAGCGAGGCCGCCGCTGCTCCGCCCTTGCCGGGGAGGGGGACGGTGAGCCACAGGGTCCGCTCGTGCATCTCCTGCCCGGTCAGCAGATCGACGGTCGCCGCGCACGTCTCCGCCCAGGCCGGAAGGCGCTGCCAGTCCACCCCCGTCGTCATCCGCTCGGCGACCTCGCCGGGGTCGGTGGACGAAGCGAGGACGAGCAGGCGCGGTTCCATGCCCGGCATCGACCGCACCAGCGAGGTGATGCGGCCCAGCAACTCCTGATGGACTTCGGCGGGCAGATAGCCCCCCGGCAGCGGGGTCACCCGCCACACCGCCCAGACCCGGGACGACGTCGACCACAGAAGATGCCCGGCGACATGACGCAAGGGATTCCGCATCACGCCGCCCTCCCCACACCGGCCGCACCGGCAAGAAGCCGGGACAGACCTGAACCGGCGGCCGCACGATGCCCCGCGGAGAAGGCCTCCACCACAACGGACCCCGGAACAGATGCCGCTTCGGGCGCGGGCTCGATGAGGAACCGGCCCCGAAAGCAAGAGGGCTGGCGGTCACGGGCAATCCGGCCGCCGACCCGACCGGCCGGATGCCGCAGCAGCAGCGTCACCACTCCGAGCAGCGCGGTGAACGGGTTCTGCCCGGCGATCTGCGCACCGCGCACCGCCCACACCGAACCGAGCCAGAGCACGACCGGTACCGGACCCGCCCACGACCACAGCGAGTACGTCTTGATGAGCGCGAACGCGCCGCCCCCCAGAACGACAAGCTGCGCGGGCGTGTACGGGCCGAACCAGATCATCCAGTCACCGAGCTTGCCCAGCACCCACGGGTGCCGGCGCGCACTCGTGTAGACCCGCGCCACGCGCGGCTGGGTCGCCGTGCTCACAGCATCCCTCCGCCGTTGCCCGCCGAGGCAGGGGTAACCACGAGGTGCATGGACCCGGTGGTGGTGGCGGGGTGGTTGATCTCGTCGGAGAACATGCCGGCGATGGCCTCGCGGGAGTTGTAGAGGCCCAGAGCGATGATCATTGCGATCAGTGCGCCGATCCCGGCCTTCAGGGAGAAGTTGCGGATGATGGCGGCCAGGACCACCACCGTCAGCGCGACCTTGAGTCCCTTGTCGCCCCAGTCGGACAGCGTCCCGAGCAGGGAGTTACCCAGCGCATCGAGCTTGCCCGCCAGCATCACGTTGGTGGTCGAGTTCATCGGGCACCGCCCGTGACAGCCGCAGGGGAGGGGGACACCGAATTCGCGGGCGGGGGAGCGGTGATGCCGGCTTCCAACGCACTGACCTCCCACCGCCCGGCGCGGGCGGTCACCTCCAGCCGGTAGGCAAGCGGCCACCGCGCACCGGCCGGGTCCTCACCGCTCACGCGGATCCGGACACGTGCCCTGGCCCCGTCCGCGGGCACCGCCGCACCCGCCGCGACCTCGGTGTCCGCGGCTACTTCCTCGACGTCCACCCGGACGTACGGAGCGACCTTGGGCGCGGAGACCCGTAGCCCCGGCGACAGATACCGCTCCAGGCCCGCCCCCTGCCCACCGAGGTAGGCACGGACGAACTCACCCAGCGACATCGCCAACGCTCCAGTGCTCGCGACGGGGTGGGTGTACGCAGACTCGGGGGCCGCGGTCGCGTCGGGAGCGGAGACCTCGGCCGGTGTACCGCTGATGGTGACCGGGCCGCCGTTCTTCCCATCGGTTCCGGAGACCGCGAAGTACCGCACCGGCGTGGCTGCCGCGGGGTTCCCCGCCGTCGGCGAACCGGCTTGGTCGCGGCCGCCGAGCACCGCGACCACGGCCGTCCACGCTCCCTCAGGCGTGACCGCCGTGCGCACGGTGACCGCCCGAGCGCTCGTAGGCACGGACCCGTCGGTGCGGGGACGCTTCGGCAGCTCCGCCTGGGGGGCCAGCGCCCGTACGGCCGCCGCGATGCCGCTGTCGGGGGCAGCAGCGTCGGCCCGCAGCCACAGTTCAACGAACATCTCCGCCATGCCGCCCGGTTCGGCCGGAGGCCGGACGGTGTCAGAGGCGTGCGGGGCGGGTGCGGCCTGGGCCACCGTCGCCTTTGGTGCGGTCAGGGAGATGGCCAGGGCGAGGGGACCTGCCGCGAGCGCGGTCCAGATCCCAATCCGGATGAACCGGGGCCCGCGGGAGACCGGCCGTCCGGCGGGAACGGTCTCGGGGCGGGAACGGCGCAGCGACGCAACCGACGATGCGGCCGTACGCCGGACCGTACGGGCACGGCGTGGGGGAGTGGGACTCATGGTGACGCCTTCCGTGGGAGGGGCCTTGCTCTGCCCCACGAAACGGCGGCGTCCTCACCGGTTCGCTCCCCACTGCACCACCCCCGGCGTCACAGGTGGGACACGACCGAAACGGTGACTCACCACGACCTCCCCACCCCAGGTCACAGCCCTACAGGCCCGCTACTCACCAGGCGTCTGGTGACGTCGCCGGTGAAGTCGCGCACCACCTCACCAGCCCCAGAAGGGTGCCCATGCCGGTGGTGATGCGAGGAACATGGCGGCCCGCCAGTGGAAAGCCCTCCTGCGGCCATTGGCGCAGGAGGGCTTTGAGGGGGTGGCGGCCCTGGCAGGCCGACCCGAAGTATTCAGCCGGGGTACGAAGCCGGGCGGGGTCGCGAGTCTGCCGGGACGCCGAGGGATTGCTCTGAGGCGGATGACGGCTACGCGGGCTACACCGCGGGGTCGGCCTGGGGGTTTCCGTCCCTGACGTCGGTGATGAACGTGGACCAGGCGGCAGCCGGGAAGCGCAGGACTGGGCCGCGCCCGCTGGTCTTTGAGTCGCGGACGTATAGGACGCCAGAGGTGAACGCGGGCGCGACCTCCAGGCACTGGCCGCTGTCGCCGCTGCTGTAACTGGACTTGTACCAGCCGAGGGCAGCCACAGCGACCTCGGAGCCTTCGTGCTGGTGGTTGGTGCTCACGTGCGGGTTCCTTCCAGATAGGTGGTGATGAGTTCCCGGGAGGAGTCCACGGAAAGCGCGGCGTCCGCGATGCGGGTGTACATGGCTTCGAACACGTCGACTTCTGCCGGGTCCTCCAGCGTGCTGCCGCCTCGGTTGTGGTCCACGGAGACGACGGGATTCCACGGGTGGCCGAAGGTCAGAAGGGTGAAGTTCCCGCCGTTGCCGGGGTGCGGCAGCGCGGTCAGGGGCACCACGCGGATGTCGATATTGGCGGCCTCGGAGGCGTCGAGCAGGCGCGTCAGCTGGTCGCGCAGGACCGTGGGCCCTGCGACGAAGCGCTGGTGGAAGGCCGCTTCCGGAACAAGCGCCGAGTAGTGCACGGGCTTCCCGGGCCGACTGAACACTTCCTGCCGGGCCATACGCGCGGACACGAGCCGTTCGGACATCTCAAGGGACATCGGCGTGACCGACGTCGCGGCGATCTCGCGGGCATAGGCAGGGGTCTGGAGCAGGCCGCCAACCAACCCCGCATGCCAGATGCGGATGGTCTCGGCCTCAGATTCGAGGGTGATGAAGTCGATGTACTCCTGGGTCATCAGCCCCCGGTACGGCATCCACCAGCCGATGTCTGGCGGCTCTTCCGCAACCCGGGCGATCTCGACGAGGGCGGCATGGTCGTCTACGCCATACACCTTCGCCAGGGCGTAGACCTCGTCAGCGCTGACCCGCTGGAGCGCACGCTCTGTGCGGCTCAGGCGCGCGTTGTCCCAGCCCATCGCCCGTGCCGCGTCGCCCGTCTTCATTTTCGCGGCCTCGCGGTATCGGCGCAGTTGGGCGCCGACTCGCCGTCTTTTCACAGTCGGTGTCGCACGTGTCTGCGTCATGCGCGCAGTGTGGCACGACGTTGGTGTACGGCGGTACGTCATTGGCGTATCCCGGTTCGTCAGTGGTGCAAGCCGGTTCGTCAGTGACGTAACTCGGCACATGCGTACGGCAGTTCGCATCTTTTGAGATTTGCTTCACCATATTGCGCAGCGACCGTCAAAACGAGCATGCTAGCTCCTGAAGGCATCGTGACTGTGCGTCAAGTCGCGATCACTCGCGATGCACCGTTGTGCCCTCCCTGAGCGGCCTTGCCTTCCTCGCCCCCAAGGGCGAGCGCGGCCGCTCTCCTCCCGATACGAAGCAATCACGCCGAGGCCGACTATGAAGACGAGCCCGAGCACCACGACCAGCACTGACAGCCAGGGGCAGCCTCCCCACACCGCATGCCAGTTCGTCGGCGACCGCGACGTCGCCGTCGGCACGTGGGGCCCCAGCACCTTCGCCCTGCACCTCGAACCGCTCTTCCCCAGCACTCCGTACCAGGGGGTCTGGTGAGCCGGCCGCACGCGGCCAAGGCCGCCCGGCCGACACCATCTGCGCCGGCGCCGTTCATCATCGGCGACTGGGTGAAGGGGTGGAGCGTCCCTGAACCCGGCACCCGTGAGCAGCCGCAGCTGCACGAGGGCGAGGTCGTCCAGGTCGGGAGCGGATGGACTGGCGTGGACGCCGATGCCGCGTACCTGTGGGTGCGCCTGCCCGGCGGCACGGAGCGGTGTCTGGCCATACGGCAGACGACGCACACGCAGCGGCCAGCCGTATGAGCACCCCGCGATACCCGCCCACAGCTACTCCCGCCAACGGCCGAACAGGAGCACGCCATGTACGTGATGAAGCCGCTCATCGCCCCCGACCTGACGGCGGTCGACAGGCTGATCGCCGCCCGGATGGAGTTCCAGCTCGCCAAAGGCCACCTGCCGCGCGGCGAGGGGCCCGCTCTGCGCGACGCCATCACCAGAGCCGACGCGCGCGGTGATACCCCTGGTGCGCATGACGGCAGGACGGCCATCGGAATGTGGGACTGCGAGCAGCTCGTCGCCGCCTTCTTGATCCAGCACGCCGCTCCCCGGAACGGATGGACGGTCGAGGAACGCGAACAGCCCACGCTCCTTGTCTCCCATGCCCTGTCCCTGCCCGGACAGACGATCCTGGGGCGGCTCGCCACCCTGTGGCTCAGCGACTATGCCGCCCGCCAGCACCATCAGCCCCTCGTTCGCTGCGTGGTCCGCGATCAGGCCCTGGCCTGGCGACTCGTCCGTACCTGCGGATGGCTCCACGTCCGTGAAGTCACCGGCCTCCACGGCACCCTCCACCTGATGCAGCGTTCCCCCGAGCGGGTCGAACGCCTTGAGGTCGTCCTCTCCAGCCACGGCGTGCCCGACCTGGGACCCGAGCCGGTGCAGACGCTGCACCGCTGACCGCCCCACCGCCATCAGCTCCACCTGAATCCGGAGGACCGTCTCTATGCCCGAGACCGACTACTTCAGCAATCCGCCGCCCCGCCGGTTCGGCTCCCTGGCCCTCCTGCAAGAGCCCGAAGGCCGCTTCGTGGTGATTCAACGCAGCTACTGGACCGAGGTCTCCCGATGGGGGCTTCCCGGAGGGTCAGCCGCCCCGAACGAACTTCCGCGGCGTGCCATGTGCCGCAACATCGCGGAGAAGCTCGGCATGCGGGTCACCGCCGGCCACCTCCTCGCCATCGACCACTCGACGGCCTGGCCCGGCAAACACGTCGAGGGCGTGAACTTCGTCTACCACGTCCAGGTGGACGAGATCCCCGCGGACGTCCAACTGGCCCACGGCTACACCGAGCTCCGCTGGGTGACACCCGACGAGGCCGAAACCCTCCTGATCGACCACGAACTGCTCCGTGTCCGCCAGTGCCTGAAGGCCCTGGGATCCGGCTCCTTCAGCACTGAGCTGCTGATGGGCAACCCGATGATCTGAGGAGAGACCATGTTCCTGCCGTACTCCGTAATCGACTCGCTGACGCCCGCCCAGGTCGACGTATGGAAGTCCCACTACGAAGGTGAACGCGGCGGCGAGCGCCGCCCGGCGATCGAGGAAGGTATCTGGCGGCGGACCCAGGAACCGGCCAACGCCGAACAGTCCGGCTGGAGCCAGGACGACCACGGCCGGCGGCGCGTCGTGCACTACCGCCTCCACTACGGCCTGGACCGGACCCAGCCCGTCGAACGCCTCACGCTGAACGAGATGTACCTCTACGTGTCGATGCTCGCCCCGGCGCACGAGATCGACGCCTACCGCGAGAACATCGCCGCCTGGCTGGAGGCTGGCCGATGGCGGTCCCTCAGCACCGGCATGTTCCGGCGTGGGGACCTCCAGGTGACCCTCACCGAGCATGCAGTCCATCCGCAGGACGAGCGTGCCGACCGGCCGACCCCCGACGGCTTCACGTCCCTCGACATCGCGATCACCTCCGAGGACTACAAGATCGAGCGGGCGGTGCGGAATCTGCCGTGGGACGTCCTTGCCGGGGGCATGCGAGTCAAGGAGCAGCGCGGCACCCCGGCCTACGCCGAGGATTTGCGCGGCATCCTGGAGCACCTGCCCTTCGCGGTGGAGGCCGGCTGCGGCACCAGTATCGAGGCGGGTGTCCCGCCGCTGCACTACCTCCACGAGGTCTACCGAGTCACCGCCCGGCAGGGCAACGACCTCACCCAGGGCTACGCCTTCACGCTCTCCCCCCAGTCGGACACGCTGGTAAAGGAGGTACTCACCGACACCGAGCACAAGGTCGACGACATGGTGTCGATGTTCCGGGCCGTGTTCGTGTCCGAGCCCACCTCAGCGCACCGGGCGCTCAAAGCCCTGCACGACGCCAAGTACATGGTCGGGTCCGTGGCCACGCACAACTTCGACGGCCTCTTCGACCGGGTGGGCCTGGCGGAGACGTTCATGCGCCGCTACGACCAGCGCATCCCGCACTTCCCCTTCGACCCGGCCGCGAAATCCCTGCTCGTGATTGGCCTGCATGCCGATCGCCGGGAGGTCCAGCGCCGGGCCCGCGAGCGCGGCATGAAGATCTTCTTCCTGGACACAGAGGGCGTCACCGAGAACGGCCAGTACAAGCCGTACCCGCTCGAAGGCGCCCGGGAGGGTGACGTCGTCGTCCGCCAGGCCGCCATCCCGGCACTCGCCGCACTGTGCGAACTCCTGGGCGTCACAGCCTGAGTACCCGTTCAGCCCGCGGGTGTGCTCCGCCCGCAGCGATAGCGTCGTGGGGCGCACCCAGCGTGTGCCCCACGAACCCCAAGTGACAGGAACAGCAATGCGCGTATCCGTGATCGGCTGCGGCCACCTCGGTATCCCCCACGCCGCAGCCATGGCGGAGATCGGCCACGAGGTCATCGGTGTCGACACCGACCAGACAAAGGTGGACCGACTCAACGCCGGCGAGTGCCCCATCTACGAAGCCGGGCTGCCCGAACTACTCGCCAAGCACACCGCCAGCGGACGCCTGCGGTTCACCACCAGCACCCAGGAGGCAGCCGAGGTGGCCGAGCTCCACTTCCTCGGCGTGGGAACCCCCATCGACTCCGACGGCCGTTCCTACGACACCGGCCAAGTCTTCGGCGCCGTCCGCCAGCTCGCCCGCCACCTGACCCGCCCCTGCACCATCGTCGGCAAGTCCACCGTCACCGTCGGCACCACCCGCCAGCTCACCGAACTCGTCCAGCGCCTGGCCCCAGCCGGCGAACAGGTCGACGTCGTGTGGAACCCGGAGTTCCTGCGTGAAGGCCACGCAGTCCAGGACAGCCTTCGACCCGACCGGATCGTCGCCGGGCTGACCACCACCGCGGCAGAGAAAGCCATCCGGGACGTGTATGCCCCGATCCTCGAAGCCACCGGCATTCCGCTGTTCATCACCGACCCGCAGACTGCCGAACTCGCCAAGGGCGCCGCGAACACCTTCCTCGGGCTGAAGATCTCCTACATCAACGCCGTCGCGGACATGTGTGACGCGGCAGGCGGCGACATCTCCCAGATCGTGGAGATCCTCGGAGTCGACACCCGCATCGGCCCCGGCAGCATGTCCCCTGGAATCGGCTACGGAGGCGGCTGCCTCCCCAAGGACATCCGTGCCTTCACCGCCTCCGCCCGCCAGCTCGGCGCCGACGGAGCCGCGACACTCCTGCGCGCGGCCGAGGAGATCAACGAGTCCCGGACCTCCGTGGCGCTGCGCCTGGTGACCCAGGCTCTCGGCCGGCCCGTCGGCGGCGCCGCGATCACGGTGTGGGGCGCGGCGTTCAAGCCAGGCACGAACGACGTCCGCGAATCACCCGCCCTCGCCCTCGCGCAGGCACTTCAGAAGGCCGGAGCCTCGGTGACCGTTCACGACCCCCAGGCCGTCGCAACCGCCATGCAGCGCAGCCCCGAGCTCGAATACACCGACGACCTGACGAAGTCCGTCGAAGGTGCCCACGCGGTGGTGCTTGCCACCGAGTGGCCTCAGTACCGGCAGGCCGACCCAGCCACGCTCACCGGCCGCACCGCCCGAGCGCTGATGGTCGATTGCCGCACCACCCTCGATGCCGCCCTGTGGCGTACGGCCGGCTGGACCGTGCACCAGCTGGGGCGGCCCGAGATGTAGACCCGGGACCGCAGACAGGAAGCGGCCCGGCAACCGATCTGATCCGAAGGAGAACCTCGTGGAAGACCTGCTCGAAAGCGGCAAAATGTTCGACGTCGTGGACGCACTGTCCGGTGTCTGCTCGTCCGCCAACATGGACCTGCCCCATCAGGAACTCCTGGCCCTGCAGATCGCCAAGCCGGCCGAGGAAGCGGGTGAGGCCATGCACGCCTTCCAGGGCCTCAAGGGCCTCATGCCGCACTGTGCCGACGTCTGCGAGACCAGGGACGAGCACTCCTGGAACGGTGTCAGCAACGACTGCACGGGTGCCTTCTTCGCCGCCCTGATTGCGCTCAAGTACATCAACCCCGACGGCTGGCGCCAGACCCTCATCCAGGGCGTGCGCCACAAGCTCGCCGAGATCAACAGCCCGCTGGCCGACACCCTCACCGGACAGACACAGCTCCTCGAAGCGGCCCACGAACTGGCCACCGCCTACACCGCGACCGCCAAGGAGGTCCAACCCGACGAACTGCCGCTCCTCGCGGTCGCCAACCTCGCCCGGGAAGCCGGGGAAGCCATCCACGCACTCCACGGAATCAAGGGACTGCTCACCTGCGACGAGGAATGCGGCCCCGAAATCCACTCCTGGAACGGTGTACAACACCACCTCGTCGGAGCGTGCCTGACCGCCCTGATCGCGCTGGACTGCATCGACCCCGAAGGCTGGCGCGACACCTTCGTGGAGATCTCCTTCCGCCGCAGCCGCCGCGGCCGCGAAATCCTGGCGGCGTAGCCGCCCCAACACTCCAGAGCGATTCCGCGACGTGGACGAGGGATTCTGGGCGGGGCGCCCGTCCAGAATCCGAGTCGTAGCCCAGAGCGCCCGCCACAGTGGCTCGTGGCGGGCGCTCCGTATGTGCCGTTTCGGCATGCTGCGATTCAAGGTGGCCCCGCCCCTGCGGCGGTCGCGAATCAGAGGTCGCAGAGCTCCTCGGCAGGCGACTGCAGCAGGTGCTGGGCGATCGTTCGGGCCACGGTCCGTGCGGGTTCATTGAGTTCGGCCAGGATCGCTTCAGGTTCTTCGGAGGAGTTGATGCGCAGTGCGTACAGGCACGCCTGGGTGTTGATGACCTCTGGGAGGTTCGTGTGCTTGGCCTCCTCCCGGCCCCAGTCGTACAGGCCGGTCGGGGAACCGTTGGCTGCCGGGCGGGGCCGGCCCAGGAGGCCGGCGAGGTAATGGTGATCGCTGTCCGTGGCACTGCCCGTGCGGGGACGTTCCTGACGGGGCTGGAGGTACGAGCTGAGGTCGTGCTCCGGCCATCCGTTCTCGCGGTAGTACAGCGTGATCACCCGGGTGATCTGCGACAGGGTGTCGATGGCGTCGCCCAGGCGGTACAGCACCATCCGGGGGACGTTGAAGGGATTGCCGTCCTTGGCGTAGCGCATCGCCTCCGCCAGGTCCCGGACGGCTTCGCAGGCGCTCGCATCGATTCCCGAAACCAGGCCCGTCGGCATTTCCGCTGTGTCCATGCCCGGAGGTTAGGCCGGTCAGCCCAGTTGAGCCCGCGTGCTGTCTCAAGGGCACGGTGTTGGACGCCGCGAATCACCCAGCTGGCGGTCCGAAGGCGGGATCCGAATCCCATCGAGGCCCAAGACCTCGGTGATGCGCGCCCCAGGTCGGTGGTGATGGTGGCGAGGGTGGGTCAGTGCCGGGTGCCATCCTGATGATGCCCGGCGGCCGCTTACTGATGCTGCACCGGGTGGAAGAGCCCGAGCGAAGGAGCACCGTGGAGAACGTCAGGATCGTGTGGCAGCAGGACGGTCGGGAGCGCGAGTCTGCCGTCTCGTACAGTCCGGCCGCAGCTGAGGACTACGCAGTCTTCAAGAAGGAGGAGGACGGCGTCAGCGACGTCCGGATCGTCCCCGTGAAGCCGTAGCCCCACCAGATTGGGGCTGCAGGGTAGTGCCGCCGGTGCAGACTGCCGTGGGCGTGTGCGACCGGACTCGCCCGCGGCCAGCCCGCCGACACCGTGAGTGCCGCTGAGCCAGCCAACGTCCTCGTACAGTGCGAGGATGAGCCCCCGCTACCACGTGGTCATGACCTTCCAGAAGGACGGTCCAGCCGTATCCGGGACCTGGGAGAACGGTCCTGTCGCTGCGGGCAAGTTCCAGAAGTTCCTTGGGTCCCACGGCAGTGTCGACGGGATCGAGATCACCCTGTGGCGGGAGATCAACGGGAATCGCGAGCGACTGCGGACCTGGACGAAGGAACACGGGTTGGAGATTCACGGGGAGATGTAGGTGGGTCCGCCGGTGACCTTCCCGGCCACGATGTGGTGCGGCTCAGAGGGCGGCCGGTCGCCCGCGAGGCTCTTGTCGGCTTTCAGTTCGATTGCGTATTGGAACCAGCCGGGTTGCTCGGGGTCGGCCTCGCTGTAGATGCGGACGGCCTCGACGGCTTCCTCGGCGGAGATCGGTGAGGGCCAGGCTTGGTAGCGGGCTATCTCCGGGTCCGATCGGTAGACAGCGAGGGCGGGGGCGTCGGCGGGCTCGAAGCGGCGCAGCAACAGGCGCGGAGTCTCGATCATCCCGGCATCCTGGCACGGCCGGCGCACTGTGGACATGGTCCCGAGTATGGCTGCGGCCCTGTACTCCACGGTGTGGAGTACAGGGCCGCAGCCCGTGTTCCGGGCGACTACGAGGTGACCGCGGACGGGTAGGGAGCCGCTGGCGTGACGGCCAGGGCCCTCCGGTGACGCTGCACCACGGACGCCTGCCCGGTGAGGAAGGCCGGCGCCATGAAGTGCGGCTCGGGCAAGTGCCGTTCCAGGGAGGGCAGGTAGTTCCATCTCACTCCGGGGTGGGCGGAGTGCGCGTAGTGGTGCAGGTCGCCGTAGGGAAGCCACGTGCTGGCGGCGAACACCGCGAGCGCGCGGTTGGTCGGGTAGAGGCGCAGGCAGCGGCCCGCCTCGACCTCGGCGGGGGAGCCGGTGCGGTGTTCGGCGTCGAACCAGGTGTGCTCGACGAGCAGGGAGGCCCAGGCGAGGAGGGGGTAGAGCAGCAGGCGGGGGACGAGAGCTCCGGCGAGGACGGCCGCCCAGCCTCCGGCCGTGTACGCGGCGGCGAGGACCAGGGCCACAGCGGGGGCGGCGGCGTACCGGCCGGGCCGCGGCCGCAGGTTGGCGGCCAGCGACGAGACCGCGGTGCCGATGCCGCGCGCGGTGACGGGGAAGAGCAGGGCGGCTGCGAAGCGGCGGCGCCCGACCCCCGGGTGCAGGCCGGCCTGGGCGAGCTCGGCGAGGTTGGGGTCGGAGGCCAGAGTGGCCGCAGGGTGGTGGTCGCGTACGTGACGGCGACGGCGGACCGCGACGGGGGACAGGCCGAGGGGGTAGTGCGCTCCAAGCGCAGCCAGGACGTCGTTGGCGCTGCGGGTCCGTGCCAGCACCCCATGCACGGCGTGGTGGCTGATCTCCTGAAGGTGCCGGAACTGGACGGCGACTCCCACCGTGGCTACGACGGCGCCCAGAATGCCGTGGGCGGCGAGCAACCAGTATCCGGCGATCTGCACCCACTGCCCGACGACCAGGATGGCCGCGGTCCAGTCGTTGGCCCGGGAGCGCTGGACGGCTATGAGCTGCGCCGCGTTCGCCGTGCGGGGCCGCCCCCAGCCGAAGCGGACGCGGTCGGGCTGGCGCAGCAGAATTCCGGCAGTGATCAGGGATAAGGCGAGCAGCATGCGGCGATCCCCATGGCGGGCAGGGGCAGGCCGATCCCACCCGGTGATCACACACAGTACATCTAGTGCACTAGTAGAGGATGCGCTCCACCTGGAACGCGAGCTGTCGTAATGATAGGACGCTGGTATCATTGCCTCATGCTGTATAGGACTCCCGCCCTCGACACTTCCGACCTCGCGGTTCTGCACGAGGTAGACGGCCTGCGCACGCGGCTGCGTGACGCGGTGCAGCAGGCGCCGATGAAGTGGACCCAGGATCTGCGCAAGGCGCTGACCGCGAGCGCGATCGCGGCGTCGAACACGATCGAGGGCTACCAGGTCGACGCGAAGGACGTCGCCGACCTGATGGACGGCGAGCGTGAGGTCGACGCCAGCGAGGAGAACAAGGCGGAGACCCTCGCGTACCAGCAGGCGATGACGTACATCCAGTCGCTCCACGACGTCGCCGACTTCCGGTACAGCAAGGAACTGCTGAACGCACTGCACTGGATGCTCCAGGGCCACCACCACCCGCTGCGCACCGCCGGGCAGTGGCGCAAGACCTCGATCCGCATCACCGCGCCGGGCGATGAGCTCGCCACCGACTACGACGGCCCCGACCAGGAACTCGTGCCCGGCCTGATGGCCGAGCTGGTGGACTGGCTCAACGACGGTGACACCGAAGAACACGTCCTGATCCGGGCAGCGATGGCGCATCTGAACCTGGTGAAGATCCACCCGTGGTCCGACGGGAACGGCCGGCTGTCCCGCTCCTTGCAGACTCTGCTGATCGCCCGCGGTGGCGTTCTCGCGCCTGAGTTCTCCTCGATCGAGGAGTGGCTCGGGCTGCCCGGCAACACCTGGGAGTACTACAAGGTGCTCCGGGAGGTCGGCGGACCGGTGTACTCGCCCGAACGCGACACCCTGCCCTGGATCAAGTTCAACCTGCGCGCCTATCACGAGCAGGCGCAGCGGGTGCAGCACCGGGTCGACCGCTCGAACCGGGTCTGGATCGAGCTGATGGAACACGCCGAGGCCAATGGGATCAGCGAGCGGCAGGTCACGGCCCTGCACGAGGTGGCCATGGTGGGCCGGGTGCGCCGTTCGCGCTACGAGCGGCAGGAAGCGATCAACACCCAGCAGGCAACCAGGGACCTGCAGGCGCTGACGAAGGCCGGCGTGCTGACCGCGATCGGGCAGACCAAGGGGCGCCACTACGTCGCGGGCCCCGGCTTCCCGCAGAACGTCATGGCGACCGCCCGTCGCCCGCACCGGATCATCAACCCCTACGCCACCGCCTAAGTGGGGTCGGTCGAGGCGGTGAGGACGAGCGGGTACGCCGGTACCGTATGGCTGGTCAGGCCAGGAGCCAGTGCACCAGGAGGCATCGCTGTGAGCAGTGACATCGGCTGGGGCGTGGACCGTGAGGACGTCGGCTGGGGCCTCACGCCCTGACCGCGCGCAGGCACGCACGGCGGGCCCCGAACCGATCCGGTTCAGGGCCCGCCGTCTTTCGTTCTCGTTTCCTGCGCGCCGTGCTGGGCGACTTCGTCAGGCCTAGTTAATGGTGAGGGGTTCCCGCATCAGGGATCTTGCGAAGCTGATTGTCAAAGCTGGTCTGAGTCAGACCAGCCCAGAATCCGGCTGCAGCCCGCCATCCTGGACAGAGGGGGGCCACACGGGATCTTGGAGGCGGCCGCGTTCAGGCTGCGGGTGGAGGCCGAACTCCTCAAGAACGGACCCTTCGACGGCCCGGGACTGGCGGTCCTTCATCAGGAGCGGGCCGGTGGAGACGACCTCTGCGGACGCGGCGCCTTCCTCTCCACGCGCGATCAGGACGGTCGTGTCGAAGGAGTAGGCGATCTGCTGGGCCCAGAGCGGCCCCTGCAGGCCAAGGACGGTGTGGGTTCGCTCCCCGTGCCAGCGCAGGCGCGCGCTGAACCAGATCCGTTCGCCGACCTTGTACGCCTTGGCGTCCATGACCTTGTCGACCCATAGCTTTGGTGCCTGGAAGAGCGCCGCCCCGACCTCCTGGGTGACGTAGGGCAGCATCGCGAGGAACACGTCGACATCGTGGGACACGTGGTCAGCGACAGCGTGCCGTACGGCCCGTCCGCGCATGATCCGTTCCACCTCCGCGCGGGGCGTGGGGAACTCCTCGGCCAGCTCTTCGAGGAGCTGCTGGATGCCCTGGTGCATGAGACGGAGCCGCCCGGGGGATTCGCCGAGCCTGGCCTGCGCCTCGGCGGCCAGGACGGGGTGGAACCCGTCGGCTGAGCCGAAGTCCTTGTCGTAGGAGAGGAACCAGATCTCCTCCTCCGTCTCGGCCGCGGCGAGGAGGGTGAGCCAGATCGCGGTGTCCCGGGCGCCACGGGCCTTGACCTTGTTCTTGCCCTCCGACCAGACCTGCTCGGCCGGCGGCATCCGGTGGGCTTCCCTGCGTAGTGCTTCCTCCGCCGCGCCAGGAGGCGTCGGCAGGATGGTGAACACCTGCTCCAGGGCGTGCCGGTACTGGTCGGCCGCGTTCTGTGCGGACAGCTTGCGGACCGGGGCGAGCAGGTCCTCGTTGAAGGCGCCGCTGAGCGCCACCAGCGTGCTGTGGGCCGCCTTGAGGTTCTGCTCCACCTCGTGCCGGTGGTGGGCCACCAGCTCGATCGCGACCATCTCCGGGATGGCGAGCACCCGGCGGTGCCAGGACGCGATCTTGCGGATCATGCCGAGGGCGGGACCGTGGGGGAAGAACATCTTCGAGAACTGGTTGGTGTCGAGAACGATCACAGGTCTTCCCCCACGGAGTGCGGTTCTTACAGCGAGGCGACGATGGTGCTGACGCGGTCCTCGTCCCAGGTGCCCGCGTCGAGCTGGGGCCGGGCGGCGGCTTCGTACGCCTGCAGGGTGCGGGGCGCGGAGTCTGCACCGTGGCCCCAGACAGACTCGAAGCGCCCGCTCCAGCGGCCGATGCCCTTGAAGTACACGGACGAACGCCCGCGGTTGTACTCCGCGTCGCCCTGCTCTTCTTCGACGAGAGCAGCCGCGTTCGCGAAGATCACGACGTCGACGGCCTCGTCCGCGCGCAGCCGGTCTCGGACGGCCAGGCCGCAGGTGACGCCGAGGTCCCGGTGCTGGCCGACGAGGTCGAGGAGCGCGGCGGCGAAGTCCTGCTTGGCGAGGTCTGCGGCATAGACGATGAAGAGCCTGCTGATGGAACCGCCGGCCTCGGTGAACCTTCGGTTGGCTGCGATGTACTCGCGGCGCCCGGTGAGCAGCGCCGGGTTGGTAGTCAGGTCCGCGGCGAGAATCCGCTGGGGCTGAGCCTGTGCAGCGCTGACGGTGTTGACGAGCAGGGCGGACAGGCGCGGGACTTCGTTGGCGTACACGCGAAGGTGTCCGTCGGCGATTTCCTGGTAGTCGGAGATGAGTTCCGCCTCTAGCTGCGAGCGGACCCGGTCGTAGTACTGGGCATCGTCCATGGCCTTGAGGTTAGTGACCCGCCGCAGCTGGATGTAGGCCTTTCGCGTCCAGTAGTGGCCGAACGCCAAGATGACGATGAGCACGGCTTGGACGACGAGCAGCGCTTTGAGGTTGACGCGGTCCACGGCCCAGCCGACTACCGGGGCGGCGACGCCGGCGATGGTGAGGACCGCGCCGAGCGCGGGTGAGTTCAGTACGGCGCTGACCCTGCCAAGCGGGCTCGGCTGCGCTTGGGACATCTTGGTTCCTCCCCCTGAAACGGCCCGGTCTGGGCCATGGCTTCATGATTCCCGAGGGATGGCCGCAGCCTCAGGGGATTGGGGGATTCGTGGTGGTCAACGGCCGGTTCGGTGCGCCACAGTCCGGAATGTCAGCCGGCTGATGGTCCCGTCAGGAGGGTGATGTCGTAGTCGACATCCCACCGGTCGGCCGGGATGACGATGTCCGCGGTCTCCACGGGGCGGTCGCCGTCGTCCAGATAGGTCCGCTCGATCAGCGTCGCGAGGGTCCCGGTGGCCACCCCGAGCTGCTGGGCCTGGGCCCGGTCGATTTCGATCGGCCGCACCCGCTCCACCGCGCGGACCACGGCGATGTCCAGGTGCGCCATCCGGTCAACGACGCTGCGGCCGCCGAGCGGCCCGCCGTCGGGCAGGACGATCGCGCTCTTGCCGGTGATGGCCATCGGCTCCCAGCTGGTGCTGCTCATCACCGGGCGCCGGTTCGCGTCGAGGAACTCGTACGCCGTGCGCACACACAGCGCGCCCGGCCTGATCCGCAGCCGCTCGGCGATCGCGGCGGGCGCCGGGACCTTCGCGGTGCTCTGCGCGTCCCAGGTGGAGATGCCGGGCGGGGCGAGCGGGGCGCTGGGGTGGCCGGGCGCCGGGCAGCGCAGCATGTGCAGCCGCTCCAGGGGGGCGCGGACGTAGGTGCCGGCACCCGGGCGGCCCTCAAGGAGGCCCTCGGCAATGAGGAGTTCCTGGGCGCGGCGGATGACGTTCTCCCCGACGCCGTACTGCTCACCGAGGGAGATACGCGAGGGCAGGCGGTAGTCGACGGCCCACTCGCCGCTGGTGATGAGGGTGCGGAACGCGGCGGCGACCGCCAGGTAGGGGGCTCCAGTCGTGTCGGCCATGGTTCTCCGTCGTCCGTCGCGGTGCTGACTGCAGGTCAGCGATCTTCCCGATCTAATTGACAATCTAGTCCACTAGATCAAAACTAGTGGACTAGAAGTGCGATCCGTGATTCCGAGGGTTCCGGGGTGAGGGGCAATGCACGAATTAGGCGCCACGGCTATAGAGGCCCTGACCCAACTCACTGGCCAGGCACCCGACACCGCCGAGCACGACGGCGTGATGACCATCCAGGCCGATACTTCCCGCGTCCCCGCCGAGCACTGGTCGTGCCTGCTCGCGGTCCTGGAGACCGGCACCTTCTACGGCCTGAACACCACCGCAGCCGGCACCAGCACCGTCTGGCTGTCCATCGAGTTGGAGACACCCCGCCCATGACCGCCATCCCGATCAGCGTCCCCTTCGCCAAAGGCCACGGCGGCGGGAATGACTTCGTGATCCTCGATGACCCGGACGGCCTCATCGACCTCACCAACGCCGACATCGTCCAGCTCTGCGACCGCCGCCAGGGGATAGGGGCCGACGGTGTCCTGCGCCTGGTCCGCTGCACCTCAGACGTGGAGGCCTTCGCGATGGCCGGCCAGGCTGAGTGGTTCATGGACTACCGCAACGCTGACGGCTCCCTCGGCGCGATGTGCGGCAACGGCGCCCGAGTCCTGGCCCAACACCTCCTGGCCACCGGACGCCACCAGGGTGGCCCCCTCACCCTGGCCACCCGAGCCGGCGTACGCGAACTCCATGTCCCCACCAGTCGCGACGTCCACCGAGGCGACGTCAGCGTCTCCATGGGCATTCCGCTCCTCCCAGGACCGGAGCGCATCGCCGTCACCGTCGGCGCGCGGCGCTGGCCCGCCCTCCACGTCGACATGGGCAACCCGCACGCTGTCGCCTTTGTCGACGACCTCGGCCATGCCGGCACCCTCACCACCGCGCCCGAGGTCTCCCCGGCAAGCGCCTACCCGCACGGCACGACGGTCGAGTTCGTACGCGACCTCGGCCCCCACCACCTGGTGCTCCGCGTCCATGAACGCGGCGTCGGCGAAACCCCGTCCTGCGGAACCGGGGCCTGCGCCGCGGTAGCCGCAGCCATCCACCGCACGCTCGGCGCCCGGGGCCCCGTCCGCTACACCGTGGACGCTCCCGGCGGCCGCCTCCGGGTCGACGTCGCCGCCGACGGGAACATGACCCTGACCGGCCCCGCCTACCTCACCGCCCAGGGCACCGTCCACCTCCACTCCGCCTGGCCGACCGCCCCGATAGAGGGTGAATGGGGCCTGCAGCGGCCCGCGTACGGGGTTCCCACACCATCCCTGCTCGCACGGGCAGAACGCGGCCTCACCCGGCTCGCCGGCAACAACAACGACAACCCCGACCACACGGAGGAGGGCGGATGACGGGCGACGGACACGAAGCACACCCACTGATCGGCCGTCTTGTCCGCGACATCCCCTCCGGCACCGAAGGCCGCCTCATGGCCGTGGTCCGTGAAGAACTCCCCACCCACACCGGCAAGCCCCGCACCACGCGGCGCGCATACATCCGCCCCACGGCTGGTGGAGTCGAACTCTCGACCGCCCCGGACAACATCGAGCCTCTTGGCGCATCGTGAGCTTCCCAAGTCCTGCTGCTGGACGTGCATACCAGCTCGGCACGACGGCCCCGGCCCCCGGCACACTCCGGGGGCCGGGGCCGCGGCAGTTCACGGCGCTCGTCCCCCGATCTCAACCCGCGTGGCACGCTGGCCTGATGATCGAAACTCCGCGCCTCCTGCTTCGACGTTTCCGTCTCGACGACGCCCCCATCCTCGCCGCCTACCGATCTAATCCGGACATAGCCCGCTACCAGAGCTGGTCCTCGCCGATCACCTTGGCGGAGGCCGCCGGGATTGTCCGCGGATACGCAGAGGCCCAGCCCGAGGACCCGGGCTGGTTCCAGTACGCGATCGAGCTGGAGCACGACGGCCGGCTGATCGGCGATTTCGGAGTCAACCTCCACGAGAACCGGTTGCAGGCCGAACTCGGCTGCACCCTCGCCCCAGCCCATCACGGCCACGGCTACGCCACCGAGGCCGTCCAGGCCGTCGTAGGCCATCTCGTTGCCCGGGGACTGCATCGCCTCTCGGCCCACTGCGATGCCCGCAACACCGACTCCATGCGCGTCCTGGAACGCACGGGATTCCGGCTCGAAGGACACGGCATCGAAGCCGAGCTGATCCGCGGCGAATGGACCGACAGCTACTCCTTCGGACTCCTCGCCCGTCATTGGAAAGGTCCCTCCGCCACCGCATGAGACGGCTGACGGCGTAGAGCGGCTCCAGGTGGGCACACGAGTGGACAGTTGTGGGGACGGGTCCTCCGTGTGGTGCGGCTTGGGCGGTGGCCCGTGTCGCCAGGCGAGTGACGGGGCTTGACCGGGCATGAAGACCCCCAAGCACCTGCTAATGCCAGCTGCAGTGGCCCTGGCTGCCGTTCTCGCCGGGGCAATGGCCCCCGCCGTGGTGGCGGCCCCGGCCGCCGGGCTCCGTTACCAGTGCGCTGCCAGCACGAAGACGATCGATGACGCCAGCTACTCGGGGCCGTGGCCGGACGACTGGGACGTGACCGTGCAGACGTGTGCGGCGCGCTCCGGTCCGGTCGTCTACGCGTACGCCGATGTCCGGTGGGACGGCCCGGCCTACGCGGACATGAAGGCGACGATCTTCGACGGGGCCAAGATTCGGCTCACGATCGCGCAGTCCCGCGCGGGTACTGACCCCGTGATCGTCGAGAGCGATTTCCAGCTCAAGGAGCAGCTGCAGAAAGCGACGTCCGGTGGTGACCGTGACGGCCACTACCGCACCCCGACGATCAGCCACCGGGCCGGGAGCGGCGCGTATGCGGACGCTGTGCTCCTCCTGGACTGGCATCAGGACGGGCACGGCTACCAACACCACGCGTACAAGGCCACACCGAGCGTATGACAGAGATCGACTGCCCTTGCCCGCGCCCTGGCCGAGAACCTGCCCGGCACGGCCCTGGTGCGCCTCGACTCCTGCTACCACAGCGACCCCGGCCTGGCGCCGAGCGTTCCTCGCCTCGACGGGCCCGGCTGGCTGGTCGACTTGAGCGACCTGCTCGCGGGGGTTAGGGCGGAGGGCTGCTGGGTGCCCGGCAGGTCCCGACTCTGTGCCGTCTGCGCTGCTACGCCTTCGGGCTGGTCAGGATCTTGTCGGCGTGGCAGACGTCGCAGGCGCTCGTGGTCGGGTCTGTCGCAAGCTTCTGACGTGCGGCCTTAGTCGTGACCGGAGCGCCCGTTCCAGCGGAAATCGCCCAGCAGCCGGGCTGATGGAGTCTGATCCCCGGGCCGGTGCCCGGTGCGCTGACGGGTACCGGCACGTGCTCGGTGATCCAGAGATCTGCCGGGGCTGGGGCGGGGGAGGCCGGCTGCCGGCGTCGGAGCAGCGGGACATCGGAGTACGACGTCCCGGGTACAGCGCGCACGCGGCTGCTCGGTACGGGCAGTTCTATGAGCTCCTCGGTGAGGTCGCTGCCAGTGGTGGCGGTGCGGCTAGCCCAAGCACGCAGCGCCACCACATAAATCCACTCCCCGGTGTCGGTCTGCCACCTGCGCACGAGCCGGCCGCTCACGGTGCCATCGGGCAGAAGAACTTGGACCGGGGGCAGCGCGCGAGGAGCAGGCCGTCCGGGGCCGGCGGGGCGGGGCATGGTGGTCAGCCCTGGCTCTGCCGCAGGGCCCGGCAGGGCGCACACAAGGGGTTCGCCGGAGCTCCGTAGCGCGCGCAGGAAGATCCACACCGCGCACACGGTCCGGTCTGCGACGGCGCCCAGCTGGCCACCACGACGGGCGGCCGCGACGGTTCCACGGGCTTGTTCATGCTGCTCTCCGTTCTGCGGAGGGGAGGGCGCGGGCCGCGCGGCGCAGTGCGACCGCGCCCGTGCGCTGCGCCGCGGGGGAGTCCCAATACGGGTGGGTGTGCAGCAGCCGGGACAGCGCGATCAGGCGGCGGCGCTGCGTGGTCGTCCCGACCGTGCGGGTCCGGGCGAGCTCGGCATAAGCGGCCAGCTCCGCGCGCTGAAGGGCGAGGAGATCGGCAGGGAAGCGGAATGATGCTCTCACCCAGCTATTGGAGCACGTGTTCGAATTCCAAGGGAAGTCGCCCCGCAGGCCCCGAGCGTGGCGCAGGTGACCGATGGTGCCGACCGAAGGGGTGTCGCAGGTCGCGTTGGGGCGGGTTGCGGGGCTAAGGGGGTGGCGGTGTAGGGCGTGTGCGAGATTTACCCGTTCAGATCTCTGACCTGCGGTTATGTGGGGGCTTGCGGGGCTAACCCCTTGCCGTTCGAAAGTGCGGGTCACGCCTCCAAGCGGAGGCGTGACCCGCGTTTTCACGTAAGGAGTTATCTGACATGTGCATGACCGAAATGGATGGGGAATCGACAGGCGACGAGTCCGGCCGGGAGTCCGTCGAGCCGGCCCCGGAGGCGACTCCGCACCGCCGGGCCGATAGGCGCCGACTGGCGGGCAGGGTTGCCGTGACGCTCGCCAGCGAGGCGGCGCAGGCCGCGGTGTCCGCATGGGCGCCGGAGTGGACCGACACGGCGTGGGCGTTGGCTGCGGCCGTACGGGTCGCACTCCGGCACCGCCGGGGCCGGGGCGGGCGCCCGCGCGGCTAGCCGAGCCGGCGGGTTCCTGGGCCGCACAGGCGGCCCGGGAAACCGGGGGTGTCGCCGTTGGCGGCAGCCCCGGGTCGGCACCTTCCCGGAGGGGCCCGCGATTCACCCGTTCGGGTGGTCGCGGGGCCTCGCGTACGCGTAGGCGACTTGTGTGGTGCGCCCCCAACCAGCCCTGAAAGCAGGGCTATTGACAACAAACAGGATCTTTCGGCATCTTTCCGACGCGGCCCGATCGACGGGCCGTCGATGTGTGTGATCGGAGTGGGGTTCATGGCGCGTTCGGTGCGGGAGCAGTACGACGAGAGTCAGGCCGCGGGCCGGCTGCGGGTGCCGCTGGCGGCGTGGCGGTGGGCGGCCGGTTCGGGCCTGGTCCCACAGGCAGATGCCAGCACACGGTTGTGGTCGCGGGCGGCGGTGGAGGCCGCCGACCCGGAGGCGGTTCGGGCCGCGCTGCGTGGGCCGGTGGGGGCCGGGGTGGCCGCGGACCGGCTGACGGAGGCCTTGGGGGAGCCGTTGCGGTGCCGGCCGCGGGTGACCGCGGCGGCGGTCGGCCACCTCGTCCGCGCAGGCCTGTTGGTCTACCTCGGCGGGGACACCGAGTTCCCCGACGTCCACCCGGACCAGGTGGCCGCCCTCACCCGCCGCCGGGACCTGCCCGCACTCCTCGACCGCCACGTCCCCCTCGGGCCCGATCAAGCCGCGGTACGGCTCGGGGTCCGCCGCGCCGACTTCGACCACCTCGTCCGCCTCGGGTGGATTTCCCCGGTCGCCTCGGTGGAGGTCGACTACAAGCGACAGGGCGGCGTGACCACGGTCCCGCTGTACTGCGCCGAGTCCGTCGCCCTGTTGCCGGTCGTCCGCCCACTGGTCGATTGGCGGGCGGTGTACGCCGTCCCTGCGGGCCGCCGTTCCCCGCTCGCAGCCTTGAAGCCGGTCGTCCCGGGGCTGGACCGAGTGCAGTTGGGTGAAGTGGGGCGGATGGCCCGGGTGGGCCGGGCGGCGGTGGTGAACTGGCGCCGCCGGTATGACGACTTTCCCGTCCCGGTGGGCGGTACGGAGGTCCTTCCGCTGTTCGACCGGCCTGCGGTGGTCGCGTGGCTGCTGGCTCACGACAAGATCGGGGTGCCCGTGGGCATGTCGGCGGCCTCGCTGGCCCTGGTCGGTCCCGGATACCGCAGGGTCCGGTTCCGGCTCGATGGCCCGTGGCTGGAGCTGGCCGAAGACGCCGAAGGGCAGGACCAACTGTCCGGCTGGACTACGGACGCTGATGCCGATGCGCTGGCCGAACTGGCGGCCGGGGCGTTCGGGGCGTCGGTGAGTCGGCTGACGGCGCCGGGCACGGCGCCGTTGGCAGTGTCGGGGGAGGTCCGGGTGATCGAGCGGTACCGGTCAGGGGCGGGGGGCCTACGGGTGACGCTCGCGTGGCCGGCCGGCCTGCGAGGCGCCGCGGATGGGGGGACGGCGGGCGGGGTGGTCCGCCACGCGGTGCCCTACGCCGGCCCGGCGGACAGCTGCGTGTGCCGCCGGTGCGACTGCGGCGGCCTGGTCCCGGCGTCCTGGTGTGAGGAGCACGGGGACACAGCAGGCCCGGTGTTGGAGTGGCACCCAGGCGGCGGAATCAGGTGCGCGCAACTGCGCACCTGATCGCGGCGCGGTGAGTCCGGCTACTGCCATTCCATGGCGCGGGGGCCAGGGGTGAGCGCCTGGACGGCGGTGTGGATCCGCTGGTGCAGCAGCGCGGTTCCGTGCTCGGGGATGGCGTAGGCGTCGCGTACGCCGCTCATGACCATGCCGGGCGCCGTCAGGTCATCCCAGACCACCACGTACCCGGAAGGGCCGGCGGGCGCGGCGGGGGCGAGGATGCCCCGCTTGCGGCGTCCCCCGGTCGCCGCGGTGAGCTCGGCCAGGGTCACCGCGGCGAAGCCGTTGCCGAGCACGCCGATCCGCTCATGCGAGAACACGTTGGCCTGGCTGCTCCCGGGCGGCGGGGCGGGCTGACGGTACTGGCGCAGGTGCGGCACGGTCGTGAGCATCTTGAGGGCACGTGCCTCCCGCGCGACGTGCTCGGCTGCGTCCTGGCCGCCGTCGCCCTCCATGAAGACGCGGCACGCCCCGAGCAGGGGCCCGACGATGCTGCGCGATGTCGGCCAGGTCACCACATGGGTGCGGCTGTTGTCGGGCAGGAGATGGGGAAGACAGGCGCGGCCGTCCTCACTGAGCGCGGCCAGGGCGGCTGCCCACGCTTCCCCGGTCACCTCGGTCCCGGCCGGTACAAGCTCTTCCACCGGTTGAAGCCGGATCGCGGCGAACTCCTCATCTGCGGTGCTCGGCATGCTGATGTCCCCTCTTGCGTGCGAAGTGCTGACCAACATCATCATGGCGTCCCGGTGCGCGTAGCCGGGTGGCCCCGTGGAGTTGGACGAGAACCGGCAGGCGCTCACTCTGTGGCGTTCGCCGGCTACTGCCAATCGATGTTGAGGCTGAGACCGAGCAGTTTCCCGAGCGCGAACTCCACCTGGGACAGATCCGTCATGCTCAGGTGGTCGACGCGGTCCCCGAGCACGTACAAGTACGCCCGGCCCTCGGTGAGGGCCGGGCGTTGGCGTTCCTGATGGAGAAGCGACGCGGGTCTGCCGGAGAGGGGCTACCCCTGGCCCGTCGGGTGGGGTACAGCGATCCCCGGGCGGTCCCGATGGGGGTACAGAGGTACAGCGTCTGCGACGGCCGGGAACTCGTCCACGAGGCTGATAGCGAGGTGCGGCATGCCGTGCCGCTCGTTTTCCGCCCAGTAGATCGCGTCTCGGCGGTTCCACTCGCGACGGAGCACGACACCTGTATCCGGGAGCCAGGCAATCCAGTCGCCCCGGCCCCACCGCCTACGGCGCCACAGGGCGAACAGCACGCCGCCGATGAGAATCTCGACGGCGGCCAGCGGCAGCAGCACGAGGCGGACCGCTTCCTCCGCCGGCCAGTACATGAGTAGCGAGCCCGCACCTCCCACGAACCACGCGGGCCAGTACCAGTAGGGACGCCGCGGGACGGTTCGCCGGTAGACCATGAGCGCGCCGAGCAGGAATCCGCCCGCGGTGTATGCGGCAAGCATGCTGTCCGCAGCGATCGTGAGGACGGCAAACGCTGCGGCGCCGCTCAAGAGGCCGCCCGCAGTCCTGCGGTCCTGCTGGTCCTGTGTCATCTGGTGTCCCTTCGATCCCGTAGAGCTTCCCATGCGGGTACGACACACCCCTCTGCCCGTACGTCGGGGCTTTGCCCCCGGGGGACAGGGCGGGTGCGGTGGGGGCCTACTGGCCGTCCCCAGGCCTGGATGGCTGATGGGCACTCAGTAGCGTGTGTGCTAAGTCGGGTTAGCTTCCGGTGGGGTGGCGGGGAGCGCGTGGGACTGCCCAGTGGGCGGGGGCTGGACGCGGGGGGATGAGGTCGGGGACGGGGCGCAGCGGGGGCTGAATGAGGGGCCTCTCGCCGCCGGTCAGCGCGCGAGCGGTGAAGCCAGCCGCTTGGTAGTCGTTGGCGGCCTCGAAGATGACCAGAGTGCCTACCGGCAGGGCTGCGGCCTGTTCGATGATCCGCAGGAGTTCGTCTGCCCATTCGATGGATTGCCCGTTGCGGTCGATGCGTTCGGCGCCGGGCGGGAGGTGGAGGATCAGCCCGCCGGGGTGGCCGGTGACGTTGAGGTGCAGGCTGCTGTCCGCAGGGGTGACCGTGGTGACTTTGTCTGCCCGGATACGGGTCTGGCCGACACGCAGCCAGACCCGGGAACGGCCCGCGCTCACCATGTCTGGCCCGGTTGCCCAACGGTCGGACGCACACTGACGCTCGTGTTCATGAGGTCAGGATCCCAGAACAGTGTGGGGCTGCGTAGATGTTCCGGCTGGACCAAGCCCCACACGGGTCACAGGCGAGGCCTGCGAGATTTGTTGCGATTCTGACACCAAACTCCCAGGTTCTAAGGGCTCCTGACGGTTAGTTTGGTTGCGATTTTGCTACCAAAGGTAGGAGATACGTCGGCGGCTACTGACACATCCAGTGGAGATGTGTCAGTGCTGTACCGACACATCTCCGCCAACTCGTCCTCCTGACCAGCTAAAACGTGTCCGCTCCCCTCTTAGAACCACCGGGCCCTTGGGGAAGCAGGGAAGCCCTGCGCGCGGTGGCTGGGCCTGCTCCGGAGTCAGCCTTGGATAAAACTGGGCCGTGAGGGCCGTGAGGGCCGTGAGGACCGGGCGCAGGACGGGGTAGCAGGTGTGGACCAACCCTCTCATTCCCATATCTATCTGGCTTAAATTTTGAATCAGGCTGGATGAAGCATCGCCCGACAGGCCCCGTGAACCCACGAGCCCCCGTCTTTTGCTGCTGCCAGCCGGGTCCGCGAAGCGGGCCCAGGCCCTGGAGGCGAAGCCGGAAGGGCCCGGGGTGGGAGCGAAGCGGACACCCCAACGGGCCGAAGGCCCGGACCGCGCGCAGCGCCTCAGTTCGGGGGAGCGCAGCGGACCCGAACCAGTCCGAAGCGAAGCGAAGGACTCCGGCCCGAAGGGCCGGCCAGGGCTCGGAGCGAAGCGCCGAGCCGGGCCCGAAGGGCCCGGCCGAGCGCAGCGAGGCCGTTCGGTCCCCAGCGCGCAGCGCTGG
>NZ_JBYQMJ010000005.1:0-18271 GCF_057834465.1 Streptomyces sp. GL_140
CCTGGGGTCCTCGGCGCTTCGCGCCTCAGAAGAGAGTGCAGACGCTTCGCGTCGCGGATGGCTCCTCCGCTTCGCTCCGGAGCGGTGACACGCCTCGCTTCGCTTGGCGGGGGCTCGGCTTCGCCGAGCTGGGGCCGGCTCCCTTCGGGGCCGGTGTCCTGCGCTTCGCTCCGGACAGGTTCGGGTTGCGCTCCACCCGAGCGAGCCGCTCCGCAGCTCTGAGTGACCCCTCCGTTCACGGGGGGGGGTCAGCATTACCAGGAGGTCGAGCACACCCCGTCGTACGACCCGTCCTTGAGGGCCTGGAGTCCGGTGGGCTCGTCCAAGGGGCCTGTCGTAACGCCCCGCTCAACGGCACCCTGCCCCGGGCTACGGAGCAGGGCCGTCTTCATGGTCAAGGGAATCGGGCTACGAACCCCGTGAATATGCCTCCAGGCCAGGAGGCATATTCGTGTTTCCCGCCCCACTCGCGAACGCAGTCAAACGAAACAGCGAGGTTAACTGAGGAATCCGTCCCAATTCGCCACGGCCCCGCCCACCGTATTTCCGTTGGCGTCTACGAGCGCGACAACCGCGTGGGCACTCTGGCCACTAAAATAGTTCTGGGTAACACTTGAGATTGGCAGGTCGTGGTTGTGGTTTGCTCCATCACAGGTCAGGGCGCTGTACCACGTCGTACCGAAGCCATCGCCGCCGACGGCAGCCAATAAGGCATCCATGTGCGAGACTCCGGAGTTTGCATCGCACGCGTAAGTCAAGTGCACGGTGGCGTTTAGCGAGTCACCGCCCTCGACGGAGACGCTATTGACGGTGATGCCGGTGGCCGCTTGAGCCGGCGCCGCCAAGGCCACTCCCGTGACACAAAGGACGGCGGTACCGATGGATGCTGCGATCTTCCGGCTAATCTTCATGAGGCTCTCCTCAACTCGGATGAGGGTGCACGAATGACACGCCTGGGTTTGCAGACTCCACGGAGTCTGCAAACCCACGTGTGATGCCCTTCCCAGCCACCACTTTGACGCGACCGCGACAGTCCCGGGAAGGGTTGCTCCACGGGCGCTTGAAGCACTCCCCCAAGCGCGCGCCTCGCTTCACACGCCCCCTACGGCCTCAAACCAGCGACAGGGATCACCTCGTCGACCTACCCCAGCCCACCGGCCTTCGGCTGATTCGCCGCTGCACGGCTCTGGCCAGGCCCTTCGGGCCTGGGGGGCCTAGGGGCTGCGCTCCTTGGCCTGGACCGCTTCGCTGGCAGCGGGGGAGGGGCTCGGCTCGTTCTTCGTCTGCCGGTTTAGGGTTGCGAGTGCACAGTATCTGACGGGCAATTAGGCTGCCAATTCCTTCTGATGGCTCCGACTAAATTCCATCAGTCGCGTGTTATCGGTGCATGCAAACGAGAATGCAGGCGTTGAATTGCAGTGCGTTTTACGAGAGTTGCTGAACTCATGTTCAATTTCTTGGTTCACCCCCCCCCGGCTTGGGGGTGACCCGTCCGGCGACCCGCGCTTGTGGATAACCTTCGATCATGGGGTGACCAAAGCCTATCTGCCGTCGATCCATGTGTCTCAGGCCTAGTAGTAGCCGAGAACATCGATGTCTCGCCGCATGGTTGGGCAGTTGCAGTCACACCTGCATGAGCCTCCGCAGGCTCCGCATTCCTCACAGCAGTAGTGCTGTCCGCCGCATTCAGTACAGGGCTTATGTTCCCCGCAGTCTTCACAGCGGTACTGGGCTTCAACGGGTACGCGCCCCATAGCTTCCCTTTCACTCTGTACAGTCTTTGAAAAGCCTCAGTGGCCCAGGAACATAGGACCACAGCTAATAGCCCGTCAAATCAGCTCTCATGAACTCGTTTTGTGCGGTATGGAGAGTTCCGACGCGAGTCCCCGGCAGCTGTCCCCTGGCGGTCCGGGCCACGGTTGTCCCCTCTGCGGTGACCTGGCGGGGAACCCCCTCGGCCCCCGAGGCATCGGGCCAGGGACAGAGCAGGGGACAGCCGGGACGGGGCTGGCAGAGTTGGCACACGGTCCCAGGGCCGGCCGCGGGGGCCCTACGCCCGCGACGACGCGGCCAGTCCCGGGACTCTCCCCCACCCACCCCTTGGAAGGACCCGACCCCGTGATCCCCGACCCCCACCGCATGAAGGGCGGAGCCGCCGAGCTCGGCGTCCGCCCCGGCGAGGCCGGCCCCTTCGGCATCGCACCTGACACTCACCTGACACAAGGCTCTGACAAGATTTTCGTAGCCGTTGATCGTCTTCTCGGTTCCGGTCTTGGTGGGTGGGCCGTTGGGGCAGGCTGGTGGCGTGTGATGTCGAGTTGACGGCGCTGCTTCCTCACCTGGCCTCGGTGCTGGTCGAGGCGGTGAAGGCAGGCGATGGCCTGGTCAGGATCACGGTGCGGACCGCCGCCGGGGTCTTGGTGATCTGCCCGGGCTGCGGGCAGGAGTCGGCGTGGGAGCACAGCCGGTACGTGCGGCATGTCGCCGACGAGGCGATCGGCGGGAGACCGGTGGTGATCGACGTGTCGGTGCGCCGTTTGTACTGCGAGAATCCGGATTGTTCCAGGACCACGTTCGTCGAGCAGGTCCCCGGGCTGACGGTGCGCTACCAGCGGCGGACCCCGGCCCTGCAGAAGGTGATCGCGTCGGTCGCGACGGCCCTGGCCGGGAGAGCCGGGGCCCGGTTGCTGGTCCATCTACACCAGACCCTGTCGTGGGCGAGCATGCTGACCTGCCTATTACGCATCCCCCTGCCCGCCATGGCGGTGCCCGCGGTTCTCGGTGTCGACGACTTCGCACTCCGGCGCGGCCACCGCTATGCCACGATCCTGATCGACGCCGAAACCCGCGAGCGCGTCGAGGTCCTGCCCGACCGCAAGGCCGAGACTCTGACAACCTGGCTGCGTACCCATCCCGGCGTCGAGGCGGTCTGCCGGGACGGGGCGGCCGGTTATGCGCAGGCCGTCGCCGACGCACTGCCCGAGGTGCCGCAGGTTGCCGACCGCTGGCACCTGTGGCACAACCTCGGCGAGGCCGTCCTCAAGGAAGTCCACGCGCACGCCGGCTGCTGGGCGAAATGCGGACCGCCCTCCCAGGCCCGAGTCCGCGAGGAAACCACCCGCGAACGCTGGCATCAGGTCCACACCCTCCTCCGCCAGGGCGTTGGCCTGCTGGAATGCGCCCGCCGCCTGCAACTGGCACTGAACACCGTCAAACGCTATGCCCGCGTCCCCGAGCCCGAGCAGCTGAAGAAGGCCCCGCAGTACCGGCCCACCCTGGTCGACCCCTACCGCGACCACCTGCGACGGCGCCGCGAGGAAGACCCCGCCGTGAGCGTCCGGCAGCTCCTGAAGGAGATCAAGGACCTCGGCTACCAGGGCAGCTCGAACCTCCTCTACCGCTACATCAACCAAGGCCGTGTCGAGTCCGACCGCCCCGCCGTCTCGCCCCGACGCTTCAAGAGCCTGATCTGCACCGCCCCTAATCAGCTGAGGGACAAAGACCGTGAGCTCCTCACGGCCCTGACCGGGTCCTGCCCCGAGATGGCTGCTCTGACCGGGCACATCAGCACCTTCGCGGAGCTCCTCAAACCCGCCGCGGACAATGGCCGTCGCCTCCACGAGTGGATCTCCTGTGTCCGCGAGGACGATCTCCCTCACCTGCACGCTTTCACCCGCGGCCTGGAACGCGACCACGACGCCGTCGTCAACGGGCTCACCCTCCCGTTCCACAACGGCGGGACCGAAGGCGTCAACACCAAGACGAAACTGATCAAGCGCCAGATGTACGGCCGGGCCGGCTTCCGCCTCCTCCGCCACCGCATCCTGCTCAACTGATCTACCTCGGCGAGCGATCAACGGCTACGAAAATCTTGTCAGAGCCTGACACAAGACACTCCGTCAGCGTCAGAAACCGGCTCTGACCAGGGCCGGGGAGGTCCCTTCGTCCCATCGCGAGTGTCCGTGTTAGGTGTCAGGGCCTGCTGACGAGCCCAGGTGTTTTGCTGGTCAGGTCCCGCCACTGGGGCCCGCCAAGAGCCCGCCACTCGGGCGGAAGGGCCCGCCACTGGGGGCAGGGCAGTGGCAGGGTCTGAGCGGGCCTCAGTGGCGGGCCACGAATCGGACAGAGCAGCATCGGTGCCGCGTGTCCCCTGAGTAACACCGGGCGCCCGCCGCGAGTAACACGAGCGCCAGTTACCCGCATCGCACCAGGCCAGCCCCGCCAACCCCCACGGCTTGCCCGAGTAACACGGGTTGAGTGACAGCCGCCCGCCGCGTCTGTCCCCCCGGCTCTGTCCCCTCCGCCCCACACGTGGGGGTCGACGGGTCCACGCCCAGGTCACAGGGCCCCTGTCGCACCGCCGGGGCCCCAGGGGACAGCTCAGGGGACAGCTCAGGGGACAGCCCCGCACGACAGGGGTCTGCTCCGGTCAGTGGCGGCCGGGGAGCCAGCCCAGCCAGCCTTCCGCGCGCCGCTGGCGCTCGTACTCGGCTTCCTCGGCCGCGAGTTCGGCGGCGCGCTGCGCGTCCTCCTGGGCCTGGTGCTCGGCGATCTTCGCCGCCCACTCGCACTTGGAACAGACGCTGCCCCGGGCTGGGGTGCCCCAGTCGTCCGGGTAGACGGCCTTCCCACAGACTGGGCACGCCCAGCAGGACGCGACCCGCGCGCGTTCGGCAGCGAGCTTCTCGGCGGCTTCGCGTGCCTCGCGCTCGCGCCGGCGTTGCTCCTCGCGGGCCTGGTAGGCGGCAAGGGTGTCGGGGCGGCCTGCGTTGTCGAGTGCGTCGGCGAGGGCCTGGCCGCCGCGCTGGCGGCCGTAGCGCCACCAGATCGGCCCGTGAGGCCCCTCAGCCTGCAACCGGTCGAGTCGGCAGACCACGACCGGCACGGCGTCCTCGAAGGTGCGGTAACCGTCCTTGTCACCGGCGTCCTTGCCGAACCCGCCGTGCCACGTGCCGGCCCACACCGGCGCGGACAGGTCCGCGATCCCACGCAGACAGGCCTCCATCGCCTCCGGCCCCATGTTCTTGGTGAAGACGATCGCGACCGGCGGGTGCGACTGGCCCCGGCCAGGTCCGCTGTCGTCCGGCGCAGTCCACACCGTGCGCCACAGCCGGCGCTCCTTCCCGCCCACCCGGTCCGGGCGCGGCTTCTCGGTCCGGGCGAAGAACTTCGCGTACCGCGCGAGCTTGTCCGCCACCTCCGCCCGGGTCTCCGTCCCGTTGTCCACCTCAAGGAACAGCAGCGGCACCTGCTCACCCGGCAGCGCGTACACCGCGTCCGCGCGCAGGCTCCCCTTGGCCGGGGCGGTGAACGTCCCGCCCGTGGGCAGCGTCACCTCCGTCGCCCAGGCCGACAACGGGCCCAGGCCCGGCGGACGCCGGCGCAGCAGCGGCTGCTGCGGCGCGGGCCCACTCCGGGCCGCGACCGGTGCGGCGGTCGGCTCCACCGGCTGCTGCACGAACGCGGCCAGCGTGTCCGTCACCCGCAACGCGTGCTTCGCGCCGGAAGCCGCAGCCGCGCGGGCGGTCCCGCCCATCTCCTTGAGCGGACGCTCCAGCGCGTGCGCGGCAGCCTCCAGACCGGCAGTCGTCAGCGACCACAGCTTCTCGGTCACCCGGCGCCCGTCCACCAACTTCGTCGTCGTCCCCGCCGACACCACCAGGCCCGCCGCTTCCAAGTCCTTGCAGCCACCGCGAACCGTCGCCGCGTCAGCCGTGCCCGGACACGTCAAGTCCCGCAACTGCGCCGCCGTCGCGACCTTCACCACCCCCAGCGCCTCCAGCACCAGACCCCGCGTCTTCACCGTCGATCCGTACTTGGCCACCCGGTCCCGCCCCTCCCCGCCGCGCGTAACTGTTCCTCCTTCCCATGATCTACTAAATAAAGAGGTGTCCGACCGCATTTCCCGGCTGGTCAAGGGGCCTGACCTGGGGAAACACCCGGTACCGAGTGGGACATCACCACAGGGGTAACCGAAGGGCTCACCACAGGGACGGGGGAAGGGTGGCCACAGGGCTTACCCAACAGGCTTGCCCAGTACCCGACGGACAGTTCAGGCGAGTGCGCTGTACTCGGTCTGCGAGCCGCTCCCGCGCCTGCGGATCTCGCCCCGGCGCGCCATCTCGCCCAGCGCCAAGGACAGCGTCTGCCGGCTGATCTCGGTCCCGTCCGCCTCCAAGCGCACGCGGATCGCGGACGTGCTGAGCCAGGTGTCCGACCCCAACTCCCCCACGAGCTTCAGCGCGGCCTGTTTCCAAGAGCCGGCCGCCGCACCCGCTTCTTCCTCTTCTTGGGGGCCATCGGCAGTCAGATCCAGCTCGATGCGGGCGCCGGGCGCAGCGTGGAGGGTCAGCCACACACTGTCCGACTCCGCCGCTCCCGGCAGGGTGTAGCGGATGTTCACGGTGACCAACTCGGCCATGATGACAACTCCTTCTCTTCGTCACTTCGGGTAACAGGTCTCTGTCGTCGCTGCTGTCGCCGTCGCTGTCGTCGCCCCGAAAACCCCTGGACATGCGCCCGCCCCGGACCCAAGGAGGGGTTTTCCGGGGCGGGCGACAGCGCGACGGCGGCGACGACAGCAACACTCAGTTACTGGCGGGCGGGGCGCCGTACTCGGTCTGAGCACCCGTTCCGCGCCGGGCGATCTCGCCCCGGCGGGCCATCTCGCCCAACTCCGTGGACAGTGCCTGACGTCCGATCGCGATCCCGTCTGCCAGCAGCCGGGTCCGGATCGCGGACGTGCCCAGCCACTCGCCGGACCCACGCACGAGCTTGCGCGCCGCGTCCTTCCAGTCGCCTGCGGGCTCGGGGGCCGACGGCTGGGCCGGCTGAGGTTCGCTCTTCCTGATGTTCAGGTGCAGACCCCGGATCACGGGGCGATCGCCCGGCTCAGGAACCTCGGGCAACTTGCCCAGATCCGCGAGGAACTTCGAGATCGCCGCATCCTCGGCAGCGGGCGCGGCCGGGGTGGCCGAGGTCGAGGAGGACGGCTGCTCCTGGCCCCGGATGCGCAGCCGCGCGCGGAACTCATCCGGGGTGGCCAGTCGGCGCCCGCCGGGCAGCAGGAGGCCCTGCGTACCGGTCGCCGCGGTGGCAGCGGCGGTGGCGGCCTGGTCCCCGATGAGCCAGCCGATCCGTGCCGGGGTCCACCGGTCCCGGTACACGTCGCCCGCAGCGCGCACGGACTCCGCGTCCAGCACGGGGCGACGTGCCTGCGTGGCGAGGCAGGCGTCTCGCGCGAGAGACGGGGCGGTCACCCACGTACGGAAAGGCTGCGGAGCGAATCCCGTCTCATCGGTAGACGCTCCGATAACACCCGCGCCTTTCGCCGTGAGTTGCGTGGCGTCCAGACCGCGAACCGATCCGAAAAGCTTGGCCACGCCCGCGCCTTCCGGGTCGGTGCAGGTGAGTGCGATACGCACCGGCGAGTATTTCCGGATCGCACTGTCTCCGAGGCTGGAAAGGTTTCCGTCCGTGGCCGTGAGGATCAGCCTGATTCCCATCGCGCGCGTGGTCCGCATGACGGAAATCAGCTTTTCCTTTACGCGGCTGCGCAATGGATCGCCTCCCTGATAGGCGAGCATTTCCACGCCTTCATCCACGACACAGAAAATCATGGGGATGTCCGCGCTGACGGGCAGGAGCTTCGTGTTCTGCTGTCGCATCAATTCGCGGTAGGCCGTCAAACGGTGCTCCGCAATAGCGATCAGCGCGTCCAACATCAGGTCTGCTTCGGCGAGATTTGCAGCGATCCAGTCCACGCCCTTACGGGTCGTCTCGGGCAAACGACCCGTGTGCGGCAAGGGCGGGGCGTACTTCTGACCCTCCATCCACGGGGTCACCCAGGGCACGAAAGCGTCCCCCTTCTTGCCCACATCGACCCCGAACACGAGCACATCACTGCAACGCTGGAAACCGGCGAGGATCGAGTCGAGGAGGGTCGTTTTGCCCGTCCCGGGCGGGCCCAGGATCAGCGCGCACGCCTCCCGCATGTGGACCTGTACTTCCTCCCCGACCCGGTTGATGCCCCAGGGCAGCCCGCCAAGGACGGACAAGGGCTCGAAGCCTTGCGGATAGTGCGTGATCCGCGAGGAGGTGTCCACGGTGTCCACGTCGAGGATCACGTGGCCCTGGCGCCGCGCCTTGACGATGCTCACCAGGCAGCCCCCGGGCAGACGCGCCGCTTCCGCGAACGCGGTGGCGTACGTCTGGAACCGGTTCGCCGCGAACCCGATCGGCAAGCTGACCTCAAGCGCGAACCCGCTGTCGTCCCGGCGCCGGCGGAACCCCGCCGGGGTCACCTCCACCCGGGCCACCGCCCGGATCAGCTCCACCCACTGGTCAGTCACCGCCCAGTCCGCGCGCGCGATGGCGGCCTCGGCCATGGCGGCCTGCATGGCCCGGCGCGACTCGTCGACCGCTTCCTCGTGTTCGTCCGCGCGCACCAGGCCCGCCCCGACCCCGAGGCTGATGGCGGCCAAGGACCCGACCGCCGACCACCACCCGGTCGCGTCCCAGGACGTCGGCTCAGTCCAGATGACCGTGCTGGCCCAGCCAGAGGCCAGGAGCCAGCCCGCCGCGCGCACGCCCAGGCTCGGACCCGACAGCCGCTTGCGGATGCCCACCCCGACCCCGTGCGCGGCAGCGCCGACCACGCCGACCATCAGCGGCCACGCACCCGGCAGACCTGCCCAGGCGCCCATGGACGCGGTCGCGGCCGCGGTGGTCGCCATCGCCACCGGCGCCGACACGTTGCCGTGGCCAGCCACCCAGTCGATCGCCATGTGGGCCGTCTCCGGCGCCGTCTTGCTCGTCATCGTTGTCTCCTTCCCTACGAGGGGCGCCCGGGACCGCACCGGTCCCGGGCGCACGGTGGTATTCGGCTAGATGTCCTGCGCGGTGGTGTCCCAGGCCTGCTCGTTCGGGCGCGGGTCCTCGTGCCGGCGGATGTCCTCCTCGTGCTTCGCGGCGAACACCCGGGCCACCTCCCCGCCCGCGTCCGCAGCCGACAGCAGCACCTTGTTCACGTCGGACAGCGCGTCCCCGACCGCCTCATCAAGCGGCATCTCCTCGGAGCAGCGGCCCGCGACCACCGCGAACGTCTCCGCGATCAGCCCGAGCGTCTCGGGCAGCGACTGGAAGGAGGCAAGGACGTTCATCATTCCGCCGGGCTCGGCCGTCTGCGCCTGCTTGAGCATCTCCTCGGCAGCGGCGCGGAAGTCGAACGAGTTGGGGTTGGTCATGGTGTCCTCCGAAGTGGTGGTCTGGATGGTCTGGGGGACCGCGCTCGGCGCGGCGGCGTCAATGTCCGAGAGAGGCTCGCGGCCCTGCATCAAGGCCTCGGCCTCGGCGTCCTGGTGCTCCTTGTGCGCGGCCACGTCCCGCACCATCCGGGCGAGCTGCGCGGCGGTGACCAGGTGACGGAACACGTTGCGGCCCCAGCGCGGGGCCGGGATCCGCAGCAACTTCGCGATCGGCCACAGCAGCAGAGAGAACAGACCGAGCGGGGCCGCTGCCAGCGCCGCGCCCGCGCGGGCCAGCTGGTGACGCGCGGCCGAGCGCCGCAGCGCCGACTGACGCGACCGCACCCGCGCCCGGCCCTCGATCCGCGCACGCTTCGCCTCGACCCGCTGCGCCCGGCGGGTGTCCCGCGCCTCCCGCTTCGCCGTACGGCGCCGCTGCCGTGCGCTGTCCGGCGTGCCGGCGTGCTTGCGGTCCTTGCGGCCCGACCACACCGAGCCGACCGCCCGGCCTGCCCGCAGCGCCGTTCCTCCGGCACGCGCAGCGGTCCGGGCAGCCGCGCGGACCACCATGCGCCCAACCCGGCTCGTAGGGGCCGCTGCAGGAGCCCTGTGCGCGCCACCGGCCCGGCCATCGGACCGACCGGCCCCCGGCTTCTGTACGGGCGCCGTACGGGCCGCTGTACGCGCTGCTGCACGAGCGTCACGCCGTGCGTCGGCCACCCGGCGCCGGTCCCCGAGGAGCCCCTCGCGGCGCTGCTTGCGGGACGCTCCGGCGGTGGCCGATCCGGAGCGCAGCGCGCGGATCTCCCCGGCCCGCGCCCGCATCCCCCGCAGGCCCCCCATCGCTCCGGACCGCAGCCCCGCGCCGGATCGGCCACCCGTCCGGCCACCGGTGACCGACCGGCCCAGGAGCGGTGACCGATGACCGGTCACCCCCCGGCCCGTGGCCGATCCGGTGGCCGATCCCCGGGCGGGTGAGGTCCTCGTGCTCCTGGCGGACGTTGCCGACGCGGTGCGCGGGGCGCGGGCCACCGCCACCACAGCGGCCGTTGCGGCCAGCCCACCGGCCATCAGCAGCGCCGTGACCGGACCGCCCGCAAGGCCGGCGGACGACACCGCCGTGATGGTGGACGTCGTCCCGATGGTGAGGGCCGGGATTCCGGGGAGTCCGCCCGGCGTCGTGACCGGTACCTGTACCGGCTCGGGGGCGGGGCGCTGCTCGGGAACCGTGGCCTCGGGCGTAGCCGGGGCCGCCATACCGTCCGTGGCGCCATCCGTCATCGGCGCCCAATCGGACATCTCCGGCTGAGCCGGGGGTTTTGCGTGAGTCTCTGGAGTCGCCATGCTGTACGTACCTCCTGAAAGCCTGACTCGCTGTCATGGATAGGGGAGGGGGGCCCGGCGGGGGTAGATCCCGCCGGGTCCCGTCACGGGGAGATCACTCCCCGTGAGACTAGGTGGCTGGTCGGACACCCAACCAGCGCTTTGTGGGCCCCAGTCGGGCCGCTACCAGTCGCCGGACGCGTCCGGGTAGACCTCGTGGACCAGGGCCAGGAGCTCGTGGTCCGGGCGGCCCAGAAGGCCGGCCTTCCCCATCGCCGCGTTCGCGTCCTTCGCCGCAGAAGGTCAGGGCCGCCTCGGACCGCTCCGGGTCCAGCCGCGCGGCGCGCAGAGCGTCTGCGTGAGGCGGTAGTACGCCTTGACGGCCTCGCGGGTCACGTCGTCCATCAGTGGTTCTCCTTCTCGTGGTGTTCAGCGGCTCTTGGGGGTGGACAGTCCATGGACACTCGGGCCTGTTTTCGCAGGCAGACGCGGCCCTGACCCCGTGTCCATGGACACTTCCGCTACCGGCTCCGGCCACAACAGGAGCTGACCGGCCATCGGCTCCACCGGCATGGCCGGAACATCAACCAGCCGCAGCCGGTAGCGGCGCGGACGCCTCACGCCCGCCACATGTGGCCGCACGGCTCGCACATCCGCGCACCGGTGTCGAAGTCGCCGTGCATCTCGACCAGGGCGACCGCGCCGCACCGCCCGCAGTGCTCCATCTCGGCCCAGTCCGCCACCCGGTCCGCGCACTCCAGCGCCCAGTGGGCCAGGGGCCGGCGCGTCCCGATCGCGGTCCGCAGCACGGGTGCCTTCGCGACCGTCCCGTACGCGAGACACGCGGCCACCGCCGTGACCCATGCCGAGGTCCACGAGGCGGCCCACGGGCCGTTCTGCGGCCCGTACACCAGGTTGTTGACCACCAGGGCGGCCACGACCGCCGCGACCCCGGCGAAGTTGACCAGCACCCACACCGTCACCGCGGCGACCCGCGCACGGCCCTTGCCTCGCTCCTGCATTGCGTTCCCCTTCCCGGTTGGGCCCCGGGGGCCGGAAGGCCGGCCCCCGGGCTTGATGCTGGTTCAGCGGCGGTACGGACGGTCGGCGTTCGCGTCGAACGGCTCGATCGTGAACGCGGTGGTGGAGTCCATCACCACTCACCCCCGCTACGCGCCTTGGCTTCCAGGTCGGTCAGTTCCTCGCCCAGCCACGGCCCGTGCTCGCCACGGCCACCGGAGTGGTCCACGAGGCAGCCCTCGATCCCGTCCGGGCACCCGTCCTCGGCCCCGGCCGGGGCCGACCGACCGGCCTCGACACGGGCAGCGGTGTCGGCCAGCGCCGCGTACACCCCGGCCATGTCCACGGCCACCTGCGCCCGGTCGATGTCCCGGGCGCCCGGGCGGTTGTTCAAGATGGCCTGCGCGCTGCGCAGGATGTTCGCGGCCTTCGCGCTGTACTCGACGTAGCTACTCATCGATTCCCCCCTGTGACGGGCTTGATCGTGAAAACGGTGGTGGAGTCCAGACCCGCGAGCTCAGGACCGCCCAGCTCACGCACCAGCCGCGCGCAGACCGCCAGCGCGGACTCGGCCTCGGTCAACTCAATGACCCCGTGCCCGGCGACCTCGGCCCCGCCGGGGACCGCGCTCATGTACTGCGCATTGAGCGTCCACCGGTAGCGGCCCGGCCCGTACACCCGGGCGGTCACAGGTACTGACCCGTGCGCGGCTCGGCAGCGGCCCTCTCGGCTGCCTCCCGCTCCGCCCTGGTCTGGCGGCGTACCTCCCGCTTCACCGACGCCAGGGAGACCGGAGCGCCCCGCAGGGTGGACAGCCGGGCGGTCATCACCTCCGGGTCCTCGATCCCCGCCGCGCGCATCTCCGCCACGCCGACGTTGATCGACGGGGGCCGCTGCTCCGGCACCCGGTCGTCCGGGTCACCGCCGGGGGCAACTCCTTCGGTTGCCGCGCTCTTGACCAGCGGCGACGTGTCCGCCGGGCGGGCACCGCCGTCCCGCCGGGCGGCGGCGGCGACCTTCTCGGTCACCCATGCCCGGTCATCCGCCGTGACGCCGGGGGTGGACAGCACCGCCCGGTACGCGGCCAACGCCTCCGCCGTCCGCTCCTCCGCATCCCGCTCCGCCGTGATCGGCACCCGCTCCGCCTCGATCGCCGGACGCTCCGCCGTGAGCACGGCCAGCACCGCCGTAGCGGTCTCCAGCTCCGCCCTGAGCTGTTCCAGCTCCGCCGTGACAGCCGTGCGCTCCGGCACGGCGGGCACGGCCTGGTGCTCGCGCTCGATCGTCACCGTGGGCGGCGCGGCGATCGGGGCGATCCGCTCCCACGCCTCACGGCGCAGCGCGGTCCACGCCTGCTCCCGCCAGAGCATCCAGATCAACGCGGTGAGGGTGCGGTGCCGCAGCTCGAAGACCACCTCGAAGGAGAGCGGCGCGGCGGCAAGGACCACCGCAGTAGTCCACCCGCCGAGCGTCATCCCGTGCGCACCGTTGACGACCGAGGAAGCGATCAGCGCCAGCATCATCACCACCCGGGCACCCCCGGCGGTGTGCGGAGCGGAGCGCCGGGCGTACACCTGAAGACCAGCGGCCAGCGCCACCAGGTCGAACACACCGACCCCGAGCACCGCCACCCACACCGGCGCCCCGGCCTCCATCAGCAACGTGGCCAGCGACCACCCGGACAAGCCGAGCGACGCGGCGGCCAGGAGCACCAGGAGCCCGTCCGTGACGGACGCGTGCGCCGGGCGCTTCGGCCTCTGGACCTTCGGAGGCTTGGGCGGCTTCACCGGCATCGGCATCACCGGGGGCCGGCCGTTGTCGTACGAGAACGACTCGTGGGTGCTCACTGGGCACCGCCCGACTGTTGAGCAGCGGCCTTGGCCGCCTCAGCCAGACGCACGGCCGCTTCCTGCGCGGCCTGAGCGGCGGCGGCCTGAGCCACACGCGCCGCTTCGAACTGATCCACTACTTCGATACGATCCATCGCAGGATCGCCCTCCTATGCATGTAGGTGGGGTGGTCTCAGGCCTTGACCAGGTGGTGACACACCAGGTCAGGGCCGCATTCAGTTGTGGGGCATAGGAATGCCCGGAGGCGTTCCGCCGTGCTAGCCGGTCCGCCTTGCAAGAACGACGCTACATTAAATGTCGCTAGCGAACAATTCTTTCCGAACGTCGCTTAGTGCTCTATGATCGGGGCATGGTTGACATCCCCGAAGAGAAGCAGGCCAGGGCTTTGCGCGCCTTGGTTGAGGCGGTCCGCGTCCGCGACGACGCGCTGGCCGCTGTGCGCACCTGCGTCATCGACGCGGCCCGCGTGGGTGCCAACCGGACCCGTATCAAGCAGATCGCTGGCATCAGCAGCAGCACCCTGTACGCCCTGATCAACGAGGCGGGCATCGAGGTCCGGCCCAAGCAGCCGGCAGCCCGGAAGACCGACGAGGGGGAAGCATGAGCAAGAACCCGGCACAGAGCGAGGTCGACGCGTTGACACGCCGCGTCAAAGCAGTCGAAGACCGCGTGGAAGCACTTCAGGTGCAGACCGGCGGGAACTTCGCTGCGGTCATCGAGGGCCAGGCTGCGCTCCGCCGCGAAGTCCGCGACGGGTTCGCCACCGTCAACGGCCGCCTCGATACCCTCGATGGCCGCATGGACACGCTCGACACCACGGTCACCGAGCTGCGCGACGAAATGCGCGCTGGTACGGCCCAGATCCTTGAACTCCTCACCGCACTTCAGGTCGGCCGCGACCCCAATCACGGATAGAGAAGTACTTCCATCTGGCGAGTCGGTCGCTGGCTTCCAAAACACACCCTGGAGCAACGGGGCGTTACCGACTGAGTTGGATCAGGCGTAGCCTGTGCCTCACCCGCTACGGCGGGTCACGAAATGATTCCAGACATGGCGAAGGCCCCTCGGGATCAAAGGTGCGTCAACACCTACTCCTCAGGGCCTCGCTTGACCTCGTAAGTCATTGCCGAGTGTAGGGGAGATTCTCGCCCCCGCAAGACAGGCAGTGGCTGGACCGGCCCCGCATAGGGTCAGGAAGGCCCGACCGGGTGAAGACCCAGCATTCCGAGATGCTCCCCGATGACTGCTCCGCATGTGTCGGCCTCTTTGAGGCTGTGACCAGCGTTGATGGCCCCATCACCACGAAGGCGCTCGGCGCCCTGGTGGGCCTGGGCGAGCGAGCCACGTACGTCCACCTGGCTCATCTGGTTCTCCACTCCCGGCTGATGGCCGACCGGCGGACCCCGGTGTCCGGCGCGACGGTGGGCGCCCCCGCCGACACGCCGAAAGAGCAGATCCAGACCCCCCTGGACTGGGTGCTCACCGTCGTCTGCCGTGACCGGCTCTGCCGCCGGATGCTCGTGCTGTGCGCGACCCACGCGGACGCGGCCTGGGCCGCGCAGCTCGGCGTGGCGCAGATCGCCGCCGCCCTCGGCGTCCACCGCGACACGATCCGCGTACACCGCCGACATCTCGCCGAGGACAGGCTGGTGAAGATCGAGCGGGTGTCCGTCCGGTACGAGTCAGGCCACTTCAAGCGCGACGTCGACCGGTACGTGCTCCAGTCCGGTCTGCTCGTCATGGCCCAGGTCCACCCGGTCCCGCTGGTCGGCCGCAACCACAATGAGGACTGGGCGCACTCGGTGCTGGCCTGCGCCCAGTGGTGGGCTCCGCCCGCTACTCCCAAGGGCAAGGAAGCGACGCGGCAGGCGGTGCGGCTGCTCGTGCAGGTGTTGGCCGAGTACGGGTGGCCCAGTGATGAGGTGCGGCGCCGGATCGACGTCACTCCGTACGACGACGTCCACGACCACCTGTCGCTTCTGCGGTCGCTGCTGCGGGACTGCATGGAGCCGTACGTGAGCACGGCCCGCGATCACGTCTCGGGCGCCCCGGCCGGGCGGGTCCAGTGCGCGTTGTGCAGCTCGCCGTTCCCGAGTTGGAGCCGTGCCGTGCCCGGCCAGGTCTGCGCCGATACCGAGGCCTGCGCGGAGCGCGCAGGTGCCGTCCCCGCCCACGTGGCGCTGCGCCTGCGGTGAGTGGTGAGTGACGGCATGCCGCCACTCACCACTCACCAAAAACCTCCTCACCGCAGTTCAGAGGCCTGATAACGGCATGCCGCAATGACGGCAAGACGGCATGCCGTTGCCCATGCACCGACACCGCGGGCTCTTGAATAAGCTGAGCCGGGGGTCTATACGCGCGGGGGTTGCGGGCCAAGGTGGGCGCCTGCGTACGTGCGTCGGGGGCTGAAAGTTCCTGGGTGGTCAGGGACCGGTTTTCCTTGAATGAAGTCCGACGGCAGGACACGATCCGGGTCTCGGCAGCGGGGGCTTGCGTGGCTTGGTACCGCATCCCGCACTCTGCTGCTCGGCCGCCAGTCCAGACGTCGACAGGGCAGGCCACTCCCCCATTCCGTACCCGCCTGAGGCGTGCCCTTGGGCCGCCCTGAGAGGACCCGATCGCCCATGTCCGCATCCCAGCCACTGCAGTTACCGCCAGCATGACGGGCCCAGGCTCCCGGGAGTTCCCGGGAGCCTGGCCCCGCGTCAGGGGCGCGCTGCTCCGCCGGCCCCGAGATGACGGCGCCCGGACGGGGCAGGTGAAGCCGCGGCGGTCTCCTCGGCGTTTCGGTCGGGCAGGGCCTCGGCCGCCAGTCGGCTACGGCGGGCCGACACGGGCGGTACGGGGGTCAGAGAGGGGCCGGTGCCCAGGGGACGACGCTGATCTGTCACGGGGACCAGTCTCGCCGCCAGAGCATCCGGCACTTGACGCGGTAGCCAATCGACAGAACTTGCAGGCCAAAGCCTTGGTGACGGCACGCCGTTATGACGGCCCAACGGCGTGACGGCATTCAATGCCCGATAGGTTGCCGGGCATGACAACCACCACTCGTGACGCGCTGCTGAACCAGAAGGGCGGTGTGGCCAAGTCGACGACCACGCTGCACCTCGGCGGCGCGCTGGCCGCAGCCGGCCGCCGCACCCTCCTGGTCGACCTCGACCCACAGGCGAACTTGACCCGGTTCATGGGGCTGGACCAGCACGACCACCAGAACGGGCCGACCCTGCCTCAGGCAATGCTCCAGCACCCGGGAGACCGGGACTACGCACTCTCGCTCGTGCGCAAGCACAGCGAGGGCCTGTACGCCATTCCGGCCTCGTTCGACATGTTCACCTTGCCGCGCGACTTGCATGCGTCCCGCTCCAACGAGGACCGGCTGACGTGGGTCTTGGAACACGTGGACGGCTTGTTCGACCACGTGTTGGTGGACTGTCGGCCGGGGTTGGACATCGACACCGACAACGTCCTGCACTGGGCCCATCACGTCATCGTCCCGGTGGAACTGGACACCAGCAGCATCGACGCCCTGAAGCTCCTCATCGCGCAGATCCAGACGCTCGCACAGGACACCCGGCGGACTCCGCCGACCTATCGCGGCGTTGCCATTGGCCGGATCCCCAAAGGGGATCTGACCGTCCTCGACCGCCAGGTGCGTGACGCCTTCCGCGCTCTTCCCATCCCGGTCGTGGGAGAGGTCCGCATGCGGGACTCGCTCGTGCGGGCGAAGGAGAAGGGCCAGACCATCCAGCAGTACGACCCCAGCGGTGATGCGGCCGCGATGTTCCACTCGATGGCCGTGCAGGCCGGATTCCTGGAGGCCACCTCGTGAACGCCCGACCCAACGACGTCAACATCGACACCTCGGGCATCGACGCCCTGCTCAGTGGCGTAGGACGTCGGAATCAGCCAAATGTTGCAGCTCAGCGCGTTGTTGACGGCAAGACGGCAAGCCGTCAAGACGGTATGCCGTCAGAAACGAAGAGCAAGTTCACCGCCCTCCTGGGGTCGGCTGACGCCCTCGCGTTCGACATGCTGGCGTACGAGCTTCGCGCGCGAACCGGACGACGGGTGGAGAAGGCGGAAATCCTCCGAGCGCTGATCCACCTCGGCCTGGACCACCCCCCGACCAGCCGCGCACTCGGTGAGGCACTCGACCGCCGACAGCCACAGGCCGACCCGCTCCCCGAGGCCTGACCCACCCGCCAGCACCGCACGCGCCGACCACTCCAGAGGGTCCGTCAAGCAGCGCCCCCACAAAGGCCCTGACGGTCCCTCTGGCCCGCGAGGGGGCCGGGTCCAACCCTCCTCGACGGAACACCTCTCCCTAAGGGGCTCAGGCGGACCGCCGGGACTCTCCCCGGCATCAGCCCTTTCGAACGATTCTCGAAAATTTGTTCGGACCGTAAGCCGGATTTCGGTGCAGGGTACGAATGTTCGAATCTAAACTGTGGAAAACACGTCACATTCGCACGCTGAAACGCACGTGGAACGCACCAAAAATCGAGGTCTCTGCACCGGACTGCACAAGAATCCGGCTTACGGTGCAGTGTCCTGACCTGCGGTTTCTTGGCCTACCTGTGGAAAAGTGGTTTAGACCGTGCAGTGTCCGCAGCTTGCTGACCTGCGAAAACAGGGTGAGCCTGCACGACCCTGCACGAAAATCCGGCCTTCCCAGAGGTCTGGGTCCGGCGGAGCGAAGCGGGGGAGGCTCTGCTGGTGGGCCGCGCAGCGGCCAGCCCCTCGGCAGCATGCCGACGCTGCCAAGATCACCGGGCGCGAAGCGCTCGGCCGCCCTTTGCACCACGCGCAGCGTGGTGCAACCCGCTCGCGGGC
>NZ_JBYQMJ010000006.1:0-18231 GCF_057834465.1 Streptomyces sp. GL_140
CCCCGGAGGTGACGTGCATCGGCTGCGCCTCGCGGGGGGACCGCGCTGCGCGCGGCGGACGGCGGTGGCCTGCGGCCACCCGGCAGGGGCCGGTGGTCGGCGGGGACCCGGACGGCCGCCGCGCGCTTTCGCTCGAATTCCCCGGACGAATTCGTCTCGACAATCGACCCTAATTCGTCTCGATATCCGGCCCTAATTCCCCGAGATAATCGATCCGGATTCTTCACGGATTCGACTCGGAAGACTTCCAAATTACTCGGGATTTCCTCGGAAGAACGCTTCCCGCATTCGGTTCGATTCACTCCGGAGAATAGCGAGAATTTCTCTCCATGTAAATCCGGGCGGTGCCCATGCTTTCCGGTCCGGCGGGGCGGCCGGGCCCGTGCCGGCCGATCCGGAGCAGGGGGCCGAGGGGGTCCTCGGCGGGGCCGGGCCGAGGGCGGGCCCTGGAGGCCGGGTGGGGGCCGGGGAGCGGCCGAGGGGGCCTCGGGAGGCCCGGCCGGGCCGAGGGGCTCCAGGGCCCGGCAGGGGCTCCAGGGTCGTTCCGGAACGACCCGGGGGCCTCCCCCTCCCGTATGTGAGGCTCTCCGTTTCGGTCGTTCCGGTCGTTCCGGTCGTTCCATTGCAGGTCAGGGGCCCTTTTTCCGGAACGACCCCGGTCGTTCCGGTCGTTCCGGTGGTCGTTCCGGAGTCGTTCCGGTCGCCCGGGGTCGGTCCAGGGGCCCCCGCGGCCCTGCTCCGGCCCTCCCCGGTGCGGGTTGGACGAGCGGGTCCTCGGGTGGGTCGGGGGCCTGGAGGCGGCCCTCGGCGGCCGGGACGAGCGGGTCCTCGGCGGGTGGGTTCGGGCGGTCCGGGGAGCGGGTCCAGGGCGGCCGAGGCGGCCCTCGGCGGCCGGTGGGTCCGGGTGGAGCTCCACCGGTCCCCCGCGGCCCCTGCTGGCCTCCTGGCGGCCCGGGACGGACGAGCGGGCCCTCGGCTCCCCCGACCCCGGCCGAGGCCGACGAGCGGCCCCTCGGCAGACCCCGGCCGCCCGTGCCGGCCGATCCCCTCCCCCGGTCCGGACCCACCCCGGCCGGGGAGGAGCAGGCGCACCCCGAGGCCCCCGGTACGTCAACGGGATGACGTACCGGGCCAACCGAGGCCCCGCGTTTCGCTACGGTCAGTGCATGACTGCTGACGCACCCGTGTACGTCCTGATCCACCCCGATGGCCGCGCCGTGTGGGGCGAGCGCATCGCCACCGCAGAGAAGGAGTTGGGGCCGCACGGCATCGGGCGCGCGTTCCTCAGGGACGGGTCCCGCCTGCGCCTCGCGATGTCGGATTCCGCGCTGCTGCTGCGGGAGGTGTACGCGCCCAACCCGTACGCCGCCGTTGTGCTGGCGAGTGTCGGGGGGTTCCCGGCCGAGGCTGCCCCCGAGACGCGCGGCCCGGTGATCCTGTTCGGTTGGGACCCCAACAACGAGTGGGACAGCACGCGCCCGTTGACCGCCGACGAGCGGGCCGCCATCACTGAGGGGCTGACCGCGGCCGGGTGCGCCTCGGACTGATCCGCCGGGCCGCCCCCGGCCCCCGAACGGGGATGACCTCCACCCGCGGCTATCGCGCGGAAAGAGGTGTCGGCGCAGGAAAAGGGCTTGCCCACGGGGTCTGACCTGCGCCAACTCCCGTACTTCGCGAGGGGCTTGCCCCACCTCCGGTGCAACCTTCGGAGCAACTCCCGGGGCACCTATGGAGACAACGGTCCAGCCCCCTTCCGGTGCAACCCCCCTGGCCATCCTCGGCCCTCTCCAGCCCTGCCCTGCCGGGGAGTTGGGCAAGCCTGGGGAGGTGGTGGGCAAGCCTGGGGAGGTTCCTGGGGAGGTTCCTGGGGAGGTTCCTGGGGAGGTCGTGGGCAAGCCTGGGGAGGTCGTGGGCAAGCCTGGGGAGGTCGTGGGCAAGCCTGGGGAGGTCGTGGGCAAGCCTCGGCCCCCCGCCCTGGAGAGGACGGGGGGCCGAGGTTCGAGCGGGGTCGGGCGGGGTCAGGCCCTGGCACCCCTCGGGGGGAGGAGCGGGCCCTCCAGGAGTTCGGGCACGCGGGCGGTCATGAAGAGCGTGAAGTCCGGGTCAGGCCCGGCCGCCCACGGGTCGTATTCCGGGTGGGCCTCGGCGTACTCCTGGTTCGCGGTGACCGCGGCCCGGTGGTGCCGGTTCTCCTCCTCCTCGGTCAGTACGGGGAAGTGGATGGCGCAGTCCAGGGAGTGGGGCCTCGGCCGGGCCGAGGAGGCCCCGCAGTCGCAGGCGGCGCGCGCGCCGTAGAAGCCGGTGCGGGGGTCCAGGGAGTGGCTGACGTGGATCCGGACGTTGCCGTCCAGGACCATCACGGGGTCGGCCTCGGTGAAGGGGTGCCCGCAGGCTTGGCAGTGCCGGCCGGTGGTCTGGGAGTCGGGACTCATGCTGTCCTCCAGCTCAGATACGGGTCATGATGTGGAGAACGGGCCGCCCCCAATTCGGATGGGGGCGGCCCGTTCGTTGCGTCCGGGAGGTCAGGCTCGGCGGCCGGTCCACTCCACGAATGCGGCCCACTGGGGGCGGTCGAACTCCAGGGCCGGGCCCTGGGGATCCTTCCCGTCCTTGACCGCTACGGTGCCGACGGGAGGCCGGGCGACGAAGACGCAATTGTCCGGATCGGAGTGTGAGGACTTCCGGAACTCTGCTCCCTGGTGCTGGCCCAGCATGTGGTGATCTCCTCCGCGATGAACTCTCGTGACTCCGTGGGGGTGTAGGCCCGCGTCGTCATGTCGGAGAACGCAGAGTACATCCGGCTGATGTCCTCGGGGGCGGTGGTGTACCAGCCTCCGACCAGGCTTTCCAGGTGGCCGACGCGCAGGCCATCGGCCAGGTTGTGGAGCGAGAACGCGCCGCTCTGGCCGGGGTTGGGTACGTCGTCGCGGAGTACCTGGACGATGATCCGCGGGTACTTCTCCGTGATCTCCAGGAGCCGGAGGAGCTGCACCGCGTGCCCGTGCGCGGACAAGGTGGGGTGGATGATCGCGGACTCCCCCATGAGGAGCCACGCGAGTCCGGGGGTCTCGTCCGTCTCGGGACCGGCCCACCGCTCCAGGAACGCGTTACGCCGCTGCGCCCTGCGCTTGACTCGGGCTACCAGCTCGTAGCCGGAGAGGGAGGGGGTCATGGCCTTGATGGCCCCGGCCGCGTAGGTGTCGGTCTGGAGGAGTCCGGGGACCAACTGCGGGGACCACACCCGGAGCGTGCTGGCCTGCCCGTCCAGGGTGGCGAGTCGGTCGGTTGCGCCGCCGCCCATCCCACCGGCCACGCGGCCCATTCCCTGCTGGTCCCGGGCACGAAGTGCTCGGATCACGTCATCTGTCATGATCTGCCTTCCTGTTGGGGCCCACCGTATCGACGGTGAGATCTGGATCACATCTGTTCGGTCAGACCGGGCCGCCGCGGTTCGCGCGGCGGCCCGGGGTCTCAGACGGTGGGGGTCGTCGGTCCGTACGTCTCGTCACGCGCGGTGCCCTGGACGAGCCAGTGACGCCAGGCGGGGAACTCCCCGCCCGTCATCCGCTGGACCCGCTCCGCCACCGTGGTGTGGTGGGTCTGGGTGACCTCCCCGATCTCCCGGAAGGGCATCCGGGGGCGGCCCTCGGGCCCGTCCTCCCGGGCGTAGAGGACGAGTTCGCCCTCCAGGGCCTCCAGCCGGGTGCGCAGGCGCCGGATGTCGCGGAGCGCGCTCCAGAGGCGGTCACCGCTGATCTCCTCCCCGAGGCGCAGGGAGTCCAGGGCCTGGATCGCGGTGTCCGTCTCGTCCGCCAGGGTCCAGCCGTGGACCTGACCGGTCCGGAAGTGCAGCACGTAGGAGGTGGTCCCGTCCTCCCACCACGTGGTCGCGCCGTTGACCTCCCGGGCCTGGGTGTCCTGGTGCTCCAGCTTCATCCGGCCCTTGTGGTGCGCGTACTGGGGCGGGGTGTCCAGGTCGCCGAAGGTCCAGGCGAAAGAGCGGTCGTCGCGGTCCATGGTGGTGAGTCCTCTCGGTGGGGCGGCCGGGTATGCCGGCCGCCGGGTCGGGCGGTGGTTGGGGGTCAGCGGGAGCGGACGGACCAGGAGCCATTGCCGTCCGGGCGGATCACTCCGCCGAGGACCAGGAGGCTGCCGTTCGCGGGGGCCACCGGGCCGAGGGCCTGGAGGCGGGTCAGGAGGGCGGCCACCTGCTCCGCCAGTTCCAGGGCCTCGGCCTCTCGGTCGGGGGTGGGGTGGGTCTGCATGACGTGCCTTTCGGTCGGAGTCAGCGGGGGGCGCGGGGCATGTCGCAGCAGTGGCAGCGGCGTGCGTCTCGGGCGCCGTTCCAGGTGTCGCAGTGTCGGCAGCGCCACCGGTTGAGTACGGCGGTCACAGGGCCGCGGCCATGCCGAGGGCGGCCAGGAGCAGGGCCCCCATGTGGGCTGCCTGGTCCACGTGGGCGGCCCCTCCGTGCTTGACGAACTCCTGCTGCCCGGTGTGCTGCATCCACCAGGCCACCGCCCACCGGCGGTCGATGAAGGAGTGGGAGACCCCGATCCACAGGAGTCCGGCCGCGGCCACGGGCAGGGGGAGGGAGAGGTCCAGGGCGGCCCACCCGAGGAGCAGGGCCGCGGCGGTGGTGAGCACGTGCGTGCCGGCGTGCACCCCGTTGGCGAGCCAACCAGCCGCGGTGCGGGCCGCCTTGTGGCTGGCCTGGTGGTCGGTCTGGAACGGGTAGTCGCTCAGCAGGTGGGAGACGAAGAGCAGGATGAAGAGCGTGGCGAACATCGGGCTACCTCCGGGTCGGGGTGCCGGGCGGCCGATTCGGACGGCCGTCCAGCGGGGCCTACTTGGCGGTCCGGGTGCGGGGCCTCGGGGCGGTGCCGATCGCGTGGGCCTTCCGGCCGAGGAGCTGCACCGCGGCGTACGCGAGGGCTCCGGCCGCGATGGTGGCCGCGCCGATCGGGCCGCGGCCGGTGACCGGGACCAGGAGGTAAGTCGGGACCGCGAACACCACGGCGACGATCAGGCAGAGGCGGTGAAGGGTGGCGCGCGACTTCTTGTTGAGCTTGCGGGACATGGCTACCCCCTCGGGTTTTGTCGGGTTGACCCGACATGAAGAACTGTAGGGGTGACCCTACAAAGATCACAAGGGGTACCGGCCACTTCACCCGGAGCAACAGGCGTGCAGGGGGCGCGCGTTGTTGTCACATGGGCTGTAACACCGAGCCAAGGGAGGGGGGTTACGGGGTGTCAGAGCAGGTCAGAGCACGCGACAGGCCCACGTGTGACAGGCCATGTGACAGGCCGTGCGACAGGGGGACGCGACAGGGCCCCGCCCTCCCGGTGGGGGAGCGGGGCCCTGTCGCGTGCCGGCCGATCGGCGGGGCCGGATCAGCTCTGGGGGTTCTCCTTGACGTATTGCCGCCACCCGGGACCCGAAAATTCCGCGGCGAACTCCTCCAGGGCCTCCAGCTTCACGGCGACTTCGCGGGCCTCCTTGCTCATGCCCTGCCGGGTGTACGCGACGATCTGCGACTCCATGGACTGGAGCCTCCCGTCCAGAGAACGGGCCAGAGCATCGTGCGTGATCGTCCGCATCATCCCGTGCGCCTTGACGGGTTCGGCTTCATGAGTGGCAGTCATCCGGAGTCTCTCCTCCTCAGGGAAGGGGGCCCAGGCCCGGGCCCCCTCTAGTCCTACTCGAAGTCCATATGGTCGATGTCCCGGAACCGGATGTTCACGCCGTACCGGTCTTTCATGGCCTCGGTCATCGCATCCGCCGCTTCCTTGCTCGCTGCGGCAGATGCCTCTCCTGCCTCCCGGACATTCCAGTTCCGGAGTGCGTCGTATGCCTCGCTGATCTTCGCCGCGTACGCCTTGCTCGGGGCGCCGCCAGAAGCCCAACGCTTGGCAGTCTTCGCGGACGGAGAGAGACCCACGCTCTTTGCTGCGGCCCGGCCACGAGGGGACTTAGCCAGTTCGTTCCAGCGCGCCCGGGGGCTCTTGGCCTTGTAGCGGGCGGAGGGCTTGGCCGTTTCCTTCTTCGCGGTCGCCTTCTTGACCTTCTCGACGATCTTCCGGACCTTCTTCATCTTCTCCGGGGAGAGTTCGACGCGGGTCCGGCGCTTTCCGTTGTTCGCGGGCATGACGTGCCCGGCCCATTCGACCACCGCGCGCACGTCGGCCCGGGTGGGCTCCGCCTCGTTATCGGCGCCCCACGCGTCATAGGCGTCTGCAACTGCCTGCGCCACCGCTTCCGCCTCGGCGTCCGCGTATTCCTGGCCCTCTCCAGTGTCGCGCTTCTTCGCCATTACTCGGCCCCCCAGTTCTCAGTGCCCTTGATCTTCCAGGTGCCGAACGTCGTCCCCGACTCGTCCAGCCGCAGCGCGGGCCGCTCACCCGCGGTCGCCCCCTCCAGGGCCCCAGCCGGGAGGACCAACTCGTCCACGTTCCGCAGGGCAACCGGCGCCATGCCGTCCCCGAGGCGCCGCACCTTGTCCGCGGTCCGCCAGATCGTCGCGGATGCCTGGTCCTTGATCGCGTGGACCCAATCGGTCCGGCGGGTCTTGCAGTTCCACACCCTGGTGGTCTGCGCGCCCGCGCCCGACAAGGAGCCGTACATCAGGCCCATGGACTGGCCGAACGCTTCCTTCACCGCGTCGTACGCGCTGGACTCCCGGCCGTGGGTCTCCAGGGCGTACCGGCGGCATTCCCCGATGAAGTGCGCCCACGCGGACAGCCGCACCGGGTCACCGGTCCAGGAGTCCGAGGCCGAGGCGTCCGGCCATCGGCCGGCACTGACCAGATCCACGAGGAGCTGCATACGGGTGCCGGTGATCCAGCGCTCTTCTCCCACGGTCTCGTTGCCGAGGGGGGACGGCATGTCCTTCTCGGTCCAGGGCCAGACGCGGACCTTGTAGTAGCCGGGCCGCGGAACCCCGGTGACTTCCTCGATGGGCCCGGTGTTCTCCATCTGACCCCAGACGACGCGGACCGAGGACACCGCGGTAGGCCAGGAGCCGTTGCGGTCCATGACGACGACGTCGCCGTCGTACTCCTCCAGCTCCCAGGACCAGCCGTCCATCACGCGGGCCGCGTCGATGATGGCGGGACGCTCCGGCTTCCACCGGGCCGCCTTCCCGCCGCGCCGTGCGACGAACGGCCCGTCGAAGTCCCGGCCGCCCTCCATCGCTGCCAGCAGGCGGAGCCGCTGCGGGGTCTTGCCGATCTCCGGCTCGTCCAGCAGGAGCAGACGCTCGGCCAGGGCCTCCACCTGCTCCTGGGTGGTCACGGACTTCCGGCCGAGGGCCGCCTCCAGAAACGCGGAGTGCGGGCCCTCGGGGACCACGAGCTTGGACGCCACCGGGGCCCCCGAGGGGGTCCTCCTCCCCGGCCGGGACGGACGAACGTCACCGGAGGGGGCTGGTACGTCAACCACTTCACGTACAGCCGGGGCCTGGACCGGCTGCTCCGGCGGCCGAGGGGCCGGAACCTCCGCCGCAGGCTCGGGGTCGAACAGGGCCTCGGCCGCCACCTGCGCGCCGATCGTCCCGGCAGGCCACGCCGCCGGAGCAGGTACACAGTTGGCGTGCCGGCCGTTCCCGTCGTCGCCGTCCGGGTGCAGCGGCATCCCGCACGGCTTGCCGAAGCTGTACCCGTTGCAGATCAGCGAGGGCGGAGCCTCGGGCCCACCCTCGGGCCCCTCGGGATCGTCGCCTCCCCCGAACGTCCCCTCCGCTGCGGTCAGGTCGAACCGGTAGAGCCGGACGCCAAGTCCAGGAACCTGACGCAGGGGCCGGGGGCAGAGGGCCGGGAGGTTCTTCCCGTCCCCAGGGAGCAGGACCCCTGCCTCCTTCATTCCCGCCAGACCCGCATGCATGGTGTCCCCGAGGTGAGCGCGTTCCGCGACTTCCCGCAGCTTCCCCGGGATGAACCACAGCCGCTTGTCCGGCTCCGAGACGAACCCGTGAACGTCGGACCCCTTGTCCCGCATCTGCTCCATGAGCAGATGGGCGGAGTTCGGACCTGCGCCCCGGGAGAGGTCCAGTACGGGGAAGTGGTGCATCTTCGCCATGGCGGCCGTGATGGCCTCCCAGAGCTGTTCGGCCGGGGTCAGGGCCGCCGAGGCGGAGGAGAGGAGGGCCGCCGGAAGCTTCCGCAGTGCCTCGGCTTCCGCGGCCGGGCCGCACCCATCGATGCCGACCGCGGACCCGAGGAGGTGGGCGCCCACGGTCCACAGGGCGTAGACCTCCCCGACTGTCCCGGCGATACCGCCACCCTTCGGGGCGATCCTCTGGGTGGCCGCGTCGTGCAAGTCCTGGAGCTTCTCCAGGCCCTCGGCCGTGAACCAGCCTTCCTTGTACGCCCACTCGAACGGCCACCCGTGGTGATTGCCCGCCGCGCGCTTGACCCACTTCGCCAGGTGCATGGACTTCGGGGTCCCCTCGGGGACTTCCTGCCCGTTGCGGTCCACGTAGATGTTCGGCCAGAACGGGGCCTCCAGCTCGTACAGCCGGGACGCCAGGTCCTCGGACTGACCGGGCCGCCGGAGCGACAGGTTCGAGCTGGAGGAGAGGGCCGAGGACCACGCGCCGAGGGAGGCACCGCCGTTGCCGTCCGCCGACCCCATGGACCGGTTGGCGCCGCCGACGATGGAGGACATCATCTGTTCGGTCTTGGCCACGCCGTCACCCTTGGCGCTGTTCTCCTCCAGCGCGAGGGGCAGGAACCGGGCCCGGCGGAGGATCTGCGGGATCCCCTGCGCCGAGGAGTTCCAGGAGCGGAGGATCCCCTCCTTCACCCGGCCGAACATGGCGGCTTGCGTGACCTGAGTCGTGGACTTCCCCCGCTGACCAGGGCCAACGAGATTCAGGATGTGGGCCACCAGACCGAATGGGGAGACCAGCGGCCCGGCCATGAACTGGCCGAGGGCAAGGAGCGTCTGGGGGTGCGCCAGGGCATGACCGAGGATCGTCTCCCACGCCGCGCGCGCCTGCTCCTCCGTGCCGGCCAACTGCCGGTAGCCGATGTTCTGTGTGTCGGCCTCGGGGAAGAACATGGCGCCGCCGTCCATGTACGGGACGGCTGTCACCTCCGGGGCCCGGTCCCGGGCCTCCTGCCTGATGACCAGGGCGAACGCCAACTTTGCGTCGTTGCCCGAGGGCCGTTCCTGCCCGACCCGACCGGCCCACGTGCCCCTGTCGAGATCGTCCTCGGAGACGACCACGCAGCGGTCAGACTTCCCGCGGAGCCGGTACTCGATGGTGGTGTCCTGCCCGTCCTCATCCTTCTTCGTGACCCACCCGGTGACCGGGGGGACCGTGCCCACCGGCTCACCGATCGCCACCCGGACCGGGGCCCCGCCCTCGGGGTTCGGCTCCATCACGAAAGAGACCTGGAGGACCATCCGGTCCGCCGGGCGGAACCACCACTCCGTCTTGCTGATCTTCGCGCCCGGGATCCGGGACGCACCGGTCGTCTCTGCGGCCGAGGCCGTGGGCGCCGGGCGGGTTGCCTGTTCCGTCATCGGACACCCCCGGCGAATCGGCCGGCACGGGGGTCTGTGGTGCGCGGGGGCGCGCACTGGGTACTCTTGGCGTAGTGCATCAAAGTCCTTAGCTGGGACGAATGCCAGGCCCTGGGAGTCGGATCCCGGGGCTTTCGGCATTTCTGGGGCCGGGTTGGTCCTGCGCGGTGACCCCCGCCGGAGCGGGGTCGGATGGTCACGGGGCGCGGGACGGAGTGATCCGGAGAGACCTCCTCTGGGAAGTCAGGGCAAGGGGCGCCGGAGCGGGGGCCGCTATGCGTGCCGGCCGATTCGTCAGGGCCAGCAGCAAGACCAGGAGCAGGCGGAGCGCGGGGTGAGGGGCCAGGGACGCGAACAGGCGGCCGAGGGTCCGGCGGCCACCCGCGTCAACGCCGTGCAGCATGAACAGAGCGGCCAGACGGACACCGGGGAAGTTCTGCCTGTCGCCGTAGCCGAGGTTCGACCAGAGGATCAGGGCCTCCTCCTCGCTCCAGTCCGCGAAGTCGTTCGCGCTCGGGGTGCGGATCATCGCCGGTCAGCCCTGGAGCCGCAGGGGAATGGTCAGCGCGTCCGCGCTGATCGTGGCGCCGCTCGCCTTCATCGCGCGGTACATCTGCGCCAGGGCCACCCCGGCCGCGACCGCCAGGGCCGCAGCGGCCACCAGGAGCAGGGCCTCGGCCACCGGGATGTACCGGCTCCGCCCCTGCCCGTGCTGGTCAACCACCGGGATGTACTTGCGCACCGCGTAGTTCACGGACTGGTAGTCACCCGCCGTACGGGCCACATCGGAGACACGGACCGTGCCCTCCTCGGTCACCCTCCAGTCAGCGGGGACCATGGGAGGGACGGGGCCGGGCGCCGTGGTTTCGGTCGCGGTAGCGGTCACGTCACAACTCCTTTCGTGAATGTGTCACGAACCTTACGCCCCATCAGGCGCCGTGCGCTACTACCTGATCGGGCGATTCGTCGCCAGTCCCGGGCCGAACTCCTCAGCAGGGGAGGAGGACACGCTCGCCCCCGGAGACGACAAGCGCCCGGGGCCCTCCAGGAGGAGGACCACCGGGCGCCGACACGGGGAGGGCATGGGCTAGAACGGGGGCTCTGCCTGCGGTTCCTGACCCCCGGCCGCAGCAGGCGCCGGAGCCCCGGCCGGGACCGCGGGACGGGTCCGGGAGGCGGTGGCCCACGTGTCATCCCCCGGGGCCGAGCCGCTCGTCTTGGCCACCTTGGCCACGGTCGCCGTGGCGAACGTCAGGTCAGGCCCAACCGCCTCGGCCGCCAACTCCCACGCGTACCGGGTCTCGCCCGTCTTGTCGTCCTTCCACGAACTCTGGCGCAGGTCCCCGGTCACGATGACCCGCGTCCCCTTGGCCAGGGTCGCGGCCACGTTCTCGGCCAGGGTTCGCCACGCGGTGACGCGGTGGAAGTCGGCCCCCGCCTCCTTCCACTCGTTGGCCTGCCTGTCGAACGTCCGGCGGTTGACCGCGACGCTGAACTTCGCGACCGCGGAACCGCTCGGGGTGAACCGCAGTTCCGGGTCGTCCGTCAGGTTGCCCACGATGGTGATGCGCGTGCCGTTCGTCATGGTGCTGTCCCATCTGCGAGTGAGGCGGGGCCGGGCGAACTGCCCGACCCTCCGCCCTGCCGGTGCGCGAACGGACCGGCAGGACTGGAGGGCCGTCAGTTCTTGCGGCCCGCCTGCATGTCCTGCCACATCCCCCGCAGGACCAGTACACACACGGTCACTGACACCGCCCCGACCGCGACCGCGACCGCCAGGAGTGCGGCGGCCATGGCCAGGAAGGAGAGGGCCACCGCGCCGCCGATGCCCGCGGCCACGTACAGGCCCACGGGCCGGGCGGCCGGAACGGGCTGGGGCTGGACCAGCGGGGACTTGTCCGCGTAGGCGTAGAGGGGAGCACCCTCCGCCGACACGCCGATCTGTCGGAACACTTCGGCCGGCATGGCCTCCTGGCGGGTGCTCACCAGAACCGCCGGGCCGCGCGGCGCGCGATCTTCTCGTCGGTCTTCTTCTGCTGGGCCTCGGCGCGCGCCTTGTCCTGCAACGCCTCCCGGGCGCACGCCTCCTCCTGCAACTTCGTGATGGCCCGGTCCACGGGTCCAACCGACCCGCCGCGCGCCATCACCGCGGCGGTACGAGCCACCAGGCCCGCCAGTCGGACCGCTTCCCCTGCCGTGTACTGCCTCGGCTCAGCCATGACTTACCCCCTTCATGCGTTCACCCGACAGGTGGACGCGAGAGAATCGACACGACAAACGGTAGCAGCGCGATAGACGCAGCGATAGTTAGAGGGGTACTTTGATGTCAGGCAAGCGCAAGGGAGAGGTAGACATGAGCAAGATCCATGCACTCCTGGAGCAGAAGGGTCCGCAGGCGGACCAGCTCCCCGAACCGGCGGAGCGGGAACGCCTGCGCCGCGCGCAGGGCCTGACGCAGACGCAGGTGGCCGAGGCGATCGGAGTCACCCGCGGGGCCGTCAGCGCGTGGGAGGCGGGCCGCTACGACCCCCGCGGAGACGCTCGGGTCCAGTACGCCGAACTCCTCCGGCTCATCGCGGAGCGGCACCCGGCCCCGGACGGGGGCGACTCCCCGTGAAGCTGACCCCCGCCGGAGTCCTCGGCGCGCGAAAGGTGGTCCCGCTTCCGGGACAGCTGGACCTGTTCGCCGCCGAGGAGCCGGAGCCGACCGACCCGACCGAGGACACCGCCACCGCGCAGAGCAGCACGACCCCCGAGGAGAACACCCGATGAAGATGGACCGCACGAAAGCCGCGACGTACGGCCTGCTCGTCCCGGCCGGCATGGCGCTCGGCATGTCCGCCGACACCTCCGCCCGCTTCCTCAAGACCACCCTGGGGATCTCCGAGACCTGGGAGCAGGTTCTCCTCTGCGGCGTGGCCGAGGCTGCGATCGTCGCCCTGACCGTCTACGCGTGGGCCACCCGCACGAAGGGGCCCGCCTACATCGCGTACGCGGCCGTCCTCGTGCAGATGGTCCCGGCGTTCCAGGTGTCCGGCGGGACCGGCGGTCTGGTCCGTGCGGCACTCGGTCCCGTCCTCCTGACCCTGCTCCTCCACCTGCTCCTGGGACTCGAAGTCCGGATGTCCGGGGCTCACTCGGACGGACTCGTCCAAGCGGCCCTGCGCGAACTCAAGGAGCGGCTGACCGCCTCCCTCGGGATCGGGCGCCGTGGTGCCGACTCCGCGGCCATCTCTCGGAGCCGCGCGGCGGACCGTGCGGTGAACCTGGCGGACAAGGTGGCCGCGGTGGAGTCGGGGACCTGGAGGCACCGCCGCAGGGCCGCCGCTCTGGCCGCTGCGATCGATGCGGCCCGGCATGGTCTGGACCCGGCCGAGGGTGACCGAGCGGAGTCCCTGATCGTTGATCGTGTGGTCCGCCGGAAGTCGGTGGCGGGTCTCGCCACAATCGAACAGCGGCACAACTGGAGCACGGGTCGGAACGTCCCCGCCGAGGTTCCGGCCGTGGTTCCGGCCACGCGGAACCAGAAGGTTCCGGCAGAGGTTCCGTCAGGTTCCCCCGAGGTTCCGGCCCTTGCGGAACTCGCGCTCCCCGAGGTTCCGGCGCAGCAGGTTCCGGCCATGGCCCCCGTGGTTCCGCTGGTTCCGGCGGAACCGGAGCAGGTTCCGCACTTCTCCGCCGTCCCCGAGTTGATGACCGCCGAGGCGGGAACGTCCGCCGAGGTTCCTTCGCAGGTCAATCCTGGTTCCGCCTTTGTTCCGGCGGAACCGCAGACCCCCGCGGCTCCCTCCCGGGGAGCGGCCACCCGTGCGGCCCGGGAACTGATTTCGGCCGGTACCACGGACCCCGCGCGGATCCGGGAGACCCTGGCCGCGTCCGGGATTGTTCCGCCCTCGGACCGGTACCTCCGGCGCCTTGTGTCCGAGGCCCACACGGAGCGCGGTACCGGCGCCTACATGTAGTTCCGCCCCCCGGAACCTCATGGTTCCGGCCGGAACGAAAGAGGTTCCGCCCGTTCGAACCGGGCGGAACCTCGTGACCCACTCCTGACACTTCCTACGGCAACAGGAGAGATCGATGACCACCCTGTCAGAGAACCGACTCAAGTCCGCAATTCAGACCACGTGCGCCGTGGTCCAGCCGGTGTGGAGGTTCACCACCGGCCAGTACATGGACGGGAACCCCCGGACCGACGCGGGATGGTTCCGGCACGGGACCTACCCCATGCCCAACTACCGGGCGACCCGGTGGGGACTCCTCTCCCGGGCCGAGCGCGCGGGGGTCCGGTTCGGCTCCGGCACCGCCGCGGGGGTCACCCTCTGGGGTTACGCCGCGGACCCCCAGATCGCGACGTACAGCCTCCAGGGTCTGGCCGGTGCCGGAGCCTTCGGCCTCGGCGTGAAGTCCCTGGACATCGTCAAGAACGCGCTGCACCACCGGGACTGGATCCAGCCTCTCCACGTCGCCCTGGAGGGCCCCCTCGGCCTCCCGGCCGGCACGGCGGCCCGCTCGTACATCCACATCCCTCGGGAGTACCCGAGCCTGACCGACATCGGGCGTATCGACCTCCCCCCGACGTTCGTCGGAGTGGACGGAGCGGCGGCCACGGTCGGAGCGATCGTCAAGGCCAAGCTGGGGCTGTCCGACGCCACGGTGTCGTTCAAGGTGGAGGGCCGCAGGCCCCACCTGCTCGTCCGGCAGACCCCGAGGCCCCCGGCCCGGGTCATGTTCGCGGAGGAGAAGGTCCAGGAGCTGGTCCTCTCCGCCGCGGAGTCGGCTCCCCTGATCGGCCTCGGCCCGCAGAGCATCAAGGTGGCCGTGGACCTGGACGCGGAGTCGCCTCACGTCCTGGTCAGCGCGTCCACGGGCGGAGGGAAGTCGGTCATCACGCGGACCATGGCCTCCCAGATGCTGCACAACGGCTCCCAGCTTGTGGTCCTGGACTTCAAGCGGCACTCCCACAAGTGGGCCCGCGGCCTGCCGAACGTGCTCTACTGCCGCGAAATCGGGGACATCCACGAAGCCCTGGTCCGCCTCGGAGCCGAGGGCCACCACCGGAACATCGTGGTGGACGACTGGGAGGGAGAAGGGGAAGCCCCGGTAGGCCCCCGAATGGGAATCATCCTGGAGGAGGCCAACGCCACCGTCTCGAAATTGAAGCGGTATTGGGGCTCAATTCGGAAGACAAAGGGTGATGAATTCGGACCCGCAGACCCGAAGGAATCCCCCGCAATTGACGCGCTGCGGGAAATTCTTTTCATGGGTCGCGCGGTCAAGATGCACGTCTTTCTGGTCGCTCAGTCTGCGACCGCAACCGCCCTTGGTGGACCGGAAGTCCGGGAGTGCTTCGCGACTCGAATTCTGGCCCGCTACACCCGGAACGCGTGGAACATGCTCGTCCCGGAAGTCCAGCCGGTACCCCGTTCCACCCGCCACATCGGCCGCGCGCAGGTCGTCTTGGGCGGGGTGGCCCACGAAACGCAGGTCGTGTTCTTCAGCGACTCCGAGGCCAGGCACTGGGCAACGGCCGGCACGGTGGCCGCGGCCCCGGACCTCGGGGGCGTCGGTGTCACGTCACGCCGTCACACGGGCCCTCTCACCTCGGTAAACGTCCCCTCCCCGTCACGCTCGGAGCGTGACGTGACACCGATCCTCTCCCTCGTGAAGGACGAGCCGGACACGATCCCGCCGCGGCCCCTGCTCCCCCCGCAGGAGATCCGCTACACCCTGGCCGGGGCCGCCCGGGACGGGATCGTCCCCCTGTCCGCGGACGCGCTCCGGCAGGCCAAGAGGCGCGACCCCGAATTCCCCGCCGGGGAGGGCGGGAAGTGGACCGCCGAAGAACTCCAGAAGTGGCACCGAAACCGCGTGGGCGCCGCTGAATCCATCGCCTGACCCACCCAAAGGGCCCCCGCCTCCTGATTCCTGGAGGCGGGGGCCCTTTGGCGTACCCAATTCCCCTTATCCGCCGGTTGCCTGACGTGAGATCATCGAATCGGCCGCGCCAGGAACCAGCAATAGGAGGGGCCATGCGGACAGTTCCAGTTCAAGTCGTCTGCCGGAAGTGCGCTCACGCCTACCGGACCACGGTCCGAGGCGGGAACACCCGCTGCCCCGAATGCCGAGCATCCCGCCACGTCCGCATGGACCAGGAATGGGAAGGGCCCGTATCCCGGGACTTCCAGCAGGCTGCGGCCACGGCGGAGCAGGCAGGGGCCCGGCCCCCGGTCTGGGTCGAGTGCGGGTGCGGCCACGACTGGCAGTCCCGGGCCAAGGACCGCATGACGATCCACTGCCCCCGCTGCGGGACCGGCGTCCGCACGCCGTACCGGACGCGCGCCAACACCGGGACCGCCCCCGAGGGCCGCCTCCCCGCCCCCGTCCGGCGGGCACCTGCTCCGCCCCCTCCTCGGCCGGCACGCGCCCGGCCCGAACCCCGGTGGCTCCCGGAGGAGGACGACGACGAGCCCGAGGAGGAGTACGAGCCGCCCCGGGCCGGTATGGCCGCGTGGTTCCGCAACGGCGGCCGGGACGAACTCCTCCGCCTGTTCGCCCCCGCTCCCGCCGCGGCCCCGCGACCCGCTCCCCGGCCGCAGGCCCGACCCGCCCCCGCGCGCCGCCCTGTGGCCGCTCCTGCGCCTGCTCCGGCTCCCCGCCGAGCATCGGCTCCTCCGGCCCCGCCGAGGGCGGCCACGGCCCCCGTGGACCCCGCGACGCTCAACCGCCGGGAGGTGGACCGCCGCGACACCGTGTGCCAGATCGTCCGCTCCCTCGGCGGCCCCCTGCTCGTCTGGTACAACCAACCGCCCGGCCACTGCGAAGCGCTCGACACCGCGCAGGCCCCCGACGCGCAGCGGTGCCCGGGAGGCGCCACGCACGCCGTGCGGTACCGCCAGGGCACGACCGAGGCGCACGCCTACTCCTGCGCCGCGCACGCCCGTCCCCTGGCCCACATCGCAGACCGGTCCCCGGTTGTTCGCGCCACGATTCACCCGCTCCGGTAGACGCGTCTTCACGCACCGCGCCAAACCAGCAGAGAACACACCGAAATTCGGCATGCGCTCCGCTCGAAAAGAGAACCGCGCCAGCAACCAGCAAAACCACGCACAGGCGCGGCCCACCACGCACACGAAAGAAGTTGGCGCGGCCCCGCCAGCAGACCCGCACGCCCAGACCCACACCCCTACAGGCATATAAGTCCGGCTAGTCACCGGCTCCGAAACCGGGCCCCACCAGGGCAGACCCGAGGGCCCCCTCGGAACCGCTTCCCCCCATATTTCCCCCCACTCTTCCCCCGACCCTTCCCCCCATCCCTCCCCCCTTCCTTCCCCCCTTGTAGGACCCGAGGAGGGCCCCCGGGGCAGTCGGGCAGGGCCGGAGGGTCCGCGCAGAGCCCCCGGCCGGTGAGTCACCGCTCCACTCACCGGTGACTCACCGGCCGGGGGCCGGGCCCGGCCGCAGCGGCCCGGTACGTCACCGGCCACCGCCGTACGTCATCTCGTTGACGTACGGGCCGCCCCGGGGAGCCCCTGCTCCTCCGCGGCCGGGCCCGGCGCCTGACACTGCCCCCGCTCCTGACACGTCAGCGCGGCCCTGAGCTGGACCCGGGTCCAGCGCCAGACGGACGGGGAGTGTCAGCGTCAGGTGTCAGGCCCCCTCGGCCGGCACGGGCGGCCGGGGTCTGCCGAGGGGCCGCTCGTCGGCCTCGGCCGGGGTCGGGGGAGCCGAGGGCCCGCTCGTCCGTCCCGGGCCGCCAGGAGGCCAGCAGGGGCCGCGGGGGACCGGTGGAGCTCCACCCGGACCCACCGGCCGCCGAGGGCCGCCTCGGCCGCCCTGGACCCGCTCCCCGGACCGCCCGAACCCACCCGCCGAGGACCCGCTCGTCCCGGCCGCCGAGGGCCGCCTCCAGGCCCCCGACCCACCCGAGGACCCGCTCGTCCAACCCGCACCGGGGAGGGCCGGAGCAGGGCCGCGGGGGCCCCTGGACCGACCCCGGGCGACCGGAACGACTCCGGAACGACCACCGGAACGACCGGAACGACCGGGGTCGTTCCGGAAAAAGGGCCCCTGACCTGCAATGGAACGACCGGAACGACCGGAACGACCGAAACGGAGAGCCTCACATACGGGAGGGGGAGGCCCCCGGGTCGTTCCGGAACGACCCTGGAGCCCCTGCCGGGCCCTGGAGCCCCTCGGCCCGGCCGGGCCTCCCGAGGCCCCCTCGGCCGCTCCCCGGCCCCCACCCGGCCTCCAGGGCCCGCCCTCGGCCCGGCCCCGCCGAGGACCCCCTCGGCCCCCTGCTCCGGATCGGCCGGCACGGGCCCGGCCGCCCCGCCGGACCGGAAAGCATGGGCACCGCCCGGATTTACATGGAGAGAAATTCTCGCTATTCTCCGGAGTGAATCGAACCGAATGCGGGAAGCGTTCTTCCGAGGAAATCCCGAGTAATTTGGAAGTCTTCCGAGTCGAATCCGTGAAGAATCCGGATCGATTATCTCGGGGAATTAGGGCCGGATATCGAGACGAATTAGGGTCGATTGTCGAGACGAATTCGTCCGGGGAATTCGAGCGAAAGCGCGCGGCGGCCGTCCGGGTCCCCGCCGACCACCGGCCCCTGCCGGGTGGCCGCAGGCCACCGCCGTCCGCCGCGCGCAGCGCGGTCCCCCCGCGAGGCGCAGCCGATGCACGTCACCTCCGGGGGC
>NZ_JBYQMJ010000007.1:0-16906 GCF_057834465.1 Streptomyces sp. GL_140
GTGATCGCCAACATCACCAAGGGCCGTAAGGCGGTCGGCGCGCTCATCTACGACTTCGGCCCTGGTCGGCGCGACGAGCACATCAACCCGCGGATCGTCGCGGGCAACACCACGGGCACCCCGATGCAGGTCGCGAGGGCGATCGACCACACCGCCCGCCAGCGCCCTGAGATCAAGGCGCCGATCTGGCGTGCGTCCCTGTCGCTCCCGGACGAGGACGGCATCCTCCCCGACGGCCAGTGGGGGCAGATCGCCGAGGACTTCATCCGGGACATGGGCTTCGACGGCGCCCCGTGGGTCGCCGTCCGCCACGGCGACGACCACATCCACCTCACGGTGTCCCGCGTCGACTGGTCGGGCCAGCTCATCAGCGACCGGTGGGACTTCCGCCGTGCCCGCGAGAGCGCCGACCGGCTGGAGGAGCAGCACGGCCTGGTCCGCGCCCGCGACCGGTTCCGTGCCGAGGGCCCGCAGGTCCGCAACAACGAGCTGGAGGCCGCCCGCCGGCGCGGCCGTGAGCTGGACAGCGCCCTGCCCCCGGAGCGTGAGGAGCTCCGCCGGATCGTCCGCGAAGTCCGGGACGCCAGCCGCGGCCTTGGCCGCGCTGCCTTCGAGTCCGGACTCGAGGACGCCGGGGTGTCCTCCCGCGCCAACGTCGCCTCCACCGGCCGAATGAGCGGCTACTCCTTCGCGCTGGCCGGGTGGACCGACAGCGCGGGCGCCCAGGTGTGGGTGTCCGCGTCGAAGGTCGCGAAAGACCTGCGCTGGATGGAGCTCCACAAGGTCCTCGGCGACGGCCCGGCCAAGACGCCCCGGATCCCGGACCCCCGCATCGAGTTCGCGGTCGCCGCCACCACCACGGCCGCCGACGACGTGGCCGCCACCGAGCAGGCGGCCGAGACGGAGAGCCGCCTGCAGGACCCCCCGCACGACGTCGACCTCGCCGCGGCCGCCGAGCGCGGCGCCGAGATCCTGCGCCAGGGCCAAGCCGAGCGCGCCATCGTCCCCGTCCCCGAGCAGGCGGTCGAGCAGGTGGCCCGCTCCACCGACCCCGCCGCCGGACTCCTGGCCCAGTGGCGGGCCATCCGGGCCGGAGAGGAAGCCCCCGCCGACCCCGTGCCCACCGCGCCGGCGCGCATCCCCGGCTGGGACCAGCGCCGGTACGGGGAGCTCAACCCCGGACGGCTCCTCCAGGAAGTCCGCCGCCTGGAGAAGAAGGTCACTGACCAGACCACGCTGAAGAAGTACGCGGAGAGGGAGCTCCGCAGCGGCGACGCCATCGCCACCGGCCAGACCACCGGCCCCAACGTCCAGAGCCTGCACCAGAAGCTGGACCGGCTCGAAGCCGTCGAGCCGCACATCACCGCCGCCACCAAGCAGATGAAGATCGCCACGGCCGCCGAGACCGTCACCGACGAGGCCCGTACCGAGTGGCGCGATGCCGACCAGCTCAAGGGGAAGGGCCGGTGGGAGCTGTGGCGGATGGGCACCAGCCGGGCCGGCGAGGAGGAGCGCGCAAAGAAGGCCGCCGCGGTCGTCCACGCGAACAGCGCGACCGCCGCGAAGGCGCGCGAGGCCGCGTCGAGGGACTTCGTGGCCGCCCGTACGAAGTCGGGCAGTCTCAACCCGGGCGAGGAGCTCGCGCACCTGCGGGAGAACTGGCCGGACCTCGTGGCCGGCGCGCAGAGCGCCGACCAGTCCTATGGCCGGGACCAGCGCGAGATGGCGCAGGCCTCCATCGAGCGGGCCGAGAAGAACATCGCCCAGGCGGAGAAGAGCCTCGCCGCGCTCCGCCAGGAGCAGGAGTACCGCCGGGCCATGCCCCGCGCCCAGCGCGACGCCGAGAACCGGATCAGGGGCGCCGCCGTCCGCGAAGCCGAGGTCAAGAAGGCCGCGAAGAAGCCCGGCACAAGCCGCCGGTACACGGGCGCGCAGTACGAACAGCCCGCGCACCTGCGCCGTCCCCCGCCCCCGACACGCGGACCCAGCAGCTCGCGGTGACGCTGTTCCTTCAGGGAACACCGGCCCTGTTCCCCCGGGGAACACCCCGGCTGTTCCCCGGGGGAACAGCGTCATGGGTCGAGGCCGGTGGGTGCTGGGGGCACCGCCGCCCCCAGACCCCTGCGCAGGTCGGCATCGCCCGGCGCGCGAGGTCTCGTCGTACCGCGGACCGTCCGCGCCGAACGACACCGCCCACCTGGGCCCGTGGCCGGGGTCCGGTCGGCGGGGTCCCGTTTCGAGTCCCCTTTGGAGTGCCGTTTCGGGTCCCGTTCCGAGTCCTCTTTCAGGTCCCGTTTCGAGTCCCCTTCCAAACCAGGGGAGTCGAGGAGAAACCACAGGTCACAGACCTAGGACAAGGGGTCCAGGCACGCCGACTACTTCTCTGCGGGACCCTCCGGCGCGGAGAAGCCCGGCCCAAGGACCCGCCGGCCCCGCAGCTCCACCACCGCCTGGCCCTCGTCGACGACGTCGACCAGGCGGTCACCGCCGACCCGTTCGACGGGAAGCAGCCGGGGCGAGGTGCTGCCGGAACTCGTGGACATTCCGGTGGCCGGACCAGCCCCGAGGGGGCGACGTGTGGTGCTCATACCCAGAAGTGTGACGAACCGGGCGAGGACACCAAGCCCCGCCCTAGGCTCGGGACATGACCAACGAAGAACCCCGTGGTGCCCGCGCGCACGTCGTCCCCCTGCCCGAAGCCCGCAGGATCAAGAGGGCCATCGAGTCCCTGGGTACGGGCATGAGCGTGAGTCGGCCCCCTGGTACCCGGCACCCGATGGGGGAGCGTGGAGAGGCGGCGCAGTACCTCGGCATCCTCAAGGCGCTGGTGGAACAGATCGAGTACGGCCTGCACGGCGGCGAGCTCCACACAGACGTGCAGAAGGGGCTGTTCGGCGCGTACGAGCGGGACATGCCAGCGATCCTCGCCGCCGAGTCCTCCAAGGCCCGCTGGCTCGTCCAGTTCGCTGCGCAGGGCATCATGCAGCTGCCGAAGGCCTCCCAGCAGATGTCTGCCACCGCGCTCGGGATGAAGGTGGCCGAGCACGGGTTCGCCGCGTCCAGTGAGATCGCGGTCGGCATCGACGTCCCAGGCTTCGACCCGGAGGAAGCGGTCCGCCAGTCCGAGGCGATGTACGACGCGGCCGACGAGCTCACCAAGTACGTGGCGGAGAAGCGCGCCCAGCACGAGGCGATGTAGCCGCCGACCGCGCAGGCCGGGGTGGACCAGATCGAGCACCAGGACGTCCACCTGGTCCACCCCGGTACATCCGCGCTGGTCGAGCCCGGCTCCTGCCCGGGACGGACGAGGCCGAGCACCAGGACGTCGCCCACCCCGGGCAGTTCCTTCCTTCCTTCCCGCCGGCGGCCGAACGCCGAGGCCTGCCCCGCGAGCCCGTGATCCGCTCCTTTCCCGCGGGAAGGAAGGAGGGAAGGAACCTTCGCTGGCCTGCCGCTGATGTGGCGTGGCCTGCCAGCGACTTGCCCGCGACGTGGTTGTGGTGCGGTTTGTCCTGCCCGCTGATGTGGCGGTGGCTTGCCGACCAACCACGGTCGGGCAAGACGCGAACCAAGTCCTGACCTGCGATGACAAGCCAGCCAGGTCATTTTCGAGCCCCCGCCCCCGGCGGCGTTTGTGCAGGTCAGACCGAACCCGCCATCCCGTGCACCCCGATGCGGTCCACCAAGCCGTCACAGTGACGGCATCCAAGCCGTCACAGTGACGAGTCCCCCATCCGGACCTAAGCCGTCACAGTGACGGCTTAGGTCAGGTGGCGTTTGTGCAGGTGGGACCGAACCCGCCATCCCGTGCACCCCTCAAGCCGTCACTGTGACGGCTAGGCTCGCCGGGTGGATTCCGAGGACGTGAGGCTGGTCCGGGTCGTACCGGACCCGGAGTGTGTGTGGTGCGGTGAGCCGGTAAGTCAGCTGGGCACCCGTACGCCGCGGCGGTTCTGCAAGCGGTCGCACCGGCAGCGCGCGCTGGAGGCGCGGAAGCTGGGCCTGCCGATGAAGAGGGACCGGCCGCCGAAGGACCCGAAGACGAAGCAGGCCGCGCTGACCCGTGCCGAGGCGGACCGCCAGGCCGCCCTGTTCGTCGCCGAGTTGGTTGAGCGCACGTCGGTCGACGTCCCGCCGCCGGCCCCGGTCATCCCCGCGCCCGCTCGGTCCGAGGCTGCTCAGGAGGCGGTCACGGTCCCGGCCCCGGCGAAGGCGCCGCGTCGGCGCAGTGCCATAACGGCTTCGGCTATGCCGCTTCCGCCGGCGGAAGCCGCGGACCCGGACGTGTCCGCGAACCCGTGGCTCGCCGCCGTCGAGCGGACGGTTCGAGTACGGCAGCAACCCGGGCTCTTCGAGGTCGACCCCGACGACGAGTAGGGCCGGCGCCCCCGCGCCGAAATCCGGGGCCTGAGTGGGGGGTCCCTCCGGTCTGGGCGGCAGGCGAAGCCTGAGCATGCTGGTCGTCGGGGTGCCAAGGCTCGTCCGCCCCCTGGGGCGGGCGACCCGGACGGGAGTTTTCGCGCCCGTTCAGGGCTGCGAAAAGTCCTGGCCGGGCTTGGGCTTGGCGCCCCGGCGGGCGGCATGCTGACCTCCGGTGCCGTCCAGACCGGAGGGACCCCCCACGACCCTCCACAGACCCACCCACGACCTGCACTCCCCCACCGGACCCCCGGCCCCTCTGGGACTGGTGGCCGGGGGGTTCGGGGGGCGGAGCCCCCGGGTACCGGCGCGGAGCGCCGGTGAAGGCCGGGACGGCGGACGGGATACGACGAAGCCCCCGCCGGATGGGATCCGGTGGGGGCTCGCGGGGCTGTGGGGCTCAGGGCCTTGGGTGGGTGATGGAGTCCTGTGCGGAGATGAGGGTGCGCTCTTCGTCCAGGGTCAAGGTGCCCTCGCGGCGCTTGGCGAGGAGCCGTTCGAGCTGCGACTCGGCGAGCATGAAGTACTCGTCGTCGGCGGTCATCAGAGCAGGCTCAAGTCGGTGCCGGTGACGTACTTCTGGTTCGGGGCGATGACGTCCTGGCCCAGCTCGATGGGTTCACCGTCCTCGTCGGAGATGCGGGTCTCGGTGACCATGACGGCTTCGGGGAGGTCGAGGCCGAGGAGCTCGGCTTCGTCGGCGCTCGCGAGCCGGGCGAGGAGCGCGGTCTGTTCGGCGCCGGGCTGGCGGCCGAGCACGTCGCGCACTGCACCGATCGTTCCGCCAGGAATCGGGGCCGTTTCGAGCAGTGCGGGGATGTGCTGGGCGACTTCGGCGCGGAGCCACGAGGTTGAGACGGCGAGTACGACGCCGTCCTCGTTGCTGAAGCGCCGGCGACGGCGGAGCGCGGGCGCACCCGGCTCGATGCCCAGGAACTCGGCTGCGGCGTCGTCCGAGGGAGCCAGCTCGGAGGAGATCAGGCTGGAGGTCTCGCCGGGGCGAGTGGCGCGTCCGGTGGTGAGCATCCGGCGGACGCGCTCGCCGCCGAGCTGGACGGTCGGGAGGGTGGTGGCCACCTTCGTGCCGACGCCGGGGACGGCGATCAGGAGGCCTTCGGACCGCAGCACGGCCAGCGCCTTCTCGGCGGTGGCCTTGCTGATGCCCCACTGCGTCGCGATCTCGCGGACGGACGGGACGAAGTCCCCGGGGAGGAGCTGCCTGCCGTGGACTTGGTCCCGGTAGTACTGAGCGACCTGTGCGTATGGGGCGTCGGCGCGCCGCAGCTCTGGCATTTGAAGGCCCTGCTTCCTAAGTGACTTGGTGTCCTAGACACCAGGTTAGCCGTAGACACTTGACAGTGCATAGTGTCCTAGGACACCTTGTACTCAGCCACCTAGACACCACTGAGTGGCAGTCAACTTGCTGAGCACGAGGGGGGCTTCGCCGTGGCGGTGCCTGAGAACTTGGACCACATTCCTGACCTGGACCCGGCCGACGCGAACGCGGTCGACTGGGACCGCGTTCGAGCCTCGATCCGAGCCTTACGTCCGGTCCGCACTCTGACCGTGATCGGCATCGCGACCGCGCCGGCCTTCGCGTGGGCGGACTGGGTCGCCACCCCGATCAGCGCGACCGTCTCGGTCGACGCCGCGTTCAGCACACTCTTCGTCACGTCGATGGTCTGCGCGATCGGCATGGCGACTGGCGGGAAGGTCCGCCGGTGGCTGTCCGCCGTGCTCCTGCTCTCCGCCGTCGGCGGGACGCTGATCTCGGAGCCGACCCGCAGCCTGATCGCGGCGTGGATCGTGGGTGCCTGATGGAGCTGATCACCATCACCCACGTGGTCACCCGCGCGGGTTCGGCCTTCGGGTTCTTCCTGCTGTGCGTGACCGCGATGAGCATCTACTACTCGCGGGGTCGGTCCCTGAAGGCGCTGAAGAAGCGCAAGGTCTGGCTCCCGTGGGCCGGATCCTTCATGACGATGGTCCTCGCCTCGGCCGTCACGGGCGGGCTCCTGGGCAAGATCTCCGGCGGCTTCACCGGCACCGGCAACACGCTGGGCGCGAAGGTCGGGGACGCGGGGATCGGCCAGTCCGGGGCCGGAGCGGTCCCGATCTCCGCGAACGAGGTGCTGACCTACTCCGGCTCGTGGATCGCGCTGATCCTGGTTGTCGGCCTGGGCCTGTTCATCTGGTTCGCCAAGGGCTGGGGCGAGCGTGCCCTCGCGCTCTCCGGCGGCATCACTGGCGCCACGTGGGGGATCACGGTCGCGATCGGCGGCTGGGCCAGCATGGTCTTCGTCCCGCTCGTGTCCTGGGTCGGGGAGGTGCTGATCGGATGATCGCCCGCACCCGCTCAGGAGCACGTCACCTGTCGATCTACCTCGCCCACTGGGCGGGCGCGCACACCGTCTCCAACGAAGAGTTGCTGCGCCGGATCGTGAAGGCCCGCGCGGAGGCCCACCAGGAGCAGGTGGAGGAACACCGGCGTCTGGCCCGCAAGGCGCTGAAGACCGCCGAGAAGCTGACCCGGATCGCCGAGGAGGACGGGGGCCTCACCCCGTCCGCCAAGGCTCGGCTCAAGGCCGCGAAGTTCGAGGCCGAGAGGCACAGCAAGGCACTGCGGGCGCTCGGCGAGTTCGACGTGCCCAACCTCGACCCCGGCCAGGTCCGCCACCGCCGCAAGCGGATCGCCGCCGCGCGCTGCGCGATCCTCGCGGCCCCGGCCGCCGGGATCGTCACGCTCTCGGCAACGACCACGTGGTGGGCGGCCCCGGCCGCCGCGATGCTGGGCGCCGTCGGCTCCTGGACGCGCGGCCCGAAGCCGTTCCAGCTCACCACCCGCGCGGTCCCGGCCGAGCTGATCGCCGAGACCCCGATGGTCGTCCCGTCCGTCCCGGCCACGCCGTCCGCCGGCGAACTCCTCATCCCCGCCCAGCCGCTGAACCCGCCGACCGTCGGCGGGGCCGAGCCGGACCCGGAGCCGCTGATCGCCGCGATCTCCGAGGCCATGGCCGCCTGCAAGGTGATCCCCACCGGCCGCAAGGTCGCGCTCATGGAGCGGCCCGAGGTCAAGCCCGGCCAGTGGTCGGCCGTCGTACGGCTGCCGAACGAGACCGGTGCCGAGTTCGCCGACGTCTTGAAGGCCCGCTCGAAGGTTGCGGGTGAACTCGGGCTCGACATGGCCCGCCTGCACGTCGAGCTGGTGCCCGGCGCGGACAGCAAGACCGTCCGGCTGATCGGCTTCGACGTCGACCCGCTCGCGCAGGTCCGCCTCTGCACCGCCGACATGCTGGGCGACGTCGACGTGTGGGGCATCGGGATCCCCGTCGCGATCGACGTGTTCGGCCGCCTCCTGTACCTGCGGCTTCAGGACGTCTCGCTCCTTCTGGGCGGCTCCTCCCGCTCCGGAAAGGGCGCCGCCCTGCGCCTGATCATCGCAGGATGCCTCCTGGACCCCCGGGTCCGGCTGCACCTGGCGGACGGCAAGCACCCGGGGCAGAACCGGTGGGCCGGACTCGTGGACACGCACATCTACGAGCCCAAGACCCGCGCGGAGCAGCTGAAGAACAAGCTCGCCGCGCTCGTCGCGGAGATGGGCAGCCGCGCCGGCCGCCTCGCCTCGCTCGGCATTGAGTCCCTCGCCGAGCGGCCCGACCTCGTCGGCAGCGAGGGCCTGACCCTCGAAGTCGTCGTCGTGGACGAGGTCTCCGTCTTCACCGGCGACTCGAAGCACGGCGCCGGGATCACCCGGCACCTCGCGGATCTCGCACAGCGCGGCCTGGCCTTCGGGATCATCCTCGTCCTGGCCACCCAGCTCAACGACACGACCGTCCTGCCCAAGCAGATCACCGGCAACGTCGTGTGGCGCTGGTGCATGTACACGATGGACGCGGACGAGTCGAACACCATCCTCGGCAAGGGCGCCGCCGGACGGGGCTGGTCCACCCACCTCCTGGACGAGAACCAGCGCGGCTCCGGGATCCTGCGCCGCGGCGGCAAGTTCACGACCTTGCGCTCGCTCTGGCTCGACGGCAGCGAGATGGCCTCCGTGCAGGACATGGTCCGCGCGCTCCGCAGCCGGACCACCGCGGTGAAGACCGCGCCCGCCCCGCCGGCCTCCGCCGTGCACCCCACCGACTGGCGGGTGCTCGACTCCTGGCTCGAAGCTGCGGCCCCGGCCCCGGCCCCGGAGGGCCCGGCGTCGGCCGACCCGAGGCGGGCCCAGGCGCTCGCGCTCATCCGCCAGGCCGGACCCGACGGCATCAAGCGGGCGGAGGTAGCGACCGCGATCGGAGCGTCCGCCACGACCGTCGGCGGGTGGCTCAAGGGCTGGACCGAGCAGGGCCTCATCGAGGCCTTGGGTGCCTCGCCGCACACCCGCTACGCGGCTACTGACGGCCGTCAGTAGCTCGTCACTAGACCCCGGTTTCTACTGACGACCGCAGGTCAGAGCGTTGCAGGCCTACTGACGACCCCTCGTCAGTAGCGGCTCGTCAGTAGATCCGTCAGTAAGGCCCCCGCCCGGACTCCTTGGACAGACCTCCGGGCGGGGGTGACGACCACCACACAGATGGAGAAACGTGATGATCATCGCCACCAAGGTAGCCGGAACCCTCCTCGCCGCCGCCATCGGTACCGGCGCCGCCGTGACCGCCCTGCCCGAGAAGGCGCCGGCCCCCGGCTATGTGCACTACGAGGGCCCGACCGTTGACCTCACCGCGAAGGCGGGCACGGGCGGCTTGCTGCTCCGGGCCGAGGACGGCACGACCATCCTCGGCGCCATGGGGACCGAGGACGAGGCCAGCATCCAGGGATGCCACCCCTCGGACCCCGGGCTGGTGTGGGTCCGGCAGATCACCACCGGCACCCACAGCGGTGGCTGGGGCGCGATGGCCGGGTACGTCCGGCACCAGTTCGCCGACGTCGACGGCATCTTCCCCTGCGGAGGCTGACGCCATGAGCGAAGCCGAACGCCAGGCCGCCGCGATCGCGATGGAACAGGCCCGCCAGGCCAACCAGGCCGCCATACAGGCCAGCTCCGCCGCCGCCGACTCCCTCGCCGAGGCCACCCGAGCCGCCGCCGCCCTCGCGGCCCAGACCGCCGCGCACCTCTCCCGGACCTGACCTCCCTGGCCCGGAAGGCACCCGCCCGCCGGCGGGCAGAGCCACCGGCCGACACCCCCGGAATCGAACTCGTTTCGTCAACCGGGGATCCGCAGGGACCATGACCGAACCCCCCGGGCGGACGCTTCGGCTCCGCCCGGGACCCCGTCGCCCACTGCACCAAGGAGACACGTGACGACCACCCTGGAGCCCGACCTGCGGGTCCCGGCCCCCGCCCGACCCGAAGCCGAATCGCCCACTTCCACCGCACCGTCGCGCACTTCGGCCGAGCCGTCGCGGACCGTCGCCGAGACCGACGGGGAGCCGGAGGACAAGCCGAAGTCCCGGCACCTGTGGCTGATGATCCCGCTCACCGTCGTCGCTGTCCTCGCCGGACTCACCGCCGCCGGCGTCGGCTTCGCCCTCTCCTACGGCGCACTCCGCAGCGCCGCCGTCGCCTGGGGCTTCACCGGCTGGCAGTCCTACGCCTTCCCCCTCGGCGTGGACGGCCTGATCATCGCCCTCTACACGGCAGGCCTGGTTCTCGCCTGGCGCCGGATGGCCCGCCCCTGGGTCCAGATCACGGCGCACGCCCTGACCGGGGTCACCATCGCGCTCAACGTCAGCGCGGCCGTGGACGGCTTGCCCGGATCGCCCAGCCTCACCGAGGCCTTCGGACAGGACTTCGGGCGGCTCCTGGGCCACGCCATGATGCCGATCGCGTACGTGATCCTGACCGAAGTAGCCCGGTGGGCCATCGCCCGCACCGCCCGGCTGGAGGCGGGCCTGGACGCCGAGCAGGCACTGACCCTCGCCGAGTGGGCCCTCAACTTCCGCGCCACCTGGAAGATCTTCCAGCACGCGAAGACCTACCCCGTCCCCTACGCCCAGGCCCGAGTCCACGTCCGTGAACTGGCCATCTACCGTGTCTGGCAGACGGAACGTGCCCTGTACGCCAACGGCACGGCCGAGGACCGTGCCAGCATCCTCGACCGCATGCCCGCCCTCCTGGCCCCGTACGGCGTCTCCGTCGACGCCGCCCGCGCCATCCCCGCCATGCGACTGGAGCAGGAGCAGGCCCAGGAGGCCGAGCGCCGGCGGGCCGACCGCCAGCGCGAGGAGGAGCGCAAGCAGCAGCAGCGCGACGAGGAGCGTGCCGACCAGCAGCGCCAGCGCGAACGAGAGCAGGACGAGCTGGCCGAGCAGCGCGAACGGGAGCGCCAGGAGCGCGAGGATGCGCACCAGGCCCGCATGGACGCCATGCAGAAGGAGGCCGAGGAGACCCGCCAGCACGGCGAGCTCGCCGAGCTCAAGGCAGTGGTCGACGGCCAGTCCCGCGCCGCCACCCACCGCGCGCAGGCCGCGGTCGCCACTGCCGAGATCGACGCGGTGACCGCCACCACCGCAGCCCAGCGCGCCGCCGACGAAGCCGAACGCATCGCCGCCGCCGAGGAAGCCGCCGAGGAGTCCGCGAAGGTCGCCACCGAGCGCGCGAAGGCCATGGCCGCGTCCGCGAAGCTCGCCGAGGAATCCGCGAAGAAGGCCGACGCGATCCGCCGCGAACGCGAAGCCGAGAGGCTGGCCGCCGAGGAGTCCGCGAAGGAGAAGGCCGCGCTCGCGACGGTCGCCGAGGAGTCCGCGAAGGTCGCCCTCGCCGTACAGCAGGCCGCCGAAGCCGAGGCCGCGACGGCCGAAGCCCGCGAGCGTACGAAGCAGTCCCTCCTGCGTGCGGTCGAAGCCGAGGACCTCGCCGGACTCAGCCAGCGCCAGCGCCGCGTCCGCATCGCCGCCCGCATGCTCCTCGACTCCGTCGACCCGGACGCGACCGTGGGCCAGGCGCCGGCGGAGCTCGCCGAGTTCCTCAAGGACAACTCGCCGCTCACCAACGCGGACATCGCCGCCGCCGTCGGCATCACCTCGACCGGTACCGCCTCCGAGTACAAGACCGAGGCCCTGGCCCTCATCGCCCGCGGCTACAACCACCACAGCTCGTTCGACCCCGACCGCGCCACCCAGCAGTAGGAGGCCCAGACCATGACCGAGACCATCAGCGTCGACGCGGCCCGCGCCATCGTGCACGACGCCTACATCTCCGGCCTCGCCGAGTCCGTCGCTGTGACGCTGCTGTGCGGCAGGGCCACCCCGGCCTGGGTCGCCCACGAGTACGCGAGCCTCCGCAAGAGGGGTATCTCCTCGACGCGCGGCCAGGCCACCCTCTTCGACCCCACCGCCGAGTGACCACCCAACCGGACAGGCAGGAGACCGACATGACCACCACCCGCTGCAACGCCGCCGACGACGAGGACCTCACCGACTGCATCGGCCCCAAGGACGCCGTCACCATCGTGGACAGGGAAGGCGCCGCCGCCACGGCCTGCGAAAACCACGGGGCCACGCTCCTGGCCGCGCTCTACGACGGACAGGTCGAGCCCGGAACGGTCGTCGGCGCGGCCACCCGCGTACGTGAAGCCGCCAGCACGGTCCACCCGTTCCCGTGGCTGGCCGAGGCCCTGCGGAACGAACCCGGCCCGCGTTCCTGACTCGGCGCCGCTCCCCACCTGCACTGTCACACCCGGCTGAAAGGATCAGACCATGACCGACAAGACCCCCGCCCAGCTCGCCGACACCGCCGGCGACGCGATCCGCGCCCTCAACCACGCCACCCTCGGCAGCCCCCGCCCCGACTGGGAGTACCCGGGCGACGCGTACAGCGTCGTCGGCAACCTCTCGTACATGGCCGGGATGCTCCCGCAGGCCGTCGAGCAGATCGCCAAGCTCCTCAAGCGACTGGAGGACGAGGGCCACCTCAAGAGCGACCGCGACACCCTCGCCGCCGACCTGGAGGCCGCGCACGCCGGCCTCACCATCGCGGCCGGAGCCGCCGACACCCTTCGCGGTGCCCTCAGCCGCGCCCACTCCGGCCTCGGCGCCGTCGCGTACAAGGAATAGCCGTACGGAACTTCCCGCCTGACGCGCAGTAACAAAAGAACGGCCCGTGACGCTGGAATCGTCACGGGCCGTTCGTTCGCCACACGAGATGTCTGCTGGCTCTTTCGCCGTGGCGGTGGATATCCCCGCCGAATTGCGAAAGGATCAACACCACAACAGAACACCCCGCAAAAGAAACGGGGCGCCACCGGAAATCTCACCCTCCGGTAACGCCCCGCGCGGGGCCCCAAGCCAAAATTCGTTTGCCGCGAACCAGCAAGGACCCCAACGCTTTGATCAGCGTACCCGGGACGACGCGTCCCGCAACACCTCTCCCGGCACGTTCCGGAGACGGTCACCCGACCGATACGTCGGGTGTATCCGCGTTTGCCCCCCAGCTCTCTGCCGTTGACCGCGACCAGCGCGCGGACCGCCGCAGCCAGCTGGAGGCCCCCGCCTCCGCAGACCTTCCCGCAGACCCCACCCCCCGTGACCTGGTTCGTCACCGGCAGGCCGTCCGCAAGGCCGCCCATGCCGAGCGCGTCGCCGTCGTCACCGCCGTCGCCGAGGCCAACAACGCGCTCTTCCACACGGCCCGCGTCCTGTCCGCCGCCGGCCTCCTGCCCGTGCAGCAGCACCAGGAGCGCCGCGAGCCCGCCGTCGAGCTGGCCGAGCGAGCCAACGCCGCCGCCGAGTTCAAGGCCGCCCTGGCCAAGTCCCGTGCCGCCGCAGGCGCCTCGCAGGACCTCGCCGACGCCCTGTTCCGCTTCCGGGACCCCAAGGGCGCCCAAGAGGCCGTCCAGGCCCGCAAGACGGCCCGCACCACCCCCCCCAGCCCCACCGATACCGCCAGTGCGGAACCAGACCTCAGCCCCGACGGCGGCCCGCTTCAGAACCCAGAGAGCAGTGTTGCCGCTGGTGCCACCGAAACCGGCTGTGACCTGGGCGTATGCAGTGACGCGAGCTGTGAAAACTGCACCCCCCAAATGTCCGATTTGGGCAAGGAGTTCGACCAGCGCAACAACCGGGCCCAGAAGCGCATGCGGTTCCTGGACGAGGCACGCGAGATCAGCCACCTCGTCTCCCTGAGGAACTGCAACGAGGCCGCTCTTTCGGGTGAAATCGCCATCGGCATGAAGGAGTCCGGCGACGGGGTGTTCGCCGGACTCTTCCGCTGCGGCTCCGTCTGGGCCTGCCCCGAGTGCTCGCCCGTGGTCCGCAGCCAGCGCGCCGGGGACATGGAGGCGTACGCGCTGGCCTGGCTCACCCACGAGTGGACCGACGAGAAGGGCCGGACCCACACCGGCCACGGCATGGGCATGGCCACCCTCACCTCCCGCCACGGGAAGTTCGCCCGCCTCGCCGACCGGCCCAAGCTCGACCGCAAGGGCAAGCCGATCATCGGCAAGGACGGCAAGCCCGAGAAGCACCTCGGCCAGCTCACCCGCACGGCCAACGCCTGGCGCCGCATGCTGCAAAGCCGCTGGTGGAGGGACTTCTGCAAGGAGTTCGGCATCATCGGCGCGACCCGCGCCATCGAGGTCACGCACTCCTGGGGCTCCGGCTGGCACACCCACATCCACGCCGTCCTGTGGACTCAGCACGTGATGAGTGAGGAGACCGCCAAGGCGATCGAAGCCGAACTCTTCCTGCGCTGGCTCGCCGAGTGCGACCACGGCAAGCTCGGCCGCCCCGACAAGAAGTACGGGGTCAAGGTCGACCCGGCCCGCCGCGGGAAGGCCGGCGCCGTCCAGATGGCGAAGTACATCGTCAAGCTCATCGACAAGGACGACGCCAAGGCGCCCGCCCGCGCGCTCGGCAACGAGCTGCTGCGCGGCGACCTCAAGGACGGACGCCAGGCAGGCCGCAACCCCTTCGAGATCCTGCGCCTGGCCCTCCTCGCCACTACCAAGGACCGCACCGCGCTGCGCGCGGCCAAGCGACGGGCCCGCAGCAACAACCCGCAGGTCAAGGCCGCAGCCGAGGCCGAGATCCGCGAGCTCACCAACACCATCGACGCCGACGCCGAGATGCAGCTCTGGCACGAGTACGAGCGGGCCACCAAGGGCCACCGCATGCTCACCTGGACTGGCAAGATCCGCGACATCCTCGCCGAGATCACCGACGTCCAGGAGGAGGACGGCAAGACCGTCGTGCAGAAGGACGAGACCAGCAACACCAAGGCGATCTTCTACGGCGCCGACCCCAAGTCCTTCAAGCACAAGGTCGCCCGCGTCCCCGGCCGCCGGGGCCAGCTCAAGACCGCCATCAAGGTCACCCACGACAAGGCCAAGGAGGCCGGGCTCGACCCCGTGCCCGTGGTCAAGGCCAAGGTCGGCGCCATCCTCGAATCCTGGGGCTTCACCTGGGGCGTCGACCTCTTCGGCGCCGGCGCCACCGTCCGCTGGTGCGACCCGCTCACCGGCCAGCTCGCCGAACCCCGCTACGACAAGGCCACCGGCAAGGAGATCCCGCTCGCCGTCCGAGCCGAGACCGTGCCCATCGCCCGCCGCGACCACCACCGCGCCGCACCCTGGCAGACCCCCGACCAGCTGCACGCCAACGCCGCCCTCATCGGCTCCACCCCCCGCGACCTCGCACGCCCCGAACAAGCCCGCCGCCGCGCCAAAAACCTCCCCATCGCGCGCGAACTCCCCAGCACCACCACCCCGGCCCCGGCCGCCACCACCGACTCCACCACCCGAACCTGCATCGTCTGCAACATCCCTGTACCCCCCAACTTCCCCGAACCCCTCCACCTCCTCTGCGACCCCTTCACCACCTCCTGACCCCCGCTCCGACCTCTCTCCTGTAGACCCCGAGACCACCCACTCTCAAGGGACGAAGGGAGTGGGTGGTCTCGGGGACGGAAGGAGAGAAGCCCAGGTCGGAGCGGGGGTCAGGACACCGGCCGTAACACCTGGCTTTACAGGTGGTTTTACACCCGACCGAGGCCGCGGACGGCGGCTCCTGTGACCCCACCCAGCTGGAGGCATCCCGATGGCAGGCAAGAAGAAGACCCCGAACCGGACCCGCCACGCGCCCGTCCGCAAGCGTCCCGAGCCCAAGCTCACGGCCCGACTCCCCGAGCACCGGCGCCACAGCGGCGTCGGCGAGGCGATGAAGAACGGGACATTCGAGGACCTCCCCGAGAACGCCCAGATCGCCGCCAAGGCGCTGCTCACCCGCTACATCGCGATCAACCGACAGGCGCCCAACGGGCCCGCCTGCGGCGGACCGATGTTCATCCATGCGACCGGAGACGTCGACTGCACCGCGGGCTGCCCCGGCGCCGTCGAGGTGCTGCACCTGCCCGAGGCCATGCAGTTCTGCCGGGACGCGGATCACTTCGGCGGCCTGGACGACCGGCTGCCCTCCTGCCAGTGGTGCACTGCCACGGCAGAGAACCTCGCCCTGGCCACGTGCGCCGGCACCGAACTCGACCACCAGGACGGCACGGTCGGCTGCACCCTCGGCGCCGACTGCGCCGGAGCCGACGTGCTCCACCTCGACGGCCGCACCTGCGGGCTCTTCGAGCCCTGCGAACCGTGCGGCATCACCACGGCCACCCTGCCCATGTCCTTCCACTGACTGCCCGCGGTCCTCGGATCGACCGACGCAAGCGCCGGCCATCGAAGCCCAGGGGGCTCCGATCCGATCCACAACAGACCGGTGACCGACTGCACGAGCGTCCAGGCTGATTGTGTGCCGACGAGTCGCACCTGACCCTCCTGTCGCCCCACAAATCAGCAGCGAGGTATGCCGATGCGCTTCGCTTATCGGCACCTCGCCCCCCGCTCCCGTTGGTCGCGGGCGGGGGGACCGCCCCGAGGGGGCGGTCCGCCGGCGGCCCCGAGGGGGCCGCACGGCTGGGCGCGGACGGCCGCGCCCGTGGTGGCCGGGGCCCGTTCCGATCCGGAACGCACGGGCCGTTCCGAGTCGGAACGGGCCCCGCGTTCCGGATCGGAACGCTCGCCTCCACCCCGGAAGCGGTGCGGATATCGGCAGGTGGTACGACTGATGGGCCAGTCGCCAATTGGCGACTGGGCACGGTCGAGGGGGAGCAGATGGCACGGGGTACGCCGGGATCGAAGCGTGGGCACACGGTGTCCGTCCGCCTCAGCGATGCGGAGCGCGCACGCTGGGACGAGGCCAGGGTCGAGTCCGGCCGTAAGGAGCTGGGCGCCTGGGTCCGCGCGGTGGTCGAGGACCGCCTCGCCGACGTCGGCGACGGCCAGGCCCCGGGCGCCGAGCGAAGGCCGGCACCCCTGGACCCGGTGAGCCAGGCCGCGTACGACGAGCTGTGCCGCATCGGCGCCAACCTGAACCAGTTGGTCAGGTACAGCCATCAGGACGGCCATCTCCACCACGCACTCGAAGGCGTGCTCTTCGATGTCGGCAACGCAGCCTTGGTGATCCGGGGCATCGAGCCGATGGATGCTGCGGACCCCGA
>NZ_JBYQMJ010000008.1:0-16719 GCF_057834465.1 Streptomyces sp. GL_140
GTGATCGCCAACATCACCAAGGGCCGCAAGGCGGTCGGCGCGCTCATCTACGACTTCGGCCCCGGTCGGCGCGACGAGCACATCAACCCGCGGATCGTCGCGGGCAACACCACCGGCACCCCGATGCAGGTCGCGAGGGCGATCGACCACACCGCCCGCCAGCGCCCCGAGATCAAGGCGCCGATCTGGCGCGCGAGCCTGTCCCTCCCCGACGAGGACGGCATCCTCCCGGACGGCCAGTGGGGCCGGATCGCCGAGGACTTCATCCGGGACATGGGCTTCGACGGCGCCCCGTGGGTCGCCGTCCGCCACGGGGATGACCACATCCACCTCACGGTGTCCCGCGTCGACTGGTCGGGCGAGTTGCTCACCGACCGGTGGGACTTCCGCCGTGCCCGCGAGAGCGCCGACCGGCTGGAGGAGCAGCACGGCCTGGTCCGCGCCCGCGACCGCTTCCGCGCCGAGGGACCGCAGGTCCGCAACAACGAGCTGCAAGCCGCCCGCCGGCGCGGCCGTGAGCTGGACAGCGCCCTGCCCCCGGAGCGTGAGGAGCTCCGCCGGATCGTCCGCGAAGTCCGGGACGCCAGCCGCGGCCTGGGCCGCGCCGCCTTCGAGTCCGGACTCGAGGACGCCGGGGTGTCCTCCCGCGCCAACGTCGCCTCCACCGGCCGCATGAGCGGCTACTCCTTCGCGTTGGAAGGCTGGACCGACAGCGCGGGCGTCCAGGTGTGGGTGTCCGCGTCGAAGGTCGCGAAAGACCTGCGCTGGGCGGAGCTCCACAAGGTCCTCGGCGACGGCCCGGCCACGACGCCGAAGATCCCGGACCCCCGCATCGAGTTCGCGCTCGGCACCACCGCGACCGCCGCCGAGAACGTCGTCGCCACCGCGCAGGCGGCCGAGACGGAGAGCAGCCTGCAGGACCCCCCGCACGACGTCGACCTCGCCGCGGCCGCCGAGCGCGGCGCCGAGATCCTGCGCCAGGGCCAGGCCGAGCGCGGCATCGTCCCCGTCCCGGAGCAGGCGGTGGAGCAGGTGGCCCGCTCCACTGACCCGGCCGCCGGACTCCTCGCGCAGTGGCGGGCCATCCGGGCCGGAGAGGAAGCCCCCGCCGACCCGGTGCCCACCGCGCCGGCGCGCATTCCCGGCTGGGACCAGCGCCGCTACGGGGAGCTCAACCCCGGACGACTCCTCCAGGAAGTCCGCCGCCAGGAGAAGAAGGTCACCGACCAGACCACGCTGAAGAAGTACGCGGAGAGGGAGCTCCGCAGCGGCGACGCCATCGCCACCGGCCAGACCACCGGCCCCAACGTCCAGAGCCTGCACCAGAAGCTGGACCGCCTCGAAGCCGTCGAGCCCCACATCACCGCCGCCGCCAAGCAGATGGAGATCGCCAAGGCCGCCGAGACCGTCACCGGCGAGGCCCGTACCGAGTGGCGGGAGGCCGACCAGCTCAAGGACAAGGGCCGGTGGGAGCTCTGGAGGATGGGCACTAGCCGGGCCGGCGAGGAGGAACGCGCGAGGAAGGCAGCCGAGGTCGTCCACGAGAACAGCGCGACCGCCGCGAAGGCGCGCGAGGCCGCGTCGAAGGACTTCGTGGCCGCCCGTACGAAGTCGGGCAGCCTCAACCCGGGCGAGGAGCTCGCGCAGCTGCGGGAGAACTGGCCGGACCTCGTGGCCGGCGCGCAGAGCGCCGATCAGTCGCACGGCCGGGACCAGCGCGAGATGGCGCAGGCCTCCATCGAGCGGGCCGAGAAGAACATCGCCCAGGCCGAGAAGAGCCTCGCCGCGCTCCGCCAGGAGCAGGAGTACCGCCGTGCCATGCCCCGCGCCCAGCGCGACGCCGAGAACAGGATCAGGGGCGCCGCCGTCCGCGAGGCCGAGGCCAAGAAGGCCGCGAAGAAGCCCGGCACAAGCCGCCGGTACACCGGCCCGCAGTACGAACAGCCCGCCCACCTGCGCCGCCCACCGCCCCCGACACGAGGACCCAGCAGCTCGCGCTGACCCTGTTCCTTCGGGGAACACCGGCTCTGTTCCCCCGGGGAACACCCCGGCTGTTCCCCGGGGGAACAGCATCGTGGGTCGAGGCCGGTGGGTGCTGGGGGCACCGCCGCCCCCAGACCCCTGCGCAGGTCGGCATCGCCCGGCGCGAACAGGTCGTCGTCCCCGCGGCGCCGTCCGCGCCGAACGACACCGCCCACCTGGACGCGTGGCCGGTGCCCGGATGGCGGGGTCCCGTTTCGAGTCCCCTTTGGAGTCCCGTTTCGGGTCCCGTTCGGGGTCCTCTTTCGGGTCCCGTTTCGAGTCCCCTTTCAAACCAGGGGTGTCGAGGAAAACCCGCAGGTCACAGCCATCGGACAAGGGGGTCCAGGCACGCCGACTACTTCTCTGCGGGACCCTCCGGCGCCGAGAAGCCCGGCCCAAGGACCCGCCGGCCCCGACGCTCAGCCACGACCTGGTGCTCACCGTCGACGTCGACCAGGCCGTCGCCGCCGACCCGTTCGACGGGAAGGAGCCGCGGCGTAGTGCTGCTGGAACTCGTGGACATTCCGGTGGCCGGCCCCGGCCCGAGGCGGCGACGTGTGGTGCTCATGCAGGCCAGTCTGCACGGCCCCTCGTACCGGCGCGGAGCGACGATACCTTGGTCCCCGCTCAAGATCTTTTGCCCTGGCGACGAGGCACGGAAGGTAGACAGGGCCGACGAATTGAAGAATGCCTAGGTGTGGGGGATCAGTTCGAAGGCTGTTCGGCTGGCGGTGTCGCTACGGTGCTGAGCATGACGACGCAGATCTGCGAGAAGGACGGCGTTCACCAGCTGCCGGAGGATGAGGACTCCTGGCACTCCGAGCGCTGCGACACGTTGGTGGCCGCGGGGCTGGAGCGGTGCCTGCCGTGTCAGGACAGGCTGATCGCCGAGCTGTCCGTGACGCTCACCGACGACTTCGGGAAGCTGTTCACCACCTGGGTGATCGGCACCCTCAACCGTCGTGTCGATCTGGGCGGCTCGCTCCCGGACACCGCGCTGGAGCTGTTCGGCCCCAACGGCGGGCCCGTCATCAGTCCGCCGTCGCGCAAGGCCCTGCGGCGCGTCAAGCTGCCCCGCGTACCAGGGGCCGGCTCGGACGCTGTGGCGTTCTCCCTCGATGCGAAGGGAGCCACCACGGTGCTCACCGCGATGAAGCCGAGCGAGCGCGAGGCGGTCCTCAACGACGCGATGGACGGCATCGTCGCGTCCATCGCGATCCCGTTCCCTCCCCCGGTGTCGTGACCACGGACCCGTGCGGTGCGACGCAGGCCCGCGTCCTCGCGGCCGACCTGACAACCGACGAGGCCGACGACGACGTCCTGCGCTGCCGCTGCGGCCAGAGGATCGCGGACACCGCCCCGTACGGCATGTGCGGACAGTGCATCGCTGAGGAATGGGACGACGACGACTGAGCAGCCTGTGCTCCTGGCCCTCGTTCACGTACGTACGTCATCTCGCAGACGTACGGAGGGAACCGCAGCAGGTCGGCTGGCCGCCCGTCGTGATGTGGTTCCGATGCGTCCGCACGTGGTCACGGTGCGTCGGTGATGTGGTCCGGGCGTGGATGGTGATGTGGCGATGTGGTCGGCTCCGCCACATCACGGAGGGGCCCTGACCTGCGCTGACGCATCAGCCACATCAGGGCGGGCCCCCGGGGTCCGGGCCCTTTTCCGGGCATCCGTGGCTCCCGGGCCCCGGGGCGCGGGATACTGGACGGACCCGGAAGACGAGGACCCCCGATGCCCCAGGACGAGATCGCGCAGGGCGAGATCGCAGCTCTGACCCGCCGCTACGAGAACAACCTCCAGATCCTGCGCGGCGACATCGCGGGCATCGACAACCGGATGATGACCCTGGAGACGGCCGTCACCGGCGTCCGTGACGACCTGCGGGCCGAGGTGTCGGAGCTCAGCGACAAGATCGACCGGAACCAGGCCCAGATCATCGAGCTCCTCACTCGCCTCGTCGGACGCCACCCCGACGCCCCCTGACTTACCCGCGGCCTGCCCGTGGCTTGCCCGTGCACCCCGGTGGCTTGCCGCCCGCCGCAGCCGGCCTGCCCATCAGCTTGCCGACCTACCGAGCCCCGGTAAGACGTCCGGCAAGCCCTGACCTGGGCTGACAAGCCAGGCAAGCCAATCCGAGCCCCCCACCCCAGGGCCGTCCGGGCCCTTCCGCGACGCCTACCCCGGTACGGTCGGCGCATGACAGAGCACAGCGAGTCCTCCGTGGGGTGGCCGAGGTGACGTACGAGACCCCGAAGGACAGCGCGGGCGCCAAGCTCTGCGGCTGGTGCGGCGGGCAGATCCGGCAGTCCGGCGTCGGCCGTTCCAAGGACTACTGCACCCGCACGCACAAGGAGTACGCGTACCGGTCCCGCCGCGACGCCCGACTGATCGCGAACGCCCTGGCCGACGCACGACCCGTTTCGACAACAGGCGAATCTGTTTCGACAACAGACGGAACCGTCATTTCGCCTGTTGTCGAAACGGGGTCTGTGCGGGTGCCGTTGCCGGTTCCGGACCCGGTTCGCCGTGCGGTGGAGGAACGCCAGGCCGTCCTGTTCCTCGCCGACGCGGTCGCGCACACGTCCGTCGATGTCCCGCCGCCGGCCCCGGCCGCCGAGGATGCAGCTCTTCCTCTTCCCGAACCGCGCGCCGAGCGCGGCACGCTGCCGCTGTGGGAGGGCGCGGAGATAGGGGATCGGCTGGCCGCGTACGGGATCGGCCCGGACGGCGAGGCCCAGGCCCCGGACTGGGACAAGCGGTTGAAGTACTGGGAGAGCCGGAACCCGCCCGCGGTCGACAGCGGGGAGTAGGCCGGCGCCCGCGCCAGAGTCCGGGCCAGAGCGGGGGGTTCCCTCCGGAGAGGCGGCAGAGCGTAGCTCCAGAGCGCGCCGGTCGTCGGGGTGGGAGGCCTCGTCCGCCCCCTGGGGCGGGCGACCCGGACGGGAGTTTTCGCGGCCCGTTCAGGGCTCGCGAAAAGTCCTGGCCGGGCTTGGGGCTCCCGCCCCGGCGGCCGGTGTGCTGGCCTTTGGTGCCGTCTCTCCGGAGGGAACCCCCCGCGACCCGAGACCCCAACCACCTGAGACCCGCAGCCGAAAACCGGTCCCCCGCCCCTCTGGATGTGGCCGGGGGTGCAGGGGGCAGAGCCCCTTGCGGTACCGGCGCGGAGCGTCGGTGAAGGCCGGGACGGGGGACGGGATACGACGAAGGCCCACCCCGAAGGGCGGGCCTTGACCTTGAACGAGATGTTCCTGTTGCGTCCGGATCACGGTGATTCGTGGGTGTCACCGTCCTGGGTCACCGCCGGAGCGGAGTAGTAGTCCGATGTGGCCGGAGCGACAGGCCACTTCGCGGAGGAACCGCGAGGCAGCGGGTAGCCGACCGCGAACAAGGCCGCGGACATCCGGATGTCCTGGACCTCGACCACCTTCGACTCCTGGCGTCCCTTGCTGGGCAAGCTGGTGATCCGTACGGCACGCAGGAGCGGGACGCCGGTGGCTGGCATCAGCAGGGCTTCGGCTTCTTCGGGGGAGGGCATCCTGGCAGAGACTTCCTCCCGCCAGCTCAGGGCGCGGCCCGCCCACTCCTCGACCCGGTCGTACATGCCGCCGAGTCCGGTGTCGCCCCGCATGGCCGGGATTTCCTCGGTCACCCAGGAGGCGATCCAGGAGTCGGCCATCTGACGGTGTTCATCACGGTCGGGGTCCCCGACGATGCGCTTGCGCACGGTCAGCAGCTCCCCCGGCTCAGTGCCCAGGATCTCGGCGACGTCGGCGGGCACGGGCGCGTCGGTCACCCGGGTCCGTTCGCCGTCCGGCCAGTGCAGGGCCCGCCAGTGCTGAACCTCGGGGCCGGAGAAGTACCCCAATTCATCGCGTTCGATCTGGCGTGCGCGCACCGTGAGCCGTACGCGGTCGGGGTGTTCCTTGACGAAGACGCCCGCCCTTCGGCGACTCTCGACCAGGCCCTCCCTGGTCAGAAGTGCGTAAGCCTTCCGCACCGTGATGTCACTGACCCCGTACGAGGCGGCGATGTCGCGCATCATCGGCAGCTGCGATCCAGGGCCGTACTCCCCTGACACGATGCGTTCCCGCAGGTCAGAGGCAATTTCCTCGTATCGACTGGCCATCTATGTGTCCCTCCATGTCGGCTCCCTTGGCATTTAACGTATACGCCAACCTTGCATCTCGCCATCCCTAGCGTATACGTTATCTCTCGGCAGCCAGGACAGCCCAGGGGGTGGAACCCAAGGGCCGTCCCGTGCCTCGGAGTTGGCGCTCCGGGGCTGGCCGCCGGCGGGGGGACGGTGAAGCGTCCTGTAGCCGGAGCCCGGTGGTGAAGCACCGGGCGCTGCCGACCTGCCCAATGCGTAGGAGGTCGACGTGCTGATGGTGTCAGGAACGCGGTGGAGGGCCTTGCGCCCTCGTAACCGTGTTGTGCCCGAGGGGTGCCGGACCCGAACGGTGCTGCCCAGGCCGGTGGGCGACGAGCCCGCCGGCCAGGCGGCCCCGGGTAGCGACGAGCTGAGGGTCCGGGCGTACCTGGTCCGGCTGGGGGTCGAGCTGTGACCGCCATCGCCGAACTGATCAAGGTCTACGACGCGGCGGTCGCCGCCGTCGCCGACGAGGACATGCTGGCGTGGTGCCGCACGGCCGACCCGGCCGCGTTCCACCCCGAGCACGCGTCCGGTCTGAACATCGCGCCGTATGAGGAGGAGCGCCTCCCGCTCCGGGTCTGCGCCGAGTGCCCGCTCACGGGGCCCTGCCTGGTCCAGGAGCTGCGCGAGGTCCAGACGGCCGACGACATCAAGGGCGTTCGCGGAGGCCTGCGGCAGTCCGAACGCCGTGCCCTCTTCGACGCGCTGGCAGAGCGGGGGCGTCGATGAGCGCGATGACGCCCTGGTGGTCCACCAACAAGCCCACCAGCCTGCTCAACCCGCCCGTTACCGTGCCCGACCCCCGCGACGGGGACCGTGCGCCCGCCGACGGCGGCGACTGGCTCGACCGGCTCTGGGCCGACGAGGACCTCGCCCCGGCCCCGGCCGCCTCCGAGCCGGAGACGGACAAGCTGGAGCCCGACAACCCAGAGTTGTCGAAGGACGAGACCGGACGGGCCCCCTGGTTCGAGCCGCAGGCCGGGTACTGGCCGACGCTCCCCGAGATGCCCAAGCCCTCGCTCAGCGACGGCGCGAAGCGCTTCCTGTTCAACGTCGGGGCCGGTGCCGCCGGATACGGCTTCGGCCTCACCCCGACCTTCGGCGGCTGGATCGCCGATTGCGGGCGGGACTACTCGATCAGCGCCGCCCTGGTCCTGGGAGGAGGCATCGCCTTCGGCATCGCCGCCTTCTGGGACCGCCGCACCCGCCACTGGTACTGGCCGCTCGCCTGGTTCGCCCGGATCCCCCTCGCGTCCGCCGTCACCGCCCTCGCCCTGTACGCCCCCGCATCCCAGCTCTGACCAAGGAGGATCGATGTACGAGCACGTCCAGTACGTACAGATGGCCGCCGACACGTTCTCCGTGGGCGGCAGGCTCCTCGGCTCCGTCGGCGCCGGCGCCATCGCGACGGCCCTATCCGTCGCGATGTTCGCCGGAATCAAGGAGCCCAAAGCAGCCGAGGGCAAGAAGGCGGGCAAGCAGCGCCGCAAGCTCAACTCGACCGAGGCCAGTGCCATGGGCCTGATCGCCGGGACCTTCTACATCGTCGCCGGGTCCATCTGGACCGTCGGCGAGGAGATCAGCAAGGGGTTCGCCTCGATCTTCACCGGCGGCGCGTTCGGCAACGCGGGCCTCGGCGGTGTAGCCCTGATCATCTCCGCGTACCTCTACTACCGGATGCCGCGCCCCGGGTGGGCCGCCTTCCTCGGCATCCTCATGGCAGGCATCTGCGCGGGTGCCGGTGGCATCTGGGGACTGCCCGAGTTCCTGCTGCTCCTCCTCGCAGGAAAGCTGAACCTCCTGTGAGCGCCGCCGAACTGCCCGCCGAGGCAGTGCCCGAGGAGGACCAGGCCCGCCCGCACCTCGAAGTCGCCGCCGAGCCCGGACGCATCGCCTCGCTCGCCGCTGACCTGCGCCCCTACTTCCCTACCCGCGCCCAGCTCCGGGCCCCGTTCACCGGGGTAGGGGGCGGCACCCGGGTCCTGATCCGCCAGGGCTGCACCTGGATCGCCAAGGACGGGTGGATCTGGGAAGGGTTCACGAAACTCGGAGCCGTCGCCGGTGGCGTCTACTTCGGGGTCCCCGTGGCCTGGACCGTCGTCCAGAACGTCGCAGGCCCCTACGCCGCGTTCGTGCCGACCGTCGCCGCGGTATGCGGCTGCGTCGCCGCGAAGAAGGCGGCACCGCCCAAGCAGGAGAAGTCCGGGTCGGTCCCGGCAGCCAAGACCGCAGCCGACGAGGACGAGCCGGAGTACCTGGACGAGGAGCCCGACGAGCCGATCGAGACGGACGAAGTCGCCGCCCTCATCCGGACTGTGGCCGCCCGCCAGCAGCACCAGGGCGCGCACCTGGACGACCTCCTCGCCGAGCCGCTCTTCGAGGGTTGGGACAAGGCCGCCCTCAAGACCGCTCTGACCGACCAGTGGGGACTGCCCGTCGAGGGGTTCAAGCTCATCTTCCAGACCCCCGCAGGGAAGGCCCAGCGCAACCGCGACGGGGTGCGCCTGCGGCACCTCCCGCCGGCCCCCGTCCGGGGCCGCGGGGAGGGGCCTGTCCGGGGCCTCTCCCTGGTGCCCTCCGAGGCCCCCGTCGAGGGCCCGCTCACCACCCCGTCCGGGGCGCCCGCAGAGGCGGTAGCGGGGGCGGCAGTTGGGCCCTCCCCGACCGGCCCCAGACCCCCTTCCTAGGGCCGGGTAGGGCCGGTAGTTTCCGCAGGTCAGCGCGGCGACCACCGGGCCGCCTACCCCCCGGCTACCTACCCGTCCTACCGCCCAGGCCCGCGAGGGGAGAGGGTGGCGGCCACAGGCCGACACCCCACCCTCCGGAGGAGAACAGCGCGTGTACCGCTACCGGTGCAACCAGTGCCGCACCACCTCGCCCGCCGTCCGCACCAGGCCGGAGGTCGAGGCGGAGAAAGATCGGCACCGGCGCCGCGCCCACGCCGGGCACATCCCGGACGGCGAAGAGATCCAGACCCACACCCCGCCCCCGAGGCCGGGCCAGCCGACCAGGCCCGCCCACTACGCCGCGTACGCCGCCGTTGTTGCGGTGCTCGCGCTGATCCTCTGGGTCCGCCTCCTGGCGTGACCCGGACACGACCGAGGCGCCCCCCTCAACCGCCAAGAAGACAGGGGCGCCCCGGTTCCATCCCGATCACGAGACGGAGCTTCATCATGCCGTTCCGCAAGACGATCTCCCAGGACGAGTTGCGACAGAACCTGTCGAGCGAGCAGCTCCAGCAGGGCAAGGGCTACTCCGCGGAGACCGGTGGCTGGACCGAGTCGGCCACCGACAAGCCCACCGCCGGCACCGGCACCACCGACCAGGACGCCACCGGCGCCCGGAAGTGGTGGCAGTCATGAGCCGCCACACCGGCCCGGTCTGCCACGGCCGCGCGATGAAGCACAGCTCCAAGCTGCGCCAGTGGGTCTGCGCCCGCTGCGGAGCCTGGACCACCCGCCTCACGGGAGGCCCCCGATGATCCTCGCCACCAAGGTCGCCGGAACCGTCCTCGCCGCCGCTCTCGGCACCGGCGCCGCCGTCGCCACGCTCCCCGAACAGGCGCCCGCCCCGGGCTACGTGCACTACGAGGGCGCCACGGTGGATCTCACGCCGCGCGCCGGCACGGGCGGCTTGCTGCTCCGGGCAGCGGACGGCACCACCATCCTCGGCGCGATGGGGACCGAGGACGAGGCCAGCATTCAGGGCTGCCACCCCTCGGACCCCGCGCTGGTGTGGGTCCGGCAGATCACCCACGGCACCCACAGCGGCGGCTGGGGCGCCATGTCCGGCTACGTGCGCCACGAGTACGCCGACATCGACGGCGTGTTCCCGTGCGGCGGCTGACGCTCCCCGGCCTGGCCCGCGCGCTCTCCCACCTGTGGCAGTGCGCACGCTGCGGGACCTGGTCCACGGAGAAGACGAAGAACGGCCGCTGCAAGGACTGCCGCTGACGCGGAAGAGCACCCGGCCTACGGCCGGGCAGGCCACCGCCCGACACCCCCGACTCGAACTCATTTCGTCAACCGGGGATCGACGGGGACCATGACCGAACCCCCCGGGCGGGCCTTCGGGCCCGCCCGGTAACCCTTCGCCCACACCACCTTGGAGAGTGATGACGACCACCCTGGAGCCCGGGGTCCACGTACCGGCCCCCACCCGCCCGACCCCCGTCTCGGGCCCGCAGCCGTCCACTTCGGACGCACCGGCCACCGCTTCGGACACGCCCGCCGAGCCGCCGACCGCAGGCCCGCGCAGGGTCTCCCGCCGTACGAAATTGATCCTGGTCGGCCTCGGGATCACCGGGTCGATCCTCATCGGCGTCATCGGCTTCCTGCTCTCCTTCGACAACCTCACGGCCGCCGGACGCCGGTGGGGCTTCGGCGAGCGGTCCACCTGGTTCGCCATCGGCGTCGACACGAGCATCCTCACGTTCCTCGTCGTCGACCTGATCCTCGTCATCGTCGGCATCGGGTGGGCCGTCCCCCGATTCCTCGCCCACGCGATGACCGGCGCCACGGTCTTCTTCAACGCCACCGCCCACGGCAGCCCCTTCGAGCACCCGGTCCGCAGCTTCGCCCACGGACTCATGCCGATCTTCTTCGTCGCAGGCATCGAGGCAGGTCGGAAGGTCTTCGTGAAGATGGCGGCGCTGGAGCGCGGCCAGTCCTACGACCCCATCCCCACCGACCGCTGGTTCCTCGCTCCGTGGCCCACCTACAAGCTGTGGCGCCGCATGAAGCTCTGGGAGATGCGCTCCTACCTCACGGCCGTCCGCGCCGAGCGGGACCGCGCCATCTACGACGTGTGGCTCCAGCACCGCCAGGAGGTCGAGGCCGGACAGAAGGAGGACAGCGTCGGCGCCCTCGACCGACTCCCGCAGACCATGAAGAAGTTCGGGCTCTCGGTCGAGGAAGCCCTCGCGCTGCCCGACGAGATGCGGCGCGCTGACCAGCAGCGCAAGCAGGCCGCAGCCGCAGCCACCCTCCAGCTCACTCTCCAGGCGGAGAAGGACAAGGCCGAGGCGGAGAAGGAGAGGCTGCGGGTCCAGGGCGAGATCGCCGAAGTCCGTGCCGAGGTCCGGGCAGCCACCGGCATCGCTCAGGCCAAGGCCGACGCCGCCGAGACCGGCGCCCGCACTGAGGCCGCCCTCGCCGAGCGCGCCGGCACCCGCGCCGTCACCGAGGCGGAGCGGATCGCCGCCCGCGAAGCCGAGGCCGAAGAGAACGCGAACGTGGCCGAAGCGGCGGCCCGCGTAGCCGAAGCCGAGCGTCTCGCAGCCGAAGAGAACCGGCGGACCGCCGTCGAAGAGCAGGCCGCAGCCGAAGCGAAGAACGCCGCGTCCGAAGCGGCGGCCCGTGCGGCCGAAGTGGCCCGCCTCACCGCCCTAAAGGAGGAGGCGACCGCGAAGACCATCGCGTCCACCGAGACCCTCAAGGCCACCGCAGCCGAAGCCCGTCGTCGCGCGTCCGAAGCCGAGGCCGCCGCCCTCGAAGCCGAGGACACCGCGAAGCTCGGCGCCCGCGAGCGCACCATCCGCCGAACCGCCCGCCTGATCCTCACCGAAGCCAACGGCGTCGCCGAGCAGCTGGAGCTCCAGCGCGTCATGGACACCTTCGCCGTCGCCATCGGCACCGCATCCGGCTACCGCGCCGAAGCCGCCAAGCTCATCGCCGACGGCTACCGCGGCTGACCTCACCCACCCAGAACTGGAGGACACCGTGACCGAGATCAGCGTCGACCAGGCCCGCGCCATCGTCCACGACGCCTACACCACCGGACTCCCGCACACCGCCGCCGCCGAACTCCTCACCGGCCGCGCCACCCACGCCTGGGTCGCCGCCGAGTACGCCGCCCTGCGCAAGCGCGGCATCCCCGCGATGGCGGGCCAGGACCAGCTCTTCGACCCCAACGCCCAGTGACCTCCCAGAAGGAGACGAACATGGCCGTCCACTTCGACAGGCTGCCGCACCACTGCACCGCTCCCGTCACCAACGCCGTCGAGGCCTACAGCCCCGCCGACGGCACCGCCCACGGCAGCCTCGACGCCACCGCCTACGTCTGCCTCGCCCACGTCCGCACCGCCCGAGACATCTGGACCGAGCAGGGCCTCATCCCGTACACGATGCCGTCCGTCAGGACCACCAACCCCTGCGGATTCGTCTCCGACTTCCGGGACAGCAGCTCCGCTGGCACCCCCGGCTGAAAGGATCGACCGATGACCGACAAGACCCCCGCCCAGCTCGCCGACACCGCCGGCGACGCGATCCGCGCCCTCAACCACGCCACCCTCAGCACCCGCCCGGACTGGGAGTACCCCGGTGACGCGTACAGCGTCGTCGGCAACCTCGTCTACATGGCCGGGATGCTCCCTCAGGCCATCGACCAGATCGCCCAGCACATCAAGCGCCTGGAGGCCGACGGCCACCTCAAGAGCGACCGCGACACCCTCGCCGCCGACCTGGAGGCCGCCTACGCGGGCCTCACCGTCGCGGCCGGAGCCGCCGACACCCTCCGCGGCGCCCTCAACCGCGCCCAGTCCGGCCTCTCCGCCGTCGCGTACAAGGACTGACCGAACACCGCGAACACCGCCGAGAGGACACACCGATGACCGATTCCACGATCACCGTCGCCGAGGACACCTGGGTCGAGGCCGGACAGGAGATCCGCACCCCGGAGGAGCTCCGGGTGTACGTCGCCCAGCTCCGCTCCACCGTCCTGCACATGCAGACCGGCCTCGGCCGCGCCGCGTTCGGAGCACTCACCGGACGCTCCTGGATCGACACCCCCGCCGACGAGCGCCAGAACGTCCCCGACATCATCAGCGACCACCTGGAGATGACCGTCACCCCGGCCGGCACCACCGCGAAGGACGCCACCTACCGGCAGTCCCTCGCCACCCTCCTCGGCGCCCTCGAAGCCGCCGACCGGGCCACCCTCACCGTATGGCTCGCCCAGGCCGCCGTCCACGACCCCGACCAGCGCGCGTAACCACCAAGGGACTCGTTCCGCCTGACGGAACAGCCGCACAGCAAAGGGCCCGTGACGCGGCAATCGTCACGGGCCCTGTCTGCTGTACGAGATTTCCGGCGTGGCGCCACGCAGTTCAGTGGACTTCTGTACGGCGCCTGGTAAATGATCGTCCGGAAAGGCGAAAGACCGAGGTGTAGGAGCCTCGGCCTTTCACGTAAGCCCTTCGCTTCACCCGACTAAGAGCAGAAACCCAAGGACTTAACGCTTTGACCAGCGTACCCGGGACTTCCGTCCCCGCAACCCCCGCTCCGGCGAGTCGCCGGGGCCCCGCACCGGCCGAGACGCCGGTGCTTCTCGCGTCCTCCCCCCAGCTCCCTGCCGTTGACCGTGGCGAACGCCCGGCCAGCCGCAGCCAGCTGGAGGCCTCCGCCTCCGCAGACCTCCCCGCAGACCCGACGCCGCGTGATCTTGTCCGCCAGCGTCAGGCCGCTCTCCACGCCGCCGAGTACCCGCCCGTCAAGGTCGACGCCGACGCGGCCCAGTTCGCTGGCTGGCTCGACCGGTTCGGCCCGGACGCCGCCGCCGGCCTCGCCCAGGGCCGCGACGCCGCCCGCAAGAACGGCCAGACGTTCGCGCCCAGCTACGACTCCCCGCTCGACAAATTCGACGCCGACATGCGCGAACTCCGTGCGGCTGCCCGCGCAAAGCGCACCGGCCTCACCAACCCCACACCCCCCACTGAGGGTGAGGGGCCGTCCGATGCCGTTGGGACCACGGAGGCGGGCCTTGGTCAGGGGGGCCGGAGTGCAACCCCCCCCAACGACCTCAGCACCAGTCAAAAAGCGTCTGACCTGCGGGTATCCGTCTCGCCGGAGGACATCGGGGACGCTCCGGGGACACGCCGCGCGAACCTCCCGGCGCAGGCCCAGCAGGTCCGGAATACCGACGGCGAGCCGCCGTCGGCCGGGTCGGCCGCGACGAAGAAGGCCAACAAGAAGCGCGACCACTGGCACGAGCTGCGGATCGCCCTCCAGAAGATGACCCAGGACGACACCCTCTCGAAGTGCGGGCGCCTGCCGATCCCGGGCGTCGGCCGGATGAAGCTCCGCTACAACAAGGCCAAGAACCGGACGAACTGGGTCAACGTACGCACCTGCCGCAAGGCCAACCTGTGCCCCGTCTGCGGAAACAGGATCCGGACCGCCCGCGGCGACCAGCTCGCCGCCGCCGCGATGGCCTGGGCAAACGGCGACTCCACGCTGCCCGCGCCCTTCGACAAGCTGCGGGACGAGAAGGGCGGGGGGCTGGCCATGGGGACCTTCACGCTCAAGCACTACCGCCGCACGCCGCTCGCTCAGCTGATCAGCGTCCAGCGCAAGGCATGGTCGTACGCCTTCGGACGGGAGTCCGGTAAGAACTGGCAGAAAATCCGGGCTCGGTACGGAATCATCGGAGATGTCCGAGTCTTCGAGACGACCTGGGGCTCCGCCAACGGCTGGCACCCGCACTTCCACGTCACGTACTTCCTCGCCCGGCCCCTGACCGAGGCCCAGCGCAAGGAGCTGGAGCAGATCCTCTTCCAGCGCTGGGAGAAGGGCGTCGCCCGCGCGGGCGGCTACACGATCAAGCGCAAGCACGGAGTGCGCCTGGACGTCCCGAAGAACGGCGACGTCGAGGCCTTCGCCCGGTACATCGCCAAGGAGATGACCGGCCTGCTCACCAAGACCGGGAAGCAGGGCCGGCGGACCCCGTGGCAGATCGCCCAGGACTACGCCGACACCGGAAACCCGCAGGACATGGCGCTGTGGGCCCAGTACGAGGACGCCATCAGGGGCGTCTGGTGGCTGCGCTGGTCCGACAACCTCAACCCCCTAGCCAAGCACTTCGACGGCCGTACCGACGAGGAGATCCACGACGGCGGCAACGACGACGACGAACCGTCCGGACCCGAGCCCGAGCCCGGGCCGGCGTTCATCGACGTCCTGGGCGTACGCCTCGACGCCTGGTTCCAGGTCATCCTCAAGGTCCCCACGCGCCGCCTCGACGCCCAGCACGCCTTCGAAGCCTCCGGCCTCACCGGCCTCCGCACCATCCTCCAGTCCTGGAAACTCACCTGGGGCCACGACGTCTGGTCCGACCTAGACGACTCCACCCCACCCGAATTCCGTGAACCCGAACCCCTCCCCACCCCAACTCCACACCACATCCCTGCCCAAAACCCCCCACACTCCCCACAACACCCAACTCACCCGCAACCCGAACTCTTCACCTGCTGACCCCCGCTCCGACCTCTCTCCTGTAGATCCCGAGACCACCCACTCTCAAGGGACGAAGGGAGTGGGTGGTCTCGGGATCTACAGGAGAGAAGCCCAGGTCGGAGCGGGGGGCAGCCCCCACCGAAGTAACACCTCGTTTTACACCCGGTTTTACACCCGGCCCCCTCCCACGAAGGAGCTCCCGATGGGACGCAAGGTCCGCCAGCAGACCCGCGCCGCCCGCCCCGCGGGCATCACGCCCGCCGGCGGATGCTCGGGCATCCAGCTCGACCACCGCGACGGCAGCATGTCGTGCTCGCGCGGCGAGAACTGCCCCAGCGTCGCCCTGCCCCACCGAGGCTGGGGCGACTGCACGAGCTTCGGTCCGTGCGACTTCTGCGCGGGCCCACCGGTCACCTGGATCTGCGACCGGAGCTGACCAACCGACTGCCTGTGGTCCTCGGATCGACCGACGCAAGCGCCGGCCATCGAAGCCCCAGGGGGCTCCGATCCGATCCACATCAGGCCGGTGACCAAGCCCTGCGCCGTCCAGGCTTCGAAGGCGACGCCGAGTCGCACCTGACCCTCCTGGCCTCGCCCTTTCGAAGCAGCGAGGTATGCCGGTGCGCTTCGCTTACCGGCACCTCGCCCCGCGCGCTGCGCTTGCGGGGGGAGGACCGCCCCGAGGGGGCGGTCCTCCGGCGGCCCCGAGGGGGCCGCACGGCTGGGCGCGGACGGCCGCGCCCGTGGTGGTCGGGGCCCGTTCCGATCCGGAACGCACGGGCCGTTCCGAGTCGGAACGGGCCCCGCGTTCCGGATCGGAACGCTCACCTCCACCCCGGAAGCGGTGCGGATATCGGCAGGTGGTACGACTGATGGGCCAGTCGCCAATTGGCGACTGGGCACGGTCGAGGGGGAGCACATGGCACGGGGTACGCCGGGATCGAAGCGCGGGCACACGGTGTCGGTCCGCCTCAACGACGCGGAGCGCGCACGGTGGGAGTCGGGCCGGGCCGAGTCCGGCCGCAAGGAGCTGGGCGCGTGGGTCCGCGCGGTGGTCGAGGACCGCCTCGCCGACGTCGGCGACGGCCAGGCCCCGGGCGCCGAGCGAAGGCCGGCGCCGCTGGACCCGGTGAGCCAGGCCGCGTACGACGAGCTGTGCCGCATCGGCGCCAACCTCAACCAGCTCGTGCGCTACAGCCACCAGGACGGACACCTCCACCACGCACTCGAAGGCGTGCTCTTCGATGTCGGCAACGCCGCCTTGGTGATCCGGGGCATCGAGCCGATGGACGCCGCGGACCCCGA
>NZ_JBYQMJ010000009.1:0-15216 GCF_057834465.1 Streptomyces sp. GL_140
ACACGCCTGCTGGACATCCTGGGCAGGGCCTGACCTGCACAGCCAATTGATCACGACGACTATGAATCAGCTCTGAGCGACGGTGAAGGTGACGGTGGCTGGGGTGGAGATGTTGGTGCCGTGGACGGCGGTGACGGTGACGGTGTGGGTGCCGGGGGTCCAGGGTCCGGCTTTGGGGGCGCGGTCGAAGATCCAGGTCCGGTCGGCCTTGATCGGGATGTTGTCGGCGATGACCGTTGACCCTTCGGTGGCGCGGATGTAGGTGCCCTGGTCGACGGGGGCGGGGACGGTGCCGGTGAAGTCGGGCCGGACACCGGTGGTGCCGCCGTTCTTCGGGGTGGTGATGACCGGGGTCCGGGGGTCGACGACGGTGAACGTCACCGTGGCCGGGGCGGAGATGTTGGTGCCGTGGACGGCGGTGACGGTGACGGTGTGGGTGCCGGGGGTCCAGGGTCCGGCTTTGGGGGCGCGGTCGAAGATCCAGGTCCGGTCGGCCTTGATCGGGATGTTGTCGGCGATGACCGTCGATCCTTCGGTGGCGCGGATGTAGGTGCCCTGGTCGACGGGGGCGGGGACGGTGCCGGTGAAGTCGGGCCGGACACCGGTGGTGCCGCCGTTCTTCGGGGTGGTGATGACCGGGGTCCGGGGGTCGACGACGGTGAACGTCACCGTGGCCGGGGCGGAGATGTTGGTGCCGTGGACGGCGGTGACGGTGACGGTGTGGGTGCCGGGGGTCCAGGGTCCGGCTTTGGGGGCGCGGTCGAAGATCCAGGTCCGGTCGGCCTTGATCGGGATGTTGTCGGCGATGACCGTCGATCCTTCGGTGGCGCGGATGTAGGTGCCCTGGTCGACGGGGGCGGGGACGGTGCCGGTGAAGTCGGGCCGGTCACCGGTGGTGCTGCCGTTCTTCGGGGTGGTGATGACCGGGGTCTGGGCCGGCTGCTGCTGGCCATGACGTTGACGGGGGTGGACGGGGAGGCCACATTGCCGATGGTGAAGGCCAGCTGTGTCGTCCCCACCGGCGCCTTCGCATCAGCCGTCACCGCCACCCACAGCGAGACGTACGTCCCGTTCCCACCGAGCCCCGCCTGCGTCAGATCGACCTGGGAAGCGGTCAGCGTCTGCCCGTCGCCAGACACAGTGGCGTCAAAGTTGGTGATTACGCCGGTCACTGGATTCGTCACCGAAACCAAATATGTGGGCTGCGGCTGGAACTTGAGAAGCGCACCCGCCGGAAGCTTCACCGTCACATCCAGCGGCGGGACCTGTCCAGCCACCTGTACACCCGGATGTCCGGGTGCCCCGGCAGGCACAAGCGTCACATTCGGCGGACCACCCGGAACCACGGAAAACCCTGGGTATTTGTCGTCGGGAGTCCATCCGGTAAGGTGCCCCTTGGGTAGGGTTCCCTGAATGCTGACCCGTCCTGTCGCGTCAATCATGGCAGCCAATTCTCGCATGTCCCACTGAATTTCATGGATGACGCTTTCTACGTCCGGGAACTGCTGCGCGGCTGCAGCCAGATCGGTATTGAATTCAGAGGATGCGGATTGGAGTTTCTGGACAGCCGCCTGGTTGAGGTGGATGTTGAAGTTGTTGCCCGATTTATCGAATACGATGTCAAGTGCCATTGTAGGGTTCCTTTCTATTTCGTGTCTCGTGACCCTGTCGGCGTAATTTCTGGTCGTTTGTTCTGTGTCGGGGAGGCGATCGGCCGGATGCTGATCCGGTCTTCTCGGCGGCTGCTTGCGTCCTTGAGGCCTTTCGTCGCGTACTTCCGTAGATTCTCCTCGTTTGCGGAAAATCCCAGACGTGCGGCTGGGATTCTCCGGGTGGGCGGAGTCCTTCTATCGCGAAGTGGATGGTTTCTTTCGTTATAGCGACTGGCTGGAATTGCGCTTCCAGGATTAATGCGCCGCTACTTCCGATATCTTCACGTCCAGTAACGCATGTTCTAACGTTCCACGGTCACCAGAAATTCATTCACCTTGACCTGGAACTGTTCTTCCGTGAAATTGCTGTAGCTGTCTGGTATGTGCCGAACTCCATTCGCGTGGCCAGCTTTTCCGGATGTCCGGGAACGGTGGCTCCCGCGGAAGTCTCCTCGTAGCCCGCACACCTGCCCCCTTGTATGTCTTCCTTCCCCTTCTTCCCCTCGCCCTTCCCGGGGCTGATTCATAGTTGGTTGATCATGTTCCGTTGCAGGTCAGGGGCAGTCCGAGCGGAATTGTCACGTTGTCCGGGTGGGGTGGGATGATCTCCGGGTTGTCCGTCCGGGAGGAAGCCCGTTGTGTCGTCCGTGGTGCGGAGGGTGTACACCAGGTGGCCCGGCCGCCCTGCGCAAAGCCAGCCGCTGCAGACTCGTCGAGCTCATCCGGCCCAGGGCTCCGCGGATGGCCCAGCGGCTGATCGATGACGTCTTCGACGCCCTCGACGAGCAGACCGTCGTCGTTCCCGGCACGGGCACACTCGACATCGTGGTCCCGTCCCTGGCCGCCTCGCTCGCCACGGTCCACGACCAGCGCCGGGCACTCGAAGCCCAGATCAGCAGCCTGCTGGAGGCCCACCCTCTTCACCTGGTCCTGACCTCGATGCCCGGAGCCGGAGTCAGGACCGCCGCCGTCCATGCCACCGTCGAGGACCACATCCGGTGCGGCAGGATCACCGGTTTCGGCCGCTTCCCCTCCCGCCGCTTCGCGATCAACTCGGCCTGGCTCGAACTCAGCCTCGCGGCGATCGGCCTGCTGGCCTGGATGCGGGTCCTGTTGCTGGACGGGGAGCTGGCGGCTGCCGAGCCGAAGAAGCTCCGATACCGGCTGCTGGATGTCACCGTCCGCCGCACCCGGGGCGGTTGGCGACTGCGCTTGCGGATATCGCAGACCTGGCTCTGGAGACACGAATTGGCCATGGTCTTCCACCGCCTCGCTGTACTGCCCCGTCCTGGCGGCTGACCGGCAGCCCCTCGTCCGCCCACGACCCAAAAGACCTTGGAGAATCCGACCGCCGCGCCAGGCCTCATCCCTGCCCAAACACCGAAATCGCGTCGATCCCCCCAACCGCTGCTGATCAGCGACACCGCCTTCCCCCAACCGAAACGGCGGGGTTAGTTGATGCCCTGGACGTTGATGGGGTTGGAGTTGGGGTGCTGGGCGCCGACGGTGAATGCCAGGCTTGTGGTGCCCGCCTGAGCAGTCCCACCGGCCGCTACCTCGACCCACATGACAGAGACTGCACCCGCTTGGGGGAGTGCCGGGTCGATGTTGTGGAACGTCAGGGTCTGGCTGTCGGGTAACAGGACCCCCGGATAAGTGGTCGTGTTGTAGGAGCCGTCCGCCACGGTCAGCAGGTGTGCGGGGCCCTTCTCGACAACGAAGTACACGTCCCGCCCCGCGGGGAGACTGACCGAGACGTCCTGCGGAGCAACCGCGCCCGTCCCGGTGTTTTCCAGGATCACCCACGGACGCCCCGGCTTCGCACCCGGCGTCAGACTCACTTCCTGCGGCCCGGGTGAGACGGTGAACCCACTGTGATCACTGCTGTCGGGGTTTTCAACTTTCTCAGACATTGTTTTCACCTTATCGATGCGGAAGGGATGTGCCAGGGCTCGTACCCGGCGTTACTTCCCTTCTCTGTCGGGTGGTGCCTGGTACCCCTCGCTGCGAGCTCCGGCAGTAAGGACGGCTGTCTTGAACGGGGTTTCCAGGCCCCGGGCGAACGGCGAGAAGTGGCCCCACCTCTCGAACGGGCGGCCGACATGTCCCCCGGGCCCCTGACGGCCTCTTTCTCGCTGGCTGCGCTTGTGCGCGGGCCACCTACCGGCCCGGCAGTAGAACGCCTGGCGGAGCCACTTCTCACCGTTGGGGCGGGGCCTACGAACCCCGTCGCAGTAAGGACGGCGTTGCGCTGTGGTCGGGTAGTCGGGGATCGGCAGTGGTCTCCGGCTGCTCGACCGCACCGGTCTCTTTGCTGGCGGGCCGTACGCCGGCATCGGCTTGGGTTCTTCGGTGGCTGGCCCTGAGGGACGCGCCGGTGCTGTATGGCTGGTCGTGCCAGGAGTCAGTGCGCGGAGGGGCATCGTTGTGAGCAGTGACGTGGGCTGGGGCCTCACCCGCTGAAGGTGCGCAGACACGTGCGGCGGGCCCGTTGCCCGGGGTCTTCCGGGGCGGGCGGGGGTCCTGATGCCTGGCGTGCTCCGCTTCTCCGGGGCTGTCTCCGGAGGGCGGTTGCGGGGTGCGTCGTTGTCGGCGGGGGTGCTTCTTTGCGGCAGGAGTCGTTGACTGGTACTGCGGAGTGGCAGGTGGGACCGGGCTCACGAGCTGCTGCCCTTCGCTTGTCCAGGTGGGGGGTTCGCGGATGTTTGCGGGGTTGAAGGGGTGTTGTTCGTGGGCTGGTGGGCGGGTGTGGTTCCGGGGTGGGGTCGGGTGGTGTTGCCGGGGGTGTGGGTCGTGATGGTCTGCGGGTTTTTGTGGGTGGTGGTTCGGCGGGCCCGGTTGTCTGGTCTGGTGGGGGTTTTGCTTTTCTGGCTTAGCTAAAGGGAACCTTTTGATTTGCTGATCAATGGCGGTGTTCCTTCTCGGGGTGATCGGCTGAATTGCCGTACATATGCGCGAGCGGAACGGCACGGCGGATGAGTTGAATTCGGCGGTCTGGGCACGTAGAACTGTGGCAGCAGGGCCTCTTGGCGTTACTCGGGAAAGATGCGCATTCCCGAGCTGCCAGGAGGCCCTGCGTCCATGTGCCGGCCGACCGGAGAGCGCTCGTGCGGGAGTGTGTACGGTCTGCACTCTCTGGGATCGGTTGGAGGTACGGCTTTTCAATATGTTACGAATCCAGGCAGGGCCGGTTCACGAAATGGCTCTGACTGTACATTCTTTACTTTCCGAAAGGCCTGCCGGCGTTACGCCGAAGGCTTCAGGAAGTTCTTCAGGAATCCCTTTCCGTCACCGGCTAGGTATCCCTTCAGAAATGCCTGCCCGCCGGGGCCGTTCAGGTATGCGTTCAGGAAGTTCTGTCCGGCGGAGCTGCCTAACCACTCCTTCAGGTAATCCTGATTCGCGGATTCGTTGAAGTAGTTCTCTTTGGGGTTGTTCATTTCTGCTCCTGTTGTGTGTATTGGTCGGTGTGTTGTTAGCGTGCTCGCTGTGCCGGTAGGCTTAGCGGCTTTCGCCTCCTTGCTTTAAGTAGGTGAGCGGGTCTGAGCCCTCTCGACTGAACGGGTGAGTCACAGAGAGTGCTGATTTTGGCTTTTCAAGGTGAGGATGGTGGGAGGTCGGGGGTGAGGCTGGTTCCGGCGGGGAAGCTGTTGAGAACGTGGGGGGTGTACCGGAGCCGTTTGAGCGGTTTCGGGCGACGGCTTCGAGCCGGTCGAGGGAGAGGTTGGCGAGGCTGCGTTTGACGTGGGCGTGGGCCCATGGGAACTCGAGGCACTGTCACGTTGTCCGGGCGTCTGGGATGATCTTCGGGTTGGCCGTGTCCGGGGTGGGTGGGATTCGTGTCGTCTGTGGTGCCGTCGTACGCGAAGCGCCGGTACCCGGTCGAGGTGATCTCGCACTGTGTGTGGCTGTACTTCCGCTTCCCGCTCAGCTTCCGTGAGGTGGAGGAGATGATGCTCGAGCGGGGCGTCGTCGATCTCCTACGAGAGCATCCGGCGCTGGTGTCTGAAGTTTCGGCCAGTCCTACGCCGACGCGCTGCGCCGGCGGCGCCCGCAGCCGGGCGACAAATGGCACCTGGACGAGGTGTTCATCAAGGTCAACGGGGAGCAGAGGTTTTTGTGGCGGGCCGTCGATCAGGACGGCAACGTCCTGGACATCCTGGTGCAGAACCGGCGCGGCAGAGCCGCTGCCAGGCGTTTCCTCCGTCGGCTTCTCAGCACCACCGGGCAGGTGCCCCGGGTGATGGTCACCGACAAACTGAGGTCGTACGGGGCTGCGCACCGTGAGGTGATGCCGTCGGTCGAGCACCGCTCGCACAAGGGGTTGAACAACCGGGCGGAGAACTCTCACCAGCCGGCGAGGCAGCGGGAACGTGCGATGAAAGGATTCCGCAGCCCAGGCTCCGCGCAGCGGTTCCTGTCCGCGTTCACCGGGATCTCACCCCACTTCAGGCCTCACCGGCACCGCGTGACCGCCCGCCGCCACCGCCTCGAAATGATGATCCGCTTCACCATCTGGAACCACATCACCGGAGCCGTCGGCATGCCCGCTGCCGCCTGAGCAACCGGCCGCCAACGGCCCTCCCTACCCTCAGCCGATCACACCCCCGACAACGTGACAGCACCGGGCGGAGTGCTCCTGCGGCTGGAGGGGAGTCCTTCGGCTCCTGGACTGGGCCGCGATCGGCGAAGTCCCCTTCCACCTCTGGGAGGCGGGAAGTGACAGCGCGGCGGAGTGCCTGGATGACTGGGACCGGCACATCGTGACCGTGGAGGCCATCGGCGGTCCGGTTGCCGTCGGAACTGGAGATCCGGCTGAAGAACGTCTTGCGGGCGATTGCGGATCTGGCCCGCGACTTTAGAAGTCATCTCATTTGGTCAGTCTGCGGTAGCAGATGAGGGTGCAGGCGATGCTGGTGAAGGCGAGGAAGTGTTCGGCCTTGCGTTCGTAGCGGCGGTGCAGGCGTCGGCAGCCGGCGAGCCAGGACATGGTCCTTTCGACCACCCATCTGTGGCGGCCGAGCCGTTGTGAGGACTCGATGCCTCTGCGGGCGATGCGGTGTCTGATGCCGCGTCCGCGTAACCATCGTCGCAGGTGGGCGTAGTCGTAGCCCTTGTCCGCGTGGAGCTTGCCGGGCTTGCGTCGTCGGCGTCCGCGGCGGGATCGGATGGGCGGTATGCCGCGGACAAGGGGCTCGAGAGCCTGGCTGTCGTGCAGGTTCGCGCCCGAGATCGCGACGGACAGGGGCAGACCGGTCCGCTCGGTGATCAAGTGGATCTTCGAGCCGAACTTGCCCCGATCCACAGGATTCGGACCTGTCAGATCCCCCTTTTCAGGGCCCTCATGTTCACCGAGTCGATCGCGCAGCGGGACCAGTCGAGTTCACCGCGGACGCCGAGTTCGTCGAGGACCAGCCGGTGGAGCTTGGCCCACACCCGGGCCTCGCTCCACTCGGAGAATCGTCGGTGGGCTGTCGCCCCCGAGGGGCCGAACGATGCCTTGGGAAGCTGCTGCCAGGTACAACCCGACGTCGCGACGAACACGATCGCGGCCAGTACTTCACGGTCACCATGCCGGCGCCGCCCACCGCCCTGAGGCCGCGACGGCGCGTCCGGCACCACCCGCTGGAACAGCTCCCACAGCTCGTCCGGCACCAGCCGTTCAACGATCCCCACCATGGCCGACAGTCTACCCGCGAAGCCCAAATGAGATGACTTCTTAGGCCAGCAGCGCGCAAAGCAGACCGGACCTTGCGCGCCATACCGTGTACTGGCCCGCCCATGATGCGCGTGGCCAGGACCTCGATGCGGTGGCCGCGGCCCTGGGTCTGGCTGCCGTGACGACCTGCAAGGTGCTCTCGCGGTACGGCGGCTGGAGCCGCGACGGACGACCGCGCGGCTTTTGTGGGGCCCCTCGCGCCGGCCGAACCATCAGCCGAGGCGGTGCCCTGCCCCATCCTCTCTCCGCATTCCAAAAGCCCCGAGGGGGATGGCGTGGGCGGTGACATAAGACCGGGCGAAGAAGTTGCATCCGGTTGTTGTCTCCCGCGGGCAGAGCCGGGGTCTCATGAATGGCTTATCCAGCCCCTTGGTCTGAAAGGCAGGGCCGATCTGATGAAGTCGCGCCGCGTTCTTCCGCTGCTGTCCGTACAGGGCAACGGCACAGTCGCTCCCTCGCCGGTCGTGGTTGAGCGGCTGCACTCGCTGCCGCTCCAGACGGTTGACGACATCCGTGAAGCCTTCCCCGGCATCCCCATCGAGGAAATCCGTGCTGAGACGTACTTCCAGAACCTGCGGGTGCTGACCACGGCCACGTGCGCGATGCGCTGCGGTTATCCGGGCGAGAGCACCATGTGGTGCCATAACGAGGGCATGGAGCGCAACGGGCTGAGCGACGCCGACCTGGAGCAGACCCGCCGCTTGGTCGGCCAGTTCCGGCGCGAACGCGGTATCACCCAAGTCACCCTGGCCGGACTCGAACCACGGCTGAACGACGACTTCGTACGGTTCATCGCCGGGATGCGGGCGGACGGCATCGATGAAATCACGCTCGTCAGCCACGGCCTGAAGCTGCTGGATTGGCTCCCCCGGCTCCACGCTGCGGGCCTGTCCGGTCTCGTGCTGTCGGTACAGGCCTTCGAGCGGCAGGCCTACACCGACATCATGGGTCTGGACGCCTTCCAGAACGTCCTGGCCGTGATCGATCTGGCCGACACCATCGGGCTACCGGTCACGGTCAACCGGGTGCTGCTCAAGGGGTTCCACGAGGACATTCCCGCCTTCCTCGACTGGATCGACCGGCGCCAGTTCCGCGTGCGCCTCTACGACGTGATGTGGATGCCGGGCCAGGACGACCAGTGGCTTCGTAACCACATCTCATGGCAGGAGATCACCGGCCTGTGGGCTGACCGCACCGAACGGATCACTGTATGGACATACGGGCTGCCCGGCCGCATCAACATAGTGTGGTGGCTGCGCGGAGGCTCCTCTATCGAGACGAACCTCAACTATCCGCGCACCCAGCACACCGCTCCCGTCTGCCAGGAATGCCGTGTCAAGGACGCGTGCCTTGAGGGATGGATGGGCTGCGGCATTCGCATCACCGCTGACCTCAAGGCTTCCGGCTGCGTCCTTCGACCCGACCTCGCGATGCCCCTGACCACCACGGACGACGGAGCTCTCGAGGTGTCCTCGCTGGACGCGTACCTGTCCGGCCGGCTCGGACACCCCGGGCACTAGACCGCTTCTGACGGGCGCTGGACGGTGTACGCGGGCCAGATGGCGATCTCGGCGATGGCCAGGATGTAAGGAGAGAAATGACTGGTGCAGTTCACCCCTCGACTTGTTTGATCTTGCGGCACTTCACAGTAGGAGGGCTGGGAAGAGCCGTATCCCTGATCGCAAATGAACTTGCGGGCAGGTGCGCTCCGGTTCGCGTCATCGTGCTGGGTGCCTCCCGGAGGAATTCCCTGACAACCGAGTTAGCCGAGTCTGTCGAGATACACGTGCTTGAAGGATCCTGGCCTCAGCGCCTCCGCCGGCTGCGGAAACTCACTGCAGGGTACGTGACGCATCTGCACTTCGGGGAGCTGCCCGCCGTGCCGGACTTCTGCCGCCTGGCGGGCATCCTGTGCCTTGCAATGCCAATAACACGGCCAACCGCCCCCTTCTCAATGCCCTGGTAGCTGGCCTACCAGGGCATTGCGACGAGAGGAGAATTGTATGTTGGATACGTCCGAGTTCATCGCCTGGCTCGAAAGCTTGGGAGAAGATATGACCGGCTTATGCAAGGTCGTTCCGACCAGATTCGACGCATCGGAGTTTGTTCGCCGTATCGAGGAATCTCCCACCCTGCAGATGCGGGCCAGTTCTGATGGGTTAGTTTCGATTGTCCGTGACTATGCCGATGCCCGTGACAAGTCCAAACAAAGTGCGTCCTTCGACCTGCACACCGATGGCTGCTACTACGAGATGCCGCCCGAACTGGTGTTGCTGTACTGCGAAGATCCGGGGCAGACCGACATCAAGACATCCCTCAGTGACTCCACGGCGGCTATCAGCGCCGTCAGCGAGCTCCTGCCGATTCTTACCGACCTCGACTTCATATATATAGGTAAAGATCTGTCCGAGCACCGGCGGCCGCTTCTTGAACGCCATCCACGTTCGGGCGCGTATATCACAAACATGGCGACCCGCGGGTATGTCCAGCCGCGAGTATCGGCAGCGACGCTCTCCGAAGTGCCCGACCTGAAGGAAATTGTTTCTGCACTGCACCAGTTCTATGCCGCGATTGACGCCAGCATCATTCTCGACCACAGCTGGCGCTCGGGTGACCTTCTTGTGTTCGACAATCTCCGCTACCTTCACGGGCGCCGCAGTGGTGTCGAGCCGGATCTGCGACGATCGCTCGCCCGGATCTGGGTTTCTAGTCGTGGAAGAGGCATCGTCGACACCTCGTCGGCCGAGGCCGATGGGCGGTAGCCGAGGCGAGCGGGATAACCCGGTGTTTTGGCTTGCTTCGCTTTGACGGACATCTACTGCCTTTACGGAAAGGCAGTAAGGCCGCCTATGACCGCTACGAATGACCCTGTAACTGTCCGCCCGCGCGTGTGTCTCCGTATCAATTTGTTGCGTCTGATGAGAAAGGTCTCTCATGGCCATCGAACTCCCCCCGCCGCCGAATGCCCTAAGGGCCAACAACTTGGTTCCGTTCGACGTAAACCACCGCAATGGCTTCCCGTCCGCACGCGGCTCTGCGCATTTGCAGAGTCATCAGGCAGCATGTGCCGAACACCTGCTCAACACGTGTGATCCACTACGCCAGTGCTCACCCGAGCAGCGTCTCTACCATGAGTACGTCAAGGCTGGCGAACCACACGGCGCCGCGCTCTACGCCGTTAAGGGAGAACACTGGAATGGGGTCTGCCCTGACTTCCTCGACTTCGTCAACGGGTTCACACTCACCCGCGAGGACATGGGGTACGCAGAGTGTGGCTACGGCATTCAACGCCACCGAGACGCCATGAAACGCTTCATCATCAAGGACCATCACCTGACGAGCCGTGGACTGCCGAAGGGGCTGGACATTGAGGTGGGTTGTCTGGCGATGACCACGCGTATGGCGATGTACGACCTAGCAAAGGTGGCTATGGAGGACTCCAACAGCCGCTTCCCTGGAGTCCGGTCCGTAGCGTTGGTCCCTTCACCCGGCTGGGACTACAGGGGAATCTTCAAGGACGTCGGCTTCGATATCGTGTATCTGCCCATCCGTCCTGAGAACGGATGGATGCCCGACCTTGAGGAATGGTCGGCAGTGATACAGGAGATCCGCGGAAGCCGAGACGTGCGTGTCGCGCTTGCCGTGGCTAATCCGCAGCACAATCCCACCGGAATGCAATGGCCATACCGGGTGACGGAGTTTCTGCTCAACACCTGTGCGGAGGAGTCGGCCCACCTGCTGGTCGACGATGCCTATTACGGGGTTCACGATCCCAGAGTGCCTGTCGAGAATACCCTGAAGAGACTGCTGGAGTCCTTCGCCCACGAGGGCGGCGACAATTCCCTGACGCGCTCAGGGATGTTTGACCGCTGGGTGGTGACACGTCCCTTCGGCAAGCAGTTCAGCTGCAACACCATGGGCGTGGCAGCGATTACTACATCGGGCGGGCTGCTTGCTTCACTCGCCCGAAAGTCCTGGATCAATCGCTACCACTGCAACACCCACAACGCGGAAATAATGTGTGCCTGGTTGGAGACTGCGCAAGCCGAGGAATGGACACTGAGTACAGGCTTGTTCTATGCTCGGCAGAAAGAGGGTGTCCGCAACGCGCTGAATTCCATGGGATGGCCAGACGGGAGCATATGTACAGGGCCTTCTACCTCATATATGCTCCTCGAGATTCCGCGCGTCTACCACGGCGACCGCTCCGGCATTGACCGCTTCCGTGACGATCTCTTCTACGCGACTGGCACGCTGACCAGCGGCTCCCTGTTCAACCAGGCAGGGAACATCCCGTATGTACGCCTCCACCTCGGAAGTCACTACGACGTCATCGACGAGTTCCTCCGGCGATGGAAAGCTGCAGGGCTCCGATATGACCAGCCGGAGCCGTTCCCCGGGCGGGAGGGACTCCGAAGGCCGCTGCCGAGCCGCGCACTGCGACAGGAGGCCACTGGGTGACGGAGGCCCCTGTTGTCGCCGAGGGGGCGGGTAGTTGCGGTATCCGTGGCTTGCTGAGCTGGGATGTTGCAGATCCATGTGAACCGCCCCGGCGTGTCCGGAGGCTCCACTTCGTGAGGAGATGGAGTCCATGTCACGTCCTCCGAGGAACTACCCGGCCGAGTTGCGGGAGCGCGCGGTCCGGCTGGTAGCTGAGGTCCGGCCCGAGCATCCGACCGAGTGGGCAGCGATCTGCTCGGTTACCGGCAAGCTCGGCATCGGCACCGCGGAGACCCTGCGCAACTGTGTCCGCCATGCCGAGGTCGACGCCGGCGCCAGGCCGGGGGCCAGCACCGTGGAGTCGGCAGAGATGCGCCGGTTGCGGGCCGAGGCGCGGGAGCTGAAGCGGGCGAACGAAATGCGGCGCACCGTCACGAGGAAGGGCCGACGGACTGTCGAGATCATCTACCTGATCACCAGTGCGGACGCCCGCACCGCACCGCCGGCACTTCTGGCCACATGGGTGTAGTTGCACTGGGAGATCGAGAACCGCCTGCACTGGGTCCGCGACGTCACCTTCGACGAGGACCGCTCCCAGGTCCGGGGTCTGTACGGGCAACGGTGGATCTTCGAAGAGGAAGTGACACCTGATGACAGACGTGACCGTGTCGGCGGAGGCCGTGGCGGAGGTGCAGCCGTCCGGGTTGGCGCCGGACGTGCTGGATGACCGGTTGATCAGTCAGCTGGTTGATCGGGCCAAGGCCGAGGGGATCAAGCTGACGGGCCAGGGCGGTCTGCTTCAGCAGTTGACGAAGAGGATTCTCGAGTCGGCCCTGGAAGGCGAGATGACCGACCATCTCGGGCACGAGAAGCATGAGAAGGCCGGCTCGGGCAACACCCGGAACGGGACCCGGTCCAAGACCGTGGTGACTGAGGTCGGCCCGGTCGTGCTCGAGGTCCCGCGGGACCGGGAGGGTTCGTTCGAGCCGCAGATCGTCAAGAAGCGGCAGCGCCGGCTGACCGGGGTCGACGAGATGGTGCTCTCGTTGTCGGCCCGTGGTCTGACCCACGGTGAGATCTCCGCCCACCTGGCCGAGGTCTACGGCGCCGAGGTCTCCAAGCAGACGATCTCCACGATCACGGACAAGGTGATCGACGGCATGAATGAGTGGCAGAACCGGCCCCTCGACTCGGTCTACCCGGTTTTGTTCATTGACTGTGTCCACGTGAAGCTGCGGGACGGGAAGGTCGCGAACAGGCCGCTCTACGTGGTCCTGGCGGTCACCGTCGAGGGGACTCGCGAGATCCTGGGCCTGTGGGCCGGCGACGGCGGCGAGGGTGCCAAGTACTGGCTCCAGGTCCTCACGGAGATCAAGAACCGTGGCACGGAAGACGTCTGCATGGTCGTCTGTGATGGCCTGAAGGGGCTCCCTGACGCGATCGGCGCGGTCTGGCCGCAGGCGGTCACGCAGACGTGTGTCGTTCACCTGCCGAGGGCGTCGTTCCGTTACGCTGCCCGGCAGGACTGGGACAAGATCTCGAAGGCGCTCAAGCCCGTCTACACCGCGCCGACCGAGGACGCCGCGATGGAACGGTTCCTGGAATTCCAGGAAGAATTGGGCCAGAAGTATCCCGCGATCGTTCGGTTGTGGGAGAACGCGTGGGCCGAGTTCGTGCCGTTCCTGCAGTTCGACACCGAGATACGGCGGATCGTCTGCACGACGAACGCGATCGAGTCCGTGAACGCGCGGATCCGCAAGGCCGTCCGGGCCCGCGGGCACTTCCCGAACGAGCAGGCCGCGATCAAATGCGTCTACATGGCCATCATGAGCCTCGATCCCACCGGCCAGGGACGCAAACGCTGGACCCAGCGATGGAAGGCAGCCTTGAACGCCTTCGACATCACCTTCGACGGTCGGCTCTCAGCCACCCGCCGCTGAACTCCCTAACAACTCCAGAACCACCGTTCACTGGACGGACCCGATTTTCGTGCGGGGTTGGTGCCGAGGGTGCGTTTGGATGTGTGTTTCATAGTGCGATTCGGCACGTAGTGTGACGTGTTCTCCGCAGCTTGAGTCCGAACGGTCGTTCCCGGAATCTTTGTGGCGGGCGCTCGCATACGGGAGAGCACGCGGTTGTGCCTCTGCACGCCCCTGCCGTAACTCTGGCCCTTCTGACTAGGGGGCAAGACAGTTGGGGGGACGGCGTGTCTTGGCGTGGAGGGTCGTTCCCTTCGCTTTTCGTGTTTCTTTGCTGGGGGTTCTTTATGCTGCGTGTTGTTCGTCCTTATGCGGCGGTGGTGTTTCTGGCTGCTTCTGCGCTGGCGTTTCCTGGTACTGCTCAGGCGGCCGGGGTGCCGGCCAGCACGCCAGGCAGCTTCAGCTCCGCCGTGCCGCCCGGGAAGGTGTCGTACAGCACGCCGGGCGAGTACGAATTCGAGGTGCCGCCCGGTGTTACGCGTATCACCATGTCTGTCACCGGTGCCGGCGGAGGGGGCGGACGGGGTGATGAGGGAGGCAAGTCCAGTGGAGGCGGGGGCGGTGGAGGTGGCGGTGCCACCGTGCGCTGCAGGCTGCATGTTCACCCTGGTGATCGCCTGAGTATCCATGTTGCGGGGGGCGGGGGCGGTGGTGACCTCGACACTGCCGGCCATCCGGTCGAGGGGAATGGTGAGAACGGGGATACCTCCCACGTGCGGGTCTCTGACGGCAAGACCCAGACTGTCTTGGCTCAGGCTAACGGCGGCGAAGGGGGCACGGCGGGTGCAAGAGGAGGCAGTGGAGGAATCGGTGGCACCGCTGCGCTCTGCAAGGGGGGTCATGCCAAACTCCATTCCGGGAGTCCCGGAGAGGTTGGTGACCTTTATGGGGGTGTCGGAGGTGCACCGGGCAAGAAGGTACCGGGGGCTTGCCCCGGTGACACGGGAAGGGGTGGCAAGGGCGCGTTTCTCCCCAGCCGCGGCTCCGTCCGCGGCAACCCTGGCGGCGACGGCTGTGTCGTTCTGAGGGGCCGCGGTCTGACCATTCCGCCTCCGCCTCCGTGAAGGTGGCGTCCTTCTGGATCTTTGTCGGGTGTCGTCACGTTGTTGTGCTGACAGGACCCGGACCCGGCAGCTCGGTATGGGCTGGTGGCAGATGACGCCACTGCCCGGACCGCCATAAGTGCTTGGAGCCAGAGACAATCTGCCCTTCAAAATGAAGCAGAGCCGCGGCAGCCGAGACCACCCCGCTTTGCTGCTGCCAGCCGGGTCCGCGCAGCGGGCCCAGCCCTGAAGGCGAAGCCGGAAAGGCCCGGGGTGGAAGCGAAGCGGACACCCCAACGGGCCCAAGGCTTGGACCACGGACAGCGCCCCACTTCGGGGGAGCGTAGCGGACCCGAACCAGTCCGAAGCGAAGCGAAGGACCC
>NZ_JBYQMJ010000010.1:0-10921 GCF_057834465.1 Streptomyces sp. GL_140
AGGACCCGCGGAGCGGGACCCAGAGCGCTGCGCGCTCTGGAAGGGAGGCTCTCCGCTTCGCGGAGAGTAATGCACCTCGGCTCCGCCGAGGTTGGCCGGCCCTTCGGGCCGGGCGGCTGCGCTTCGCTCCGCCGAGGGTCCGGCCTCCGGCCGGATCGGCCGCTTCGCGGCCTCTGAGCGGCCGTTTCACGGCCTTGGGGCCCATCCGCTTCGCTCCTGGACCCTACCCGCTTCGCGGGGCTGGCTAGGGCGGAGGGTGGCCGGGGTCGTATGTCGAGTTGCTCACTCTGTGTGGCTGAACTGACCTTACCTGACGGCCAATTACTTAGTCAATTCCCGTCAACTGTTTCTCTGGATTTCTCTCCGTCGCCTCTTTTCGTGCGATGCAAAATGTAATGCGGGCGTTGAATTGATGCGCCATTTAAGGAGGTTATGAAAATGGCGCACCAATTGACTCTAGATATCGAACGGGAGGGGTTCCCGGGCGGCTTTCCTGTACGCCCTTTCGCGGCACTTGAAACACGGATTGGGCCACGTGTGATCGTCTTCCAATTCCCCTCCACACTCGGGGCACTTACCGCAGTAATCGTCTCCGCACAACTCCCCGCAGTTCTCGCATAGTTCCTGGCTCATGTGCTGCTCCTTCGGTCTCTGTGGGCCGCAGAAAGGCCCGTGGCCCGAGACCATAGGGTCACGGGCCACGGGCCGTCAAATGGCGCTCAGGGGCGCTCTATTCGTCGTCCTCGTCTTCGGTCTCGGTGGAGCCAAAGACCGATTCGAGTTCCTCGCGGGTGTACCAGGTAGTGCGGCCCTTCTTCTCTCCTGCGGGGAAGGGTTCGCCGCGCTTGGCCATCTGGGACTTCTGCTCACGGGCCGCGCCGTAGGTCTTGCCGACGATGCCGATGGCGCACGCCTGGGCGAGCGTCCAGCGGTCTTCGGTGGGCTCGGCCTCGGCGGCCAGGCGCTGGACGAGCTCGTCCATGCTGGCCGCGCCGGCTGACGCAAGGTCGTCCGCTGACATGTCAGACAGGCGCTCTGACGTGGGACGGGGGGCCCCTGTCGTCTCGTCGTCTGTGTCAGTGTCTTGTGTCAGGTAGTCCTGCTCGGGGTTGTAGACCCCGTTGAGGAACTCGCCGACCGCCGCGGCTCCATCGGCTCGGGCGATGTCTGCCGGAGTGATCCAGGGGGCCATCTCGCCCCGGTCGAACCACTCGGGCGCGGGCTCGCACTCGTCCAGGACCCTTTCGATGTCCGGGGCGATGTAGGCGAATTGGATTTCCTCGACGCGCTCCGGGCGGCCGTCCGCTCCGATCTTCTTCTTCTTGCGTCCCTTGGTCGAGATCACACCGCGCCCGGGGATCGTGTCGTCGTATTCGAATCGGGGTGTGGTGTGGCCGTAGGCAACTGCCCACGAGGGGTCGGAAGTTTCTCCGACGACCATCTTCGTACCGACCTGATCGCGCGCCATGGTGGAGCCGAATACGTCCAGGCTGAATTGGTGAGTTCCGACCGCTACACGGTGGTCCGCACTACGTCCCTGCATAAGGATGAGCTGGAACCAAACGAGTACCGGAGGGAATCCCCTTTCCTTGATGATGTACTTCCACCACGCGGCCACGAACTCACGGAACGAGGGGAGTTCGTCAATGACGAGGAGTCGTCCTACCGGCTTTGCTCCTGTGTCGCCAGCGGTCGGCTTCCAGCCCTTTCGCTTGCGCGTCTCGGTGGCCATCATCGACGTGAAGAATTCAGCGATGGCCCACACGCAGTCGTATGTGTCCGTGTGGATTCGGATGCCGGACTTTCCATCGACCAGCGGCATCGAGTTTTGCTTCGGGTCAATGATGGTGACGAGTTCACCGGCCTGGCGGGCAACCGCTACGGCGATGTAGAGGATGGTGGACTTACCGGAACCGGTCTCACCCGAGATGCCGAGGTGCGGGGTGGCCGTCCCAGTCTTCACAAGGGCGGGGCCGTCGTGGGTCTCCCCGAAGTACAGGACGCGCGGGTCACCGGTCGAGTACCAGGAAACCTTTTCCGGCAATTCCGGACGGGCCTTAGGAGCGGGTTTCCGCGTGAACTTGATGAAACTCTCTCCGCCGGTAAGCGCGGTTTGCATGGACCATTCACCCGGCACCCGCTGGTCTACGACGTAGGCCACCTGACCGGGCTCACCGAGCCATCCGGCCGGGATTCGCACCATGATCGCTGCATCGTCCCGCGAGAGGTCGAATGAGAGCCTCAGCCAGTCCCGGCGGGGCTCGTAGGCCGGCACGTGCAGCAGGTTGCGGAGCGCGGCCCACAGCCCCGGACCGTGCAGCACGTCGTCATCACGGGTGGGGGGGTGCTGCACCGGGGGGTGCTGCACCGGGGGGTGCTGCACCGGGGGGTGCTGCACCGGGGGGTGCTGCACCGGGGGGTGCTGCACCGGGGGGTGCTGCACGGCGGGGGCCGGGGTCGTCCTCTGGTCTTCCAGGCGGGCCAGGAGCATCTGGAGGCCGGACTGGACGCGTACGGGCTGCGTGGCGGGCGCCACGGCCTGCGCGGGGATGACCGGGGCGGACGCGGGCACCGGGGGGTGCTGCACGGCCGGGGCCGGGATGGTGGCGGGCTTGGACGCCCACCAGTCCGGGGCCGGCGGCTGGTCGTCCTGCGTCCACGTGAGGTGGCGCTCGCCTCCGTGGTTCTCGACGCGGACCGTCCACGTGCCGGGGACGACCGCTTCCACGATCTCGTGGAGCGCGTTGCGCTCGCGCTCGGTCCCGAGCACACCGGCCGGGAGGCGCAGCCGGATCGCGGCCGTCTCGGTCAGGTCGACGGCCAGGGTCAGCCAGTCCCTCCTGAACTCCCACGCGGGCACGCCCAGCACGTTGCGGACGGCCTGCCACAGCACCGGCCCGAACTCGGCGTCCGCACCCGGGCCGGAGGGGTCCTGCACGAACCGCACGAACCTGTTGCGGCCGCGCGTCTGCCAGTGCGCGACCCACTGGCCGGGCACGACCGCGTGCAGGATCTGGTGCAGCGCCTGGCGGTCGTGGTCGGTCCCGAGCATCGCGGCGGGCAGGCGGACCGTGATCGCGGCTCCCTCCGCGTCCGGATCGTGGGGGAGTTCGATCCACGCCTGGCGGACTTCGTCGTCGGCGAGCTTGAGCGCGGGCACGAGCGCGGCCCACAGGTTCGGGGCGTACAGGTCCGCGAACGTGGCCTCGTAGCCCTTCCACCACCGCAGGCCGTGCGGGCCGGTCACGGCGCCCACGATGACCAGGAGCGGGGAGGCGATGACCGCGAGGAGGATCCAGCCGCGCAAGGTGGGCTGCAGCGCCCACCCGGCCACGACCGCCACGAGCGCCAAACGGGCCGTAGCGACCCCCGCGAACGCCCACCGGGGGTACGAGCGCACGAAGCGCGTCACGCCCTTCACGACCGGCACCACGGCCTCGACCGACAGGACGATCCCGCGCCCGATCCCGCACGCGAGACGCCACAGCTTCCCGAGCCAGGTAGCCGCGGTGACCACCACGGTGGACGCGAGGTCGAGCACGCGCACGCCGCGCCAGCCGCGCCCCTCCCACGCGTCGACCCACCCGAAGATGCGCACGGTCATCCGGCCGAACCACAACCCGAGCGGGGACGGCCCGGCGTCCTTCGCGAGCCCGTACGGCATGGCGGCCGGGGCCGCGATGGAGCCGAGCTGCGCGAGCGGGACGGCGGTCTCGCTCACGGCCTCGCGCGCGCCGGCCTTCCAGAACGTGGCGTCCGACTTCGGCTCGCCCCACAGCTTGCGTCCGCCGACGAAGCGGCCCAGGAGGCGGAACAGTCCGCCGATCGCGGCGGCCAGGCCCTCCCCGATCGCGTCGGCCACGCCGTTGCCGCCCTTGCGCGGGGTCTTGCCCTTCTCCTTGATCCGCTCCTCACCGACGTGGTGGAGCCAGGCCACGCCGATCGCGGACACGATCAGGAGCGCGTACCAACCCGTCTGCGTGGTCGGGCGGCGCTCCCACAGCCAGGCCCCGGCGGTGCCGAGCCACTCCCCCACCGCCTCCCCAGCCTCCGACGTCCCGGAGTCCGGGGCGGGTGGCGCGGTCGCCGCGTACGGCGCCGCTACTTCGGTCATGCTCTCCACTGGTTCCCCTCCGTGGTGACCGATCCGTCCGGCGGTTGATCCTTGGCAGGCGCCGCCGGGCGGACAGATCTTTGATCGTGACTCGATGGACTGACATGCGCCCCCGGTTTTCGGGGGTCCGTGCAGGTTGGACGGTTGGACCTGTGGACAGAGGCCGGTGATCCGGGGCCCTTGGGTTCCGCCCCGTAGAAGTGGGAGAAACGGCCCCCGTGTGACATGAAGTGACCCACGTCACACGGTTGTTGGTTCTCCTCCCCAGCCACATCCCCACCGATGGCCGGTACGCGTACCGGATCGGTCACGGCCACCGGGGAGGTGACCGGTGACCGATCCGGTGACCGGTCACCGGTCACCCGAAATCCAAAGCCGGGCTTTGGAATCAGGCGAGCCACGCGCCCGGGGCCAGCGCGTCCCGGTCGGGATAGTCGGCCAGCCACTCGCGGTAGGCGATCCGCACGTACTCGCGCCGCTCCGGCCGGTACCCCACGGGAGGGTTCCGACGTCCGCCCAGGTCGATGTCCATCAGCTGATTCGCGGTGAAGTCCGCATCCACGAGGTCCCCCTCGGAGCCCGTGGTGAGCGCCACGTGGTCCGCGACCGCCGCGCGGTGCAGCCGGTAGTCCCGCTCCTCAGCCAGGGGCGCCCCGCCCTGGCGGGCCAGCACGGTCATCCGGGACGACCAGCGCAGCAGGTGGGCGGTGACCGCCAACAGCTCAAGGCCGGCCACCTGGTAGACGCCACCCTCGGGCGGTGCGGTGTGGTCGGTGATCATCGGTTTCTCCTTCTCGGTTGGTGCTGGGAACAGGTTCTCGGCCGGACCGGACACGGCCGTTTCAGCGGTTCGAAGGGGTGGACAGTCCATGGACACTCCGGCCCGTTTCCGCAGCCAGACGCGGCCCTGACCCCCTGTCCATGGACACGTCCTCCGGCCACAGCGGGAGCTGACCGGCCACCCCGTCCACGGGCGTGGCCGGGACGTCGGCCAGGGTCAGGCGGTAGCGCCGCGGCTTTTTCAGGCGTGCCATGAGTCGCCGCAGGCCATGCACACGTAGCCCTCGGGGACGTACTGGCCAGCCGGGCAGTACTCGGCCAGATTCGTGCTCCCGCACCGGTCGCAGTGGTCGATCCCGGCGGCGATCGCCACCCGGTACGCCCAGCACATCGCCACGTCCCCGAGCGTCCGGCGCGGCCCGACCCCGGTCGACAGAACCGGCGCCTTCTCCACCACCCCGTACGCGAGGCACCCGGCCACCGCCGTACCCCACGCGGACGTCCACATGGACGTGTCCGGGCCGAACAGCACCGCGTTGGCCACCAGGGCGGCCACCGCCAGCGCGAGGCCGGACGCGTTCACCAGGCACCACACCGCCACGCTCGCGGTCGTCTTCTTGGCGTTCATCTCGATCCCTCCCGAGGGGGTAAGGCCCCGGGGCCGGCACGCGGCCCCGGGGCGATCCTGCGACGGTCAGCGGTACTTGCGGGCGGCCTTGGCGACCTTGGCGTCAAACGTGGCCTTGTCCTTCGCGGCCTTGACCTGCGCGCGGGCCGCCTCCTCGATCTGCTCCCGCTCCACCGCCTTCGCCTTCACCGACTCGATCTGCCGGTCGAGCTTGGCCGTGGGGCCGGTCTTGATCCCCTTGGCGCACAGCGCCGCGAGCTTGGCGATCTCCCAGCCGGTGTACTGCTTCGGTTCGGGTCCGTTCGGCATGGTCAGTTCCCCCTCGTGACGGGTCGGATGGTGAAGCGGACGGCGCAGTCGAGTCCGGCGAGATCCGGTCCGGCGAGCTCCACCAGGAGCCGCGCGCACACCCCGAGGGCGGACTCGGGCTCGGCAAGGTCGATCACGCCGTATCCGGCGACCGACGCCCCGCCGGCCTTCTCGAAGTCCGCGCTCAACGTCCAGTGGTGCAGGCCGGGGCCGAACTGGCGGGCGCTCACCGGCGGCCCTTCCAGCGAGAGACCTTCGCCGCGGCTTCCTCGTGGCGGGCCGTCTCGGCCTTCGCCTCCGTGGCGCCCGTGCTCGTGGCCGCCCACCGCTTCGCGCGGGACTTGCCGCGCTCGGCGTAGTAGGTCTCCTCCGGGGTCGGCATGTCCGCGAAGCGGTTGATCCAGCGGCCCATCAGTCGGCCTGCCTCTCGCGCTCGGCGCGGGCGGCCCACGGCCACCCGACCGCCACGCAGCCGACCAGGCCGACCACACCAGCGGCCGGGGCCGGGAGGCCCACCGCCACGAGAACGGCGATCACAGCGGCCGTCAGGCCCCACAGCCCGGCCAGCATCCGCAGCCCCAGCGGGACTCGGGACAGAGAGCGGTTCACAGGTACGCCCCCGTCCCGGTCGTGGCGTCACCCTCGGCGGCACGCTCGGCCGCCCGCAGGCGCCGCGCCTCCCGCTTCACCGCGTCCACGCTCACGTCGCGGTCCATCAGCGCGGACAGCCGGGCGGCCATCACCGCCGGATCCGCGATCCCCGCCGCGCGCAGCTCCGCCACACCGGCGGCGATGCTCCGGGGCCGCTGCTCCGGCACCCGGTCCGCCGGACGCTCGCCCCCGGCGGGTTCCGGATCTGCCGACGCGCTGACCAGCGGCGGCGTCACCGCCGGGCGGGCAACGGGCTCCCGCCGCCCGGCCAGCTCCGCCAGCTCGGCGGCCCAGTCCCGGTCCGCCTCCGTGGCGCCGGAGGTGGACTGCACCGCCCGGTATAGGGCGAGCATCTCCGCGTCCCGCTCCTCCGCGTCCGCCTCCGGCAAGACCGGCGCGGCAGAGGCAGGCTCCGCCGTGAGGGCGGCCAGCACCGTGTTGGCCATGGCCAACTCCGCCCGGAGCTGATCCAGCTCCGCCCGGTCCGCCGGGCGCTCCGCCAACGCGGGCACCGGCTCCGCCGGGGCGAGGGTGGGCTCCGCCATCGCGGACACCGCGCCCATCGCCTCCCGCTCACGCTCGGCGGCCAGCAGCTCCATCGCAGCGTGCGACTCGGCGCGGGCCACCTGCCGACGGACCCCCGACACCGCGAGCATCGCGTTGGCCCGGCTCATCTCCGCCTGCACCCACTGCGCATCGGCGTCGGACAGATCCCGGTCGATGTGCTTGAAGACGGCCAGCCACAGGAGCTTGGCGATCAGCGAGACCGCCGCGCCGACCACGGCCAGGGCCAGCGATCCGGCCTCGATGCCCTCCCAGCCGATGGCGCCCATCGTGATCGCCACCAGCACCCAGCCGAGCACCCGGGCGAACTTCCGCTTCCCGGGGTCGAAGCGGGCCATCCACTCCAGGAGCAAGACCGCCGCCCACGCCACGTCGAACATGGCCGCCGCCGCGAACCCGACCCCGCCGTGCAACAGCCGGCCAATCGACGCGGTCGACCAGACGACCGTCACCAGCGTCACCGCCAGGACCAGACCCGCCACCGCCCGCAGGGCCAGCGCGTCCAGATCACGGGGGAGGACCGGCACCCGGTCCGTCACCGTGTTCTTCACCATGTGCGTACGGCCGTCCCGCTCGTGCGGGACCAGGACCTCACGTACGACCGAGCGCCACTTCACTGGGCACCGCCCGACTGAAGCTTCGCGGTGGCCTGGCGGGCGGTCTCCGCCGCCTGCTGCGCTTCCGCGATCCGGACCAGCGCCGCCGCCGTAGCGGGCTCCGTGGCCGGGTTGTACTGCTGATCACGTACCTGGATACGATCCGTCACAGGACCGCACCTCCCTCTGGCTGATTCAGGGGTGGGTGTGTGTCTCAGGCTCTGGCCAGGTGCTAGTAACACCAGGTCAGAGCCGTTTTTAGTTGTGCGGGCAAACCAATGCCCGAGCCGCTCCGCCGAGTTGGCCGGACCGCCTTACGAGAAGAACGCTACGGCAAAGCATCCTTCTGTACAACCAGCGCGCCGCACCTGTTCTTGTGGATAGTTTTTCGGTAGGCTCCTCACATGCCAGCCATCCCGGAAGAAGCGCAGGCGGAAGCCCTGCGCGCGGTGGCGGAGTCCTCCCTCCGCCGCGCAGAGACCATCGCCCAACTCGACCGCGACCTCCGCGCGGCGGTGCTCACCGCCGTACGCACCGGCGCCAACCGCAGCCGAATCCGGAGTCTCGCGGGCATCAGCCCCACCACGCTCTACAACTGGTTGGGGGAGGAAGGCATCGAGATCAGGGCCAAGGCCCCGGCCAAGAAGACGGCCCAGAAGCCCAAGGGGAAGTCATGACGGCCGTCACCGACGACTCGTTGTGCTTCGGGGCGGACCCGTCCGACCCGAACGGCACCGCGCAGTGCGCGACCTGCCAGGGGGAGGGAGTTCTCCGGGGGCCGGCACGGCCGTGTCCGGAGTGCCACACCCGCCAGCAGCTCCGCAACGCCTGGTGGAACTCCGGCCCCGGGCCGGAACGACTCGCCCGCAAGCTGTCCGGTCTGTAGCCCAGACTGACCCCAGAAATGACGGAAGCCCCGCCGGGTTGAAATGCCGTGAGTTACCAGCTCACAGCCCCGGAAGGGCTCGCCGTACTGACCAGGCTAGGTCTGTTGTCGAGTGTAGAGGGCACCGCAAGGTCTCACTACCAGGCAACGGGCAGAGAGGCCCGAACGTGGCACACGGCACGATGAGCCCCGGCAAGTGCAGCTCCTGCACCGCCATCGCCTACTACCTCGACCGCTGCAAGCAGGAACGCCCCGACAACCCGCCGACGAACGCCGAAATCTGCGCGGTGGTCGGCCTGTCCCTCCGGATCGTCCAGACCCACCTCGCGCACCTCGTGGTGCACGGCATCCTCGACGTGGACCGCCGCACGGTCCTACGCGTACCCCGCCCGCGCCCCGAGCTGTCCGGGTCGCTCGCGTGGGTGGCGTCCCTCCCCGGCCTGCACGCCACGACCATGCGGTGCCTGTTGGTCCCCGCCCGGCACGGATGGACCGGCGAACTCAACAGCCCCCAGTGGGCGGAGGAGGCCGGGGTCAAGCTGCGCACCCTGGAGTACCACCGCAGCATCCTGGCGGGGCGGACGGCCAAGCGGCCCGTGCCCCTGATCGGGTTCCGGCAGCACCACGTCGTCGTGGGAAAGGCCGGCTACCGCAAGCGGCTCACCGACCGGTACACGCTCCTGAGCGGCATCGAGGCGGAGCCGTTGACCGGGGCCGCGCTCGACGCCGTGCCCGAGCTGGCCCACGCGGTACTCCGCAAGGTCCGCTGGTTCGACTACGCCCGCACGAGCGTGGCCGGGCGCGAGCTGTCCGCCATCGCCCTCCGCCGGTACCTCGCCGCAGGGTGGCCCGCGCACGCGCTCGTGGCACTCCTGGACGCCAGCGCCGACCGCCACGTCAGCACCCCCCGGTCCTACCTGACGGCCGTGCTCGCCAACGAGCCGCGCCTGCGGCGCCGGTACGTCATCCCCGCCGAGACCCACTTCGACGGCGTGGCCCGCATGAGCGAGTGCCTGATCTGCCGCGCCCACGCCTGGGAGCTCCCCGGTCGGACCCCGCTGTGCGGCGGCGACCACTGCCGCGAGAGCGCCGACGACAACGAGCACCAGGCGCTCGCCCTCACTGCCTGATCCCGCAGCTCACGGCGCCCCCGTACGCGGGGGCGCCCACCCACCACGCCCAGAAAGGGGCACCGCCATGGGCAAAATCCTCGACGCCATGCGCAAGAGCACCTGGACCCGCGCCCTGCCCAAGTCCGCCTCCGCCCGCCTCAACCTGCTCATGCGAACCGAGAAGGGCAGCACCAAGGCCGTGGCCGCACGGCTCGGCGTGAGCCAGCGCACCGTGCAGCGGTGGTTGGCCGGCACCGCCCAGCCATCCGCCAAGGCCGCGCCCAAGCTCGAAGCCGAAGCGGCCAAGTCCCACCAGCCGCGCGTCACCGCCCGCGCCCGCAAGGAAGCCAAAAGCCGCGGTGGTGTAGTGGTCGAGACCCGCGCCCGATTCGGGTTCACCGCCGCGCCCGGGTCGAGTGACGACGGCCGCATGCGCCGGATCAGCCAGCAGATGCCCGACGACCTCGTGGGGCCCATGTTCGACGCCTACGAAGCCGGGGACGAAGAGCGGCTCAACGAGTTGGTGGGCCAAGGCCTCGGGCACAGTTACTTCCGCGACGGGGGCCGGCGCGCGGAAGGGCTCGACGTGGAGCTGACGGACATCGACTACATAGAGACCGACTGGTAGCACCACCCGCACCGCCCCCGGAGGGGCCGTCAGGACCACACGCCACACGGCGCCCTGACGGCCCCTCCGCCACGTCCGGGACCGGGAGGCCCCGGAGCCAACCGCAAGCGCTCACGCGGGCCCTGACGGACGCCCATCGGGGGCCGGGGGAACCAGCGTTGGGGTGCTGTGGAAAAGGGGTGCTGCAAGTTGCCCCTTCGGGTTGACCAGCCCAAACGCACACCCCAGACCGGGGCGGGGCGGAGGGGGCCCAACATCCGTAAGGGTCCCGGACATCAGAGCACCCCTTACAAGATCGCTTAGCGTCTCAACATACGGACACTTCCCGCGAAACGGCCACGTTTCCGCAGGTCAGCCCGAACCCGCAACTTGCAGCACCCCTTTTCCACAGCCAGGGCTATCCGCAACTTGCAGCACCCCTTTTCCACAGGGTCCGACTTTCGGGCATTTCGGGCACACCCCGTTTGACCAGGCACGATGCCGATCGCGGGGGGTGCTGCAAGTTGCGGATAGCCATCAAGATTGATGGCGGGTGTGAGCTCCCGAAGGGAAGGCGCGAAGCGCCGGGCTCGCAGCCGCGCGAGGCGCGAAGCGCCGAGCCCTCCCTTTGTACCGCGCGCAGCGCGGTACAGACCCGCTCCGCGGGCCCGGAC